>NZ_MZMV01000003.1 GCF_002210435.1 Micromonospora wenchangensis
CCCCCGTCAACTGCATCCCGTCACCCGAGTCACCAGCAAACCGGATCACCACCCGGTCCAACTGACGGATCTCGGTCCTGCCGGGGGTCCCACCCTCCGCCGCCGGCGCATCGTCGTACCGTGTCGTGGAGGTCATGGGCGATCACGTCCCTCTCTGCTGCGCGACCCGCACCGCGACGGTGCGTTGCCGGCGAACGGCGGGCCGACACCCGGCCCCGGCGGTACCAGCGCAGCCATCGGCCGGCGCGGTACGGCGGCGCAGGTCCGTACCGCCGGGGTCGGCGACCCCGGCGTCAACCTGCGGGGTCGCCGACCGCATCAAGCGCCGGCGAGCGCGTGCGACCACACGCTAGGGTCCGGCCCCGGCCGTGCCAACCCTTAGCGATCCCCTACCCCCACCCACCTGCGGGCGGCCGGACGACGGGCGCTGCGGGGCGTCCACCAAGGACGGCGCAGGGGGCGCGTGCCTCGACCCGCCATGGGACACTTGTCTACATGGGCGAGCTGACCAGCGGCGCAGTGGCCGAGCCGGGGTCACCGCTGCGGCCGGGCGATCCGGAGCACGTCGGGCCCTACCGGCTTCGTCGCCTGCTCGGCTCGGGCGGCATGGGGGTGGTCTTCCTGGCCGACGCCCCGGGCGGGGGCCGGGTGGCGGTCAAGGTCGTCCACGACGAGCTGCGGGCCCGGCCGGAGTTCCGGCGACGGTTCGCCCGCGAGGTCACCGCCGCCGGCCGGGTGGCCGACTTCTGCACCGCCCGGGTGCTCGACGCCGACCCGCAGGGACCGGTCCCCTACCTCGTCACCGAGTACGTGACCGGGTCGTCCCTGCACGAGCACGTGACCCGGCACGGCTCGCTCTCCGGCCCGCAGGCCGAGGCGCTGGCCGTCGGCGTGGCCGCCGGGCTCACCGCGATCCACGCCGCCGGGCTGGCCCACGGCGACCTGACCCCCCGCAACGTCCTGCTGTCCCCGTTCGGCCCCAAGGTCATCGACTTCGGCCTGGCGAGCCTGATCGAGGCGTTCGACCCGACCACCGGGCCCTCGTACGGCACGCCCGGCTGGTTGGCCCCCGAACGACTCGCCGGTTTCCCGCCGGCCCAGCCCGCCGACGTCTACGCCTGGGGCATCCTCGTCGGCTGGGCCGCCACCGGCCGGCTGCCGGTCGACCCCCGGGTCCACCCGGCCGGCCCGCCCGACCTGAGCGGCCTGCCCGCCGGCCTGGCCGCGGTGGTCGCGCGGGCGTTGCGCACCGAGCCCCACCAGCGTCCCACCGCCCGGGAGGCGATGCTGATCCTGGTCGGCAGCGCCGACACGGCCAGCATCCGGTCGGCGGTGGAACCGGTGGCGGCCACCACCGAGCAGCTCGACGGCACCCGGTGGTACCCGGCGACCGGCCAGCCGGCCACCCTGGTCGCCCCGACGCCGCCGCCGCGTCGCCCGCCGCCGTCCTGGCCGGCGATGCTGACCGGGGTGGTGGCGGTGGTGGCCCTCGTCGTGCTGGGCGTCGTCGCGCTGCGCCAGGCCGACCAGCGGGACGCGCCGTCGGCCGGGCCGGGTCCGTCCGCGCCGACCGGCATCGTCACCCCGAGCCCCACCCCGAGCCCGTCGCCCACCCCGAGCCCCACCCCCGCCACCGCGACCGGTCAGGACGGGTCGCTGGAGTTCACCGTGACGGGGGTGCACTGCGGGTCGCGGGAGATCGGATTCTGGCCGTTGACCCAGAAGGCGGACGGCGTGTTCTGCATGGTCGACGTCGACGTGCTCAACACGGGGTCCAAGGGGACCATCGTCTGGCCGCTCAGCCAGCGGCTGGTAGACGCCGACGGGCGGGGATACACCCCCGACACCCGTTCCCTGCTCTACTATCCGGACACGCAACGGTTGACGAAGAAGATCGAGCCCGGTGCGACGGTCAGCGGGGCGCTGGTCTACGACACACCGGTCGGCACCGAACTTCGCCAACTCGTCGTCCACGACACGCCACTGAGTGCGGGCACCACCATCGATCTACCCTGACCGAGAGAGCCGGAGAACATGGACGTCGCCGTCGCCATCGGCCTCACCGGGCGGGCACTGACCCGGGCCCTGTACGCCACCGGGCGGGGCGTGGTGCTCGTCGCCACCGCCGCACTCAGCCTGGTCCTCTTCATCGTCACCACCCTCGCCACGGCGTTCATCCTGCTCGGTGTCGGGGTGCTGCTGCTGCCACTGGTCACACCGTTGGTCCGCCGGCTCACCGGGCTGTGCCGGAACGTCGCCGCCCGTTGCGGGGTACCGATCGCCACGCCCTATCTTCCCCTGCCGCCGCTGGAACCGGGGATGTTCGGCTGGGTGCAGCGCTGCCGGTCCATTCTCACCGACCCGGCGACCTGGCGGGACCTGCTGTTCCTGCTGCTCAACACGCTTGTCGGGTTCGCCCTCGGGCTGCTGCCGCTCACCCTGCTGGTCTACTCGGTGGAGGGGTTGGTGCTCTCCACCGGGTTCTGGATGCTGATGCGGGAGTCGGGGGTCAACTTCTGGTACGGCTTCACCGCGCTGGACTCCTGGCCACACGCGGCGCTCGGGGCGTTGGTCAGTCTCGCGGTGTTCGCGTTCTGGGCGGCCGTCGCCCCGCACGTGACGGCCGGCCACGCGCACTTCGCCCGGTCGCTCCTGGGGCCGAGTGAACGCTCGGTGATCGCCTCCCGGATGCGGCACCTCTCCGAGACCCGTTCGGACGTGATCAACATCCAGGCCACCGAGCTGCGTCGGATCGAACGGGACCTGCACGACGGCGCACAGGCGCGGCTGGTCGCGATCGGCATGAAGCTCGGTGCGGCCAACCGCCAGTTGAGGACCAATCCGGACGCCGCCGAGACCCTGTTGGTCGACGCGCGCAACGCCACCGCCTCCGCGCTGGAGGAGCTGCGCTGCCTGATCCGGGGGATCCACCCACCGGTCCTCGCCGAGCGGGGCCTGGAGGACGCCATCCGGGCCATCGCGTTGGAGAGCCCGGTCGACGTCGAGGTCACCACCGACGTGCCCGGCCGGATGGCCGCCCCGGCGGAGTCCGCCGTCTACTTCGCCCTGTCCGAACTGCTCAACAACGTGGTCAAGCACGCCAACGCCGACCGGGTCAGCATCGACGTGCGTCACGAGGCGGGTCTACTGCGGGCGGTGGTGATCGACAACGGTCAGGGCGGCGCGGACGCCACCCTCGGCACCGGACTCCGGGGCATCGAGCGGCGCTGTGCTACGTTCGACGGGACGCTCGTCCTCAGCAGTCCCGAAGGTGGGCCGACCGTCGCGATCCTGGAGCTGCCGTGCGCGTTGTACTCGCCGAGGACCTCTTCCTCCTGAGGCAGGGAATGGTTCAGCTCCTCGAGTCGTACGACTTCGAGATCGTCGCGGCGGTCGACAACGGACCGGCGCTGCTCGACGCTCTGGTGACCATCCGCCCCGAGGTCGCGGTGGTCGACGTGCGACTTCCCCCGACGTTCACCGACGAGGGGATCCAGGCTGCCCTGGAGGCCCGACGCCGCTGCCCCGGCCTGCCCATCCTCGTGCTCTCCCAGCACGTCGAGCAGCTGTATGCCAAAGAGTTGCTCGCCGACGCCAGCGGCGGCATCGGATACCTGCTGAAGGACCGGGTGCTCAACAGCGACCAGTTCGTCGACGCCATCCGCCGGGTGGCCGGCGGAGGCACCGCGATGGACCCGCAGGTGATCTCCCAACTGCTGGCAGGTCGTTCCCGCCGGGAGCCACTGTCCACGCTCACCCCACGCGAGCGGGAGGTGCTGAAGCTGATGGCCGAGGGATGTTCAAATGTGGCCATCGCGCAGCGCCTCATCGTCAGCCAGGGTGCGATCGCCAAATACACCACCAGCATCTTCACCAAGCTCGACCTGGCCCCGGCGGACGACAGCAACCGTCGGGTGCTGGCCGTGCTGGCGTACCTCAACGGCACCCGCGCCGACGTCTCCTGACCCACCCGACCGGGCCCTGCCGGAGCAGCGCCGCGGCGGCATGCCGGCTTGGTTCCACGGCACCGACGTCATGCGGGAACGCCCCCGGTCGTCCGACCGGGGGCGTTCCTGGGTTTCTCGGGTCACTCGACGGCGATGGCGGCCTCCGCCGGCCGGGAGAGCATCGCCCGCCGACCCGGCAGCAGGGTGGCGGCGAAGGTGAGCCCCACGGCGCCGGCCACCACGGCCAGGTAGATCAGGACCGACCCGGAGGGGACCGGGCGGCCCAGCACCACGATGCTGATCGGCATCAGGGTGACGACGGAGGCGATGGTCCCGAGGACCACCCCGATGATGGCGACCATGCCGGCCTCGACGCTGAGCATCTGCAGGGCCTGTTGCCGGGTGGCACCGATGAGCCGCTGCATGCCCAACTCCCGACGGCGACCGGCGGTCGCCACGATCAGGGTGTTCGCCACCGAGATCATGGTGTAGCCGGCGACCAGCGCGACGAGCAGGTAGTTGACCCAGGCCAGGGTCTTGGTCCGTTCGGCGAACGTGGTGATCGCGTCGCGCCCCTCGATCAGGGTCCCCGGCTGCCCGGCGGTCTGCTTGCGCAGGCTGGCGGCGAGCGCGTCCCGGTCGGTGCCGGGCTCGGCGGTGACCAGGATCTGCCGGGCCAGCCCGGTGGTGCTGTGGGCGGCGAGCAGCTCGGCGGGGAGCATGATCGTCTCGTACCCCTCCTTCGCCGGGTAGAGCGCGACCACCCGTACGTCCACCGCCGACCGGTCACCGAGGCGCAGGGTGATCTGGTCGCCGATGCCGACGTTGAGGTTCTTCCCGGCGATCTCGGGCAGCGCCACGGTGTCGCCGGTGAGCTCGGCCAGGTTGCCGGCGCTCGCCTGCACCCCGGTGATGGCGGCGGCACTCGCCCCGTTCACCCCCTGGAGGGGCCACGGCGACTCGACGTGCGACCCGTCGTACGGCTTGTTGATCCAACCGGCGCTGGTGACGTACGCGGACGCCTCCTCGACGCCCGGCGCGGACCGGATCGCCGACACCGTGTCGGCGGGGAATCCCCCGGTGGTGGAGCTGAGCACCACGTCGGCACGCAGGTTGTCGGAGAAGTAACGCTCGGCGGCCTCGTTCTGGGTGGTCTGCATGTAGAAGTTGGCAAGCGCCAGGCCCACCGCCAGCATGATCGGGGTGACCGCGGAGGCGACCCGGACCGCGCGGGTCCGCACGTTGATCGTGCCGAGGTAGCCGGCGAGTCCGAAGAACGCCCGCGCCGGCACGCTGAGCATGGCGGCCAGCAGCTTGGTCAGCCCCGGGCTGATCAGCGCGATGGCGATCGCCCAGCACATCACCGCCGGCCCGGCGGTCGCCGAGGCCACCGGGCCCCTCATCGCGATCGCGGTCACCAGGAACAGCGCGAACCCGCCGCCGAAGAAGAGGAACGAGAACACCACCCGGGGCCAGGTGACCCACTTGCGCTGGAGGGCGGCCTCGGCGATACCGGCGGTCGGCCGGATCTTGGAGGGACGCCGACCGGCGACGTTGGCGGCCATCAGCGCGGCGAAGATCCCGACGACCGGACCGATCAGGTAGGGAAGGAAGCCCTGGTGGAACTCGACCACCGGCGAGATGACCCCGGCCTCCGAAACGATGTGGAAGAGCAACGGCCCCAACACCACGCCGGGCACGCAGCCGAGGATCGCGGCACCGACCGCCACCACCAGCGCCTCGCGGCGGACCATCGTCCGGATCTGCCGGGGCGTCGCGCCGATGGAGCGCAACAGCGCGATCTCCTTCTGCCGCTGCTGCACCGACAGGCCGAGGGTGCTGGCGACCACGAAGATCGCCACGAAGACCGTCATGCCGGCGAACACACCGGAGAGCGGGATGAGCCCGGCCTGCCCGCCGACCGCCTCGGGGAACTCGGCCGCCCCACGGTCGTCGCCGGTCAGCACCACCAGCTTGCGGTCGGCGAGGGTGCGCTCGATCTTGCCGCGCAGGGCCTCCACGTCGGTGCCGGGCTTGGCCACCACGCCGATCGCATCGGCACTGCCGGTGTGCGGGTTGAGTCGCCGCTCGTCGTCGCCGGAGAAGAACAAGGCCGTCTGGCCCATCTCGACCGGCGGCGTGGCGATGCCGCTGACCTGGAAGGAGGAACTCACCCCACCGACCACCACGTCGACCCGGTCACCGACCTTGACCCGGGCCAGCGTGGCCACCGCCCGGTCCAGCACGACCTGGCCGGCCTGGGCGGGCGGCTGTCCGGCGAGCTTGTACGACCCGAGCTGGGCCGACTCCCACCCGTGGCCCAGCGACTGGGTGCCGACGATCACCGGCGCCCCCTTGCGGACGACGGTGGCGACGAAGGACGACTCGGCGATCGCCCGTTCGACCCCGGGCACCTCCTGGATCTTGTTCACCAGGGTCGGGTCGATCCAGTACCGTTCGGCCAGCGGCACGGACTTGATGTCCTTGGTGTCCTGCGGGTCCTTCTTGGGCACGCCGTAGGTCTGCTTGCCGCTGACCACGACGTCGGCCGCCGCCAGGCGCTGCGGCGGGACCGCCAGCCGGATGCCCGTCTCCATCAGGCCACCGCAGGCGACGATCAGCGCCACCCCGAGGAAGACCGCGGCGAAGGTCGCGATGAACGCGAGCCTGCGGTAGCGCAGGGTGCGCCAGGCGAGGTACGTCATCAGAAGCCACCCCTGCCGGCGGACTGCGGCGACCGGTTCTGCTGCCACGCGGTCAGGTGGGTCATCCGCTCGGCCACCACGTCGGCGGTGGGGGCCTCCAGCTCACCGATGAACTGACCGTCGGCGAGGAACAGCACCCGGTGCGCGGCGGACGCGGCGACCGGGTCGTGGGTCACCATGATGATCGTCTGGCCGCCGCTGGACACCGTCTCGCGGAGCAGTTGCAGCACGTCGATGGTGGTCTGGGTGTCGAGCGCACCGGTCGGCTCGTCGGCGAAGATGACCGCCGGCCGCATGATGAGCGCCCGGGCGATCGCGACCCGCTGCTGCTGGCCGCCGGAGAGCTCGCTCGGCAGGTGCTTGCGGCGCTCCGCCAGCCCCACCCGGCCCAGCACCTCAATCACGGAGGAACGGTCCGGGCGACGGCCGGCCAGTCGGAACGGCAGTCCGACGTTCTGCTCGACGGTGAGCGCCGGCATCAGGTTGAACGCCTGGAAGATGAAGCCGACCCGCTCACGACGGAGGATGGTGAGCTGGTTCTCGTTCATGCCGCTGAGTTCCTTGCCGTCCAGCATCACGGAACCGGACGAGGGCACGTCGAGCCCGGCCGCGCAGTGCAGGAAGGTGCTCTTGCCGGAGCCCGACGGCCCCATCACGGCGGTGAAGCTGCCCCGCGGGAAGCTCATGGTGACGCCGCGCAGCGCGTCGACCCGGTTCTCGCCGCGCCCGTATGTCTTGCGTACGTCCCCCAGTCGGACCGCGTCGACGGCACCGCTGGTGGGCGTCCGATTATCCTTGTTCCAGTTCACCTCATGCTCCCCGCAGAAGAACGTCGCCTGACGGCGGTGGGTATACGTTCACGCTATGCAACGGGCAGGCGGCGCTCTATGGAGCTAATGACCCGAAGCGGTGGGTCTAGACCCACGTCTCGGGGTCGACTTTAGGGCCTTCCGCACCAGCTCAGCTCGCCTGTACCGCCGCCGACTCCCAGTGCGCCCAGGAGCGCTCGGTTCCGCTCGGCGCCACGGCCAACAGCCCCGCCCCGGTGGCGTCCATCGGCAGCCCCAGCGACAGCTCGGTGCGTCGCCGGACGTTCAACTTCCGGTAGACCCGGGTCAGGTGCTGCTCGACGGTGCTCACCGTGATGTACAGCTTCTTGCCGATCTCCCGGTTGGTGTGACCCAGCGCGGCCAGCGTGGCGACCCGCTGCTCGGCGTCGCTGAGCCGGGACATCTCCTCGTGCTCGGACGGGGCCTCCGCCTCGTCACCGCCCGAGGCGTCCCCGCCGGGCAGCAGTCGACGACACAGCGCCTGCGCCTGGATGTCCTTGGCCAGTTGCATCGCGCTGCGGGCCACCACCCGCGAGGTGTTGAACTCCCCGCGCCCGTAGTGGGCGCTGCTGAGCGCGGCGAGGGCGAGGAACAGCTGGTAGCGGTCGCCGGCCTCCTGGAGCAGGTTGGCCGCCTGACGCAGGCTGTTGACCCGTTGTTTGACGTCGAGCGCCGACCCGAGCAGCCGCAGCGAGATGCCCCTGGTGCGGGCGTTCTCGGCACCGGGCCGGGACAGTTGCTCGGTCACCATCCCCCGGGCCAGTTCGGGTCGGCCGGACCGCAGGTAGACCTGGGCCAGATCGCCCCGCCAGGGCAGCAGGGTGGGCAGGTCCAGCCCCCACTGGGTGGCCAGCTGCCCGCAGGTCTCGAAGTCGGCGAGCGCCGCGTGCACGCGTCCGCCGGCCAGGTGCAGGTGGCCACGGGCCCGCAGGTAGAGCGGCCAGAACCAGGTGTCCCGCATGGCATCCGGGATGACGTGCTTGAGCTGCGCCTCAGCCTCGTCCAGCTTGTCCATACCGATCTTGGCGAGCAGCAGGTTGGACAGTGGCGAGCCGATCGCGACACCCCAGTTGTGCGGGGACATGGCGTCCAGCGCCTCGCGGGCGAACCGTTCGCTGAGCGGCAGGTCGCCCTGTCGTAGCGCGATGTGCGACCGCACGTCGGACAGGATGGCGTGCCAGGTGGTGGCACCCCGCGCCCCGGCCTCGGCCCCCAGGACGTCGCACCAGTGCACGGCCCGGTCCATCCGGTCGGCCCAGACGAGCGTCTGCAACGCGCACAGGGCCGATTCCAGTCCGACGTCGACCAGCAGGTGGCTACCGAGCACCTGCTCGGCGCGGGCGATCACGTCCTCGGTCACCCCGTCGGTGAGGACGGCGGTCAGCGACGGGGTGGCCGACCCGAGTGGACCGTCCGCGCGGGCCGCCGTCACGGCCGGCGCGGTCGCCGTCGGGATGCCGGGGGTGGCGTCGAGTTCGGCGAAGGCGACCGGGAAGTGCAGCCGCAGCCACTCGGTGCACCCCTCCAGCTCTGCGGCGGTGGTGGCGTCCCACTGCTGTCGCGCCGAACGCAGGTGCCGCAGCGTCTCCTGGGCGTCCTCCCGGTGGCCGTGCCAGAGCTGGTAACGCAGCAGCGCCGCTGCGTGCCGCTCGGAGAGGTGCCCGGCGCGCAGCGCGTCGCGCTGCGACTGGAGGTGCTGGCTCACCGCTGCCGGATTGATCCGCCACTGGCAGTCGGCCAGCAGTGCGGTCAACGCCGCCTTACGGGGGGCGTCGTCGCACATCTCCTGAGCCAGTTTGAGCGCCTCCACCGCGTCGTCGACGCGGTCCTCGGCGAGGGCGTGCGTCGCCGATTCCTGGAGCACGGTGATCGCCCAGGGCTCGACCAGGCCGCCGGCCGCGAGCAGGTGGTCCCCGATCGCCGAGGCGGGCGCGCCCTCGGCGTGCAGCAACTCGGCCGCGCGGGCGTGCATCTCGGACAGCGCCTCCGGGGGGAGGTCGTGCAGCACCGCCGCCCGCGCCGCCGGGTGGCGGAACCGGCCCGCCTCCAGCAGGCCGGACGTGGCCAGCGCGTCGAGCACCCACTGGACCCGGGCCGGCTTGCTGTCCAGCAGCCGGCCCAGCAGCGCCGGGGTGGCGAGGTCGCCGAGCAGGGCCAGCCCGTGGGTCGTCTCCAGGATCACCGGGTCCCACCGCCGTAGGCAGGCCAGGACGGCCTGGCGGAACTGGTCGCCGACGACCACCTCGGTGCCGTCGGGCGCCCCCGCGGCCCGCCGGTCCTGGCCGAGCGCGTGCAGCAGCAGCGGGTTACCGCCGCTGACCTGGTGGTACGCCGGAGCGAGCGCCTCGGCGGTCTCCCGGTCCATCCAGCCGCTCAGCAGCTCGACGACCCCAGCCGTCGAGAGTGGGGCCAGCTGGATGCTGCTGAAGCAGGCGTGCCGGGTGAGCTCGGCGCGGAACTCCGGATTGAACGGTTGGGGTTGGGGTGACTCGGTGAGGACCACCAACAGCTGCGCGGCGGTGAGCCGGCGTTGCAGGTAGAGCAGGGTCTGCAGGGTGGCCTCATCGGCGAACTCGACGTCGTCGACGAGCAGGACGAGCGGCCGTTCCCGGGCGAGGTCGAGTAGTTCGGCGCACATCCCGCGCACCATGTTGATGTCGACCGCGCCCTCGGTGGTGGCCTCCCCGGCCTCGACGAACGTGGCGATGCGGCCCAGCGTCTCGGCCGGCAGCGGCACGCTGTGGAACAGTTGCCCCATCACGGCGGCGGGCAGCAGTCGCTCGGCCCGCGAGCAGGCGGCGCTCAGCACCAGACCGCCGGTCGCCTCGACGTGGTCGGCGAAGGCCCGCAACAGCTCGGTCTTGCCCGTGGCACCGGGGCCGCCGATCAGCACGACCCGTCCCCTGCCCGTGATGCTTCCGGAGTAAAGGTCCCGCAAGATGTCAAGCTCGCGGGTTCTCTCCACGAATTCCACCCGTCTCCCCCCAGGTCAGCGGTGACGCATCGAACGGGGCGCTGTCGCCTGGCGGGACAGGCCCCCGACGAAACCGTTCGGCTCGATGCCACGCGGTCCGCCGAGGCCTACCCGGCCACTGACCACGTCAGCCTGCAAACCGGGCACTTCAATGAAGATGGTCAATTTAATGACGGCTTTCACCGCGCCTCGACGGCGACCCCAGCATACATAGACACCCGTACAAGACGGTAGTGGGGTGGTGATACTTCGTCACTGATATTACGCACGAGGGTGACGTTATGTCGGGTCGACGGCGTCGACCACGAAATTACCAATCGGTAGCAAATTCATGATCCAACAACCGGCCCACCCCGCCCACCTGCGCAGACGGCCGCAGAATCGATCAGCCAGCAGGTCGTTGACCTGGAAAAGGACCACTACAGAGGGTTCCTACCGGAACATTTACGCCAAGTCACCCTCAGCCCCCTCCGACCACTACGACCTCGTCACACCACCATCGAACGGGCCAGAAGCATTAAAACGGGCAATTTACTCTTGAGCAAAAATTGAGTTTCGGTGAGAAGACGGAGCTATTACGGGAGCAATTCATAGCTTGCCGCATTCCTGTCGACCTTGCGACATCGGCACAGGCATCGCAAATGCGACCGGCCAGTCGGTAAAGTGACCGCAGGTTGACCGGCGGCTGAAATCCAGTGGTGGACCGGCGGGTTAGGGGTGGCTTCCGGGTATACGTGGGCTTTCCCTGCCGTCAGGCTGGAACCATCCGAGGGCAGTGACGTACGACACGGTATCGAAAGCGTCCCCGCCCCCAGCCGAGGAGGAAATCGTGGACGATCTCACATCGGTGAGCAGCCCGCGGCGATTCAGCGACGTTCGCGGTGACGACCACTTCGACGTGCTGCTGGAGGGTGGCCCGGTCGGCCTGCCGGCCACCACCAGGGCCCGCAGCGCACCGGCCGGTACCGGCCGGATCAAGGTGCCCTACCTGGGTGGCTACGAGCACTTCGAACGCTCTGGTGACCACGACGGCCTCAACGACGACGCCTCACAGGTGGTGGTCTTCCGCTGGACCATGCGGACCAAGATCGCCGAATGACGGCACGACGCAGGGGGCACCGGCGCTACCGGTGCCCCCTGCGTCGTCGTCGCGGATCAGCCGGTCGGCCCGCCGGGTCGTGACGGTGCCAACTCGGTCGCGATCAGCTGGATCACGTCGGCGGCGTGGTCGTTGAGGTAGAAGTGCCCGCCCGGATACACCCGCACGTCACACTCGCCGGTGGTGTGCCGACGCCAGTCGTGTGCCTCGTCCAGGGTGGTCATCGGGTCGGCGTCGCCGGTGAGCACGGTGATCGGAGCGTCCAGGCGCTGCTCCGGATCGGCCCGGTAGGTCTCCACCGCCTTGTAGTCCCCGCGCACCGCGGGAAGGATCATCGGGAGCAGCTCCGGATCGCCCAGCACACGCGGGTCCGACCCGCTGAGCCGGGCCAGTTCCCGCAACACCCCGGCGTCGTCGCGGGTGTGCACGTACCGCTCGTCGCGGACCCGGGAGGGGGCCCGGCGGCCGGACGCGAACAGCCGCACCGGCGGCCGGCCGGTCTCCCGCTGCAACCGCAGCCCCACCTCGTAGGCGATCACCGCGCCCATGCTGTGGCCGAACAGCGCCACCGGCCGGTCCAGCCACGGCCGTAGCGCGCCGAACACCCCGTCGGCCAGCGCGGCGACGGTGTCCAGCACCGGCTCGTGCCGACGGTCCTGCCGGCCGGGGTACTGGATCGCCAGCACCTCCACGGTGGGCGTGAGCGCCCGCGAGACCGGGAACAGGTAGCTGGCCGAGCCACCGGCGTGCGGCAGCGCCACCAGCCGGATCGCGCTGGACGTCGACGGGTGGAACCGCCGCACCCACAGGTCGTTCTCTAGCGTTGCCGTCATCACTGGTCCTTCGGGGATCGACGCCGCGGGCACGCGCCCCGCAGCGGGACGTCTACAACGGGAGGTCCCCGGGCCAGCGGTGTCCCGGCCGGCACGCCGACAGCGTCGCTGCGGTGCCGGTGCCCGCTGACGAAGCGAGCGTAGGAACACCGGGAGGCCGGGACAACCCCTACGCGGGAGTCCCGGCCCCCCTAGCCCGGCAGCGGGATGCGGATCTCAGGCCACCGGATGGGCCGGACGGGTGCCGGCCGGAGCGGCCGTGGGCGGTCCGATCCGGACCTCCGGGCCGGGCGCGGCACCGGTGGGGCCGGCACCCTCGGCGACCGTGCCGACCGGCTCCGGGTCGACCGGGACGGGTGCGGCGTCGACCGTGGCGGCGTCGGTGTCGGGGGCGGCGGAACCGTCGGCCGGCGGCCGGGCGGCGGCCGGGGTGACGGGCCCGCCCGGACCACCCGACGTGTCCTGGCCCGGCACCGACGCGCCCACGTTACGTAGTTGCACGGCGGCCAGCACCGCCGTCACCAGCAGGATTCCGGCCGCGACGACCGCGGCGGCCCGCAACTCGGCGGCGAAAGCGGCGCGCGCCAGCGCCACCAGCGTGTCCCCCGCAGCGCTGGTGAGCGTGCGGCTCTCCTGGACCGCGCCACCCAGGGTCTCCCGGGCGGTCGCCCAGGAATCCGCCGACACCCCGTCCGGTGCGGCGCCCGAGAGTTGCTGCCGGTAGACGAACGTGCCGATGCTGCCCAGGATCGCGACGCCGAGCGCGGCACCGAGCTGGCTGCCGGTCTCGGAGAGCCCGGCAGCGGCACCGGCCCGCTCCGGCGGCGCGGTGGAGACGATCAGCTCGGCGCTCAACGTCAGCACCATCGCGACGCCACCGGTCATCAGCGCCTGACCGACGACCACCTGGGTCAGACCCACCTCGTCGCCGACCTGGGCGAGCACCAGGCAGCCGGCCGCGCCCACCAGCAGGCCACCGGCCGCGACGTAGGCCCGCCGGAAGCGCTGCGCCAACACCGGAGCCAGCACCGCCGCGCCGACGCCCGCCGCAGCGGCGGCCGGCAGCGACCACAGCCCGGCGGTGAACGGACGCAGTCCGAGCACCAGTTGGAGGTACTGGCTGATGAAGAACATGAAGCCGACAAGCGCGAAGTTCGCCAGCACGTTCATCACGACCGCCGCGCTGAATGCCGGCGCGCGGAACAGCCGGACGTCGATCACCGGGTCGGCGAGGCGTCGTTGCCGCCACACGAAGACGGCCAGGAAGACCAGCCCGCCGACCACCCCGGCCACCGGCGGCCAGTCCGCCCCGTGTTCGGCGAACTGCTTGATGCCCCAGATCGTCGGCAGCACCGCGACGAAGGCCAGCACCGTGCTGAGCAGGTCGAACCGCCCGGCCGCCGGGTCGCGGAACTCCGGCAGCAGCAGGGGGGCCAGGATCAGCAGGAGCACCATGATCGGAACGTTGATCTCGAAGACGGTGCCCCAGGAGAAGTACTGGAGCAGGGCGCCCCCCGCCACCAGGCCGATGACGCCGCCGGCGGAGAACCCGGCCGCCCAGAGCCCGATCGCGGCCCGCCGCTCGTTCTCGTCGTGGAACATGTTGCGGATCAACGACATGGTCGACGGCATGAGGGTCGCACCGGCGGCGCCCATCACCGCCCTGGTCCCAATCAGCATGCCGGGACTGGTGGAGAGGGCCGTGGCCACGGATGCCGCACCGAACACGGCCGCACCGATCATCAGCAGCCGACGGCGCCCGATCCGGTCCCCCAGCGTTCCCATCGGGATCAGCAGGCCGGCCAGCACGAAGGCGTAGACGTCGGTGATCCAGAGGAGTTGGCTGCTGGTCGGTTCAAGGTCCGCCGTGATGAACGGCAGGGCGTATGACAGCACGGTCATGTCCATGCTGATGATCAGTGTCACCATGACGAGAACCGCGAGGCCGATCCACTCGCGGCGGCCGGCCTTTGCCTGCGCTGTAGCCATGGCCGAAAGCTATCACCGGGTCTATACAAGCGTATACATCCGGCGGATGAATTAGGGGGTCGTTCCGAGTAGGGTGACGCCCGTGGGTCATCGGGAACGCCTGCTGGCAGGGGCCAGGGTCTGCCTCTACGAACGCGGCTACACACGCACCACCGCCCGCGACATCGTCGCCGCCTCGGACACCAACCTGGCGTCGATCGGTTACCACTTCGGCTCCAAGGAAGCCTTGCTGACCGCAGCTCTGGTCCAGGCGTTCGAGGAGTGGGGCGTCGAGATCGACCGGGTGCTGCGCGACGGCACCCAGCCCGACCTGATGGACCGGTTGGAGTCGATGTGGACCGGGCTGGTCGAGTCCTTCGGCTCGCACCGACCGCTCTGGGTCGCCGGGATCGAGGCGTTCGCGCTGGCCGAACACCTGCCGGTGCTACGGGAGCAGCTGGCCGAGAGCTACAGCCGGGCCCGCCCCGCGCTGGCCGCCTTCGTCATCCAGAACGGCGGCGAGAACGTCAGCGAGGAGACCCGCAAGGCCGTCGGCTCGTTCCTGCTGGCACTGATGACCGGCCTGACGGTGCAGCGGCTGCTCGACCCCGAAGCAGCCCCCTCCGGCAGGGAACTGGCAGCGGCGCTGCGGCTGATCATCGGTGCGGTAGCCGGGTCCACCGACGACTGATCCACCCCCCGGAACAGGGGTCGCGTCCGCTCCCCCGCCGAGGGCCGGGTCGACACAGGGGGCCGGCAGGGGTCCGACCCCGACCGTCATTCCACCCGCACCAGCCCGGCGCGGAGCATGTCCTCCAGCCAGACGTCGACGTCCCGCCGGGTGGCCGCCGGATCGGCCGCCCATTGCCTGGCGAGAACACCCGCCGCACGCTCCGGCGAGCCGCCCTGCTGCTGTAGGGCGATCCACATGGCGGCGGCGGTCGCCCCGAACCGGTATCGCAGTCCGTCCCGCTCGGAGGTCAGCTCCAGCTGCCCACTCCGGGTGACCTTCGCGATGATTCCCTGTTCGAGTCGCACCCGCATCCTCCCTGCCTCTCCGCGTCCACCTGGTGGCACCTGCGGCGAACCCGTACGTCCACCCCGTCCGGCAACTACCGTACGAGGTCGGGCGGTAACGCGATACGGTCATGGACCCACGTCGAAGGTGGACAAATACCCACCCCTCAACCGGGTGGGAAGACCCGAGGCCCGCCGTTCACCGGAGTGTCGGCGGACCTCGGGTCCGGCAGCCGGAGGGTCAGTCCGACGCCTCCAACTCGTCGTCGAGGATGTCGAACAGCTCGTCCGCGGAGACCGACGCCAGGTCCCGGGCCGCCGGTTCCACGCTGGCCGTGCCGTACGCGGCGTTCCACCGTGCCATCAACGCCTGCAGCCGGACGGTGATCCGGTTCCGCTCCGCATCGTCCGGGACGGTGCCGTCCAGCAGCACCTCCAACCGGGCCAGCTCGGCCTCCAGCGACGGCGCGGTAGGCGGCTCACCGCCCAGCTCCGTCCGGACGAACCGGGCCACCGCCGCCGGGCTCGGGTGGTCGTAGATGAGCGTCGCCGACAGCCTCAGCCCGGTGGCCGCACCGAGGCTGTTACGGAACTCCACCGCCGCGAGGGAGTCGAAGCCCAGCTCCAGGAAGCCCTTGTCCATGTCGACGACGTGCGGACGGTCGTGGCCGAGCACCTCGGCCGCCCGAGCCTGGACCAGCTCGGTGACCACCCGGTCGGCCTCCTCCGCCGGCAGACCGGCGAGCCGGTCCGCCAACGTCCGCTCCCCGGCCACCGCACCGGCCGCCACCCGACGCGCCGGAGCGCGGACCAGGCCACGCAGCAACGGCGGCACCCCCTCGGCCCGGGCCCGCAACGCGGCCAGGTCGAGGCGGACCGGCAGCGCCAGCGCGGGCGTGGGGTGGGTGGTGGCGTCGAACAGTGCCAGCGCGTCGACGGTGGACAACGCACCCACCCCGGACCGGGCCATCCGCCGCAGGTCCGCCTCGCCCAGGTGTCCGGTCATCCCGCTGCCCGACTCGGCCCACAGACCCCAGGCCAACGAGGTGCCGGCCAGGCCGTGCGCCCGACGGTGCTGGGCGAGGGCGTCCAGGTAGGCGTTGGCCGCGGTGTAGTTGGCCTGCCCGGCCGCGCCGAGCGTGGCCGCCGCCGAGGAGAACAGGACGAACCAGCGCAACGGCAGGTGCAGGGTGAGTTCGTGCAGGTGGCGGGCGGCCTCGGCCTTGGGGGCCACCACCGCCGCCAGCCGCTGCGGGGTCAACGCGGGCAGCAGACCGTCGTCGAGCGCGCCGGCCGCGTGGATCACCCCGGTGAGCGGGTGCGCGGCGGGCACCCCGTCGAGCAGGGCCGCCACCGCCGACCGGTCGGCCAGGTCGCAGGCGGCCAGCGTCACCTCCGCACCGGCCGCCGTCAGGCGGGACACCAGTTCGTCGACGCCGGGTGCGGCCGGGCCACGCCGGCTGGCCAGCAGCAGCCGCCGGACGCCGTGCCGGGTCACGAGGTGTTCGGCGACGAGCCGGCCCAGCCCGCCGGTGCCACCGGTGACCAGCACGGTGCCGTCCGGGTCCGGGCCGGCGGGCAGCTCACCGGCAGCCACCGGCAGCGGCGCGAGGCGGGGCACGAACAGCCCGCCGGAACGTACCGCCAGTTGCGGCTCGGCAGCGGCGGCGAGGGCCGCCCGCAGGCCGGTCGGATCGACCCCGTCGACGTCGACCAGGACGAACCGGCCCGGGTTCTCCTCCTGCGCGGCCCGGACCAGACCCCAGACCGTGGCGTCGGCGGGCCGGGGCACGTCCTCGCCGTCGCCGGTGGCGATCGCGCGGGTCGTCACCAGGGCCAGCCGGGCACCGCCGAACCGGTCGTCGGCGAGCCACCGCTGGACCACGTCCAGCGCCCCGGCGGCGGCCGGCACCGGCGAGTCCGACGTGGCCCGCCAGGGCAGCACGACGGTCTGCGGCACGACGCCGGTCCGCGCGACGTCGGCCGCGAGCGCGGCCAGGTCCGGGTGGTGCGGCACCCCGAGGCCGAGGTCCCCGTCACCGACCACCACCACCGTCCGGTCGGCCGGCTCGGCGTCCCCGGCCGGAACCGGGACCCAGTCGAGCTGGTACAGCGCCGATCGGTGGGCGGTACCCGCCACACCCAACTGGTCGGTCGCGAGCGGCCGGACCACCAGCGCGGCGACCGAGGCGACCGGGGCGCCACCGGCGTCGGCAAGATCGATGGCGACCTCCTCCGGGCCGGTGCGGGTCAGCCGGACCCGCAGCGCCGTGGCACCGGTGGCGTGCAGGGCGACGCCGCGCCAGGCGAACGGCACCTGGAGCCGCCCGTCGTCGGGCTGGTCCGCCTCGGCCAGGTCGAGGGCGTGCAGCACCGCGTCGAAGAGCGCCGGGTGCAGACCGAACCGGGCGGCCGAGGACCAGGCGTCCTCGGGGAGCGCCACCTCGGCGTACACCTCGTCGCCGCGTTGCCAGGCGGCCCGCAGCCCCTGGAACAACGGGCCGTAGTGGTAGCCGGCATCGGCGAGCCGGTCGTAGCGCCCGTCCAGCTCGACCGGTTTGGCGTCGGCCGGCGGCCAGGTGTCGCCGGCCGCCACGGCCGGGGCGGCGGCCGCCGCCGGAGCCAGCACGCCGGTGGCGTGCCGGGTCCACCCGTCACCGCCGTCCGCCGGGCGGGAGTGGACGGTGACCGAGCAACGGCCGGTCCCGTCGGGCGCCCCCACCACCACCTGCAGATCCACCCCGCCACGCGGGGGCACGGTCAGCGGGGCCTCCAGGGTCAGCTCCTCCACCAGGCCACAGCCGACCTGGTCACCGGCGCGGACGGCCAGCTCCACGAAGGCCGTCCCGGGCAGCAGCACCGTCCCGGCGAGGGCGTGGTCGGCCAGCCACGGATGGGTCCGCAGGGAGAGCCGGCCGGTCAACACGGTGCCGTCGACGCCGGCCAACCCGACCACCGCGCCGAGCAGCGGGTGGGCGGCCGGACGCTGGCCGAGGCCGGGCACGTCGCCGTCGACCTCCGCCGCCGCGTTCAACCAGAGCCGGCGACGCTGGAACGGGTACGTCGGCAGTTCGGTGACCCGGGCGCCGGTCGGCGCAAACCAGGCCCGCCAGTCCACCGGCACGCCCCGCGTGTGCAGGGTCGCCAGGGCGGTGAGCAGGGTCGTCGCCTCGTCCCGGCCGCTGCGCAGCACCGGCACCAGGGCGACGCCGTCGGTGTCGGTGACACACTCCCGGGCCAGCGCGGTGAGCACCGCGTCCGGGCCGACCTCCAGGTACGTGGTGACGCCCTCGGCCTCCAGGGTGGTGATCCCGTCGCTGAACCGGACCGCCTCCCGGACGTGCCGCACCCAGTAGCCGGGGTCACGGATCTCGTCGGGGTCGGCGAGCCGGCCGGTCAGGTTGGACACCACGGGCACCCGCGGCGGGCTGAACGTCAGGCCGGCGAGAACCTCGTGGAACTCGGCAAGCATCGGTTCCATGTGCGGCGAGTGGAAGGCGTGACTGACCCGCAGCCGCTTGATCCGGCGGCCCCGGGCCCGCCAACCGTCGGCGATCGCGCCCACGGCGTCGTGGTCACCGGAGACCACCACCGCCTGCGGACCGTTGACCGCGGCGATGCCCAGTTCGGCCTCGCGGCCGACCAGTTCCCCGCGTACCTCCGCCTCGGACGCCTCGACGGCCACCATCGCGCCGTCCTCACGCATGCTCTGCATCAGCCGGCCCCGCGCGGTGACCAGGGTGGCCGCGTCGGGCAGCGACAGCACCCCGGCGACGTGCGCCGCGGCGACCTCCCCGATGGAGTGCCCGGCGACCAGGTCGGGTCGGACGCCCCACGAGTCGAGCAACCGGAACAGGGCCACCTCGATGGCGAACAGCGCGCTCTGGCTGTAGACGGTCTGGTCGAGCAGGGCGGCGTCGGCCACGTCCGGCTCGGTGTAGAGCACCTCCCGCAGCGGCCGGTCGAGCTTCGCGTCCAGGTGGGCGCTGACCTCCTCGAGCGCCTCGGCGAAGGCCGGGTACGCGGCGGCCAGTTCGCGGCCCATACCGAGTCGCTGGGCACCCTGACCGGTGAAGAGCATGGCGAGCTTGCCGCCGACGGGGGTACCCCGGACCACCTCGCTGCCGTCGCCGCCCCGGGCCGTCTCCCGCAGCGCGCGCACCGCGTCGTCCCCGGCGGCGGCGACCACCACGGCCCGGCGTTCCAGCGCCGCCCGGGTGGTGGCCAGCGAGTACGCCACGTCGAGGCTGGCGCCGGTGGCGGCGACCAGGTCGGCCTGGGCGCGCAGCGCCTCGTCCGAGCGGGCCGCGAGCAGCCACGGCAGGACGGGCGGGGCGACCGTCACGTCGACCTCGACCGGCGCGTCCTGCTCCGGGGGTGCCTGTTCGATGATGACGTGGGCGTTGGTGCCGCTGATGCCGAACGACGACACCCCGGCCCGCCGGGGCCGGTCCACCGCCGGCCACCGCTGCGGCTCGGTCAGCAGCCGCACCGCCCCGGCCGACCAGTCCACCTGCGGGGACGGTTCGTCCACGTGCAGGGTGCGGGGCAGCAGGCCGTTGCGCATCGCCAGCACCATCTTGATCACACCGGCCACACCTGCCGCGCCCTGGGTGTGCCCGATGTTCGACTTGATCGACCCCAGCCACAACGGCCGGTCCGCCGGCCGGTCCTGCCCGTAGGTCGCCAGCAACGCCTGCGCCTCGATCGGGTCGCCCAGGGTGGTCCCCGTGCCGTGCGCCTCGACCAGGTCCACCTGGTCGGGGGCGACGTTCGCGACAGCCAACGCCTGCCGGATCACCCGCTGCTGGGAGGGGCCGTTCGGGGCGGTCAACCCGTTGGACGCGCCGTCCTGGTTGATCGCCGAACCCCGCACCACGGCGAGCACGTGGTGACCGTTGCGCTCCGCATCGGACAACCGCTCCAACAACAGCATCCCGACACCCTCGGACATCGCCGTGCCGTCCGCGCCGGCCGCGAAGGACCGGCACCGGCCGCCGGCGGCCAGCCCACGCTGGAGGCTGAACTCGACGAAGGTGCTCGGAGTGGACATCACGGTGACGCCGCCGGCCAGGGCGAGGGAACACTCCCCCGACCGCAACGCCTGCACCGCCAGGTGGATCGCCACCAACGACGACGAACAGGCCGTGTCGACACTGACCGCCGGCCCCTCCAACCCCAACGTGTACGAGATCCGCCCCGACGCGACACTGGACATGCTGCCGTTGCTCAGGTAACCGGCCACCTCGTCCGGCACGGAGGGCAGCCGGCTGCCGTAGTCGTGGTACATCACGCCGGTGAAGACACCGGTCGGGCTGCCCTTGAGCGACGTCGGGTCGATACCCGCCCGCTCCAGCGCCTCCCACGAGCTTTCCAGCAGCAGCCGCTGCTGCGGGTCCATCGCGACCGCCTCACGCGGGCTGATCCCGAAGAAGTCCGGGTCGAAGTCGGCCGCGTCGTAGAGGAAACCGCCCTCCAACGAGTACGTCCGGCCGGGCTTGCCGGGCTCCGGGTCGTAGAGGCTGTCGAGGTCCCAACCCCGGTCGGTGGGGAACGCCGAGATGGCGTCCCCGCCGTCGACGAGGAGCTGCCACAGCTCCTCCGGGCTGCGGACCCCGCCGGGGAACCGGCAGCTCATCGCGACGATCGCGACGGGTTCGTCGGCCACCGGGCGGGACGGTTCGTCCGGCCGGACCTCGGCCGGACCGCCGACGATGGTGTGGTGCAGATGGTCGGCGAGCGCGGCGGGGTTCGGGTAGTCGAAGACGAGCGTGGCGGGCAGCCGCAGCCCGGTGGCGGTGTTCAGCTTGTTCCGCAGCTCCACCGCGGCCAGCGAGTCGAAGCCGAGTTCCTTGAACGCCCGGGTCGGTTCGACGGCGGTGCCGCTGTCGTGGCCGAGGACCGCCGCGACGCTGGCCCGGACCAGATCGAGCAGCATCCGGCGCTGGTCGTCCGCGCCGAGGGTGGCGAGCTGCCGCTGTAGTCCGGAGCCGGTGACCGGGGCGGCCCCGGCACCCGCCGCCCGACGGGCGGGCAACCGGACCAGCCCCCGGAACAGCGCCGGCATCTGCTGCCCCTGGGCACGCAGCGCGGTGGTGTCCAACCGGATCGGCACCAGCGTCGGCTCGCCCGCCGCGACCGCCACGTCGAGCAGGGCCAGGCCCTGCTCGGAGTCGATCGGCAGGACACCGGAGCGGGCCATCCGGGCCACGTCGGCGTCGCCGAGGTGGGACGTCATCCCGCTGCGCTGCTCCCAGAACCCCCAGGCCAACGACGTGGCGGGCAGGCCGAGGGCATGCCGGTGGGCGGCCAGGGCGTCCACGAAGACGTTCGCGGCGGCGTAGTTGCCCTGCCCGGCCCCGTCGACGGCCCCGGCGGCGGAGGAGAACAGCACGAACGCGTCGAGGTTCCGGTCGAGGGTCAGCTCGTGCAGGTGCCAGGCCGGTTCGGCCTTGGCCCGCCAGACCGAGTCGAGCTGCGCCGGGGTCAGGGTGGCCAGCAGCCCGTCGTCGAGGACACCTGTGGTGTGCACGACCGCGGTCAGCGTGGGGATGCCGTCGAGCAGGGCGGCGACGGCGTCCCGGTCCGCCATGTCACAGGCGACGATCCGGACGGTCGCGCCCAGGGCGGTCAACTCGTCGAGCAGGTCCGTCGCGCCGGGGGCGGCGAGCCCCCGCCGCGAGGTGAGCACCAGGTCGCGGACGCCGTGGCCGGCGACCAGGTGACGGGCCACCAGCGCACCCAGCACACCGGTGCCACCGGTCACCAGCACGCTGCCGTCGGCCCGCCACACCTCGCCGGAGCCGGCGAACCGGGTCAGCCGTGGCACCCGTACCTGGCCGTCCCGCAGGGACAACTCCGGCTCGCCGGTGCCCACCGCCGCCAGGATGTCCTCCACCGGCGTCTCCGGGTCGGCGTCCACCAGCACGAACTGGCCCGGGTTCTCCGCCTGCGCGGCCCGCACCAGGCCCCACACCGGGGCGTGGGCGAGGTCGGTGCCGCCGTCGACGGCACCGTCGGTGACCACCACCAGCTGGGCGGCCGCCTGCGCCGGGTCGGCCAGCCAGGACTGGAGCAGGGCGAGGGTCTCCCCCACCGCCGTCCGGGCGGCGGTGGCCGGGTCGGTGCCGTCGCCGACCGGGGTGAGCGGGGCGAGCACGACGTCGGGGACGCCGAAGCCGATCCCCTCCAGGTAGCCCCACGACTCGGTGGGGGTGCCGGTGGGGACCGTCGTCCAGTCGATGCGGTACAGGTCGCCGTCGGTCGGGGCGGCGGTGGTGAGCTGGACCGGACGGGAGACGAGGGCACCGACGACGGCCACCGGAACCCCGTCGGGGTCGGCGAGGTGCAGGGTGGCGGACTCCGGCCCGGTGGCGGTGATCCGGACCCGCAGGGCGGTCGCCCCGGTGGCGTACAGGGTGACGTCGGTCCACGCGAACGGCAGGTACGGCGGCCGACCGGCGGGCACCGGCTCACCGATCCCCACCGCCTGGAGCGCGGCGTCCCACAGCGCCGGGTGCAGCCCGAACCGGGCCGCGTCCGCGTGCGCCTCCTCCGGCAGGGCCACCTCGGCGTACACCACGTCGCCGGCCCGCCAGGCCGCCTGCACGCCCTGGAACATCGGCCCGTACTCGTAGCCCTGGGCCATCAGGTCGTCGTACAGGCCCGCCGTCGGCACCGGCACCGCACCCGGCGGCGGCCACGCGGTCAGCGTGAACGCGGGGTCGGGGGTGTCGGCCGAGAGGATGCCGGTGCCGTGCCGGACCCAGCTCTCGGTGTGCTCCGGGCGGGAGTGCACGGTGACCGCGCGTCGGCCGGCCTCGTCGGGGGCAGCCAGCAGGAGTTGCACCTGGACGGCACCCTGCGCGGGCAGGACCAGCGGAGCGTGCAGGGTCAGCTCGTCGAGGTGACCGACGCCGGCGTGCTCACCGGCGTGCAGCACCAGCTCGACGAGGCCCGTGCCGGGCAGCAGCACCGTGCCGTTGACGGCGTGGTCGGCCAACCACGGATGGGTGTCCAGGGAGATCCGCCCGGTGAAGAGCACCTCACCGGACTCGGCCATGCCGACCGCGGCACCCCACAGCGGGTGGCCGGCGGAACCGAGCCCGGCGGCGGCGAGGTCGGCGGTGCTGCCGGTGGCGTTGATCCAGTACCTGCGGCGCTGGAACGGGTAGGTCGGCAACGGCACCTCGCCACGGGGCCGCGCCGGCAGCGCCGGCGCCCAGTCCACCGCGACGCCCCTGCTGAACGCCTCACCCAGCGAGGTCAGCCAACGGCGCAGACCGCCCTCGCCACGGCGCAGCGAGCCGACGGCGGCGACCTCGACGCCCCCGTCGGCGGCGGTCTCCTCGATGCCCATGGTCAGCACCGGGTGGGCGCTGCACTCCAGGAACACCCGCATTCCGGCGGCGAGCAGGACCCGGGTGGTCTCCTCGAACCGCACCGTCTGCCGCAGGTTGGTGTACCAGTACCTGGCGTCCAGGCCGGCGGTGTCGAGCACACCCGCGGTGACCGTCGAGTAGAACGGCACGCGGGAGGCGCGGGGGGTGATCCCGGCGAGGACGTCGAGCAGCCGCTGTTCGATCAGCTCGACCTGGGCGGAGTGCGAGGCGTAGTCCACGTTGACCCGCTTGGCCCGGTGGCCCTCGGCGGTGAGGGTGGCGACCAGGTCGTCGACCGCGTCGGGGTCGCCGGAGACGACCACGGAGGAGGTGCCGTTGACCGTGGCGACGGAGATCCGCCCGGCGTAGCCGGTCAGCCGCTCGGCCGCCTCCCGCTCCGGCAGGCCGACGGAGGCCATCGCGCCCCGCCCCGCCAGGTCCTCGGCGATGGCCAGGCTGCGCAGCGCCACCACGGCGGCGCCGTCGCGCAACGACAGGCCACCCGCCACGACGGCGGCGGCGATCTCACCCTGCGAGTGGCCGATCACCGCGTCCGGCTCCACGCCGTACGCGCGCCACAGTCCGGCCAGCGACACCATGACCGCCCAGAGCACCGGCTGCACCACGTCCACCCGGTCCACCGGTGGGCTGCCCTCCACCCCGCGCAGCACGTCGGTCAACCGCCACGGCACGAACTCCGACAACGCCGTGCCGCACTCGTTGATCCGCTCGGCGAACACCGGCGACGAGTCGAGCAGTTCCACCGCCATGCCCAGCCACTGCGAGCCCTGCCCGGGGAAGACGAAGACGGTGCCGCCCTGGAGCACCCCGGGGGCGGTGCCGCTCTCGGCGAAGGCCCGCGCTGCGGCGACGAACTCGGCCCGGTCGCCGACGATCACCGTCCGCCGGTCCAGCAGCGCCCGCCCGGTCGCCAGCGCGTACGCGAGGTCACCCGGCCGTGCGGTGTCGCTCCCGGCGACGGCGGCCACCCGCCCGGCCTGCTCCCGCAGGGCCTGGTCGGTACGGGCGGACAGCACCCAGGGCAGGATCTCCGGCTCGGGGGCGTCGGCCGGGGGCTCCTCGCCCGGGGGTGCCTGTTCGATGATGACGTGGGCGTTGGTGCCGCTGATGCCGAACGACGACACCCCGGCCCGCCGGGGCCGGTCCACCGCCGGCCACTGCTGCGGCTCGGTCAGCAACTGCACGTCCCCGGCCGTCCAGTCGATCTGCGGGGACGGTTCGGTCACGTGCAGGGTGCGGGGCAGCAGGCCGTTGCGCATCGCCAGCACCATCTTGATCACACCGGCCACACCTGCCGCGCCCTGGGTGTGCCCGATGTTCGACTTGATCGAACCCAGCCACAACGGCCGGTCCCCGGGACGCCCCTGCCCGTACGTGGCCAGCAGGGCCTGCGCCTCGATCGGGTCGCCGAGGGAGGTGCCGGTGCCGTGTGCCTCGACCACGTCCACCTCGGTCGCCGGGATGCCCCCGGCGGCCGCGAGTGCCTGCCGGATGACCCGTTGCTGGGAGGGGCCGTTCGGGGCGGTCAGCCCGTTGGACGCGCCGTCCTGGTTGATCGCCGAACCCCGCACCACGGCGAGCACGTGATGACCGTTGCGCTCGGCATCGGACAACCGCTCCAACAGCAGCATGCCGACACCCTCGGACATCACGGTGCCGTCCGCGCCGGCCGAGAAGGACTTGACCCGGCTGTCGGCGGCCAGCCCGCGCTGGAGGCTGAACTCGACGAAGGTGTCCGGGGCGGACATCACGGTGACGCCGCCGGCCAGGGCGAGGGAACACTCCCCCGACCGCAACGCCTGCACCGCCAGGTGGATCGCCACCAACGACGACGAACAGGCCGTGTCGACACTGACCGCCGGACCCTCCAACCCCAACGTGTACGAGATCCGCCCCGAGGCCACGCTGGCCATGCTGCCGTTGCCCAGGTAACCCACCAGGTCCTCGGGGACCTCCGGCAGCCGGCTGGCGTAGTCGTGGTACATCACCCCGGCGAAGACGCCGGTGAGGCTGCCGCGCAGCGAGGTGGGGTTGATGCCGGCCCGCTCCAGCGCCTCCCACGAGGTCTCCAGCAGCAGCCGCTGCTGCGGGTCCATGGCGACCGCCTCGCGCGGGCTGATGCCGAAGAAGTCGGGGTCGAAGTCGGCCGCGTCGTAGAGGAAACCGGCCTCCATCGAGTACGTCTTGCCGGGCTTGCCGGGCTCCGGGTCGTAGAGGTTGTCGAGGTCCCAGCCCCGGTCGGTGGGGAACGGCGTGATCGCATCCGTCCCGTCGACGAGGAGCTGCCACAGCTCCTCCGGGTTGCGGACCCCGCCGGGGAACCGGCAGCTCATCGCGACGATCGCGACGGGTTCGTCGTCGGCGATCACGGTGGCGACGGTGGGGGCGGCCGGGGCGGCCTCGCCGAGGAGCCGGGTGTGCAGGTAGTCGGCGAGCACCGTGGGGTTCGGGTAGTCGAAGACCAGGCTGGCCGGCAGCCGCAGCCCGGTGGCGGTGTTGAGCCGGTTGCGCAGCTCCACGGCGGCCAACGAGTCGAAGCCGATCTCCCGGAACGCGCGGGCCGGTTCCACGGTGGCCGGGCTGTCGTGGCCGAGGACCGCTGCCACGTCGGCCCGGACCAGGTCGAGCAGCAGCCGCCGCTGCTCGGTGTCGGTCAGCCCGGTCAGTCGCCGTTGCAGCGCCGATCCGCCGACCGGCGTCCGACCCGCCTCGGCGGCCCGCCGGGCCGGGAGCCGGACCAGGCCCCGGAACAGGGCCGGCATGGCCTGGCCCTGGGCGCGCAGCGCGGCGGTGTCCAACCGGATCGGCACGAACGCCGGCCCGCCGGTGGCCACCGTCGCGTCGAGCAGCGCGAGGCCCTGCGCGGAACTGATGGGCAGGATGCCGGAGCGGGCCATCCGGGCCAGGTCGGCCTCGCCGAGGTGCGCGGTCATCCCGCTGCGCTCCTCCCACAGGCCCCAGGCCAGGGAGGTCGCCGCGAGGCCGAGCCCACGCCGGTGCTCGGCCAGGGCGTCGAGGAACACGTTCGCCGCCGCGTAGTTGCCCTGCCCGGAGCCGTCCACCACACCGGCGGCCGAGGAGAAGAGCACGAACGCCGACAGGTTCCGGTCCCGGGTCACCTCGTGCAGGTGCCAGGCGGGGGTGGCCTTCGCCCGCCACACCCCGTCGAACTGCGCCGCGGTCAGCGAGGTCACCAACCCGTCGTCGAGGACACCCGTGGTGTGCACCACCGCCGTCAACCCCGGAATCCCGGCCACCAGGGCGGCGACGGCCTCCCGGTCGGCCAGGTCACACGCGGTCACCTCGACGGTGGCGCCGAGACCTGTCAGTTCCTCGCGCAGCTCCACCGCACCCGGTGCCGCCGGCCCCCGCCGGGAGGCCAGGACCAGGTCACGGACGCCGTGCACGGCGACCAGGTGCCGGGCGACAAGCGCACCCAGCACACCCGTGCCGCCGGTCACCAGGACCGTGCCCTCCGCCCGCCAACCGGCGTCGTCGGTGGCGGCGCGGGCCAGCCGTGGCACCCGTACCTGCCCGTCGCGCAACGACAGCTCCGGCTCGCCGGTGCCCACCGCCGTGACGATCTCCTCGACCGGCGTCTGTGGGGCGGCGTCGACCAGCACGAACTGGCCGGGGTTCTCCGCCTGCGCGGCCCGCACCAGACCCCAGACCGGGGCCTGGACCAGGTCGGTGACCCCGTCGGCCGCCCCACTGGTCAGCACCACCAGCCGGGACTCCGCCGACCGGGGGTCGGCCAGCCAGCGTTGGAGCAGCCCGAGCGTCGTCGCGGCGACGGTCCTCGCCGCCGACTCGACGTCGCCGGCCGGGTCGCCGTCGACGGTGACCGACAGGTCGTCGGCCTGCGGGGGGCTCAGGCGGGTCAGGACCAGTTCCGGACGTTCGTCGCCGAGGTCGTCGAGGTACGCCCAGGAGGTGACCGGCGCGGTGGGCGTCGGCAGGGTGGTCCAGTCGACGCGGTAGAGGTTGCCGTCGGTGGCGGTCCCGGCGGCGAGCTGCACCGGCCGGGACACCAACGCACCGACCTCGGCCACCGGTGCGCCCGTCGGATCGGCCAGGTGCAGGGCCACCGCCTCGGTGCCCGCCGGGGTGATCCGCACCCGCAGTGCGGTGGCACCGGCGGCGTGCAGCGTCACGTCCGTCCAGGCGAACGGCACCGACGGCGGCTGGTCCGCGGGCACCTGCTCGCCGATGCCCACGGCGTGCAGCGCCGCGTCGAGCAGCGCCGGGTGCAGACCGAAGCGTGCCGCGTCGGCGTGGGCGTCCGCCGGCAACGACACCTCCGCGTACACCGTCTCGCCGGCCCGCCACACGGCCTGCACGCCCTGGAACACCGGACCGTACTCGTACCCCTGGGCCACCAGGTCGTCGTAGAACCCGTCCACGGGCACGGACGCCGCGCCCGGCGGCGGCCAGGCGGTCAGGTCGAAGGTGGCCACGGCCGGGGTGGCGGCGAGCACCGCGGTGGCGTGCCGGGTCCACGGCAGGTCCGGGTCGGCGTGCTCGGGCCGCGAGTGCACGGTGACGGTACGCCGGTCCGTCTCGTCGGCGGCCGTCATCAGCAGTTGGACCTGCATCGCGCCGCCGTCGGGCAGCAGCAGCGGAGCGTGCAGGGTCAGCTCTTCGAGATGCCCGAGGCCCACGTGGCCCCCGGCGTGCAGGACGAGTTCGACGAAGCCGGTGCCGGGCAGCAGCACCGCGCCGGAGACCGCGTGATCGGCCAGCCACGGCTGGGCGTCCACGGAGAACCGGCCGGTGAACAGCACCTCGCCGGACTCGGCCATCGACACCGACGCCCCCCACAGCGGGTGGCCCGCCGTCCCGAGGCCCACCGACGCCACGTCGGTCGCCGCCGTGGTGGCGTTGATCCAGTAGCGGCGACGCTGGAAGGGGTAGGTCGGTAGCGCCGTGGTGCGGGCGCCGGTGGGCGCGAACCAGGCCCGCCAGTCCACCGCCACGCCCCGGGTGTGCAGGGTCGCCAGGGCGGTCAGCAGGGTCGTCGGCTCGTCCCGGCCGGCGCGCAGC
The DNA here is from genome assembly GCF_002210435.1 of Micromonospora wenchangensis. Lineage (GTDB taxonomy): Bacteria > Actinomycetota > Actinomycetes > Mycobacteriales > Micromonosporaceae > Micromonospora > Micromonospora wenchangensis. Next base: position 28,819 of record NZ_MZMV01000003.1, read on the forward strand.
GCCGGCACCAGGGCCACCGCGTCCTCGTCGGTGACACAGTCCCGACCCATCGCCGTCAGCACCGCGTCCGGACCCACCTCCAGGAACGTGCTGACGCCCGCCGCCTGGAGAGCGGCGACGCCGTCACTGAAGCGCACCGACTCCCGCACGTGCCGCACCCAGTAGTCCGGGTCGCGCAGCGCCTCCGGGTCGGCCACCGCACCCGTCACGTTGGACACCACCGGCAGCTGGGGCCGCTCGAACGTCAGACCGGAGAGGACCTCGTGGAACTGCGCCAGCATCGGCTCCATGTGCGGCGAGTGGAAGGCGTGACTGACCCGCAAGCGCTTCGTCCGCCGGCCCTGATCCCGCAGACCCGCCGCGACCGACTCCACCGCGTCGGCGTCACCGGAGACGACCACCGCCCGGGGACCGTTCACCGCCGCGATGCCCACCTGCGTCTCCAGGCCGGTCAGCGCGGCCCGCACCTCCGCCTCGGACGCCTCGACGGCGACCATCGCACCGTCCTCGCGCATCGACTGCATCAGCCGGCCCCGCGCCGCGACCAGGGTCGCCGCGTCGGCCAGCGACAACACCCCGGCCACGTGGGCGGCCGTCACCTCGCCGATCGAGTGCCCGGCCACCATGTCGGGCCGGACCCCCCACGACTCCAGCAGGCGGAACAACGCCACCTCGACGGCGAACAACGCCGCCTGGCTGTACATCGTCTGATCCAGCGGCGCCGCGTCGGCCGCCTCCGGCCCGGTGTAGAGCACCTCCCGCAGCGGCCGGTCGAGCTTCGCGTCCAGGTGGGCGCTGACCTCGTCGAACGCCTCGGCGAACGCCGGGTACGCCGCCGCCAGCTCACGGCCCATCCCCCACCGCTGCGCGCCCTGGCCGGTGAACAGCACCGCCAACTTGCCGACCGACGGCGACCCGTACACCACGTCGGTCGAGTCGCTTCCCTCCGCCACGCACCGCAGGGCACGGGTCGCGTCCTCGCCCGCCGCGGCCACCACCACGGCCCGGCGCTCCAGCGCCGCCCGCGTCGTCGCCAACGAGTACGCCACGTCCAGGCCGGCACCCGTGGCGGCGACCCCGTCGGCCTGCGCCCGCAGCGCCTCGACCGACCGCGCGGACAGCAGCCACGGCAACACCGCCGGGGCCACCGACGCCGTGACCTCGACCGGTGCGGGCTCCTGCTCCGCGGGTGCCTGTTCGATGATGACGTGGGCGTTGGTGCCGCTGATGCCGAACGACGACACCCCGGCCCGCCGGGGCCGGTCCACCGCCGGCCACCGCTGCGGCTCGTTGAGCAGCCGTACCTCCCCGGCCGACCAGTCGATCTGCGGCGAGGGCTCGTCGGCGTGCAGGGTGCGCGGCAGCAGGTCGTTGCGCATCGCGAGCACCATCTTGATCACACCGGCCACACCTGCCGCGCCCTGGGTGTGCCCGATGTTCGACTTGATCGACCCCAGCCACAACGGCCGGTCCGCCGGCCGACCCTGCCCGTACGTGGCGAGCAGGGCCTGCGCCTCGATCGGGTCACCGAGCGCCGTGCCGGTGCCGTGCGCCTCCACCACGTCCACCTCGGTCGCCGGGATGCCCCCGGCCGAGGCCAGGGCCTGCCGGATGACCCGCTGCTGGGAGGGGCCGTTCGGCGCGGTCAGCCCGTTGGACGCGCCGTCCTGGTTGGTCGCCGAACCCCGGATGACCGCCAACACCTGGTGCCCGTTGGCCCGGGCGTCGGAGAGGCGCTCCAGCAGCAGCATGCCCGCGCCCTCGCCCCAGCCGGTGCCGTCCGCACCGGCGGCGAAGGACTTCGACCGGCCGTCCCGGGCCAGGCCGCGCTGGAGGCTGAAGTCGAGGAACGTGTCCGGGGTGGACATGACGGTGACGCCACCGGCCAGCGCCAGGGAGCACTCCCCGGCCCGCAGCGCCTGCACCGCCAGGTGGATGGCCACCAGGGACGACGAGCAGGCCGTGTCGATCGACACCGCCGGCCCCTCCAGCCCGAGGGTGTAGGCGACCCGGCCGGAGACGATGCTGGCGAGGCTGCCGTTGCCCAGGTAGCCGGCCAGGTCCTCGGGCACCTGGTGCAGCCGCAGCGCGTAGTCGTGGTACATGACGCCGGCGAAGACACCGGTCGGGCTGCCCTTGAGCGACGTCGGGTCGATCCCGGCCCGCTCCAGCACCTCCCACGAGGTCTCCAGCATCAACCGCTGCTGCGGGTCCATCGCCACCGCCTCGCGCGGGCTGATCCCGAAGAAGTCCGCGTCGAAGTCGGCCGCGTCGTAGAGGAAACCGCCCTCCATCGAGTACGTCTTGCCGGGCTTGCCGGGCTCCGGGTCGTACATGCCGACCAGGTCCCAGCCCCGGTCGGCGGGGAACGGCGAGACCGCGTCGACACCGCCGTCGAGCAGTTCCCACAGCTGCTCCGGGGTGGCCACCCCGCCGGGGAAGCGGCAGCTCATCGAGACGATCGCGATCGGCTCCTGGGTGAACGAGGCCGCCACGGGTTCCGGCGTCGCCACGTCCGCGCCGGTGCCCAGCACGGTGGAGACCACGAACTCGGCAAGCGCCGCCGGGGTCGGGTAGTCGAACGCCAGGGTCGCCGGCAGCCGCAGCCCGGTGGCCGCCTTGAGCCGGTTGCGCAGCTCGACCGCGGCCAGCGAGTCGAAGCCCAACTCGTTGAAGGCCCGGCGCGGCTCGATCGCCTCCGCGCCGTCGTGGCCGAGCACGGCGGCGACGTGCTCGCGGACCAGGTCCAGGGTGAACCGGTCCCGCTCGGCCTGGCTGAACGCGGCGAACTGCCGGGCCAGCCCCTGCGTGGCGTCGGCCGGGCCGGCGGCCTGGGCGCTGCGGCGCGCCGGCAACGGCACCAGGCCACGCAGCAGCGCCGGTACGCCGTCCGGCCGGTTGCGCAGGGCGGTCAGGTCGACCCGGATCGGGGCGAGCACCGGCTCGTCGACGCCGAGCGCCGCGTCGAGCAGGGCCAGGTTCTCGGCCGGGCTGAGGCCGGGCATGCCGGAACGCTCGATGCGCTGCAACGCGGCGGCGTCCAACTGGCCGCCCATGCCGCTGTCACCGGTCCACAGGCCCCAGGTGAGGGCGACGGCGGGCCGGCCCTGCGCCCGGCGGTCGGCGGCCAACGCGTTGAGGGTGGCGTTCGCGGCGGCGTAATTGCCCTGCCCGGCGCAGTCGAGCAGGCTCGCCAGGGAGGAGAAGAGCACGAACGCGGTCAGGTCGGCGTCGCGGGTCAACCGGTCGAGGTTGACCGCCCCGTCCAGCTTGGCCTTCAGCACCGCGTCGATCCGCTGCGGGGTGAGCGAGCCGATCGTCCCGTCGTCGACGATGCCGGCGGCGTGCACCACCGCCCGCAGCGGCCGGTCGGCCGGGACGGCGGCGAGCAGCGCGGCCAGGGCGTCGGCGTCGGCCGCGTCGCAGGCGGCCACGTCGACGCTCGCGCCTGCCGCTTCCAGCTCCGCGCGCAGCTCCGCCACGCCGGCCGCCGCCGGGCCGCTGCGGCTGGTCAACAGCAGGTGGCGTACGCCGTGCCGGCCGGCCAGGTGCCGGGCGACGTGCGCGCCGAGCCCACCGGTGCCGCCGGTGACCAGCACCGTGCCGTCGGTCGGCCAACCGGCGTCGCCGGTGCCGTCGGGGGTGGTGGCGACCCGGGCCAGCCGGGGCACACTGATCTCCCCGTCCCGCACCCGCAGCTCCGGTTCGCCGGTGGCCAGGGCGGCGGCCAGCAGCGACGTGGGGGCGTCGCCGAGCCGGACGGTGACGAACCGGTCCGGGTTCTCCGTCTGCGCGGCGCGCAGCAGACCCCAGACCGCCTCGGTGGCGAGGTCGTCGGCGCGGCTGACGAAGACCAGCCGGGTGCCGACCAGCCGCGCGTCGGCCAGCCACTGCTGGAGCAGCGTCAACGCCTCGGCGGTGGCGGCCCGGACGTCACCGGCGGCGACCCCGACGAACGCCCACTCGGGGGCGGTCGCGCCGGCGTCGATCGCGGCGCCCAGCGCGGCCGGGTCGGCGTGCCGGGCGGCCGTGCCGATCCGCTCGTCGCCGAGCACCACCCAGCGGGGGGTGCCCGCCGGGGCGGGCCGGTGACCGAGCTTCGTCCACTCCAGCCGGAACAGCCGCTCGTGGTAGCCGCCCCGGGCGGCGGTGAGCTGGGCGGTGGACACCGGCCGGGAGACGAACGACCGCACCGAGGCCACCGGTGCGCCGGTGGCGTCGGCGAGGGTCACCGACACGCTGTCGCCGGCGGCCGGGGCGATCCGCACCCGCACCTCGGCCGCACCGGCGGCGTGCAGGGTGACGTCGTTCCAGGCGAACGGGATGCGCACCTCGTCGTCGGTGGGCTCGCCCCGGCGGGCCGCGTCGATGGCGTGCAGGGCGGCGTCCAGCACCGCCGGGTGCAGCCCGAAGCGGGCCGCCTCGGCCCGGCTGTCGGCGGGGAGCGCGACCTCGGCGTACACCTCCTGGCCGCGCCGCCAGACGGCCTTGAGGCCCTGGAAGACCGGGCCGTAGCCGTAGCCCTGGCCGGCCAGTTCGGCGTAGATGCCGGCCAGGTCGACGGGCCGGGCGTCGCGCGGCGGCCACTGGGTGAGCGGCTGCCCGGCGTCGGCGGTCTCCGGGGTGAGGAAGCCGCTGACGTGCCGGGTCCAGAGCTGGTCGTCCGGGTCGGACCCGTCGGGCCGCGAGTAGACGGCCACCGGGCAGCGGCCGGCCGGGTCGGCGGCGCCGACGACCACCTGGAGGGCGACGCCGCGCTCGTCCAGCGCCAGCGGTGCCTCCAGGGTCAGCTCCTCGACGGTGGGGCAGCCGACCTGGTCGCCGGCCCGCACGGCCAGCTCGACGAAGGCGGTGCCGGGCAGCAGCGCCACCCCGGAGATGGTGTGGTCGGCCAGCCAGGGGTGGCTGCGCAGCGACACCCGACCGGTGAGCACCACGCCGTCGCCGCCGGCCAGGCCGACGACCGCGCCGACCAGCGGGTGCCCGGCGGCGAGCTGACCGAAGCCGGTCGCGTCGGCGCTGCCGCCACCGGATTCCATCCAGAACCGGCGACGCTGGAACGGGTAGGTGGGCAGCGCGATCCGGCGGGCCCCGCGGGCGGCGAAGAACGCCGTCCAGTCCACCGGCACCCCCCGCACGTGGGCGCGGGCGACGGCGGCGACGACGTCGGTCTCCTCGTCGTGGTCGGCGCGCAGCAGCGGGGCGAAGACCGCGTCGGCGTCGTCGTCGAGGCAGGCCGGACCCATCGCGGAGAGCACACCGGCGGGGCCGAGTTCGAGGAAGGTGGTGACCCCCTCGTCGGCCATGGCCCGGACGGCGTCGGCGAACCGGACGCTGTCGCGCACGTGCCGCACCCAGTAGTCGGGGTCGCACAGTTCACCGGAGAGCACCGGCCGGCCGGTGACCGTGGACACCACCGGGATGGTCGGCGGACGGTAGGTGAGCACGTGCGCCAGCCGGCCGAACTCGGCGAGCATCGGCGTCATCAGCGGCGAGTGGAAGGCGTGGCTGACCTTCAGCCGCTTCGTCTTGTGCCCGGCGGCGGCGAGGGCGGCGACCACCTCCAGCACGGCGTCCTCGTCGCCGGAGACCACCACCGAGGTGGGGCCGTTCACCGCGGCTACGCCCACCTGCTCCTCGCGCCCGGCCAGCAGCGCACGGACCTGTTCCTCGGTGGCCTGCACCGAGATCATCGCGCCCTCGGCGGGGAGCTGCTGCATGAGCCGGCCCCGGGCGGCGACCAGCAGCGCGGCGTCCTCCAGGGAGAGCACCCCGGCGACGTGGGCGGCGGCCAGCTCGCCGATCGAGTGCCCGGCGAGCAGGTCCGGCCGGACCCCCCAGGACTCCAGCAGCCGGAACTGGGCGACCTCCACCGCGAACAGCGCGCACTGGGTGTAGGCGGTCTGGTCGAGCAGGGCCGCCTCGGCGGTGCCGGGCTCGGCGAACAGCACGTCGGCCAGCGGCACGTCCAGTTGCAGGTCGAGCCAGCCGCAGGCGTCGTCGAACGCGGCGGCGTAGACCGGGTAGCTGCGGTGCAGCTGCCGGCCGGCGTCCAGCCGCTGGCTGCCCTGCCCGGTGAACAGGAAGCCGAGCCCGCCACCGGTGGCCTGCCCCAGGTGCACGCCGGGCACGTCGCCACCGGCGGCGAGGGCGGCCAGGTCACCGACCGCAGCGGCCCGGTCCCGGGCCACCAGCACCGCCCGGTGCTCCAGCGCGGTCCGGGTGGTGGCCAACGAGTAGGCGACGTCGAGCAGTTCCGGGGCGTCCCCGTCGGTGCCGACGACGGCGAGCAGCGCGGCGGCCTGGTCGCGCAGCGCCGCCTCGCCGCGGGCGGAGAGCACCACCGGCAGCACCTCGCTGGGCAGCTGCGGCACGGCGGGCACGGCCTCGTCGTTGACGGCCGGCGGCTCCTCGACGATGACGTGCGCGTTGGTGCCGCTGACCCCGAACGAGGAGACGCCGGCCCGGCGCGGGTGGCCCGGGTCGTCCCACGGGCGGGCCTCGGTGAGCAGGGCGACGGTGCCGGCGGACCAGTCCACGTTGGGGGTGGGCGCGTCGACGTGCAGGGTGCGCGGCAGCACCCGGTGCCGCATCGCCATCAGCACCTTGATCACACCGGCGACACCGGCGGCGGCCTGCGAGTGGCCGATGTTGGACTTCAACGAGCCGAGCCACAGCGGCCGGTCGGCGGGGCGTTCCCGACCGTAGGTGGCGATGATCGCCTGCGCCTCGATCGGGTCGCCGAGCCGGGTGCCGGTGCCGTGCGCCTCGACCAGGTCGACGTCGGTGGGGGCCAGGCCCGCCGAGGCCAGCGCGGACATGATCACCCGCTGCTGGGACGGCCCGTTCGGGGCGGTCAACCCGTTGGACGCACCGTCCTGGTTGATCGCCGACCCCCGGATCACCCCGAGCACCCGGTGGCCGTTGCGGCGGGCGTCGGAGAGCCGCTCCAGCACCAGGATGCCGACCCCCTCGGCCCAGCCGGTGCCGTCGGCCGCCGCCGCGAACGGCTTGCACAGCCCGTCCGGGGCGAGGCCACGCTGCCGGCTGAACGCGGTGAACGCGCCCGGGTGCACCATCACCGCGACGCCGCCGGCCAACGCGGTGGTGCACTCGCCACGCTGCACCGCCTGGCAGGCCAGGTGCAGGGCGACCAGCGAACCCGAGCAGGCGGTGTCCACGGTCAGCGTCGGGCCCTCGAAGCCGAAGGTGTAGGCGAGCCGACCGGACACCACGCTCGGCGCGTTGCCGGTGAGCAGGTAGCCGTCCAGGCCCTCCGGGGCCTCGTGCAGCCGGGGGCCGTACTCCTGCGGTTCGGCGCCGATGAAGACACCGGTCTGGCTGCCGCGCAGCGACGCCGAGTCGATGCCGGCGTCCTCCAGCGCCTCCCAGGCGGTCTCCAGCACCAGCCGCTGCTGCGGGTCCATCGTCATCGCCTCGCGCGGGCTGATGCCGAAGAAGTCCGCGTCGAACTCGGCCGCGCCCTCCAGGAAACCGCCCTGGCGCACGTAGGTCTTGCCCGGCTTGCCCGGGTCCGGGTCGTAGAGCCCGTCGGTGTCCCAGCCCCGGTCGGTCGGGAAGTCGCTGATCACGTGCCGGCCCTCGAAGACCAGCCGCCACAGGTCGTCGGCGGAGGTGCTGTGCCCCGGGTAGCGGCAGCCGATGCCGACCACGGCGATCGGCTCGTCGTCGGCGGCGGGCCGGAGCAGCGGCGCGGCGACCGGCGCGGGCGCGGCGTCCCCACCGAGCAGGGTGCGCAGCAGCCGCCCGACCGCCTGCGGCGTCGGGTGGTCGAAGACCAGGGTGACCGGCAGGTCCAGGCCGGTCGCGGCGGTGAGCCGACGGTGCAGCTCGACCGCGGCGAGCGAGTCGAAGCCCAGGTCGCGGAAGGGCCGGCCGGGCTCGACGGCGTCCGGGCCGTCCGGCAGTACGGTCCGCAGCACGTCGCGGGCCTGCTCCCGGACCAGCGCGGTGAGCGCCCGGTCCTGCTCGTCGGCCGTGCGGCCCTCCAGCCGCCGCCGCAGTGCCGACAGGGCGTCGGGCTCGGCACCGGTGGGGTTCACGGACTCGCTCATGGCACGCTCCACTAGGTCTCCGGGTTCGACGCCCGGCTCGGTGTGTCGGCTTTCGGCGCCCGATCACGGCAAGGCCGCCGCGACCGGTAGGGGGGACCGGTCGCGGCGGCCTCGCGGCGACCGGTGGGGTTCACCGGTCGGGGCGGTTGTTCACTCCTCGGGCGCGAGCAGCGCGCCGGAGGCGGCGTCGCGGACCGTGATCGCGGACATCGGGCACATGTCGGCGGCGTCGATGACCGCCTCGTCGGGTGCGGTCTCCGGGGCCAGCGCGGACGCCTTGCCGGCCCGGATCTCGATCTGGCGGGGGGCCGCGCCGGCGCAGACCCCGGTGCCGATGCAGGCGTCCCGGTCGACGGTGACCGTCCACCGGGTGTCCACCGCGGTCACCAGGCCACCAGCAGCTTGTTCGGGCCCCGGACCAGCAGGCCGGACTTCCACGACACACCCGCGTCACCGTCGGCCAGGCGCAGCTCGGGGAACCGGTCCAGGATGGTGTGCAGGGCCACCTGCAGCTCCATCCGGGCGAGCTGCGCGCCGAGGCAGTGGTGCGGGCCGTGGCCGAACGCGACGTGCGGGTTCTGCTCGCGGGTGAAGTCGAAGGTCTCCGGGTTGTCGAAGACCTCCGGGTCACGGTTCGCGCCGGGCAGGGAGACCAGCACCGGCTCCCCGGCACGGACGAGGCCGCTGCCGAGCTCGACGTCCTCCACGGCGTAGCGGGGGAACATCGCGGCCGGGTTGAGCGGGATCATCCGCAGCAGCTCCTCCACGGCGGCCGGCACCAGGCTCCGGTCGGCGCGCAGCTGCGCCATCAGCTCCGGCTTGGTCAGCAGCGCGTAGACGAAGTTGGGGATGTGGGTGGAGACCGTCTCGACGCCGGTGAGCAGCAGCCCGACCCCGGCGATCGAGAGCAGCTCCTGCTCGGTCAGCCGGTCGCCCTCGTCGCGGGCCTTGACCAGTGCGCCGAGCAGGTCGTCGGTGGGCTGCTCGCGACGCTGGGCGACCAGGTTGCCCATGTAGCCGAACAACTGCTCCACATAGGTCATGAGCTGCTCGCTGGTGCTGGTCAGTCCCTCGGTCCAGATCCGGAACTGGGCGCGGTCCTCGAACGGGACGCCGAGCAGCTCGCAGATCACGGTGATCGGGAAGGGCAGCGCGAACATCTCGACCAGGTCGCCGGGAGACCCCTTGGCGATCATGTCGTCGACGTACTCGTTGGCGATCCGCTGCGCGTCCTCGCGGATGCCGTTGACCCGGCGGGCGGTCAGCGCCTTGCCGGCCAGCTTGCGCAGCCGGGTGTGGTCCGGCGGGTCGAGGCCGATGATGCCCTCGTAGGTCATCTCCTCGCGGAGGCGGGGCTGGTCCTTGCCCTGCGCGGCGGCCCGGCTGAAGCGCGGGTCGGTGAGCACGGTCTTGACGTCCTCGTACCGGGTGGCCAGCCAGCACACCTCGCCGTACGGCAACTGCACCCGGGCCAGCGGTTCGGTGCTGCGCAGCAGCCCGTACGTCGGGTCGATGTCGATCCCGGGCACCTCGCTGAACGGATACTTGCGGATCTCCTGATCGATCGTCACGGAGCACTCCCTAGGTTCGCACCGGGCGCACGGGATCGGCGCTGGCATCGATGTCTCTTCGGCCGCTCGGTGCGGTACGGCGTTTCCGGGCGACACGCCGGGCACCGGCCGGACCAGGCGCGAGGGATACGTAATCAGGAAAGGAAATCCACCTACACCCCCGCGACGCCCCTAGCCTCCCCCTAGCGGCTGCGCTAAGGGGCGGCTCTGGGGTTCCGCTAGGGGTCCGGGCGGACGGGCCGCCACTAGCGTGTGGGCGAGGCAACGCGCTGTTGACCGTCGAGCGATTCTCGCGGGCGCGCACCGGTGATTGAGTCACGCCACGTCGGTGGGCGCAACCCCCCATGGAGGATGGTTGATGTCCCTGCTCGTTTCCACGACCGCCGATCCGGGGCGGTTCCACTCCTTCGGGCCGCACCACATCGAAGAGCTCGGCGCCCGGTACGGATTGTCGGCCGACAATCTGCACGCGATCCGCACCATTTCCCAGGTGCTGCCCTTCCGGGTCAACGAGTACGTCCTGTCGCACCTGATCGACTGGGACCGTATCCCGGACGACCCGATCTTCCGGCTGGTGTTCCCGCAGCGCGGCATGCTCGCCGCCGCCGACGAGCAGCTCCTCGGTGACCTGCTGCGCGCCGGTGACCGCAAGGGGCTGCGCGGCGAGGTGGCCCGGATCAGGGCGGGGCTCAACCCGCACCCGTCCGGGCAGCAGCAGCACAACGTGCCCAGCCTGGACGGTCAGGAACTGCCCGGTATGCAGCACAAGTACCGGGAGACGGTGCTGTACTTCCCGCAGCAGGGGCAGACCTGCCACGCGTACTGCACCTACTGCTTCCGCTGGGCGCAGTTCGTCGGCGACGCCGACCTGCGGTTCGCCGCGCCCGGCCCGGAGCAGTTGGTGAGCTACCTGCACCGGCACCCGGCGGTGACCGACGTGCTGGTCACCGGCGGCGACCCGATGATCATGTCGACGGAGCGGCTGCGCAGCCACGTGGAGCCGCTGCTGGCCGTCGACACGGTACGCACCATCCGGTTCGGCACCAAGGCGGTCGCCTACTGGCCGTACCGGTTCGTCTCCGACACCGACGCCGACGACCTGCTGCGACTGTTCGAGCAGGTGGTCGCGTCGGGGCGCAGCGTCGCGGTGATGGCGCACTTCAGCCACCCCCGGGAACTGGCCACCGAGGTCGCCACCCGGGCCATCGCCCGGATCAGGTCGACCGGGGCGGTGGTCTACTGCCAGGCCCCGCTGATCCGCTACGTCAACGACGACGCCCGCGCCTGGAGCGAGATGTGGCGGGCGGAGCTGGCCGTCGGCGCGGTGCCCTACTACATGTTCGTCGAGCGGGACACCGGTCCCCGGGACTACTTCCAGGTGCCGCTGACCCGGGCCGCCGACATCTTCCGCACCGCGTACCAGGATCTGCCCGGCCTGGCCCGGACGGTGCGCGGACCGGTCATGTCGGCCACCCCCGGCAAGGTCCTCGTCGACGGCGTCGAGCGGACCCCGGACGGCGACTTCTTCCAGCTCCGGCTGATCCAGGCCCGCGACCGGCGGCTGGTCGGCCGGCCGTTCCGGGCCCGCTGGTCGGCCGACGCGGCCTGGCTGAGTGACCTGGAACTCGACCCGACCGCCCCGGCGGACATCCTCGCCGCGGTCAGCCCCAGCGCGGCCCGCCCCGGCGCGGCCGTCACCGCCTGAACACCCACCGACCCGAAGGGAGCTGGCGATGGCCGGCCGGAAGATTTCGCCCAACCTCGCGCTCGACCAGCTGGTCGCGCAGCGCATCGCCGCAGGCGAGTCCATCGTGCACCTGGGCTTCGGCGAGTCCCGCCTGCCGGTGTTCCCGCCGCTGCTGCGGGCGCTGACCGAGGGCGGCGACCGCAACGCCTACGGGCCGGTGGTCGGCGACCCCGCCACCCGGGACGCGGTGGCCGGGTACTTCTCCCGCCGCCGGCTGCCCACCGAGGCCGACCAGGTGATCATCGCGCCGGGCAGCAAGCCGCTGCTGATGGCCCTGCAACTGGTCGTCGGCGGGGACACCCTGCTCGCCGCGCCGAGCTGGGTCACCTACGCGCCACAGGCCCGGCTCGCCGGCCGGACGGCGCTGGGGGTGCCGGTCCCCGAGTCGTGCGGCGGGGTGCCCGACCCGGCGGCGTTGCGGGAGACGATCCGCGCCGCCCGGGTACTCGGCCACGACCCGCGCATCCTGGTGCTCACCTCGCCGGACAACCCGACCGGCACGCACGCCCCGGACGACCTGGTCCGCGAGCTGTGCGCGATCGCCGAGGAGGAGGACCTGCTGATCGTCTCGGACGAGATCTACCGGGACATCCTGCACACGCCGGGCACGGACCTGCTCTCCCCCGCCGAGATCGCACCCCGGCGGACCGTGGTGCTCACCGGGCTCAGCAAGAACCTGGCGCTCGGCGGCTGGCGGATCGGCGCGGCCCGGTTCCCGGCCGGCGGGTGGGGTGAGCGCATCCGCGCCGACGTCGCCTCGGTGGCCAGCGAGATCTGGTCCACCCTGGCCGGGCCGATGCAGTCGGTCGCCCGGTACGCCTTCGCCGAGCCGCCGGAGATCCGCGAGCGGCTCGTCGAGGACGCCGCGCTGCACGGCGCGGTGGCCGGCGCGGTGCACCGGATCATGGTGGACGCGGGCGCGACCTGCCGGCCGCCGACCGGCGCGTTCTACGTGTACCCGGACTTCGCGCCGCTGCGGGAGCCGCTGGCCGAGCAGGGCATCACCGACGGCGCCACCCTGCAGCACTACCTGCTGGAGGAGCTGGGCGTGGCGGTGCTCTCCGGCCACCACTTCGGCGACCGGCCGGAGGCGCTGCGGTTCCGGGCCGCCACCAGCATGCTCTACGGCGACACCCCGGAGCAGCAGCGGCAGACCCAGACCGCCGCCGACCCGCTGACGGTGCCGCACGTCGCCGACGCGTTGGTCCGCATCGAGCAGGCCCTGGCCAAGCTCCCCCGGTGACCCGCCCCGACTCCCCCGCCGACCGCGCCCGCGCCGGTCTGCCCCGACGACAAGGACGCCCCAGATGACCAGCGCCATCGTCTTTCCCGGGATGGGTCCGTGCGACTTCGCCGACGTCGCGAAGTTCATGCTGATCGACCGGGACGCCCGCGAGCTGCTCGCCACCGCCAGCGACGCCCTCGACTACGACCTGTTCGCCAGGTACCGCGACAGCGACAGCGACTACTCGGAGTACGCCCAGGTGGCCTTCCTGGTGAACTGCGTGGCGCTGGCCCGGTGGGCGGAACGGACCATGGACCTGCGGCCGGACCTGATCGCCGGGCCCAGCTTCGGCGGCAAGGCCGCCGCCGTGTTCAGCGGCGCGCTGGACTTCGCCGAGGCGGTCCGGATGACCGCGCGGCTGTCCCGGATCGAGACGGAGTACTTCACCGCCGAGCAACGGGGCGTGGTGACGATGTCGTTCGTCCGGACCCCGGCCGAGCGGCTGCGGGAGATCCTGGCCGAGCTGGACGAGGCCGGCGAGTGGTACGAGATCTCCTGCTACGTGGACACCGACTTCTGGATGGTGACCCTGCACGAGGGGCGTACCGACTGGTTGGCGCAGCGGCTGCGGGCCGGCGGCGGGCTGCCGCTGTACGTGATGGACCCGCCGCTGCACGCCGCCGCGTTCGGGCCGCTGCGCGACCGGGTGGAGGCGGAGCTGTTCGGCTCGCTGCGTTTCACCGACCCGCAGATCCCGGTCGTCGCCGACCAGGACGGCACGGTACGCACCACCGCCGACGGCGTCCGGACGATGCTGCTCGACGGGATCGTCACCCCGGTGCGCTGGCCGGAGGTGGTCGCCACGTTCCAGCGGTCCGGGGTGCAGACGGTGCACGTCTGCGGGCCGGACCGGTTGTGGGGCCGGGTCGGTGCCACCGTCCGCAACTTCCGGACCACCATCGTGGACCCGCGACGGGCGATGCGGCCGATCCGGCGCACCGTGGCCGCCTGAGCGCCGGTAGAGCACGGAGGACGAGATGACCCAGCACACCGACTACGCCCTGCACGGCCGGTTCCTCCAGGGGCTGGCCGCGGCACCCCGGGCCACCGCCCTGCACCTGCCGTCCGGCCCGGTCAGCTACGAGGAGCTGCACGCCACCGCGCTGCGCTGGGCGGGGGCGTTGGCCGCCGGCCCGGACGGCCCGCCCCGGGTGGTCGGCATCCTGGCCGGCAAGACCCTGGAGTCGTACGCGGGGCTGCTGGCCACCCTGTACGTCGGCGCGACCGCCGTGCCGCTGCACCCGGAGTTCCCGGCGGCCCGGACGGCGGGGATGCTCACCGCGTGCGGGGTCTCCACCCTGCTGCTCGACGAGGCCGGGTTGGCGGTCCGGGCGGAGATGGGCGACGCGGTCGCCGGGGTGCCGGTGTTCGCGCCGGTGGTGGACCCGCGCGGCAGCGGTACCGGCCCGCGGCTGCCGGTGGTCGGGGCGACGCCGCTGGCCGCGCCCCGCCCCGCCGGCCCCGACGACATCGCCTACGTGCTGTTCACCTCCGGGTCGACGGGGCGGCCCAAGGGGGTGCCGATCACCCACGGGAACCTGCGGCACTACTTCTCGGTGCTGGACGACAGGTACGACTTCGGCCCGGACGACCGGTTCTCCCAGTCGTTCGACCTGAACTTCGACTGCGCGATGTTCGACCTGTTCTGCGCCTGGGGTGCGGGGGCGAGCGTGCACCCGGTGCCGCCGGCGGCGTACCGGGACGTGCCGGCGTTCGTGGCCGAGCGGGGACTGACCGTGTGGTTCTCCACGCCGAGCGCGATCACCCTGGTCCGGCGGACCGGCCGGCTGGCCGCGGCGGCGATGCCGTCGCTGCGGTGGAGCTTCTTCGCCGGGGAGGCGCTGCACGCGGCCGACGCGGTGGACTGGCAGGACGCGGCCCCCGGGTCGACGCTGGAGAACATCTACGGCCCGACCGAGCTGACCGTGACCATCACCGGGCACCGCTGGTCGCCGCAGACCTCGCCGGGGCTGTGCGTCAACGGTCTGGTCCCGATCGGGACGCTGCACGACGGGCACGACGGGGTGCTGCTCGACGCCGGGGGCGCGGCCAGCGAGGTGGAGGGGGAACTCTGCATCACCGGCCCGCAGCTCACCCCCGGCTACCTCGACCCGGCCGACGACGAGGGTCGGTTCCTGGTCCGTGACGGCCGGCGCTGGTACCGCACCGGGGACCGGGTCCGGCGGCTGGAGAACAAGGAACTGATCTACCTGGGCCGGCTCGACTCGCAGGTGCAGGTGCACGGCTGGCGGGTGGAGCTGGCCGAGATCGAGCACGCCCTGCGGGGTTGCCCCGGCATCGAGGACGCGGTGACGGTGGCCCGTACCGGGGCCGGTGGCACCGAACTGGTGGTCTTCTACACGGGTGCGCCGACCGCCCCGGCGGAGCTGTCCCGGCAGTTGCGGCAGATCCTGCCCAAGGGGATGCTGCCGCGTTCGTACCGGCACGTGCCGGAGTTCCCGTTGAACTCCAACCGCAAGGTGGACCGGGCCCGGTTGGCCCGCGAGGCCGCCGAGGGCTGATCCGGTCGATCGACGCTGTTACGCCGAGATGGCGGCATCCGACTCACCGGATGCCGCCATCTCGGCGTCGTAGTGGCGACATAGCGAAAACCCCTGGCCGGTCCCCCTCCTGAAGGGACCGGCCAGGGGCCGTCAGGGGCCGGATCAGCGCCGCGTGGACTGTCCGGCGCGCTCGGCGAGGGCCCGCCTGTCGATCTTGCCGTTGGCGTTGACCGGCAGCTCGTCGATGACCCGGACCTGCTGCGGCACCATGTAGTCGGGCAGCGCCTCCAGGCAGAACGCGCCCAGCTCCATCTCCTCCACGCCGGTGACGCCCTCGTCGAGCACCACGAACGCGGCCAGCACCGGGTCCTTGCCCTCCTGCGGCAGCATCAACGCGGCGGCCCCGGCGATGCCCGGGAACTCCCGGACCCGGCGCTCCACCTCGCCCAGCTCGACCCGGTTGCCGCGCACCTTGACCAGGGAGTCGGCCCGGCCGGTGAAGTACAGCTCCCCGCCCTCACCCCGGTAGGCCAGGTCGCCGGTGCGGAAGACGACCTGCCCGGTGGCCGGGTTGAGCGGGTCGGGGACGAGCGCGGCGGCGGTGGCCTCCGGGTCGTTCCAGTAGCCGTGGAACAGGGCGGCGCTGCGCAGGTGGATCTGCCCGACCACACCCGGCTCGTCGACCGGCCGGCCGTCCTCGTCGATCAGCAGCATCTCCGCGCCCGGGTGGGCGTGGCCGATGGAGATCCGGTCGACGTCGTCGGGCAGCGGGTTGGGCACGTCGGTGAAGGACGCGGCAATGGATTCGCTGCTGCCGAAGCAGTTGACCACCCGGGCGTGCGGCAGGGCGCGTTGCAGCTCGCGCATCTCGGGCAGGGGGAAGTTCTCGCCGGAGTAGAGCACCCCGCGGATCTGCTCGCCGAGCGCGGCCAGCCCGGCGAACTCGTGCCGCAGCACCCCCCGCCAGATCGACGGCACGCCGTTGACCTGGGTGGCGCCGCTGTCGGCGAGGAACTGCACGAAGCGGCGCGGCCAGCGCAGCAGCGACCGGGGCACCGGCACCACGGCCGCGCCGCTGCCCAGCGCCAGGCCGATGTCGAGCAGCGAGAAGTCGAACTGCAACGGCGAGGTGGTGGCGACCCGGTCCTCGGCGGAGACGATGCCGTGCCGCAGCATCCCCCGGAAGAAGGCGAGCACGCCCCGGTGGCTCATCACCACGCCCTTGGGCCGGCCGGTGGTGCCGGACGTGAAGATCATGTAGGCCGGGTCGGTGGGCACCAGTTCCCGGCGGTGCCGGGTGCGCGGCGCGGGTGCCCGCTCGACCTGGATGCCGTCCGGGCCGAACCGGGCGGTGCCCAGCGGCGCGGGCACGCCCTCGCGGCGGCCGTCGACGGGTTGCAGGTGCAGCGCGGCGGCGGTGCTCTCGGCGATCAGCGCGAGCCGCTGGGCCGGGGTCTCCGGGCTGACCGGGATGAAGGTCAGGCCCAGCGACGAGCAGGCCAGGAAGACCGCGATGGCGGTCGGGGAGGTGTCCGACTCCAGGATCACCCGGTCGCCGATGTCCAGGCCGAGCTCGTCGAGGGCGGCGGCGTAGCCGTCCACCCGCTGGGCGAGCTGACGGTACGAGATGGAGCCGACCTCGCCGCCGACGGCCTGGATGACGGCCGGCTTGTCGGGCGTCAGCCGGGCGCCCGCCAACAGGAACTCGTGCAGCGTCTCCACGGAGGCGTGCGTGCGCGCGAAGTTCTCTCGACTCATGGCCGGAGCGTATCGGCGGCCCCGCCGGCCCCCACCCGCATCGACCCCCCTAACGACCCCTTACCCGGGCCGGGCGGCGGCCGGGAAATTGTCGGGTCGTCACTGCCCGTGGGGCGTTGTTAGCGTTTTCTCACCCTGCACCGGAAGGAATCGCGGACATGTGGGATCAACGGTTCGAGGCCATCCTGCGCCAGCACCTGCCCTTCCTCGACCCCGAGGAGACGCTGCTGGCCGGCACCAGCCTGCGCGACTCCGGCCTGGACTCCCTCGCCATGGTCGAACTGCTGGCCACCCTGGAGAGCGAGTACGACGTGCGCTTCGTCGACGAGGCGATGTCGATGGAGACGTTCGCCACCCCGCAGACGTTGTGGAGCGTGCTGACCGACATGCGTGGCGTGCCCGCTCCCGTGTGAGCGGCACCCGTTCCGAAAGTGCCCGTGACCGGATGCGGTCACGGGCACTTTCGTGGTCCGCCGGTCAGCCTCCGATCGCGTCCAGCGCGGCGAGGTCGTCGGCGGTGAGCGTCAGCCCCGCCCCGGCGACGTTCTCCCGCAGGTGTGCCACCGACGAGGTGCCGGGGATGAGCAGGATGTTGGGTGAGCGCTGCAACAGCCAGGCCAGGGCGACGGCCGTCGGGGTGGCGTCCCGGCGGGCGGCCACGGCCGACAGCGCGGCGGACTGCAACGGGCTGAACCCGCCCAGCGGGAAGTACGGCACGTAGGCCACCCCCTGCCCGGCGAGCCTGTCGATCAGCGGGTCGTCCTGCCGGTTCGCCAGGTTGTAGAGGTTCTGCACGCACACGACCGGGGCGATCGACTGCGCCTCGGCGACCTGCTCCGGCGTCACGTTGCTCACCCCCAGGTGCCGGACCAGGCCCTTGCGCTGGAGTGCGACGAGCGCCTCGAACGGCTCGGCGAGGGAGCCGGCCCGGGGCCCCGTGGCGTCACCGAGCCGGAGGTTGACCAGGTCCAGGGCCTCGACGCCGAGGTTCTCCAGGTTCTCCTCGACGGCCCGGCGCAGCTGCTCCGGCTCCCGCGCCGTGGGCCAGCCGCCCTGTCGGTCCCGGGTCGCGCCGACCTTGGTCACCAGGTGCAGCCCTTCGGGGTACGGGTGCAGGGCCTCGCGGATCAGTCGGTTGGTGACGTGCGGCCCGTAGGCGTCGCTGGTGTCGATGTGCGTGATGCCGAGGGCGACGACCTCGCGGAGGACGGCCAGCGCGGCGTCCGGGTCGGCGGGCGGTCCCATCACCCCGGGGCCGGCGAGTTGCATCGCGCCGTAGCCGAACCGGGTGACGGTCAGGTCGCCCAGCGTCCAGGTGCCGCCGGGCAGAGAGCGGGTGGGCATGTGACTTACCTCGGCCTTTCGTGGTGAACGGAGTGGTACCGGACCACTATCGGTGAGGTAGCTTTCTGCAGGGAAGTAGGCACCCGAAAGTGCGTAGCGCACCGACCGCGGGAGGAACGGCGATGACGACGAGGACGGCGGCCGAGCGCCGGGCGGAGACGGCGGCGGCGTACGACGCGTTCGTGGCGCAGTGTCCCAGTCGCGAGCTGCTCGCCCGGATCTCCGACAAGTGGGTCGCGCTGGTGCTGGCCGCGCTGCGCACCGACGGCTCGCACCCGTTCGGCGCGGACTGCGCCGGCACCCCCCGGCCGATGCGCTACTCGGAGCTGTCCCGCCTGCTCGCCGGGGTCAGCCAGAAGATGCTCACCCAGACCCTGCGCACCCTGGAACGCGACGGTCTGGTCAGCCGTACCGCGACGGCGACCGTGCCGGTCACGGTCACCTACGAGCTGACCGACCTCGGCTTCTCCCTGCACGAGACGATGCGGGCCCTCAAGAGCTGGGCCGAGACGCACCTGGACGACGTGCACGCCCACCGGGCGGCCTACGACGCCCGGCACCCCGCCCCGGCGGCCCGCCCCGCCTGAGCGGGCCGTCCGGGGCGGTCGGGTTCAGAGCTTGTCGAGGAACTGGGTGAGGATCTCGGTGAACCGCTCCGGGGTCTCCAGGTGGGGCAGGTGGCTGGCCCCCTCGATGATCTCCCAACGGGCGCCGGGCACGAGATCGTGGTAGGGGCGGGCGGCCGCCGGGGTGACCTCGTCGTACTCGCCGGTGATCACCAGGGTCGGGGTGTCGATCTGCGGCAGCTGGTCGACCAGCGAATAGTCGCGCAGCGTGCCGATGATGTGGAACTCGCTCGGCCCGTTCATCGCGTGGTAGACGGTCGGATCACCGTTGATCTCCATGAAGGAGGCCATCAGCTCCGGCGGCAACGGCTTACACCGGCACACGTGCCGCTGGTAGAAGACCATCATCGCGGCCGTGTACGCCGGGCTGCCGGTGGTGCCCGCGGCCTCGTGCCGGCGCAGCGTCGCGTCCACCCCGGGGGGCAGCGCGGCCCGCAGCACGTCCAGCTCCGGCAGCCACAGCGGGTACGACGCCGGCGCGTTGGCGACGACCAGGCCACGCAGCCCGGCCGGACGACGCACCGCGTGGGCCGCCGCCAGCACCCCGCCCCAGGACTGCCCCAGCAGCACGTACCCGTCGGCGATGCCGAGCTGACGCAGCAGGTTGTCCAGTTCGTCGAGGAACAGCTCCACCGTCCAGAAGTCGGCGCCCCGACCCCGCAGGTGGGTGGAGCCGCCGTTGCCGAGCTGGTCGTAGTGCACCACCGGCCGGCCGGTACGGCTCAGCTCGGCCAGGTTGAGCAGGTAGTCGTGGGTGCTGCCGGGGCCGCCGTGCAGCACCACCAGTGGCGGCCGGTCGCCGGGCAGCTCCCCCGTCACCCGGTACCACGTCCGGTGGTCGCCGAACTCGACGGTGCCCTTGGCGGTCGGTGCCAGTGTCATGTCGTCCACTCCAGCTGTCGTCACTGCGCGATCCAGTCCCGTACCACCCCGGCGGTCGTGCCGGCCTGACCCTCCATCATGGTGAAGTGGTCGCCGGGCACCTCCCGGAGCGTGTGCGGGGTCTCCCAGGTGGCCCGCCACCCGTCGTCGTCCCCGCCGGCCACGATGGACTCCTGCGGCCGGACGAAGAGCACCGGCGCGTCGATCGCCTCCACCGGGCAGCTCTCCAGCAACCGGATGTAGCGGCCCATCGCCGAGAGTCGGGCGCTGCTGAACTCGCCGAACGTGGCCTCCTTGTCCAGCAGCGATTCGAGCATGTGGGTGAAGAACGTCGCCGTGGTGCTGCCGGTGGTCAGGTAGGTGTCCAGCAGCACCACCCCGGTCGGGCCGTGCCCCTGCCGGGCCAGCAGACCGGCGGTGGCGTGGGCGAACAGGCCGCCGGAGGAGTAGCCGACGATGACGTACGGCCCCTGCTCGGCGATCGGGCGGACCATCTCGGCGAACACCCGCACCGCCGCGTCGGCGGAGGCGGGCAGGCTGTCGTCGCGGCCGAAGCCGGGCACCGGCAGGGTCCACACGTCCCGGGTGCCGCCGAACTCGGCGGTGAACCGGGCGTACTGCTGGTCGCCGCCGAGGGCCATCGGCGACGGGAAGCAGACGATCGCCGGTCCCTGGTCGCCGCGGGCGAGCCGCCGGGGGGCGGGGATCTGCGGCAGGTCGGCCGGCCCGTCGAAGCTGGGCCGGATGTCGGCCACCGCGTGCAGCAACGCCAGGCCCTGCTGTACCCGACCGCCCCGGACGGCGGTGCCGAACAGCGCGCTCATCGAGTCGGCGGCGGCGTCGGGCGTACCGGCCCGGTCCTCGGCCGGCGGCGCGGCCAGTTCGGTGCGCAGCAGCGCGGCCAGTTCGTCGACGCTGCCGTGGTCGAAGACCACCCCGGTGGCCAGCCGCAGGCCGGTCGCCTCGTTGAGGGTGGTACGCAGCTCCATCGCGGTGAGCGAATCGAAGCCCAGCTCGACGAAGCGCAGCGCCGGGTCGAGGTCGTCGGCGTCGCCGTGGCCGAGCACCGTCGCGGCGCGCGCACGCACCAGGTCGGCCAGCAGCGCCTGCTGCCCGTCGGCGTCGAGCCCGCCGAGCGTACGCCGCAGCGCCGCCGGGTCGGGCCGGTTCGTCCCCGACGCGGCCCGCCTGGTCGGGGTGACCAGGGCCCGCAGGATCGGCGGCACCTCGCCGCCCGCCGGGGTGCCCAGGTCGGCCTTGAGCGGGACGAGCACCGCCTCGGTGCGGGCCAGCGCGGCGTCCAGCAGCGCCAGCCCCTCCCCGGCGGACATCGGCAACACCCCGCCCCGGGACATCCGGGCCCGGTCGGTGCCACCGAGGTCGTCGGCCATCCCGCCGCCGGCCCACGGCCCCCAGGCCAGGGACTGGGCGGGCAGCCCGGCCACCCGTCGCGCGCTCGCCAGCGCGTCGAGGAAGGCGTTCGCCGCCGCGTAGTTGCCCTGCCCCGGGCCGCCGAGCACGCCGGCCGCCGAGGAGAACAACACGAACGCGGTGAGGTCCGCGTCGCGGGTCAACTCGTGCAGGTGGGTGGCGGCGTCGACCTTGGGACGCAGTACCGCGTCGAGGCGCTCCCGGGTCAGCGACGGGATGATCCCGTCGTCGAGCACCCCGGCGGCGTGCACCACCCCGGTCAGCGGATGCTCGGCGGGCACCCCGGCGAGCAGCGCGGCGACCGCCTCCCGGTCGGCCAGGTCGCAGGCGGCCACGGTGACCTGCGCCCCGCGGGCGGTGAGGTCGTCGCGCAGCGCGGCCATCCCGTCCGCGTCCGGCCCGCGCCGGCTGGCCAGCAGCAGGTGCCGTACCCCGTACGCGTCGACCAGGTGGCGGGCGACGAGCCGGCCGAGGGTGCCGCCGGCCCCGGTGACGAGGACGGTGCCGCCGTCGGTGAAGCCGCTGCCGGGGGTGCCGTCGGGTGCCGTCGCGGCGGTCAGCCGGGCGGCGTGGGCGACGCCCTCGCGGACGACGAGTTGCGGTTCGCCGCCGGCCAGCACCGCCGGGAGCGCCTGGGCCGACCCGTCGTGGTCGTCGAGGTCCACCAGGACGATCCGACCCGGGTTCTCCGACTGTGCGGACCGGGCCAGACCCCAGGCCGCCGCCGCGGCCGGTTCGGTGACCCGGTCACCCTGCGCGCCGTGGGTGAGCACCAGCAGTCGGGACGACGCCAACCGCTCGTCGGCGAGCCAACCCTGGAGCAGGGTGAGCAGCTGCCCGGTGGTGTGCCGGGCACCGACCGCGAGATCCCGGGAGTCGGGCTGCACGCTGGCGACCAGCACCACGTCCGGTGCGGCCCCGCCCGCGTCCAGGGCGGCGGTGAGGGAGGGCAGGTCGGGGTGGGTCTCGGTGAGCAGACCGACGGTGTCGAGCGCGGCGGCCACCTTGAACTCGTCGACGCCGACCAGCGCCCAGCGGCCGGTGGCCGGGGTGGCGGTCAGCGGCACCGGGGTCCAGTCGACCCGGTAGAGGTGCTCCTGCCGACCGGTACGGGCGGCGGCGAGCTGACCCGCGTCGATCTCCCGCAACACCAGCGAGTCGACCCGGGCGACGGGTGCGCCGGTCTGGTCGGTGAGGGTGAGGGCGACCTCGTCGGGGCCGGCCGGGGTGACGGTGACCCGTAGTGCGCCCGCACCTGTGGCGTGGACGGTGACCCCGGTCCAGGAGAACGGGACGGCGGGTCTCCCCTCGCCCCGGCTCAGCCCGATGGCGTGCAGGGCCGCGTCGAACAGGGCCGGGTGCAGGTGGAACCGGTCGGCGTCGAGCACGTCGCCGGGGAGCGCGATCTCGGCGTACACCTCGTCGCCGTGCCGCCAGGCGGTCCGCAGGCCCTGGAAGACCGGGCCGTAGACCAGTCCGGCGTCGGCCATCCGCTCGTAGATCCCGTCGACGTCGACGGGGGTGGCGGCGACCGGCGGCCAGGCGGTCGCCGGGTCGACCGGCGGGTCGACCGGGGGCGGGGTGAGCAGGCCGGTGGCGTGCCGGGTCCACGGCGCGTCCCGGTGCCGGGAGTAGACGGTG
The DNA here is from genome assembly GCF_002210435.1 of Micromonospora wenchangensis. Taxonomy (GTDB): domain Bacteria; phylum Actinomycetota; class Actinomycetes; order Mycobacteriales; family Micromonosporaceae; genus Micromonospora; species Micromonospora wenchangensis. Next base: position 51,683 of record NZ_MZMV01000003.1, read on the forward strand.
ACCGGCCGGCCGCCGTCCTCGCCGGGTGCGCCGACGGCCACCTGCACCTGTACGCCGTCGTCGTCGGGGACGACCAATGGGGCCTGGAGGGTGAGTTCGGCCAGCCGGCCGCAGCCGACCTGGTCCCCGGCCCGGAGGGCGAGTTCGACGAGTCCGGTGCCGGGCAGCACGATCGTGTCGCCCAACGCGTGCTCGGCCAGCCACGGGTGGGTACGCCGGGACAGCAGCCCGGTGGCGATCAGCCCGTCGGTGTCGGGCAGGGTGGTGACGGCCGACAGCAGCGGGTGCCCGGCGTCGAGCAGCCCGGCGGCGGTGACGTCGCGGTCCGCCCCGGTGTCCTGCATCCAGTAGTGCTGGTGCTGGAAGGCGTAGGTGGGCAGGTCGACGGTCCGGCCGCCGGGGTTGACGGCCGCCCAGTCGAGGTCGACGCCGCTGATCCACGCCTGCGCCATCCCGGTGGCGTACGCGGCGACCTGTTCCCGGTCCCGGCGCTGCAACGCGACGGTCACCGCGTCGTCGACGCAGTCCGCGACCATGGCGGTGAGCACACTGTCCGGCCCGATCTCGACGAACCGGGTCACGCCCCGGGCCGCCAGAGCGGCGACGGTGTCGGCGAACCGGACCGTGCCGCGCACCTGGCCCTGCCAGTATTCGACCGAACCGAGTTCGTCGTCGCCGGCCAGGTCACCGGTGGCGGTCGACACCAGCGGGATGCCCGCCGGGTTAGCGGTGACCCCGTCGACGACCAGCCCGTAGCCGGCCAGCATCGGGTCCATCAGGTGCGAGTGGAACGCGTGCGACACCCGCAACCGACGCGTCTTCACCTCAAGACGGGACTCCAGCGCCGCGATCTGCTCCTCGGTACCGGACACCACCACCGCCCGGGGACCGTTCACCGCCGCCACGTCCACATCGCCGAGATCCAACTCGGCCAGCGGCGCGGCGATCGCCAGCATCGCGCCACCCGCCGGAAGAGCCTGCATCAGACCCCCACGCGCGGCAACAACCCGGCAGGCGTCCTCCAGCGACCAGACACCAGCCACATGCGCGGCGGCCAACTCACCGATCGAGTGACCGGCCACGAAGTCGGGCTTGAGACCCCACGACTCCGCCAGGCGGAACAGGGCCACCTCGACCGCGAACAACGCCGGCTGCGTCCACCCCGTCTGATCGAGAACCCCATCCGGGTCGGCGAACATCACCTCCCGCAGATCACCATCCAACAGCGGCCCGAACGCCGCACACACCTCGTCCAACGACTGCGCGAACACCGGGAACGCCTCCGCCAACTCACGACCCATCCCGACCCGCTGCGCACCCTGACCCGTGAACAACACCGCCGTACGACCGGCGACGGTCCGGCCCGACAGGCCGGTGCCCGTGGCCAGGGCCTCCAGACCGGCGGCCAACTCAGCCGCCGTACCACCGACGGCCACCGCCCGGTGGTCCAGGGCCGCCCGACCGACGGCCAGCGAATGCCCGACGTCGACCGGACGCTCGTCGGTGAGGAAGTCACGCAGGCGGCCGGCCTGGGCGGTGAGGCCGGCGGTGGAGCGGCTGGCCAACGGCCAGAGCACCACGGCCGGTGCCGGCGTCGGCTCGGGTGCCACGACCGGCTGCGGGTACTCCTCGACGATGACGTGGGCGTTGGTGCCGCTGATGCCGAACGACGACACCGCCGCCCGACGCGGCCGGTCCACCGCCGGCCACCGCACCTCGTCGGTGGCGAGCCGCACCTCGCCGGACGACCAGTCCACGTGCGGGCTCGGCGCGTCCACGTGCAACGTGCGGGGAACCACCCCGTGCCGCATCGCCAACACCATCTTCATCACCCCGGCGACACCGGCCGCCGCCTGCGTGTGACCCAGGTTCGACTTCACCGAACCCAACCACAACGGCTGCTCCCGGTCCCGACCGTACGTCGCCAGGATCGCCTGCGCCTCGATCGGATCACCCAACGTGGTGCCCGTGCCGTGCGCCTCCACCACGTCCACCTCGGCCGCCGACACCCCGGCGTTGGCCAGGGCCTGCCGGATCACCCGCTGCTGGGAGGGACCGTTCGGGGCGGTCAGCCCGTTCGACGCGCCGTCCTGGTTCACCGCCGAACCGCGAACCACGCCCAGCACCCGGTGCCCGTTGCGCACCGCGTCGGACAACCGCTCCAACACCAGCACGCCGACGCCCTCGGACCAGCCCGTCCCGTCGGCCGCCGCCGCGAACGGCTTGCACCGACCATCAGGCGCCAACCCCCGCTGCCGCGAGAACTCCACGAACGTCTCAGGCGTCGCCATCACCGTCACCCCACCGGCCAACGCCAGATCACACTCACCCGACCGCAACGCCTGACCCGCCAGGTGCATCGCCACCAACGACGACGAACACGCCGTGTCGACCGACACCGCCGGCCCCTCCAGCCCGAGCGTGTACGCCACCCGGCCGGTGACGACGCTGCCGGCGCTGTGCCCGGAGACGTAGTCGTGGTACATGACCCCGGCGAACACGCCGGTGGACGAGCCGCGCAGGGTGCCCGGGTCGATGCCGGCCCGCTCGAACGCCTCCCACGACACCTCCAGCAGCAACCGCTGCTGCGGGTCCATGATCACCGCTTCGCGGGGGGAGATGCCGAAGAAGACCGGGTCGAACTCGGCGGCGTCGGTGAGGAAACCGCCCCTGTCCACGTACGTGGTGTCGGGGCGGGTGCTGGTCGGGTCGTACAGCCGGGCCAGGTCCCAGCCCCGGTCCGTCGGGAAACCGTCGATGGCGTCCGCGCCGTCGGCGATCAGCCGCCACAGGTCCTCGGGCGAGGTGACGCCGCCGGGGTAGCGGCAGGCCATCCCGACGATCGCCAGCGGCTCGTCCTCGGCGACGGCCGTGGCGACCTTCCGGACGGCGTCGACGCCGTCCGGGCCGGCGATCTCGCTGAGCAGGTGCCGGGCCAGGTCACGCGGCGACGGGTAGTCGAAGATCAGGGTGGCGGGCAGCCGCAGACCGGTGGCGGCGGAGAGCCCGTTGCGCAGCTCGACGGCGGTGAGCGAGTCGAAGCCCAGCTCCTGGAACGCCCGGCCGGCGTCGATCCGTTCGGCGGAGGCGTGCCCGAGCACCGCCGCCACCTGGCTGAGGACCAGGGCGGTCGCGGCGCGTTCGCGTTCCTCGGTGGACAGCGCGGCGAGGTCCGCCGCCCATCCGGTGGTGACGCCGGCGGCGGCGCGGGCGGCCGTCCGCCGGGCCGGGCGGACCAGGCCGTGGAACGGCAACGGCAGGTCCTCGCCGAGGGTACGCAGGGCGGCCAGGTCGAGCCGGGCCGGCACCGCGGTCGGGTACGGGTTGGCCACGGCGGCGTCGAGCAGGGCCAACCCGTCGGCGGTGGCCAGCGGCAGCACCCCACCCCGGGACATCCGCTCCCGGTCGGCGTCGCCAAGCCGGTCGGTCATCGCCGAACCCTCGCCCCACAGGCCCCACGCCAACGACACCGCCGGCAACCCGGCGGCCCGACGCGACACCGCCAACGCGTCGAGGAACGCGTTCGCCGCCGCGTAGTTGCCCTGCCCCGGCGCACCCAGCACCCCGGACAGCGACGAGAACAGCACGAACGCCGACAGCTCCCGACCCCGGGTCGCCTCGTCGAGCAGCCATGCGGCGTCCACCTTGGGCCGCAGCACCGCCGACAGCCGGGCGGTGGACAGCGACGACACCACGCCGTCGTCGAGCACGCCTGCGGTGTGCACCACCGCCGACAGGTCGGTGCGGGCGTCGAGGAGGGCCGTCACCTGGTCCCGGTCGGCCACGTCGGCGGCGACCAGCTCGACCTGCGCGCCGGCCGCGGTCAGCTCGGCGACCAGGTCGTCGGCCCCCTGCGCGGCGGGGCCCCGGCGGGACACCAGCAGCAGCCGGGTGACCCCGTGCGTGGTCACCAGGTGCCGGGCCACCGCCGTGCCGAGGGCACCGGTCGCGCCGGTGACCAGCACCGTGCCGGTACCGAACAGCGGGGTGTCCGGGGTGGCCGGTTCGACGAGCTGACGGGTGAGCCGGGGCACCGAGACCACGCCGTCGCGGACCCGTACCTGCGGCTCGCCGGTGGCCAGGGCCAGCGCGAGCGACGCGGCCACGTCGGCGTCCGGGTCGGTGTCGACCAGCAGCAGCCGGTCGGGGTTCTCGGCCTGCGCCGAGCGGAGCAGGCCCCAGACGGCCGCCCCGGTCAGGTCGGTCCCGTCGCCGCCGACGGCGCGCCGGGTGAGCACCACGAGCCGGTGGGTGTCGGGGCCGGCCAGCCACTCCTGCACCAGGCCGAGGACCCGGTTCACCTCGTCGTGCACCGCTTCCGGGCCGGTGACGTCCCCGGCGCTGCCGGCGGTCAGCACCAGCAGGTCCACCTCGGGGGTGGCCGGCCCAGTGCCGGTGGCCGGATGGTGGGCCCAGGACGGGACGACCGTGCTGGTGGGGGTGCCGATCTCCGGCCAGGTCAGGTCGAACAGCGCGTCGGCGACCCCGCCGGGGCGGGTCACCTGGACGGGACGCAGCACCAGCGAGTCGACGGTGGCGACGGGTGCGCCGACCGCGTCGGCGACCGCCACCCGTACCCCGGAGCCGACCGGGGTGAGCCGGACCCGGACGCTCGCCGCGCCGGTGGCGTGCAGGCTGAGGCCGGTCCAGGCGAACGGCAGTCCCCGGAAGGTGTCGCCCTCGGCGAGGCCGAGGGCGTGCAGGCCGGCGTCGAGCACGGCGGGGTGCAGGCCGAACCCGTCGGCGTCCACCCCCTCCGGCAGGGTGACCTCGGCGTAGAACTCGTCGCCGCGCCGCCAGACCCGGCGCAGGCCCCGGAACACCGGGCCGTAGACGAGGCCGCCGGTCGCCAGGTGCTGGTAGAGGTCGTCGATGGGCACCGCTTCGGCGTCGGCCGGCGGCCACTGCGTGAGCGCGGTCCCGGTGGTACGCGAACCGGGGGCGAGCACCCCGCTGGCGTGCCGGGTCCACGGGGCGTCGGTGTCGGCGCTGCGGGCGTACACCTGGAGGGTGCGGGTGTGGTCGGTGCCGGCGGGGCCGACCACGACCTGGAGCTGGACGCCACCGTGTTCGGGCAGGACCAGCGGGGCCTCGATGGTCAACTCGTCGACGGTCTCGACGCCGACCTGCGCACCGGCGTGCAGGGCGAGGTCGACGTAGCCGGTGCCGGGGAAGACCACCGCGCCGTCGACGGCGTGGTCGGCGAGCCACGGGTGCCGGTCGAGGGAGAGCCGGCCGGTGAGGACGGCCCCGTCGGCGTTGGCGAGGGTGACGGCCGCGCCGAGCAGCGGATGGTCGGCGGAGTCCAGGCCCATCGCGGTGGCGTCACCGGGGTCGGCCGTGGCGTCCAGCCAGAACCGCTGGTGCTGGAAGGCGTAGGTGGGCAGGTCGACGGTCCGGCCGCCGGGGTTGACGGCCGCCCAGTCGAGGTCGACGCCGCTGATCCACGCCTGCGCCATCCCGGTGGCGTACGCCTCTACCTGCTCGCGCTTGCGCCGCTGGAGGGCGATGGCGGTGGCGTCCTCCACACAGTCGCCCACCATCGCGGTCAGCACACTGTCCGGCCCGATCTCGACGAACCGGGTCACACCCCGGGCGGCGAGAGCGGCGACCGCGTCGGCGAACCGGACGGTGCCGCGCACCTGACCCTGCCAGTATTCGACCGAACCGAGTTCGTCGTCGCCGGCCAGGTCACCGGTCGCGGTCGACACGAGCGGGATGCCCGCCGGATTCGCGGTCACAGCGTCCACGACCTGCCCGTACTCGGTGAGCATCGGGTCCATCAGGTGCGAGTGGAACGCGTGCGACACCCGCAACCGACGCGTCTTCACCTCAAGGGACGCTTCCAGCGCCGCGATCTGCTCCTCCGTACCGGACACCACCACCGCCCGGGGACCGTTCACCGCCGCCACGTCCACATCGCCGAGATCCAGCTCGGCCAGCGGGGCGGCGATGGCCAGCATCGCGCCACCCGCCGGAAGCGCCTGCATCAGACCCCCACGGGCCGCCACCACCCGGCAGGCGTCCTCCAGGGACCACACACCAGCGACGTGCGCGGCGGCCAACTCACCGATCGAGTGCCCGGCCACGAAGTCCGGCTTCAACCCCCAGGATTCGGCCAGGCGGAACAGGGCCACCTCGACCGCGAACAACGCCGGCTGCGTCCACCCCGTCTGGTCGAGAACACCGTCCGGGTCGGCGAACATCACCTCCCGCAGATCACCGTCCAGCAGCGGCCCGAACGCCGCACACACCTCGTCCAGAGCGGTAGCGAACACCGGGAACGCTTCCGCCAACTCACGACCCATGCCGACCCGCTGCGCACCCTGACCCGTGAACAACACTGCCGTACGACCGGCGACGGCCCGACCCGACAGGCCACCACCGGCGGCCAGGGCCTCCAGGCCGGCCACGTCGTCACCGAGCACCACACCCCGGTACGCGCCGGCGGCCCGGGTGGTGCCCAGCGAGAACCCGACGTCGACCGGACGTTCGTCGGTGACGAACTCCCGCAGCCGGGCGGCCTGACCGGCGAGCGCCGCCGCCGACCGGCCGGACAGCGGCCAGAGCACCACCGGCGGCTCGGCCGTCCCGGCCGGCTCGACGGCCTCCACCGGTGGGGCCTGCTCCAGGATCACGTGCCCGTTGGTGCCGCTCACCCCGAACGACGACACCCCGCCCCGGCGCGGCTGGCCGTGGTCGGGCCACTGCCGCGCCTCGGTCAGCAGCTGCACCGTGCCGGCGGACCAGTCGACGTGGGTCGACGGCTCACCCACGTGCAGGCTCTTGGGCAGCACGCCGTGCCGCAGCGCCATCACCATCTTGATCACACCGCTGACGGCGGCGGCGGCCTGGGCGTGGCCGATGTTGGACTTGACCGAGCCGAGCCAGAGCGGCCGGTCCGCCGGCCGGTCGTGCCCGTACGTGGCGATCAGCGCCTCCGCCTCGATCGGGTCGCCGAGGGTGGTGCCGGTTCCGTGCGCCTCGATCAGGTCGACGTCGGTGGAGGTGAGTCCGGCGTTGGCGAGCGCCTGGAGGATGACCCGCTGCTGGGCCACCCCGTTGGGGGCGGTGAGCCCGTTGGACGCGCCGTCCTGGTTGATCGCCGAGCCCCGGATGACGGCGAGCACCCGGTGGCCGTTGCGCTGGGCGTCGGAGAGCCGTTCCAGCAGCAGCATGCCGACGCCCTCACCCCAGCCGGTGCCGTCGGCGTCCTCGGAGAACGGCTTGCAGCGACCGTCGGAGGCGAGCCCCCGCTGCCGGCTGAACGCGACGAACGCGCCGGGCGTCGACATCACGGTGACGCCACCGGCCAGGGCCATCCCGCACTCGCGTTGCCGCAGCGCGTGCGCGGCCAGGTGCAGCGCGACCAGCGACGACGAGCAGGCGGTGTTGACGGTGACGGCCGGCCCCTCCAACCCGAGGCTGTACGCGACCCGACCGGAGACCACCGCCCCGGAGCTGCCGGTGCTCATGTACGCCTCGACCGGCTCGGGCAGCACGGTGAGCCGGTCCCAGTAGTCCTGGCCGCCACAGCCGACGAAGACGCCGACCGGGCCGCCGCGCAACGTGTCGGGGTTGATGCCGGCCCGCTCGCACGCCTCCCAGCTCGCCTCCAGCACCAGCCGCTGCTGCGGGTCCATCGCCAGCGCCTCGCGGGGCGAGATGCCGAAGAACTCGGCGTCGAACTCGTCGGCGTCGTGGACGAACCCGCCCTGTCGGACGTAGCTGCTGCCGGCGGCGTCCGGGTCGGCGTCGTAGAGGGCGGCGGTGTCCCAGCCCCGGTCGGTGGGGAACTCGCCGATGGCGTCGACACCGTCGGCGACCAGCCGCCACAGGTCCTCGGGCGAGTTGACCCCGCCCGGGTAGCGGCAGGCCATGCCGACGATCGCGATCGGGTCCTGCTCCTGCGACTCGACCTCGCGCAGCCGCTCCCGGGTGCGGTGCAGATCGGCGGTGACCCGCTTCAGGTACTCGAGGAGCTTCTCTTCGTTCGCCATCCGAACCTCACCAAACTCGTTGCCAGCGGGACACGTTGCTCCGGGAGCGCGGTGGCGGCTCAGGTCATGCCGAGTTCCTTGTCGATCAGGTCGAACACGTCGTCGGCGGAGGCCGTTTCGAGCCGGTCGACGAGGGTGGTGCCGGTGGTGGTGCTGAGCGTCTCGTTGAGCTTCGCCAGCAGCGACTGGAGCCGGGCGGTGACCCGGTTGCGTTCGATCTCCTCCGGCGTCAGGCCGGCCACGGTGACCTCCAGCCGGTCCAGCTCGGCGAGCAGGCCGCCGGCGGTGTCGCCGGTGTAGCCGAGTTCGGCCCGGAGCTGGTCGGCCAGGGCGGTCGGGTTGGGGTGGTCGAACACCAGGGTGGCGGAGAGCCGTACGCCGGTGGCGGCGCTGAGCCGGTTGCGCAGCTCGACGGCGGTCACCGAGTCCATGCCGAGTTCCTTGAACGCGCGTTGCGGCTCGACCAGTTCGGCGTCGCCGTAGCCGAGCACGGCGGCCACGTTGGTGCGGACGGTCTCCAGCAGCAGGGCGCGCTGTTCGGCCTCGGGCAGCGTGCCGAGCCGGTCGGCGAGCGCCGACGACGACCCCGCGTCGGTGGCCTCGGCGGCCTCCGGTGCGGCGTCGGGCAGTTCGGCCAGCAGCGGCCGGGGCCGGGACAGGGTGTAGATGGGGGCGAACCGGGCCCAGTCGATGTCGGCGACGACGAGGTGGCTCTCGTCGTGGTCGAGGGCCTGCCCGAGGGCGTCGACGGCGAGCCGGGGGTCCATCACGCCGACGCCGAGCCGGTCGAGGTGCGCGCCGACCTCGCCGCCGGCCATCCCACCGCCGCCGCCCCAGCTGCCCCAGGCGACCGAGGTGGCGACCGCGCCCCGGCTGCGCCGCCGGTGCGCCAGCGCGTCGAGGTACGCGTTCGCGGTCGCGTACCCGGCCTGACCGGCGCTGCCCCACACCGCGGCACCGGAGGAGAACACCACGAACGCGTCCAACGACCGGTCGGCGAGCAGTTCGTCGAGGTGCACCGCGCCGAGCACCTTCGCCCGGCACACGTCGGCGAAGTCGTCGAGGCCGGTCTGCCCCAACGGCACCTCGGGGTGCAGCGCCCCGGCGGCGTGGAACACGGCGGTCAGCTCGTCACCGAGGTCGGCCAGGAGCGCGGCCACCGCGTCCCGGTCCGCCACGTCACACGCCACCACCTCGACACCCGGATGCCGGGCCGTCAGCTCGGCCGCGCCCGGTGCCGCCGGGCCACGCCGGCTCGCCAGCACCACCCGGGGGGCGCCGTTGCCGACCAGCCATTCGGTGACGTGCCCGCCGACGCCACCGGTGCCGCCGGTGACCAGGACGGTGCCGGTGGGCGTGTAGCGCCGTTCGGGTGCCCCGGTCACCGGGTGGCGGACCATCCGGCGGGCCAGCGTGCCGGCCGCCCGCAGCGCCACCTGGTCCTCGCCGCCGCCGGTCAGCACGTCGGCCAGCCGGTCGACGGTCTGCGGCGTCCACTCGGCGGGCAGGTCCACCAGGCCGCCCCACCAGCCGGGGTAGTCGAGGGAGAGCACGGTGCCCAGACCCCACAGGGCACCCTGGGCCGGGTCGGCGACCGGCTCGAACCGGTCCACGCCGACCCCACCGGCGGTGACGCACCAGAGCCGGCCGGTGAAGTCGGACGCGGCCAGCGCGTGCACCAGCGACACGGTGGCGGTGATCCCGGCGGACAGGCCGACACCCAGCGGGTCGGGCCCCTCGTCGAGGGCGAGCAGGGAGAGCACCCCGGCGGGGGCCTCCCGGCCGGCGTGGTCGGTGCCGGTGACGGTGACCACCTCGGCACCCCGGGCGGCCAACCCGTCGGCGAGCGTACGCAGCCGCTCGTCGTCGGCCAGCGCCGCCGGGGCGACCACCCACCACACGCCGGTGAGCTGCCCGCCGGTGGGCACCTCGGCAGGCCGCCACACCACCCGGTAGCGCCAGCCGTCCACGGTGGCGACGTCGCGCTGCCGGGACCGCCACGACGTCAGGCCGGGCAGCACCTCGCCGACGAGTGCGGTGTCCACGCCGAGGCCGTCGGCGAGCAGGTCGACGTCGGCGCGTTCCACGGCGTCCCAGAACCCGGCGTCGGTGCCGCCGCCGGCCGGGGCGGCGGTGGTCGGCGCGATCCAGTAGCGCTGGTGTTGGAAGGCGTAGGTGGGCAGGTCCGCCCGACTGGTGCCGGGCAGGGCGGCGGCCCAGTCCACGTCGATGCCCCGGACGTACAGCTCGGCCAGGGAGGTGAGCAGCCGGTCCAGGCCACCGTCGTCACGGCGCAGGGTGCCGGTGACGACGGTGGGACGGTCCGCCGACTCCAGCGTCTCCTGCATCCCCATGCCGAGCACCGGGTGCGGGCTGACCTCCACGAACCCGGTCCAGCCCTGCCCGGCGAGAGAGCGGATCGCCGGGTCGAACCGGACCGTGTTGCGGAGGTTGTCGTACCAGTAGCGGGCGTCGAGGGTGGCGGTGTCCACCCAGTCGCCGGTGACGGTGGACAGCATCCGGATCGTCCCGGTGCGCGGGTTGATCGGGGCCAGGTCCTCCAGCAGCCGGTGTTCCAGCAGCTCCACCTGGGCGGAGTGCGAGGCGTAGTCGACGGCGACCTGCTTGACCCGCACCCCCTCCTCGGTGAGTGCGGCGACGAGTTCGCGCAGCGCCTCCGGCGTGCCGGAGACCACCACCGAACCCGCGCCGTTGACCACGGCGAGGGAGATGTCGCCCGCCCACTGGGCGATCCGTTCCTGCGCCCGGTCGGCGGGCAGCCCGACCGAGACCATGCCGCCCCGGCCGGCCAGCTTCTCGCCGATGGCCCGGCTGCGCAGGGTCACCACCCGCGCCCCGTCGGCCAGGGAGAGTCCACCGGCCACGCAGGCGGCGGCGATCTCACCCTGCGAGTGGCCGACCACCGCGTCGGGTTCCACGCCGTAGCTGCGCCAGGTGGCGGCGAGGGAGACCATCATCGCCCACAGGGCGGGCTGGACGACGTCCACCCACTCCAGGGAGGGTGCGCCGGGCACCCCCCGGACCACATCGAGCAGGTCCCAGTCGACGTACGCGCGCAGCTCGGTGGCGCAGCGGGCCATCTGCTCGGCGAAGACCGGCGAGGAGTCCAGCAACGCGGCGGCCATGCCGACCCACTGGGCGCCCTGGCCGGGGAAGACGAAGACGACCCGGCCGGCGGCGTCGGCGGTGCCGGTGACCGCGTTCGGCGCGGGCTGACCGGCGGCGACCGGGACGAGCCCGGCCCGCAACTGCGGCAGGTCCGCACCGAGCACCACGGCCCGGTGCGCGAGCCGGGCCCGGCCGGCCAGCGTACGGCCCACCGCGGCGGGCTCGGCCGGCGCGGCGTCCAGGTGGGACAGCAGCCGCTCGGCCTGGGCGCGCAGCGCCTGGTCGGTGTACCCGGAGACCACCCACGGCAGCACGGGCGGGTTGGCCGGCTGTGCTTCCTCCTCGGCCGGGGGCACCTCTTCCAGCACGACGTGCGCGTTGGTGCCGCTGATGCCGAACGAGGAGACCGCGCAGCGGCGGGCCCGGCCGGTCTGCGGCCAGTCCATCGGCTCGGTGAGCAGCCGTACCGTGCCGGGCGTCCAGTCGATCTCGCTGCTGGGCTCGTCGACGTGCAGGGTGCGGGGCAGCAGCCCGTGCCGCATCGCCTGCACCATCTTGATCACCCCGCCGACCCCGGCGGCGGCCTGCGAGTGGCCGATGTTGGACTTCAGCGAGCCGAGCCAGAGCGGCCGGTCGGCGGGCCGGTCCCGACCGTACGTGGCGAACAACGCCTGCGCCTCGATCGGGTCGCCGAGCCGGGTGCCGGTGCCGTGCGCCTCGACCGCGTCGATCTCCTGGGCGGCGAGGCGGGCGTTGGCCAGCGCGGCCCGGATGACCCGGCGCTGGGAGGGCCCGTTGGGGGCGGTGAGGCCGTTGGACGCGCCGTCCTGGTTGATCGCGGAGCCGCGCACGACGGCGAGCACCGGGTGCCCGTTGCGGCGGGCGTCGGAGAGCCGTTCCAGCACCAGCACGCCCGCGCCCTCGGCCCAGCCGGTGCCGTCGGCGGTGTCGGCGAACGCCTTGCACCGGCCGTCGAAGGACAGCGCCCGCTGCCGGGAGAACTCGACGAACGCGTCGGGGGTGCCGATCACGGTGACCCCACCGGCGACGGCGAGCGACGACTCCCCGGCGCGCAGCGACTGGCACGCCCAGTGCAGGGCGACCAGCGACGACGAGCAGCCGGTGTCGACGGTGACCGCCGGCCCCTCCATCCCGAGGGTGTAGGACAGCCGGCCGGAGACGATGCTGCCGGCACCCCAGCTGTTCGGGTAGTCGTGGTAGACGACGCCGGTGAAAACGGCGGTGGGGCTGCCCTTGAGCGACAGCGGGTCGATACCGGCCCGCTCGAACGCCTCCCAGGACGTCTCCAGGAACAGCCGCTGCTGCGGGTCCATCTCGGCGGCTTCGCGGGGCGAGATGCCGAAGAAGGTGGGGTCGAAGTCGGCGGCGTCGTAGAGGAAGCCGCCCTCGCGGGTGTAGCTGGTGCCGGGGTGGTCCGGGTCCGGGTCGTAGAGCCGGTCGAGGTCCCAGCCCCGGTCGGTGGGCATGCCGGAGATGGCGTCGGTGCCGGCGACGACGAGGTCCCACAGGGCCTCGGGCGAGTCGATCCCGCCTGGGTACCGGCAGCCCATGCCGACGATGGCGATCGGTTCGGCGGCGCGCTCCTCGATGTCGCGGAGCCGCTCGCTGGTCTCGTGCAGGTCGGCCGTGACCCGCCGCAGGTAGTCACGAAGCTTCTGTTCGTTGGACATCAGGAACCCATTCCCGGACGGCGCCGACGGAGCGGACGGATCATGAGGTGCCGAACTTGCTGTCGATGAAGTCGAAGAGGTCGTCGTCGGAGGCCGTGTCGAGCTCCTCGGTGACGCTGGCGACCTCGGCCGGACGTTGACCGGCGGTCCACGCCGCGAGCATGGTGCGCAACCGCTCCCCCACCCCGGCCCGGGTGCTCTCGTCGAGAGCGGCCACCGCGTCGGCGTCCAGGGTGGACAGCGCGGCCTGGAGCCGGTCGAGGTCGTCGAGCAGGGTGACGCCCCCGGCGTCGGCGGGCACCAGCTCGGTGAGCAGTTGCTGGGCCAGCTCGGTCGGGGTCGGGTAGTCGAAGACCAGGGTGGCGGGCAGCCGCAGCGCCGTCTCGGTGGCGAGCCGGTTGCGCAGCTCGACGGCGGTCAGCGAGTCGAAGCCGGCCTCCTTGAACGCCCGCTCCGGGTCGACGTCCGCGCCGGAGGCGTACCCGAGGACGGCGGCGACCTGGTCGCGGACCAGTGCCAGGACGGTGCCCAGGCGGTCCGGTGAGGGCATGGCGGCGAGCCGGCCGGCGAGGTCGGCGGTCACCGCGGCCGGGGCGGCCGTCTCGGCCTCGGGTTGGGCGTCGGGCAGCGCGGCCAGCAGCGGCCGGGGCCGGGACAGGGTGTAGATGGGGGTGAACCGGGCCCAGTCGATGTCGGCGACGACGAGGTGGCTCTCGTCGTGGTCGAGGGCTTCCCGCAGCGCCCGGACGGCGAGCCGGGGCTCCATCGGCGGGGTGCCCTGCCGGCGCAGGTGCGCGGTGGCCTCCCCGTCGGCCATCCCGCCGCCGGCCCAGCTGCCCCAGGCGACCGAGGTGGCGACCGCGCCCCGGCTGCGCCGCCGGTGCGCCAGCGCGTCGAGGTACGCGTTCGCGGTCGCGTACCCGGCCTGACCGGCGCTGCCCCACACCGCGGCACCGGAGGAGAACACCACGAACGCGTCCAACGACCGCTCGGCGAGCAGTTCGTCGAGGTGCACCGCGCCGAGCACCTTCGCCCGGCACACCTCGGCGAACTCGGCCACGCTGGTCTCCGGCAGCGACTTCTCCTGGTGCAGCACCCCGGCGGCGTGGAACACGGCGGTCAGCTCGTCACCGAGGTCGGCCAGGAGCGCGGCCACCGCGTCCCGGTCCGCCACGTCACACGCCACCACCTCGACACCCGGATGCCGGGCCGTCAGCTCCGCCGCACCCGGTGCCGCCGGGCCACGCCGGCTCGCCAACACCACCCGCCGCGCGCCCTGACCGACCAGCCATTCGGTCAGGTGCCCGCCGATGCCGCCGGTGCCGCCGGTGACCAGCACCGTGCCGGTGGGGGTGTAGTGCCGCTCGGGGCTGCCGGCGGCCGGCCAGCGGACCAGCCGCCGGGCCAGCACCCCGGCGGTACGGACGGCCACCTGGTCCTCCGCGCCGGCGGCGAGGACGTCGACGAGCCGTGCGACGTGCTCGTCGGTCCAGTCGGTGGGCAGGTCGACCAGGCCACCCCAGGAGTGCGGGTACTCCAGGGACAGCACGGTGCCGAGGCCCCACAGCGCGCCCTGCGCGGGGTGCGGCAGCTCCTCGAACCGGTCGACGGCGACCCCACCGGCGGTGAGGCACCACACCCGGCCGGCGAAGTCGGTGGCGGTGAGCGCCTGGATCAGCGCGACGGTGTCGGTGACGCCGACGGACAGGCCGGCGTCGGTGGCGTCCGGGGTGTCGTCGAGGGCGAGCAGGGACACCACCCCGGCGGGGGTGTCCCCGGCGGGCAGGTCGGTGCCGGTGACGGTGACGACGTCGGCCCCCCGGGCGGCCAGTCCGGCGGCGAGGGCGGACACCCGGGTGTCGCCTGTCGACGCGGCCGGTACGACGAGCCACCAGGTGCCGGTGAGTTCGCCGCCGTCGGGTAGTTCGGTGGAGCGCCACACCACCCGGTACCGCCAGTCGTCCACGGTGGCCGCGTCCCGTTGCCGGGCCCGCCAGGCGGCGAGGCCGGGCAGCACCTCGGTGACGACGCCCGGGGCGACGCCGAGACCGTCGGCGAGCACGTCGGTGTCGCCCCGGTCGACGGCGTCCCAGAACCCGCCGTCGGCGGCGTCGGTGCCGGTGCCGCTGCCGGCCTCGGGCTCGATCCAGTACCGCTGGTGCTGGAAGGCGTAGGTGGGCAGATCGACCGGCCGGCCACCCGGGTTGATCGCGGACCAGTCGAGGTCGACGCCGGTGGTCCAGGCCCGGGCCATCCCGGTGGCGTAGGCGGTGACCTGGTCGCGGTCCCGGCGCTGCAACGGGATGCAGGCGGCCCCGTCGACGCTGTCGGCGGCCATCGCGGTCAGCACACTGTCCGGCCCGATCTCGACGAACCGGGTGACGCCTCGCGCGGCGAGAGCGGCGACGGCGTCGGCGAACCGGACGGTGCCCCGCACCTGACCCTGCCAGTAGCCGGCGCTACCCAACTCGGTGTCGGTGGCGAGATCGCCGGTCGCGGTCGACACCAACGGGATACCCGCGGGGCTCGCGGTCACGCCGTCCACGACCTGCCCGTACTCGGTGAGCATCGGGTCCATCAGATGCGAGTGGAACGCATGCGACACCCGCAACCGACGGGTCTTCACCTCAAGGGACGCTTCCAGCGCCGCGATCTGCTCCTCCGTACCGGACACCACCACCGCCCGGGGACCGTTCACCGCCGCCACGTCGATGTCGCCGAGATCCAGCTCGTCGAGGGGCGCGGCGATCGCCAGCATCGCGCCACCCGCCGGAAGCGCCTGCATCAGACCACCGCGTGCGGCAACGACCCGGCAGGCGTCCTCCAGCGACCACACCCCGGCGACGTGCGCGGCGGCCAGCTCACCGATGGAGTGACCGGCCACGAAGTCCGGATTCAACCCCCACGACTCCGCAAGACGGAACAGAGCCACCTCGACCGCAAACAGGGCGGGCTGCGTCCACCCCGTCTGGTCGAGAACACCGTCCGGATCGGCGAACATCACCTCCCGCAGATCACCACCCAACAACGGCCCGAACGCCGCACACACCTCGTCCAGAGCGGTAGCGAACACCGGGAAGGCATCCGCCAACTCACGACCCATCCCGACCCGCTGCGCACCCTGACCCGTGAACAACACCGCCGTACGACCCGTGGTGATCCGACCCGACACGCCGGTGCCGGACACCAGGGCCTCCAGACCGGCGGACAACTCAGCCGCCGTACCACCGACGGCCACCGCCCGGTGGTCCAGGGCCGCCCGACCGACGGCCAGCGAATGCCCGACGTCGACCGGACGCTCGTCGGTGAGGAAGTCACGCAGGCGGCCGGCCTGCTCGGCCAGCGCACCCGCCGACCGGGCGGACAGCGGCCAGAGTGCCACCGGCGGCTCGGGGGTCGCGGCGGGCGCGGCGGGCTCGACCGGCGGGGCCTCCTCCACGATCACGTGGGCGTTGGTGCCGCTGATGCCGAACGACGACACCCCCGCGCGACGCGGGCGGTCCCCGGCCGGCCAGTCGACCGGCTCGGTGAGCAGCCGCACGTCGCCGGCAGCCCAGTCGACCTGCCGCGACGGCGTCTCGGCGTGCAGCGTGCGCGGCAGGGTGCCGTGCCGCAGCGCCATCACCATCTTGATCACACCGGCCATGCCGGCGGCGGCCTGGGCGTGACCCATGTTCGACTTGATCGAACCGAGCCACAGTGGCCGGTCCCGGTCCCGGCCGTACGTGGCGAGCAGCGCCTGTGCCTCGATCGGGTCACCGAGGGTGGTGCCGGTGCCGTGCGCCTCGACGGCGTCGACCTCGTCGGGGGTGATCCGGGCGTTGGCCAGCGCCGCCCGGATCACCCGCTGCTGGGCCGGCCCGTTCGGCGCGGTCAGCCCGTTCGACGCGCCGTCCTGGTTGACGGCCGAACCCCGGATCAGCCCGTAGACGCGGTGCCCGTTGCGCTGCGCGTCGGAGAGCCGCTCCAGCATCAGCACCCCGACGCCCTCGGACCAGCCGGTGCCGTCGGCGGCGTCGGAGAACGACTTGCACCGGCCGTCGGGGGCGAGCCCCCGCTGCCGGCTGAACGCCACGAACGGGGTGGGGTTCGACATCACCAGCACCCCACCGGCGATGGCGGTGGCGCACTCCCCGGCCCGTAGCGCCTGGCTGGCGAGGTGCAGCGCGACCAGCGACGAGGAACACGCCGTGTCGACGGTCATCGACGGTCCCTCGAACCCGAACGCGTACGACACCCGGCCGGAGATCACCGACGCGGAACTGCCGGTGCTCAGGTACGCCTCCGACTCGGCGGGGGCGAGACCGAGCAGGTCGCCGTAGTCCTGGGCGCCGGAGCCGACGAACACCCCGACGGGGCTGCCGCGCAGCGCCTCCGGGTCCATCCCGGCCCGCTCGCACGCCTCCCAGGTGACCTCCAGCATCAGCCGCTGCTGCGGGTCCATGGCGATCGCCTCCCGGGGCGAGATGCCGAAGAACTCGGCGTCGAACGCGCCCGCCTCGTAGACGAAGCCGCCGGAGCGGACGTAGCTGGTGCCCGGCTGGTCCGGGTCGGCGTCGAAGAGCGCGTCGGTGTCCCAGCCCCGGTCGACCGGGAACGGGCTGATCGCGTCGGTGCCGCTGTCCACGAGCCGCCACAGGTCCTCCGGGGACCGGACGCCGCCCGGGTAGCGGCAGCTCATCCCGATGATGGCGATCGGCTCGTCCGGGTCGGAGCCGCCGACGCCGGACGTGACCGTGGTCGGGGCGGCGGTGCCGACGAGTTCGTCGTACAGGTGGCGGGCCAGCACGGCCGGGGTCGGGTGGTCGTAGACCATGGTGGCCGGCAGGCGCAGCCCGACGGCCTCGCCGAGGGCGTTGCGCAGCTCCACGGCGGTCAGCGAGTCGAAGCCGAGTTCCCGGAACGGCCGCTGGACGTCCACGCTGGTCGTCGCGTCGTACCCGAGGACGGCGGCGACCTGGGTGCGCACCGTGTCCAGCAGGTACGGCAGCCGCTCGGCGTCGGGCAGCCCGGCCAGCACGGAGGTGTCGGTGGACGCGGCCGGGGCGGCGACGGCCGGGCTCTGCCGGGCCTCGGGGAGCGCGGCGAGCAGCGGCCGGGGCCGGGCCAGGGTGTAGATCGGGGTGAACCGGGCCCAGTCGATGTCGGTGACCACGAGGTGGCTCTCGTCGTGGTCGAGGACCTGCTGGAGCGTGCCGAGGGCGAGGCGCGGTTCCATCGGCGGGGTGCCCTGCCGCAGGAGGTGTTCGGTGGCCTGCTCGTCGACCATGCCACCGCCGCCCCAGGTGCCCCAGGCGACCGAGGTGGCGGTCCGACCCCGGCGGCGGCGCTGGTGGGCCAGCGCGTCCAGCCAGGCGTTGCCGGTGCCGTAGGCGGCCTGCCCGGCGCTGCCCCAGACGGCCGCGCCGGAGGCGAACAGCACGAACGCGTCCAGCGGCCGGTCACCGAGCAGCGCGTCGAGGTGGGTCGCGCCGAGCACCTTGGCCCGGCACACGGCGGCGAAGTCGTCGAGGCTGGTCTCGCCGAGCGGGGCCGGGTCGTAGAGGACCCCGGCGGCGTGGAAGACGGCGGTCAGCTCGTCGCCGATCCCGTCGAGCAGCGTGGCGACGGCGTCCCGGTCGGCCACGTCGCAGGCGACGACCTGCACGCCGGGCAGCCTGGCGGCCAGGTCGGCGGCCCCGGGGGCGGCGGGGCCGCGCCGGCTGGCCAGCACCACCCGCTCGGCCCCGTGGTCGAGGAGCCATTCGGTGAGGTGCGCGCCGATACCGCCGGTGCCGCCGGTGACCAGCACCGTGCCGGAGGGGGTGTAGCGCCGCTCGGGGCTGCCGGCGACGGGCCAGCGCACCATCCGCCGGGCCAGCACCCCGGCGGTACGCAGGGCCACCTGGTCCTCGCCGCCGTCGGCGAGCACGTCGACGAGCCGGTCGAGGGTGTCGGGCGTCCAGTCGGCGGGCAGGTCGACCAGGCCACCCCACCAGCCGGGGTAGTCCAGGGAGAGCACGGTGCCGAGGCCCCAGAGACCGGCCTGTGCGGCGTGCGGCAGGTCCTCGTACCGGTCGACGGCGACGCCGCCGGTGGTGAGGCACCAGAGCCGACCGGTGACGTCGGCGGCGGCGAGGGCCCGCACCAGTCGTACGGTGCCGGTGACCCCGGCGGACAGCCCGGCGTCGTACGGGTCCGGAGTGTCGTCGAGGCCGAGCAGGGACACGATCCCGGTGGGGGTGCCCCGGCCGGCGAGCGGGTCGGTGCCGGTGAGCCGGGTGACGGTGGCGCCCCGGGTGGCGAGCGCGTCGGCCACGGCGGTGACCCGGGGGTCGTCGGTGAGCGTCTCCGGGGTGACGAGCCACCAGTCGCCGGTGAGTTCCGGCCCGGTGGGCAGGTCGGCGGCCCGCCACACGACCCGGTAGCGCCAGTCGTCGGTGACGGTGGCCGGTGCGGCGGTGGGGGCGGCCAGCCAGTACCGCTGACGGGCGAAGGCGTAGCTGGGCAGTTCAACCTGCCGCGCCCCCGGGTGCACGGCCGTCCAGTCGAGGTCGACGCCGGTGGTCCACGCCTGCGCCATCCCGGTGGCGTACGCGGTGACCTGTTCCCGGTCCCGCCGCTGCAACGCGACGGTCACCGCGTCGTCGACGCAGTCCGCGACCATGGTGGCGAGCACGCTGTCCGGCCCGATCTCCACGAACCGGGTCACCCCACGGGCCGCCAGGGCAGCGACCGCGTCGGCGAACCGGACGGTGCCCCGCACCTGACCCTGCCAGTAGCCGGCGCTACCCAACTCGGTGTCGGTGGCGAGATCGCCGGTCGCGGTCGACACCAACGGGATACCCGCCGGGTTCGCGGTCACGCCGTCCACGACCCGCCCGTACTCGGTGAGCATCGGGTCCATCAGGTGCGAGTGGAACGCATGCGACACCCGCAACCGACGCGTCTTCACCTCAAGCGACGCTTCCAGCGCCGCGATCTGCTCCTCCGTACCGGACACCACCACCGCCCGCGGACCGTTCACCGCCGCCACATCCACATCGCCGAGATCCAACTCGGCCAGCGGGGCGGCGATGGCCAACATCGCCCCACCCGCCGGAAGCGCCTGCATCAAGCCGCCCCGCGCGGCAACAACCCGGCACGCATCCTCCAGGGACCACACCCCAGCCACATGCGCGGCGGCCAACTCACCGATCGAGTGACCGGCCACGAAGTCCGGCTTCAACCCCCACGACTCCGCGAGGCGGAACAGGGCCACCTCGACCGCGAACAACGCCGGCTGCGTCCACCCCGTCTGATCGAGAACCCCATCCGGGTCGGCGAACATCACCTCCCGCAGATCACCATCCAGCAACGGCCCGAACGCCGCACACACCTCGTCCAACGCCTGAGCGAACACCGGGAACGCATCCGCCAACTCACGGCCCATGCCGACCCGCTGCGCACCCTGACCGGTGAACAACACCGCCGTACGACCCGTGGTGATCCGACCCGACACGCCGGCCCCGGCGGCCAGGGCGTCGAGACCGGCGGACAGCTCGGCGGCCTCGCGGCCGACCGCCACCCCCCGGAACTCCAACCCGGCCCGACCCGCCCCGAGCGAGAACCCGACGTCCACCGGACGCTCGTCGGTGTCGGCGGCGAACCCGGCGATCCGGGCGGCCTGGCGGGCCATCCCCTCGGGGGAACGCCCCGACACCGGCCAGAGGACGACAGGCGGGGTCGGCCCCGGCGTGCCGGCCTCGGCGGGCGGGGCCTGCTCGACGATGAGGTGCACGTTGGTGCCGCTGATGCCGAACGACGACACGCCCGCCCGGCGGGGCCGGTCCACCGCCGGCCAGTCGACCGCCTCGGTCAACAGTCGAACGTCCCCGGCGGTCCAGTCGACCTGCCGCGACGGCGTCTCGGCGTGCAGCGTGCGCGGCAGCGTGCCGTGCCGCATCGCCATCACCATCTTGATCACGCTGGCGACCCCGGCGGCGGCCTGCGCGTGCCCGATGTTGGACTTGATCGAGCCGAGGAAGAGCGGCGTCTCCCGGTCCCGGCCGTAGGTGGCGAGGACCGCCTGCGCCTCGATCGGGTCACCGAGGGTGGTGCCGGTGCCGTGCGCCTCGACCACGTCCACGTCGGCGACGGAGAGCCGGGCGTTGGCCAGCGCCGCCCGGATCACCCGCTGTTGGGCCGGCCCGTTCGGCGCGGTCAACCCGTTGCTCGCGCCGTCCTGGTTCACCGCCGAACCCCGGATCAGCCCGTAGACGCGGTGCCCGTTGCGCTGCGCGTCGGAGAGCCGCTCCAGCACCAGCACCCCGACCCCCTCGGACCAGGCCGCGCCGTCCGCGCCGTCACCGAAGGAGCGGCACCGGCCGTCCGGGGACAGTGCGCGTTGCCTGCTGAACTCGACGAAGAGCTGCGGGGTGGCCATCACGGCGACCCCGCCGGCCAGGGCCAGCCCGCACTCCTCCTTGCGCAGCGACTGGCAGGCCAGGTGCATCGCCACCGACGAGGACGAGCAGGCGGTGTCGAGGGTGATCGCCGGCCCCTCCAGGCCCAGGTTGTAGGCGACCCGGCCGGAGACGAGGCTGCCGGAGGTGGTGCTGTCGACGTAGTCGTGGTGCATGACGCCGACGAACACCCCGGTGGCGCTGCCCTTGAGGGAGGTCGGGTCGATGCCGCCGTGCTCGAACGCCTCCCAGGACGCCTCCAGCAGCAGCCGCTGCTGCGGGTCCGTCTCCACCGCGTCCCGGGGGCTCATCCCGAAGAACCCCGGGTCGAAGTCGGCGGCGTCGTAGAGGAAACCACCGTGCCGGGTGTAGCTCTTGCCGGGCTTGCCGGGTTCCGGGTCGTAGATGCCGTCGACGTCCCAGCCCCGGTCGGTGGGGAAGCCGGAGATGGCGTCGGTGCCGTCGGCGACGAGCCGCCACAGGTCCTCAGGCGACCGGACCCCGCCGGGGTAGCGGCAGCCCATGCCGACGATCGCGATCGGCTCCTGGTCCCGGCCCTCCACCTCACGCAGCCGCCGGTTGGCCTGTTGCAGTTCGGCGGTAGCACGCTTGAGGAAGGTCCGGAGCTTGTCGTCGTTCGCCATCGTTCACACCAATCTTTCCCGCGCCGGAGGTTCGTCGGAGGCTGCCGTCAGGAGAGGCCGAGCTCGTTCTCCAGCACGTCGAACAGTTCCTCGTCGGTGGCGGACTCGTAGTCGTGCGGGGTGTCGTCGTCGGGGCGGCCGGTCCGGTCCTGCCAGCCGCGCAGCACCGCCTCCAGCCGGGCGGTCAGCCGGGCGTGTTCCGTGCCGGGCACCTCGGTCAGGGCCTTCTCCAGCCGGTCGAGGTCGGCGAGCACCGCACCTGCCGGATCGGCGTCGGGCACCACCAGGTCGGCCTTGAGCGCGCGGGCCAGGGCGGTGGGTTCCGGGTGGTCGAAGACGAGGGTGGCGGGCAGCCGCAGCCCGGTGACGGTGCTGAGCACGTTGCGGAACTCCACGGCCGCGAGGGAGTCGAAGCCGAGGTCCTTGAACGCGCGGCCGGGTTCCACCGACGCCGGGCCGGGGAAGCCCAGCACGGCGGCGGCGTGCGTGCGGACCAGGTCGAGCAGCAGGGTGTCCCGGTCGGCGTCGGAGAGGCCGGCGAGGCGCTGGGCCAGCGGCGGGCCGTCGACCGCCGCACCCGCACCGGCCGCGGTCGGCCGGGCGGGGGTACGGACCAGGCCGCGCAGCACGGCGGGCAGCGCGTCGGTGCGCCGCCGCAGCGCGTCCAGGTCCAGGCGCACCGGTACGGTCGTGGCCCGCCCGGCGGCGACGGCCGCGTCGAACAACGCCAGCCCCTCGTCGGTGCTCATCGCGGGCATTCCGAGCCGGCGCATCCGGTGCAGGTCGGCGTCGTCGAGGTGACCGCCCATCCCGGTGCCGGTGGCCCAGAGGCCGTAGGCCAGCGAGGTGGCGGGCAGCCCGTCGGCGCGGCGGCGTTGGGCGAGCGCGTCGAGGAAGAGGTTCGCGGCGGCGTAGTTGCCCTGCCCGGCCCCGGCCACCCAGCCCGCCGACGAGGAGAACAGCACGAAGGCGGTCAGGTCGTGGTCGCGGGTGAGGTCGTGCAGGTGCCACGCGGCGTCCACCTTGGGCCGCAGCACCCGGTGCAGTTGCTCGGGGGTGAGGGCGTCGACCAACGCGTTCTCGGCGGTGCCGGCGGCGTGCACCACCGCGCCGACCCGGTGGTCGGCCAGCAGGGCGGCGACCGCGTCCCGGTCGGCGACGTCGCAGGCGGCGACGGTCACGTCCGCGCCGACGGCGGCGAGGTCCGCGACCAGTTCCGTCGCGCCGGGGGTGGCCGCGCCGCCGCGCCCGGTCAGCAGCAGCCGGCGTACGCCGTGCCGGGTGACCAGGTGCCGGGCGACGAGGCTACCCAGGCCGCCGAGTCCACCGGTGATCAGGACGGTGCGGTCGGTGGGCCATCCGCTGCTGTCGGCGGGCACGTCGGTGCCCACCCGGGTCAGCCGGGGCACCAGCAGCTGACCGTCGCGGACCGCCACCTCGGGTTCGCCGGTGGCCAGTGCCGCCGCCAGGTGGCCGGTGCCGCCGTCGTCGGTGTCGACCAGGACGAACCGGCCGGGGTGTTCGGCCTCGGCCGCCCGGACCAGCCCCCACAGGGCCGCTGCGGCGGGGTCGACCGGGGTGTCGCCGGCACCGACGGCGGTGCGGGTGAGCAGCGCCAGCGTGCTGTGCGCGTACCCCGGGTGGGTGAGCCAGCGGCGCAGCAGCCCCAGCAGGCGGGCGGTCGCCTCGTGCACGGCGGCCGGCGGGGTGCCGGGCGGGTCGAGGGTGACCACGACGGTGTCGGGTGCCTCCTCGGGCAGCTCCGCGTCGACGTCGAGCAGGGTCCAGCCGTCGGTGTGGGCGTCCGGGGCGGAGACCGGCTGCCAGTCCACCTCGTACAGGTGGCGGTGCTGGCTGCGGGCGGCGGCGTCGAGCGCGTCGGCGGCGACCGGGCGGACGACCAGCTGGTCGATGGTCGCGACCGGGGTGCCGTGGCCGTCGGCGACGGTGACGGCCAGTTTGTCGCCGGTGGCCGGGGAGATCCGGATGCGCAGGGCGGCGGCGTGTGCGGCGTGCAGGGTGACGCCACGCCAGGAGAACGGCAGCGGGGTGTCGCCCGCGCCCTCGTCGACCAGGTTGGCGTGCAAGGCGGCGTCGAGCAGCGCCGGGTGCAGCAGGAACCGGGACGCGTCGGCGGTGGCCACCTCGGGCAGTGCGGCCTCGGCCCAGATCTCGGCGGCGTCGCCGTCGCCGCGCCGCCACACCGCGCGCAGCCCCTGGAACACCGGCCCGTAGCCGTAGCCGTGGTCGCGCAGCCGGTCGTAGAGGCCGTCGAGGTCGACGGCTTCGGCACCGGCGGGCGGCCACTCGGTGAGGTCGGCGGCGGCCGGGTCGGCCCCCGCCTGCCGGACCAGGACCCCTTCGGCGTGCGGGGTCCAGTCGGTGTCGTCGGCCGCGTCGTCGGCCCGGCTCCAGATGCCGAGGGTACGCGCGCCGCTCTCGTCGGCGGCGTCGACGGTCACCCGCAGGGCCAGGCCGCCGTCGGCCGGCAGCACCAGCGGCGCGCTGATGGTCAGCTCGTCGAGCACGGGACAGCCGACCTGATCGCCCGCGCGCAGGGCGAGTTCGACCAGTCCGGTGCCGGGGACGAGGACGGTGTCGAACACCGCGTGGTCGGCGAGCCACGGCTGGCCGGTGCGGGAGAGCCGGCCGGTGAGCACCACGCCACCGCTGCCGGGCAGGTCGACCACCGCACCGAGCATCGGGTGTCCGGCGGGAAGCTGGCCGAGTCCGGTGGTGTCACCGATGCCGGGGGGCATGTCGAGCCAGTACCGCCGGTGCTGGAAGGCGTAGGTGGGCAGGTCGACCTGACGGCCACCCGGGTTCACGGCCGCCCAGTCGAGCGTGATCCCACTGATCCACGCCTGCGCCATCCCGGCCGCGTACGCCTGCACCTGGCCGTCGTCGTTCGGTTGCGCCGTACCTGTCTGGTCGCGCCTGCGCCGTTGGAGGGCGATGGCGGTGGCGTCCTCCACACAGTCGGCCACCATCGCGGTCAACACACTGTCCGGCCCGATCTCCACGAACCGGGTCACCCCCCGGGCCGCCAGGGCAGCAACCGCGTCGGCGAACCGCACCGTGCCGCGCACCTGACCCTGCCAGTACGCGACCGAACCCAACTCGTCGTCCGTGGCCAGGTCACCGGTCGCGGTCGACACCAACGGGATACCCGCCGGGCTCGCCGTCACGCCGTCCACGACCTGCCCGTAGCCGGCCAGCATCGGGTCCATCAGATGCGAGTGGAACGCATGCGACACCCGCAACCGACGCGTCTTCACCTCAAGGGACGCTTCCAGCGCCGCGATCTGCTCCTCCGTACCGGACACCACCACCGCCCACGGACCGTTCACCGCCGCCACATCCACATCGCCCAGATCCAGCTCGTCGAGGGACGCGGCGATCGCCAGCATCGCCCCACCCGCCGGGAGCGCCTGCATCAGACCACCACGGGCCGCCACCACCCGACACGCGTCCTCCAGGGACCACACACCGGCCACGTGGGCGGCAGCCAACTCACCGATCGAGTGACCGGCCACGAAGTCCGGCTTGAGACCCCACGACTCTGCCAGGCGGAACAGGGCCACCTCGACCGCGAACAACGCCGGCTGCGTCCACCCCGTCTGATCGAGAACCCCGTCCGGATCGGCGAACATCACCTCCCGCAGATCACCGTCCAACAACGGCCCGAACGCCGCACACACCTCGTCCAGAGCGGTAGCGAACACCGGGAACGCCTCCGCCAACTCACGACCCATCCCGACCCGCTGCGCACCCTGACCCGTGAACAACACCGCCGTACGACCGGCGACCGTGCGACCCGACAGGCCACCACCGGCGGCCAGAGCTTCCAGGCCCGCGGACAGCTCGGCGGTCTCCCGGCCGACCGCCACCCCCCGGAACTCCAACCCGGCCCGGCCGACGCCCAGCGAGAACCCGACGTCCACCGGACGCTCGTCGGTCAGGAAGGCGCCCAGCCGGGTCGCCTGACCGGCCAGCGCGTCCGCCGACCGGGCCGACAGTGGCCAGAGCAGCACCGACGGCTCGGTGGCCGGCGTCGGTGCGGTGCCGTCGTCCGGCTCGACGGCCTCGACCGGTGGGGCCTGCTCCAGCACCACGTGGGCGTTGGTGCCGCTGAGCCCGAAGGAGGACACGGCCGCCCGGCGGGGTCGCCCGGTCTCCGGCCAGGCGACCGGGTCGGTGAGCAACCGGACGTCGCCGGCCGTCCAGTCGACGTGGGGGGTGGGCCGGTCGACGTGCAGGGTGCGGGGCAGCATGCCGTGCTGCATCGCCAACACCATCTTGATCACTCCGGCGGCCCCGGCGGCAGCCTGGGTGTGCCCGATGTTCGACTTCACCGAGCCCAGCCAGAGCGGCTGCGCCCGGTCCCGGCCGTAGGTGGCGAGGATCGCCTGCGCCTCGATCGGGTCGCCGAGCCGGGTGCCGGTGCCGTGCGCCTCGACGACGTCCACCTGGTCGGCGGTGAGCCGCGCATTGGCCAGGGCGTCGGCGATGACCCGGCGTTGCGACGGGCCGTTGGGGGCGGTGAGTCCGCTGCTCGCGCCGTCCTGGTTGACCGCGCTGCCACGGACCACGGCCAGCACCCGGTGCCCGAGACGCTGGGCGTCGCTGAGCCGTTCGACCAGCAGCACCCCGACGCCCTCGGCCCAGCCGGTGCCGTCGGCGGCGGCGGCGAACGGCTTGCACCGGCCGTCGGCGGCCAGCCCCCGCTGCCGGCTGAAGTCGACGAAGGTCTCCGGGGTGGCCATCACCGTCACACCACCGGCCAATGCCATGGTGCACTCCTCGCGGCGCAGCGCCTGGATCGCCAGGTGCAGCGCGACCAGCGACGACGAGCAGGCGGTGTCCACGGTGATCGCCGGGCCTTCGAGACCCAGCACGTAGGCGACCCGGCCGGTGAAGATGCTGCCGGTGTTGCCGTTGCCGATGAAGCCCTCCAACTCGGCGGGGATCACCGGCAGCCGGCTCGAGTAGTCGAGGTACATCAGCCCGGCGAACACCCCGGTACGGCTGCCACGCGCCGACGTCGGGTCGATGCCGGCCGATTCGAACGCCTCCCAGGACGCCTCCAGCAACAACCGCTGCTGCGGGTCCATGGCGAGGGCCTCGCGGGGGGAAATGCCGAAGAATTCGGCATCGAAAAGTGCGGCGTCGGAAAGGAACCCACCGGTCCGCGCGTACGTCTTGCCGGCCTTGGAATCGTCGGGGTCGTAGATTTCCTCGACGTTCCAGCCCCGGTCGTCGGGGAAGTCGGAGACGGCGTCGGTCCCGTCGGCGAGGAGTTGCCACAGCGCCGAAGGACCATCCACACCACCCGGGAAGCGGCAGCTCATACCGACGATGGCGATGGGGTCGTACTCCCGCCGCTCGGCTTGGCGCAACTGCCGGCGGGCCTCACGCAGATCGGTGGTGGCCCGCTTCAGATACCCGAGAAGCTTCTCCTCGTTCTCCATCTACGTCTCCCGCCACTAGCCCAGCCGGGCAGACCCGGGCCAATATCGACGCACGGGTCAGCACGGTGGCAATTGTCGAAACAGAGAGCTTCTTCAGGCATTGTTGGTTGTTCGCGATGACCCTACGGCCGCCCGGCGCACCACTAACCCCCTACCGCCCCCAGAGCGCCCCCTAGCCCGCGACGCTGCTACCTCGACCCCTCGGTCGTCGCCGGCCGGGCCACCCCGGTGGGGCTGGGGTTGCGGGTCGGGCGGCCGACCGGGGCGCGACGACGGACGGCCCCCCGGCGGGTGCCGGGGGGCCGTCCGTCGCGGTGTTACCGCCGGGCCGTGGTCAGAAGCGGGACCACTTCTGGCTGCCGACGCCGAGGCAGTCCCACAGGTGCAGTTTGCCGCCGTTGTTGGGGTTCTGGTCGCGGACGTCGACGCACCGGTTGGCGCTGAGGTTGACCAGGTCCCCGGCGCCGTTGAGGGTGAACCGTTGGGCCGGGTTGCCGTTGCAGGTGACCAGGTTGACCTCGGTGCCGTTGGCGGTGCCGGCCCAGGCCGGGTCCATGCACTTGCCCATCGCGCGGACGGTGCCGTCGCTGGCGAAGGTCCACGCCTGGGCGGCGGTGGTGTTGCAGTCCCAGATCTGGAGTTTCGCGCCGTCGACCGGGTCGGCGCTCGGGATGTCGATGCACCTGCCGCTCTGCGTGCCGCGCAGCCGGGTGGTGCCGGGCTGCGGGTTGCCGCCGCCGGGGACGTAGCTGGAGACCCGCACGTAGTCCACGAGCATCTGCTGGGGGAACTGGGTGGAGCCGTCGGGATATCCGGGCCAGTTGCCGCCCACCGCCACGTTGAGGATCATGAAGAACGGGTGGTCGTAGACCCAGCGGTTGCCGCCGAGCCGGGACGGGTCGACGCGGTGGTACTCGACGCCGTCGAGGTACCAGACGATCAGGTTGGGCTCCCAGTCCACCCGGTAGGTGTGGAAGCCGTCGGCGAGGGGTTGGCCGATGGTACGGCTGCCGGTGATGCCGCCGCCGCCGGAGTAGCCGGGGCCGTGCACGGTGCCGTAGACGGTGTTGGGTTCCCGGCCGATGTTCTCCATGATGTCGATCTCACCGGCGGCGGGCCAGCCGGCGCTGCCCATGTCGTTGCCGAGCATCCAGAACGCCGGCCAGATGCCCTGACCCCGGGGGATCTTGATCCGGGCCTCGAACCGGCCGTACGCCTGGGTGAAGGTGGCGGCGGTGAGCAGCCGTGCCGAGGTGTACTCGCACCGGCCGTAGTGACACTGGTAGTTGGCCGGGTTCTCCTTGCGGGCGGTGATGACCAGGTTGCCCTGTCCGTCGTGGACGGCGTTGCTGGTGCTGTTGGTGTAGTACTGCCGTTCGTTGTTGCCCCAGCCGCCACCGCCGATGTCGAAGCGCCATCGGTTCTGGTCGACGGGGGTGCCGGCGGCGGCGTTGAACTCGTCCTGCCAGGTGATGCCGCCGATGGCGGCCGAGGCGGGCTCGGCCTGGGCGGGCAGGACGAGGGCGGCGGCGAGGGTGACGAGGGCGACCGCCGCGCGGGCGAGGGATCGGGGCCGGGGGACGGCTCGGGCTCCGGGCACGGGAGGCTCCTTGGGGCGACATCGGGGGCGGGGAGCACGCCGGGGAGAGCGCTCTCCACGAAGGATGTCGATATCCGGCCCTTCTGTCAAGAATGTTGCCAGTTAGCTCGCCCTGCTCAGGGCCCCGCTGACCGGCCAGTGAAGAAAAGGTTACGCTGCGTGATCGGAGTCGTTGTGCGCCAGCCCGCTCGGGGGTCTGCTGCGGGGTGCCCGGCCGGGACCGGCCAGCGGGCGGGGCGGGCGGGACGCGGTGCGGACCGCCCGCCGGCGCCCGGACCGATCAGCGGTGCAGCCCGCGCCAGGAAGGATTGCTGCCGCGCCAGGCGTCGGCCAGGATGACCGCCGCCGCCCGGCTCGGGCACTGCTGCACGCGGGAGCGACCCGACGCCCCGCCGATCTGCGCCTGGACCTCCCAGGCCTCCCCGTCGGTACGGATGTAGACGTCCCGCCGCCCGCGTGGGCTCGGGTCACCGTTCCACCAGTGCTCCTCGACCATCATTCACCGACCGTATAGCAAACCGGCCGTGGAACGTGAGTCACGAATTCGTCGAGGCCCGCCGCCGACCCGCCCGGTCACCCCTGCCGGGGCGTGAGCAGGTAGTCGTCGGCCTCCGCGCTCCAGGCCAACGTGACCTCACCGGCGGTGGCGGCGGCCTTACCGAACTGGAGGAAACTGCGGTAGCCGAGCTTCTTCTCGCTGAATTCGGGGCGGGCCCGACGGAGCTGGTTCTTGAGCCCGGAGAGCGCCACCGGGCCACCCGCAGCGGCCAGTTCCGCCACCACCGTACGCAGCAGCGCGAAAGCCACCTCCTGGTCGCCGTGCTCAGGCAGGGACACCTCCGGGTCGCCCTTGGCCGGCCCCTCGGCCAGCTCGACGACGTTGTGCCCGGCGAGGTGGCGCAGCAGCTCGCCGAAGGTGCGGAACCCGTAGTCGGACTCGCTGAACGTGGGGTCCTTGCGCAGCAGGGTGCGCTTGAGCCGGGAGGCGGTCACCTCCCCCTCCGAGCTGCCCTGGAGGCCGGCGACGGTCTGCGCGACCAGCACCGCTAGCGCCTCGGCGTCGCGTACCGGCTCCTCGGCGGCCGGCTGCCGCTCCGGCTCGGGCTGCTCCTGCGCCGGTTCCACCGCCTGCTGCGGTTCGGCGGGCTTGGCCGGGCGACCGCGCCGCCCCCGTACCGGCGGCAGGTCGACACCCTCCAGCCGGTCGTAGTAGAGGAACTCGTCGCAGGCGGGTGGAAGCAGCGCCGAGGTGGACTTCTCCACCCCGACCCCGATCACCCGCTTGTTGAGTTCGCGCAGCTTGTGCACCAGCGGGGTGAAGTCGCTGTCCCCGGTGCAGATGACGAAGGTGGAGATGTAGCCGCGCTCGAAGGCCAACTCCACCGCGTCGACGGCCATCTTGATGTCGGCGGCGTTCTTGCGGGACGCCCCCATCCGCTGCGGGATCTCGATCAGCTCGACGTGCGAACGGGTGAGCATCCGACGGTCCTCGTCGAAGTACGACCAGTCCGCGTACGCCCGGCGGACCACCACCCGCCCCCGCTCGGCGAGCGCGTCGGCGATCGGGCGGAAGTCGAACGCCCGCCCACCGTGGTGTTCCCGGGCCCCCAGGGCAAGGTTCTCGTAGTCGAGAAAGAGCGCGATTCGATCCTCGTGATCCACCGCAACACCCTAATCCCGCGTCCCTCCCCCACCATCCCGCCACGTCGCGGGCACCCCGCCGAAGCCCGGTGATCAAGAGGAAAAGGTCAGCCGCCGGGCATGTTCCTGACGCATTTCTCTTGATCACCGGGGGTCAGGGCCGGCGGGGGGCCGGGCGGAGGGGTGGGTCAGCGGGGTGGGGTGGCGGCGGGTGGGGTGGCCATCTTGTGGTTCTGGCCGGGGACGCGGAAGTGGTGGAAGCTGACCGTGGCGCTGACCTCCAGGGCCTGCACCCAGTGCCACCAGCCCACCGGCACGAACAGTAGCTGGCCCGGCTCCAGCACGACGTCGAGCACCGTCGCCTCGGCGTAACGGGGGTGCCGGGTGAGGTCCGGGTCCGCCGCGTCGACCGCACTGAACGTGCCGCCGCGCGGATAGACCAGGTGCCGCTCGTACGACGGGACCAGCCGGACGTGCTTGCGGCCGAGCACCTGGCCGAGCAGCACCGAACTGTTGTCCACGTGCAGCGGCGTCACCGTGCCGGCCGGTCCCAGCAGCAGGTGACCGAGCCCGGACGGGTCCACGATCCCCTCCGGGGTCCGGATGTCGGCGACGAGCGGGCGCAGCGCGCCGGACCAGTTCTCGTTGCGCGGCACCATGTAGTAGTCGTTGGTGCGCCGGCCCGAGCCGAGCAGCGCCAGGTACTCGCGGAACGGCATGCTGGTGCGGTGCCTGTCGTACTGCCAGGCGTGGTCGGGGTTGGCGTCCCGGCCGGTCATCACCTCGACCACGGCGTCGCCGCAGGCCGCCGCCAGCCCGTCCAAAGTCCAGCCGAGGGCGGGCCAGTCGGCCATCAGGCCGTCCAGCACGACCGGCCGGTTGCCGAAGTAGTAGCGGGAGAAGAACTCCGCGGGGTCGAGGTCCGCGCGCCGCTCCAGCGTCCGCCCGCCGTCGCTGTCGCGCAGCGTCCGGTACGTGTCGAGCACCGACTCCAACCAGTCGTAGCGCAGCGCGAGCCGCCGGCACACCGCGAAGTACGGATGGTCGGCCAGGTCCCGCAGCTCGGCGTCGACGGCCTGCGGGTCGGCGGACCCGGCGACGGCGACGGTCCGCGCCTGCTCCACCGACGCGCCCATGGCCAGGTTCTCGACCAGCCACTCCCGCCAGGCCGGGTCGAGCCGGGGCGGGACGACGGTGGTCACGCCCCGGCCGCCGGCACGAGGGTGAGCCGGGGCGGGCGGACCGCCTCCTGGCAGGTCGGGTACGAGTTCTTCACGTGCTCGGGGAAGTGCTCGGCGGCCGGCGGCGGGGTGAGCCGCAGCTGACGGGTGTACTCCTGGCAGTTGACGTAGGAGTTCTTCACGTGGGCCGGGATGTGGTCCGGGGGCGGGGTGAGCCGCGCCTCGCGGGCGTACTGGTCGCAGTTGACGTAGGAACCCTTGACGTGGGCGGGGAAGTGGTCCGGCAGCTCGGTCATGGGGCCAGTCAACGGGCCCCGGCGTCCCGGCCACCAGGGGCCGGTGTCCCGGCTACCCGGGACGTTCCCGCAGGTCATGGGTAGACTGCCGGCCGGAAACGATCATCGGAAGGGCCATGACGAAGAGCTACGAGGTGCCGCTGCTGGTGCTGACCGCGGCGACCGGGGCGGTCGACGGCGTCAGCTATCTCGCCCTGGACCGGGTGTTCACCGGCAACATGACAGGCAACGTGCTCTTCATCGGGTTCGGGCTGGCCGGGGTGTCCGGCCTGCCGGTGCTCAACAACCTGGTGGCGTTGCTGACGTTCATGCTCGGCGCGGTGCTCGCCGCCCGGCTGACCCGGGGCGCGCCGGGGCCGGCGGCGCTGCCCGCCGCCGGGCTGGCCATCCTGGTCGGTGGCAGCGTGCTGTCGCTCGCCCTGGCCGGGTTCTGGCTCGTCACCGGTCCGCCGGCGCACGGCGCGATGCTGGTCGTCACCGGCCTGCTCGCCCTGGTGCTCGGCGCGCAGGCCGCGGCGGTCA
The DNA here is from genome assembly GCF_002210435.1 of Micromonospora wenchangensis. Taxonomy (GTDB): domain Bacteria; phylum Actinomycetota; class Actinomycetes; order Mycobacteriales; family Micromonosporaceae; genus Micromonospora; species Micromonospora wenchangensis. The sequence continues at coordinate 84,281 of NZ_MZMV01000003.1, forward strand.
AGCACATCGGCATCCGGGACCTGTCGACGGTGGTGGTGACCATGACCATGGTGAACCTGTCCACCGACAGCCGGGCCGCCGGTGGCCCCGGCACGGCCTGGCTCCGCCGGTTCGGCGCGATCACCACGATGGGCCTGGGCGCGTTCGTCTCCGCGGTGCTGACGTTGCGGGTGAACGGGGCGGTGGCGCTGGTCGTGGCCGGCGCGCTGTTGACTCTCGGCACGGCGCTGGTCGCGGTGGTCCGCCGCCGTGAGGTCGCCGCAGCGGCGACCGCCGGGCCGTCGCCCAACGGTCACTGACCCGGCGGGTCGCCGCGCCACCACGCGCCGGCCGGTCCGCCGTCCGTTCCCCGGCCGACCGGGACACCTTCGGGGGCTGTTAGCCGTCGGCGGGGTTCAGCCCCGGGGGCCGAGTCCCGCCACGGCCATCCGGAACAGCCGGTCCGCCCGGGCGGCGGGGTCGGGATGGTGCTCGGTGGCCAGGACGATGCCGACGATCAGCGTGATCAGGTCCCCGACCGTGACGTCCGCCGCGAACGCGCCGTCCTGGACGGCGCGGTGCAGCAGCGGGGCCGCCGCCTCCTCCAACGTCGCCGAGCAGCTGTTCTCGTGCACCGGGTCGGCCGGAGCGCCGTCGTAGGCCAGCGCGGCGGCCAGCCCCCGGGCGGCGACGGAGTAGACGACGACGTCACCGAGCCATTCCAGGAGTGCCGCCCGGCTGTCGTCCCGGCCGGTCAGCTCCTCGGCGCGGACCCGCAGGGCCTCGACCCGTTCCCGGGAGACCGCTTCCAGCAGCGCCCGGCGGGTGGGGAAGTGACGGCGCACGGTCGCCGAGCCGACCCCCGCGGTGCGGGCGATCTGTTCCAGGGACGCACCGGCACCGTGCACCGCCACCTCCCGCTCGGCCACGGCGAGGATGCGCGAGTAGTTGCGCCGGGCGTCGGCGCGCTGGCCGTCGGCCATGACGTTCCTCTCCGACCTTGATAAGTGGCGGGGCCCGCCGTATCGTACCCGACAGAAAACGGCGGGCCCCGCCGTTTAATCGGAGGAGCGTCATGTCCACAGCCACCGCCCCCGTCCTGGTCACCGGCGCCACCGGCCGGCAGGGCGGAGCCACCGTCCGTGCCCTGCGCGCGGCCGGGGTTCCCGTCCGCGCACTGGTCCGCGACCCGGCGACCGACCGCGCCCGCGCCGTCGCCGCCCTCGGTGCCGAGCTGGTCACCGGCGATCTGCTCGACCGCGGGTCGGTGGTCCGGGCCGCCGAGGGGGCCCGCGCCGTCTTCTCCGTGCAGATGCCCCCGCTGGGCGCGGCGGGCTTCGACTTCGACGGCGAGGTGGCCCAGGGCGTCAACCTCGTCGAGGGCGCACGGGCGGCCGGGGTGCCCCAGTTCGTGCACACCTCCGTCACCGGCGCCGGTCGACACGTCGAGGCGGCCGGCTGGGCCGAGGGGCGCTGGGCCCCGATGGCACCCGCCCTCGACGCCAAGAGCGCGATCCAGGACCGGGTGCGCACGGCCGGCTTCCGGCACTGGACGCTGCTCAAGCCGGGCTTCTTCATGGACAACTTCCTGCCGTCCATGGCCTTCCTGTTTCCGCGTGGCGTCGAGGGCGGGCTGGTCAGCGTCCTGCGCCCGGAGACCCGGCTGGCGCTGGTCGCGACGGACGACATAGGACGGGCGGCCGCCGCCGCCCTCACCGACCCGGAGCGCTTCGACCGGATCGAACTGGAACTGGCCAGCGACCACCTGTCGATGACCGAGATCGCCGAGGTCCTGTCCCGGGCGCTGGGCGTACGGCTGGTCGCGCCGCAGATGACCGAGCAGGAGGCCCTCGCCGCCGGCATGCCCGCGATGGGTGCCACCCACGAGTGGATGAACGCGGTCCCCCAACCGGCCCGTCCACGGTACGCACGGGAACTCGGCCTCCCGCTCACCAGTTTCAGCGCCTGGGCGCAGACGCACCTACGGGCGGACGCCTGACCCGCGACCTGCGGCGGGTGCTGCGGTACCCGCCGGCACGGCCGGGAAGACCAAAAACTTTTGTGGGGTTCCTACAACGGTCACCGCTCAGGGTTCGGTGATTACGACATGGCGCTACCGCCCGGCACCCGGAAGGGTGATCGCTGTCGGGGGTCGATGCCTTGCGGCGCGTACTCGTGGATCTACCGGAGGAGTCGGTCGGGTGTTCAGCCGTGTCGCCATCGTCAACCGGGGTGAGGCCGCGATGCGCCTCATTCACGCGGTCCGAGAGTTGGCCGCGCAGACCGACACTCCCATCGAGACGGTGGCCCTCTATACCGACGTCGACCGCACCGCGACCTTCGTCCGCGAGGCCGACATCGCCTACGACCTGGGTCCGGCGTCCGCCCGGCCGTACCTCGACCTGAAGAAGCTCGAGCACGCCCTGGTCGAGACCGGGGCCGACGCGGCGTGGGTCGGGTGGGGTTTCGTCGCCGAGGACCCGGCCTTCGCGGAGCTGTGCGAGAAGATCGGCATCACCTTCGTCGGGCCGAGCCCGGACGCGATGCGCAAGCTCGGCGACAAGATCGGCGCGAAGCTGATCGCCGAGGAGGTCGGCGTGCCGGTCGCGCCGTGGAGCCGGGGCGCGGTGGAGACCCTGGAGGCCGCGATCGCCGCCGCCGCCGAGATCGGCTACCCGCTGATGCTCAAGGCGACCGCAGGTGGTGGCGGGCGGGGCATCCGCGTGGTCACCAGCGACGCCGAGCTGGCCGACGCCTACCAGCGCACCAGCCAGGAGGCGGCCCGCGCCTTCGGTAGCGGGATCGTGTTCCTGGAGCGCCTGGTCACCGGTGCCCGGCACGTCGAGGTGCAGGTGATCGCGGACGGTCAGGGCACCGCCTGGGCGCTCGGCGTACGGGACTGCTCGGTGCAGCGGCGCAACCAGAAGGTCATCGAGGAGTCGGCCTCGCCGGTGCTCGGCCCGGAGCAGACGGCCGAACTCAAGTCCTCGGCCGAGCGGCTGGCCGTCGCGGTCGGCTACCGGGGTGCCGCGACCGTCGAGTTCCTCTACCACCCGGGTGACCGGCTGTTCGCCTTCCTGGAGGTCAACACCCGGCTCCAGGTGGAGCACCCGATCACCGAGCTGACCACCGGGTTCGACCTGGTCAAGGCGCAGCTGCACGTCGCGGCGGGCGGCCGGCTCGACGGTGTGCCGCCGCTGGAGCGCGGGCACGCCATCGAGGCCCGGCTCAACGCCGAGGACCCGGACCGCGACTTCGCCCCCGCCCCGGGCCGGATCGCCCGGCTGGACCTGCCCGCCGGCCCCGGCATCCGGGTCGACACCGGGGTCAGCGAGGGCGACACCATCCCGGCCGACTTCGACTCGATGATCGCGAAGATCATCGCGTACGGGCGGGACCGGGACGAGGCGCTCGGCCGGCTGCGCCGGGCGATGGCCGAGACCACGGTGATCATCGAGGGTGGCGCGACGAACAAGAGCTTCGTGCTCGACCTGCTCGACCAGCCCGAGGTGATCGACGCCAGCGCCGACACCGGCTGGATCGACCGGGTACGCGCCGAGGGCCGGCTCGTGTCGCACCGGCACTCCGCCGTCGCGCTCGCCGCCGCCGCGATCGAGGCGTACGAGGAACAGGAGCAGGCCGAGCAGCAGCGGCTGATGTCGACGGCGTTCGGCGGACGGCCCCAGGTGCAGCACGCCAGCGGCCGGCCGCTGGACCTCAAGCTGCGCGGCGTCGGCTACCGGATGCGGGTGGCCCGGGTCGGCGCGCACCGGTTCCGGGTCGGCATCGAGGCCGGCGGCGACGTGCACACCGCCGACGTCGAGCTGGACCGCTTCGACAGGCACACCGGGCAGATCGCCGTCAACGGCACCCGGTACCGGCTGCTCACCGGCACCCACGGCGCGATCCACCTGGTCGAGGTGGACGGCGTGACCCACCGGGTCGGCCGCGACGAGGGCGGCGTGGTCCGTTCGCCGATGCCGGCGCTGGTCGTCGCCACCCCGGTGGAGGTGGGCGCCGAGGTCGAGGCGGGCGCACCGGTGCTGGTGCTGGAGGCGATGAAGATGGAGACGGTGCTGCGGGCACCGTTCCGGGCCCGGCTCAAGGAGTGCGGCGTCTCCGTCGGCAGCCAGGTGGAGGCCGGCGCGGCGCTGCTGCGGCTGGAACCCCTCGCCGACGACACCGACGACGCCCCGGACGCCGAGGCCGCCGCGCCGGTCGCCCTGGACCTGCCCGCCGCGCCCGACCAGGCCCCGGCGATCGAGCGGTCCCGGCGCGGCCAGGAGGACCTCCGTGGGCTGCTGCTGGGCTTCGACGTGGACCCGCACGACGACGGCCGGGTGCTCGACGAGTACCTCGCCGCGCGGCGGGCCGCCATCGAGGACGGCCACCGCCCGCTGGCCGAGGAGATCGATCTCGTCGACGTCTTCGCCGACCTCGCCGAACTCAGCCGCAACCGGCTGACCGGGGAGGACGCCAGCGGCGACAACCACGTCCCCAGCGCCCGTGAGTACTTCCACACCTACCTGCAGAGCCTCGACGTCGAGCGGGCCGGTCTGCCGGCGCACTTCCAGGCCAAGCTGGCCAAGGCGCTCGGCCACTACGGCGTCACCGAGCTGGACCGCTCCCCCGCCCTCGAGGCCGCCGTGTTCCGGATCTTCCTGGCCCAGCAGCGGGCGGCCACCGACGCGACGGTCATCGCGACGTTGCTGCGCGCCTGGCTGCGTGAGCCGCCGCCGGACGCGGTGCTGCGCGAGCCCGCCGGCCTCGCGTTGGAGCGGCTGGTGGCGGCGACGCAGGTGCGTTTCCCGGTCGTCGCCGACCTGGCGCGCGGGGTGGTGTTCGCCTGGTTCGCCCAGCCGCTGCTGCTGCGCAACCGGGCCCGGCTGTACGCCTCCGTCCGCCGGCACCTGCGTCACCTGGACGCGCACCCGGACGCGGCGGACCGCGCCGAGCGGGTCGCGGAGATGGTCCGCAGCACCGAACCCCTGGTCCGGGTGCTCGGCCAGCGGCTCGTGCGGGACCACCTCGACAACGCGGTGATGCTGGAGGTGCTGACCCGGCGGTACTACGGCAACAAGGGCCTGGCCGACGTGCGGACCCGTCGGGTGGCGGACTGCACGTTCGTGGTCGCCGAACGGGCCGACTCCAGCCTGCTCTCCGCCGCCGTCCGGTTCGACGCGCTGGGCGACGCGCTGCGCGGTCTCGCCGAGCTGGCCGGGGACGGCTCGGCCGTCGACGCCGACATCTACCTGGGCTGGGAGAACCAGCCGGAGGACTTCGACGCGATGGCCGCGGCGCTGCTGGAGGTCGTCAACGCGCATCCGCTGCCGGCCCAGGTCCGCCGGCTCACCACCACCGTCGCCGGGCGCGGCGGCGCGGTGATGCACCACCACTTCACGTTCCGCCCGTCGAGCACCGGGATGAGCGAGGAGCGGCTGATCCGGGGCCTGCACCCGTACATCGCGCAGCGGATGCAGTTGGAGCGGCTGCGCAAGTTCGACCTGACCCGGCTGCCGTCGTCGGACGAGGAGGTCTACCTCTTCCAGGCCGTCGCGCGGGAGAACCCGTCCGACGAGCGGCTCGTCGCGTTCGCCCAGGTGCGCGACCTGACCGCGTTGCGGGAGCACGACGGGCGGCTGGTCGCCCTGCCCACGGCCGAGGACATCGTCGCCACCTGCCTGGACTCGATCCGTCGGGCGCAGACCCGTCGCCCGTCGAAGACCCGCTTCAACACCAACCGGATCGTCATCTACGTCTGGCCGCCGAGCGACCTGACCCGCGAGGAGATGGAGATGATCGCCGGTCGGGTCCGCCCGACGACCGTCGGCGCGGGGCTGGAGGAGATCCTGTTCATCGCGCGGCAGCGCGACCGCCGGACCGGCGAGCTGAACAAGATCGCGGTGCGGATCGCGTTCGACGCCACCGGCGGGGCCGAGCTGACCGTGGGTGAGCCGCCGGTCGACCCGGTCGAGCCGCTCGACGACTACCGGCTGAAGGTGCTGCGGGCCAGCAGCCGTAACACGGTCTACCCGTACGAGCTGACCGGGCTGCTCGGCCAGTTCGTCGAGCACGACCTCGACGAGGACCACGCGCTGGTGCCGGTGGACCGGCCCCGGGGACGCAACACGGCGGCGATCGTCGCGGGCGTGGTCACCACGCCGACCCCGAGGCACCCGCAGGGCGTCACCCGGGTGGTGCTGCTGGGCGACCCGACCAAGTCGCTCGGCGCGCTCTCCGAGGGCGAGTGCCGTCGGGTGATCGCCGCCCTGGACCTCGCCGAGCGGCTCCGGGTGCCCCTGGAGTGGTACGCCCTGTCGGCCGGGGCGCGGATCTCGATGACGTCGGGCACCGAGAACATGGACTGGGTGGCGGCGGCGCTCAAGCGGATCGTCGAGTTCACCCAGGACGGCGGTGAGATCAACATCGTGGTCGCGGGGATCAACGTGGGCGCCCAGCCGTACTGGAACGCCGAGGCGACGATGCTCATGCACACCCGGGGCATCCTGGTGATGACGCCGGAGGCCGCGATGGTGCTCACCGGCAAGCAGTCGCTGGACTTCTCCGGCGGGGTGTCGGCCGAGGACAACTTCGGCATCGGCGGCTACGACCGGGTGATGGGCCCCAACGGGCAGGCGCAGTACTGGGCGCCGAACCTGACGGCGGCCCGGGACGTGCTGATGGCGTACTACGACCACACGTACGTCGCGCCCGGGGAGAGCGAGCCGCGCCGGGCGACCACCGCCGACCCGGTGGACCGGGACATCTCCACCTTCCCGCACACCGTGGCGGGCAGCGACTTCACCACGGTCGGCGAGATCTTCTCCGCCACCGCCAACCCGGACCGCAAGAAGCCGTTCGACATCCGTACGGTGATGCGGGCACTGTCCGATCAGGACCACCCGGTGCTGGAGCGGTGGGCGGGCATGGCCGACGCGGAGACCGCAGTGGTGCAGGACGTCCACCTCGGTGGCATCCCGGTCTGCCTGCTCGGCATCGAGTCGCGGTCGGTGACCCGGCGGGGCTTCCCGCCCACCGACGGCCCGGACACCTACACCGCGGGCACCCTGTTCCCCCGCTCGTCCAAGAAGGCCGCGCGGGCGATCAACGCGGCCAGCGGCAACCGGCCGCTGGTGGTGCTGGCCAACCTGTCGGGCTTCGACGGCTCGCCCGAGTCGATGCGCAAGCTGCAACTGGAGTACGGGGCCGAGATCGGCCGGGCGATCGTCAACTTCCGGGGACCGATCGTGTTCTGCGTGATCTCCCGGTACCACGGTGGGGCGTTCGTGGTCTTCTCCAAGGCGCTGAACCCGAACATGACCGTGCTGGCGCTGGAGGGCTCGTTCGCCTCGGTGCTCGGCGGCGCACCGGCGGCGGCGGTGGTGTTCTCCGGCGACGTCAACGCCCGTACCGCAGCCGACCTGCGGGTACGCGACATGGAGGCGCGGGTCGCGGCGGCCACCGGCACCGAGCGGGCCGCGCTCACCGCGGAACTCGACGAGACCCGCGCGGCGGTCCGCGCGGAGAAGCTCGGCGAGGTGGCGGCGGAGTTCGACCGGGTGCACAACATCGGGCGGGCGGTGGAGGTCGGCTCGGTCGACGCGGTGATCCGGGCCGCCGAGCTGCGCCCCCGCGTCATCGAGGCGATCGAGTCCCGACTGGGCTGACGCCCGTCGGTAACGCCCCGCGCCCCGGCCGCCGTGAGCGGTCGGGGCGCGGGGCGTTTCACGGGTCAGCCGGTGCTGGCCGTCGCCCCGACGTCGGCCAGCAGCCGCTGGCGCATCAGGAACTTGCGGACCTTGCCCGTCGGCCCCATCACCACGCCGTCCGCCGGCACCGTGACCACCCGCCGCAGCGTCGCGGCGACCACCGGTCCGAGCGCGGCCCGGACCTGGTCGGAGCGGTCGAGTTCCGGGTCGGCGTCCTCGGCGAGCACGAGCAGCACCTCGGTGACGGTCCGCTCGTCGGCCTCCCGGGCCGCGATGACCGTGCAGTCCCGTACGTCGGGGCAGTGCTTCAGGATGCGTTCCTCGGACAGCGCCGTGTAGAGCCAGTTGCCGTCGCCCAGGTCGACCGCGTCGCTGGCCCGGTCGACGTGGTGGTAGTTGCCGTCCGGGTCGCGGTACATCAGGTCACCGGTCAGGTAGTAGCCGCCCAGCCGGGTGCGGAACGTGTTGACCGAGTCGTTCCAGTACCCGAGCGCCAGGGTCGGCGACTTGAGCCCGACGTGCCCCACCTGTCCCTCGGGGACCTCCTCGCCGGTGGTCACGTCGAGCAGGGCGATCTGCGCGAACGGGTACGGCTTGCCGACGCAGCGGTCGTAGTTGTCGCTGCCGAGGCGGTGGCTGATCCGGAACGCGCCGTGGCCCATCTCGGTGGAGCCGAGCATGTCGACGAACTTGGACCCGGGCACGTCCACCATCCCCTGCCGGGTGTACGCGGGGTGGCTGCCCACGGCGACCAGCCGGCGCACGTGCGACTCGTGGGCGCAGTCCCCGGTGTTGAACCAGTTGCGCACGGAACCCAGGTCGCGGGTGGTCAGGTCGTGGCGGGCCAGCTCGGACCAGGTCACCGCGAAGCCGAAGACGCCTGTCGGCCGCCAGCGTTCGATGGCGTCGAGGATCGTCTCGGCGCTGCTGGCGAACGGGCCACCCTGCGCCGACAGGTAGAGCAGTTGGTAGCTGTTGCACAGCGCCTGGTTGACCGTGATGATGCCGGCGGCGTGCGCGGCCGGCAGCACGGACAGCTCGCGCACCTCGCCGTACGGGCGGGATTCGGTGAGCCGGACGGCCCGGATGGCGGCGAACAGCCCGTGGTGCGAGTGGACGATCGCGGCCGGCACCCGGGTGGTGCCCGACGAGTGGGTGATGGCGACCGGGTCCTCGGGGTGGTGGCGGTAGTGCGGTGGGGCCTGGTCGGGGTCGCCGGTGCCGGTCTCGGCGGCGTCGCCGAGGATCGGCACCCCGAGGTCGTGCTCACGCAGCGCGGCGTGGTCGGCGTCGACGACGACGCCGACACCGCGCAGCCGCCTGATGAACTCGGCTGCCAACTCGATCGGCATGTTGCCGTTCATCAGGGCCGGGATCGCGCCGAGCCGGTTGAGGGCGAAGAAGTTGAGGAACACGTCGGGCGCGGACGTCACGTAGACCGCGACCGGGTCACGCCAGCCGACGCCCCGCCGCCGGAACCAGTCGGCGCGGGCGGCGACCCGTTCGGTCAGGGTGGCCAACGACAGCGGCGTCCAGGCGGGGATGCCGTCCACGTCGACGTCGAAGGTCACCCGGGGTGAATCCGGGTCGGCACCGTGTTCGGCGAGCCGGAGCAGCACGTTGCCGGCCCCCAGCTCCATGTCGGCAGCGAGCGTCGCCCGGAAGTTGTCGGCACCCAACGAGTTGTCTCCTCACCTGGCACGCTCACGGTCGCCGCACCCCGGCGCAGCAGCCGATCTGGGACACGCTCAGGCTAGAGCGCCGATCACCGGCAGACAATGGCCAACATCAATCCTGGTCACGCCGCCCGGTCCACGGCGGGTCGGGGTCAGGAGACCTCGCGGTTGAACAGGTGCGACGACCAGACCAGGCTGACCGCGGCCAGCACGATCATGATGAGGGCGCCCTGCCAGACCACGGGTTCGGTGATCTGCCCGTTGAACAACGCCCGCATGCCGTTGGTCGCCCAGGAGAACGGGTTCCAGACCGCGACCTGCTGGATCCACAGTGGTGCCAGCACGAGCGGGATGAGCACCCCGGCGAGCAGTGAGATCGGCTGGCCGACGGTGTTGACCAGCACGCCGAGGCTGTTCTCGTTGCGTACCAGCAGCGCGATGTCGTACGAGATCGAGGTGCTCAGCAGCACCATCACCGACAGCAGCGCGTACGAGATGAGCAGGTTGCCCAGGTGCACCCGCAACCCGAACGGCAACGCCACGACCGTGATGATCACCGCCTGCACCACGTTGAGGCAGACGTGCATCAGGGCCCGGCCCAGCAGCAGGCCGGTCCGGCTCACCGGGGTCACCCGGCACCTGTCGATGATGCCGGCGCGCAGCGCGCTGAGCAGCCCGTACCCGGCGAACAGGCCACCGAACAGGCCCATCGCCACGAACAGGCCGGGCACGTAGATGCGGTAGGCGTCGGCGTACGAGGAAGCGCCCCGGTCGACCATCACCACCTTGAGGAACGGGGCGAACAGGATGAGGTAGGTGACCGGCTGGGCCAGGCTGAACGCCACCATCACCGGGTTGCGCACCATCAGGCCGACCTCCTGTTGGAAGATCAGCCAGGTGTCGCGGACCAGTTTCACTGCGGCTCCTCTCGTGCCGGCCGGGTCACTCCTGAAGGGAGCGGCCGGTCTTGGCCAGGAAGACGTCGTCGAGGCTGGGCCGGCGGGCCTCGATCGCCCCCGGCTCGACCCCCCGCGTCAACAGGGTGCGCATGATCTGCGGAATCGCCGTCGCGGCACTGTCCACGTAGAGGCGCAGAGTCCCGTCGACCGCCTCCGACGAGTGCACGTACGGCTGCTCGGCCAGCAGCTTCGCGGCGATCGGCAGGTCGGCGTCGGCCGGGCCGTCGGTCACGTCGGCGCGGGTCAGGTCGATCGCGACCACGTCACCGGAGATCTCCCGCTTGAGATCCGACGGGGTGCCCTCGGCGACGATCCGGCCACCGTCGATGATGGACAGCCTGTCGCACAGGGTGTCGGCCTCGTCGAGGTAGTGGGTGGTGAGGAAGATCGTCATGCCCTCGGCACGCAGCCGCCGGACCTCCTGCCACATCCGTACCCGGCTCGGCGGGTCCAGCCCGGCGGTCGGTTCGTCGAGGAAGATGACCTGCGGAGAGTGGATCACCCCGAGCGCCACGTCGAGCCGCCGACGCTGCCCCCCGGAGTACGTCCTGATCCGCCGGTCGGCGAAGTCGTCGAGCTGGAACGCCCCGATCGCCGCCTCGGCCCGGCGCTGCGCCTCGGCCTTGCCGAAGCCGTACAGCCGGGCCTGGAGCACCAGGTCCCGGCGGGCCGTAGAGTCGTCGTAGGTGCCGCTGGCCTGGGCCACGAAACCGATCTGCCGGCGCACCTGGGCCGGGGCCCGCAGCAGGTCGACACCCGCGATCGTCGCCCGGCCCCCGTCCGGGCGGATCAGCGTGGCCAGCATCCGCATGGTGGTGGACTTGCCCGCGCCGTTGGGGCCGAGGAACCCGACGATCTCGCCCCGCTCCACGGCGAAGTCCACCCCCCGCACCGCCTCGACGGTGCCGGCCTTGCGGCCACGGCCGACCCGGTAGGACTTGCGCAGGCCGGTGGCCTCGATCATCGAGCCTCCTCGGACGGGGACGACGCCGGGCCACGGGGGGGTGTCGACCATGGACGGCGACACCCGTGCGGGTGCGTCAGGTCAGGCTAGTGCGGCCGTACCCGAAGGACAATGCTCGATGGGCCGGGCGGCCAGGGCGGCCAGGTGCCGGGCGGCGGCGGCCGCGCCACCGGCGGCGGCGAACGACTCGCCCACCCGGCGGGCCCCCTCCCGGTAGCCCGGATCGTCGAGGACGGCGGTCAGCGCGGCGGTGAGGTCCGCCGGGGTGGCCGAGGCGAACGCGACCTCGGTGCCGGCGCCCGCGTCGGTCACCTGACGGGCCACCGTCGGGTGGTCGTGCCGGATCGGCGCGACGACCACCGGCACGCCGTGCGCCAACGCCTCGGTGATGGTGCCCAGCCCGCCGTGCGACACCACCGCGTCCAGCCGGGGCATCAGCTCCAGCACCGGCACCCGGGGGGCGGCCAGCACGTGCGCGGGCGGCTCGGGCAGCACGTCGGGCGAGGCGGTGACCACCACCTGCACCCGGTCGGCCAGGGCCGCCGTCGCGGCCATCATCCGCCGGTAGAAGTCCCGGGCCAGGTGCTCGGCCATCGTCCCGACGGTGACCAGCACATGCCGGCGGGAAGGGTCCCAGGCGGCCCAGTCGAAGGCCGGCGCGTCGGGGTGGTGACCCAGGGCCGGGCCGGTCAGCACGCACCGCGCCGGCAGCGGCGTCGCGCCGGTCAGCGCCGTGCTGGTCAACCCCAGCACCAGGTACGGCGAGAACCGCAGGTCGATCGCGTCGTCGACGGGCAGGTCGGTCATCGCCCACACCCTGCCCAGTTGCGCGCGCACGTGGTCGCCGAACCCGGGCAGGTCCGGCGGGGTGAGTTCCAGCGCGCCGACGCAGAAGGTCGCCCACGGCACCCCGTGCCGGTGCGCGGCCAGCGCGCCGACCAACGCGTACTGGTCGACGACGACGACGTCCGGCCGGTGGTCGGCGACCGCCCGGTCGACGGCGTCCCGGATGAACCGGTTGACCGGCAGCACGTGCCCCTCCCAGAGGGTGCGCACCGACGCCATGCCGGTCTCGCCGTCGAGGCGGAAGTACCGCTTGCCGGTCGGGTAGAGCGTCGCGTCGGGGCCGATCAGCGGGCGCAGGTCGGTGCGGGGACCGCACCACGCCACCTCGTGCCCGGCTGCCCGGAGCGCCTGGCCGATGGCGAGCGGGGCGTTGAGATGCGACGCCACCGGCAGGACGACGAACAGGAAGCGGGACACGTCGATATTCTGGCACGCGTTGACAGCGACCGACGCCGCTGATGGGATTCCTGACGTGGCGGTCGACGAGCAACGTTCCCGGGTGCGACCGTCCACTGTGTCCTGCGGCGGTGCGAGGGGTTCCGGCCCGGTCGCCGGCCACCCCCGGTCGACTGAGGCACCGGCGGCATGACGGCGCTCGACGCGGTCGCCGTCCACCTGCCGCCGCACCGCGTCCCCATCGAGAGCCTGGCCGGCCCGCTGGAGCTGACCGAGATGCAGGTCCGGCTGTTCCGCCGGTTCCACGGTCTCGACCAGGTACGCCGCGATCCCGACCGGTCCCTGGCCGACCTGCTCCGGCAGGCCGCGACCGGGCTCACCGCCCTGCGCGGGCAGGAGCACCGGGTCCGGTTCGTGCTGTACGGGCGGGCGTTCCCCGTCGTCGTGCCGTACCCGGTCAACCCGTTGCACGACGTGTGCCGCGCGCTGGGGCTCGGCCACGCGGTCTCCTTCACCCTGACCCAGCAGTCCTGTGCCAGCGCGCTGCTCGCCGTCGAGATGGCCGGCCGGCTGCTGGCCGCCGAGCCGGGGCCGCACCCGCCGGGCGGGGGGCCGCTGGCGCTGGTGCTCACCGCCGAGAAGGCGTTCACCAGGGACGCCCAGTTCATCCCGGAGACCTCGGTGTTCAGCGAGGGGGCGTCGGCGTGCCTGGTCAGCCTCGACGGCCCCCGGGACCGGCTGCTCGGCTACGCGTGCCGGCAGCGGGGCGAGTTCGACGTCGCCGGTGGCGCGTCCGGCGCGCAGTTCCAGCGCGAGTACCGGCCGGCGCTGGCGGACGTGATCGGCCGGGCCCTCACGGTGGCCGGGGTGGACCTCGACGACATCCGGCTGATCCTGCCGCACAACGTCAACGTGGTGACCTGGCAACGGCTGAGCCGGCTGATCGGGTTCCCCCGCGACCGGGTGCTGCTGGACAACGTCCGGGAGACCGGCCACGTGTTCTGCGCGGACGCGTTCACCAACTACCTGACCGCCCGCGACCGGGGCCTGCTGAGCCCGGGTGACCGTTACCTGGTCGCGGCGGTCGGGGCCGGCGAGGGCGCGACCTTCGCCGCGATGGTCTTCGCCCACTGACACCGCGATGGTCTTCGCCCACCGGGACCGCCCACCGGCCGGACACCGAGGAAGGAGCACCGCGATGGCGGTCCCGTCGACCGACCTGCACCTGATCCGGGCCGCCCGGCGGGTCTTCACCGGGCCGTCCACGCTGCTGGACGACCCGAAGCAGCGGGCCCGGTCCGCCCGCTACCTGGCCGACCTGGCCCACCCGTACGGGCTGGAGCTGCCGGACGGCCCGGGGCAGGAGGCGCTGGGCCGGTCCCACGCGGAGATGGCCGAGGCGCTGATCGGGGCGCTCGTGCCGCCACACGAACCGGTGGACCTGCTCGTGCTGGCGTTCGCCCGGCACGACGTGCTGCCCGGCCGGGCCACCGCCACCTACCTGAGCCACCTCTGCCCGGGGACGCCGCTCTCCTTCGCCGTCTGCGACCAGGGGCCGGCGGCGGTCGTCAGCGGTCTCCGGCTCGCCCACGCGTACGCGTCCCCGGACGGCGGCACCACGGCCCTGCTGATCGCCGTCGACCAGGCTGTGCTGCCGTACCGCACGCCGACGCCCGCCCCGGCCCGGCAGCAGGCCGTCGCCATGCTCTACCGCACCGCCCCGGTGGCCGGGACGGAGCCGGGGCCGGACCCCGCTGGCGACGTGGTGCCCGCCCCGGCCCGGATGACGGTGCTCCGCCAGCATCCCGACGTGGCGGCCGGCGACGTCGCGGCGCTGGCCGGGTCCGAACTGGCCGCGCTGTCGGCGGGCCGGCCCGACACCCGGATCGTGCTCGGCGTCGACCTCGCCGCGGCCTGGCCGGCGCACCCGACCGGCGGGGTGACCGTCGCCCCGCCGGGGCAGCCGGTCACCGGACCGTGGTGGACCCTGCTCGACGTCCTCGCCGCCGGCCCGGCCCGGTCCGGGCCGGTGCTGACCGCCGACTACGACCCGGACCTGCGCTACCTCTGCCTGACCGGCTGGGAGACCACCCCGGTCGACACCCGCCCCCGCTGACCGGCCCCCGCCGGCCCGTCAGTCGCCGACGGCCAGGATGGTCCGGGCGACGGCGCACAGCCGCTCGTTCGCCTCGTCAGGGCCGACGGTGATCCGGACCCCCGCGCCGGGCAGGGCCATCACCAGGATGCCGGCGTCGCGGGCCCGCTCGGCGAACGGGACCGCCCGCTCCCCCAGCGGCAGCCAGACGAAGTTCGCCTCGCTGGGGGCCACGGTGAGGCCGATCCCGCGCAGCCCGTCGATCAGCCGGGCCCGCGAGGACGCCAGGTCGGCGCAGCGCCGGGTCAGCTCGGGGGTGACCGCCTCGTCGAGGCTCGCCACCGCCGCCGCCTGGGCCAGGCTGTTCGGGAAGAACACCGCGCCCATCATGCCGGCCAGTGGCGTCACCCGGGGTGGCACCACCGCGTAGCCGACGCGCAGCGCGGCCAGCCCGTACGCCTTGGAGAAGGTGCGCAGGACGCAGACGTTGTCGTGGGCGCGGAACAGGTCCATCCCGTCGGGCACCTGCGGGTCGGTGACGAACTCCCGGTACGCCTCGTCGATGATCACCGGCACGTCGGCCGGGATCCGGGCCAGGAACGCCTCGATCTCGTCGCGGTGCAGCACCGCCCCGGTCGGGTTGTTCGGGTTGCACAGCAGCACTGCTCGGGTCTGGTCGGTCACGGCGGCGGCCATCGCCGGCAGGTCGTGGCGGTAGCCGTCCATCTTCACGGGCACGCCCCGGGCCCCGACGTTGCGGATGATCAGCGGGTAGCCCTCGAAGGACAGCGCCGGGTGCACCACCTCGGGCTTCGGCCCGAGCGCCTGGACGAGGTGCTGGCACAGCCCGGCCGAACCGGGCCCGACGAGGATCGACTCCGGTCCCACACCCAACCGCGCGGCCAGCGCGCCGCGCAACGCGGCGGCGGTCCGGTCCGGGTACCGCTGGAGGGCGGCGGCCCCGTCCTCGACGATCCGCCGGATGCTCGGCAGCGGCGGGTACGGCGTCTCGTTCATCGACAGGTCGGCCGGCGGTTGGGTGCCGACGGGGGTGGCAGTGGTCATCGTCGCTCACTTCGTCGCGGGGCCGGCGGGAACGGGTGGCTGGGCGTGCCGGTCGGTGAGCAGCCCGAGCTGGTACATCCGGTCGACCAGGGACAGCGGTCGGACGTTCGTGCCGGACAGGTTCCCGGCGGTGAGCCCGAGCAGCCGGGGGTTGGCCGCGGTGCGCCGCATCATCCGCGCCCCGAGCAGCCGGGGCAGCCCCGACACGCTGGTGATCATGCGGGCGGCGTTGTGGCTGACCGTGGCGACGTGGTCGAGCTGTGGCCGGCGGGCGGCGTCGTAGTCCCGCAGCGCCCGGTCCACGACGGCGTCGTCCAGGCCGCCCGCACCGGCGGCCAGGCCGGCGGCGAGGGTCTCGGCGTCGGCGAGGGAGCTGTTCACGCCCTGCGCCGCCATCGGGTGCACCGCGTGGGCGGCCTCCCCGAGCAGGGCGAGGCCGGGCACGGTCAACCGTGCCGCCCGTAGCCGGTAGACGGCGAGGAGCTGCCGCCGGTGCAGGTTCGCCCGCAGGGCCGCGCCCAGCGGCCGGACGGCCGGCACCCCGGCGAGCAGCCGGTCGCACCAGTCGGCCAGGTCGGCGGTGCTGCGGCCGCGGAACTCGTCAGGGGTCACCTGGACGTAGACCCGGCACCGCCCGCCGGGCAGCGGGTAGACCAGGCACAGGCCCCGCTCGGTGCGGTAGGCCGACACCTCGTCGGCCACCTGCACGCCGGGCACGTCGAAGGCGACCAGGCCGTGCGGGTACTCCCGCCGCTCGACGTCGATGCCGACGGCCTTGCGCAGCGGCGAGGACATCCCGTCGGCGGCGACCACCAGCGCCGCCCGGATCTCCTGCCCGCCGTCGCCGCCGGTGACCCGGACCCCGGTGACCCGGCCGTCGGCGGCGCACAGCGGGCCGGTGACCCGCTGACCCCACCGGATCTCGACGGTGGCGGGCAGCCCGTCGGCGAGCACGGCACGCAGGTCGCCGTAGTCGGCGCAGAGGATCTGCCGGTACCCGCCGGGCAGGGTGCCGTAGTCGAGGGCGAGCAGCGGACGGCCCTGCGGGTCGCGGATGGCCAGCCGGTCGACCGGGCACGCGCCGGTGGCCCGCAGGGCGTCGAGCACACCCCAGCCGTCCAGGATGCGTACCGTCTCGGGTTGCAGGATCTCACCCTTGGCGATCGACGCGGGGGTGCGTTGCCGGTCGAGCACCAGCACCCGCAGCCCCCGCGCGCCGAGCGCACGGGCGGCGGCCAGGCCGCCGGCCCCGGCACCGACCACGACGACGTCGGCGCTCATCGGGCGACCGCGCCGGGTGTGACGCCGGCCCGCCCGGCCACGGCACGCCGGTACTCACCGAGCGCCCGCAGCGCGACCGCCTGGGTAATCACCGCGTTGGGGTAGCGCAGGTGGTGGCGGATGTAGTTGCAGACCCGGGTGGCCGGCCAGCCACCGTCGGGCCCGGCGGCGGCGAGCAGCCAGGAGACCCCCCGGTCGACCGCGTCGGTGGCCTCCGGGTCACCGCTGGCCAGCAGCCCCTGCACGGCCCAGCCGGTCTCCTCGACCGACCCGGCGGTGCCGTCGCCGGGCCCCCACGACCCGTCGGGCAGTTGGGTGTCGCGCAGCCAGCGCACCGCCCGCCGGACCACGTCGTGCCGGGCGTGCCCGACCCGGGACAGCGTCGCCACCACCACGGCCGTGCCGGAGGTGTGGTCGCGGTACCACAGGTTCTCGTAGCTGCCGTCGGGGCGCGCGGCGGTCAGCAGCCAGGCCGCCCCCGCGGCGATCGCCGGGTGGTCGTCGGGGTGCCCCGCGTCGTGCAGGGCGAGCACGGCCTGGCTGGTGATGGCGGGGCAGGGGCCGTCGTTGGCGAGTTTGGTGTCGCGTACCCACAGGCTCCACGAGCCCCGGCTGTCCTGCCGGCCGACGAGCCAGTCCAGGCCACCGCGCAGCACCGGGTCGGTGCCGGCGTCGGGGTAGCCGGCGAGCGCCGAGAGGATCTCGGCGGACTCCAGGGTCACCGGCCAGCCGCCCACGTTGGAGTAGCTCCACCCGCCCGGTGGCACGTCCAGCACCGTGAACGCGGTCGGCTTCCGGGTGGCGTGGAAGAACTCGCGGGTGGGGCGCAGCCGGGGGTCGGCGGCGTACCCGGCGGCGATCAGCCCGGTCACCGCGTACCCGGAGCGGGTCAGGTCGAGGTTGGCCACCGCGTCCCAGGCGCCGTCGGGGCGGACCGCGCGGCGCAGCCAGCCCGTCACGGCGGTGGCGATGTCGGGGGCCTCGCCGGAGCGGGCCAGGCCGAGCAGGACCAGGGCGGCGGGCCACGGGTCCTCGCTCAACGCGCCGGTGCGGCCCTCGTGGTCGTAGATCGCGCGCAGCAGCCGCAGCGCCGCCGGGCGGGCCCGGCGCAGGGTGGCCCGGCGCAGCCGCCCGGTGGGCAGCAGGTCGGCCTGCATCAGGGCCAACCCGATGAACGGCGCGGTACGGAACGACAGGCGCTGGCGGCGGACCCGGTCGAACAGGACGATCTCCAGCGGCAGCCGGCGCAGCGGGCCCGCCTCGGCGGTCATCCCGGCCATGGTCAGCAGTTGCCGGCAGAGCAGCGAGATGGCCGGGTCGGTGACCGTGTCGACGCCGCCCATCGCGGCCAGCCGGGCCCGCCCGGCGGCGATCGCCTCGGCGCTGTCGGCCGGCGCGGTCAGGGCCAGCGCGGCGACTGCGACGGCGGTGGCGACGACCTCGCTGTCGGCCCCCACCACCCCACCCCAGCCGCCGTCGTCGTGCTGCTGCCGGCGCAGCCATCCGGTGCCGGCGTCGACGAGGTCGGCGCTGCCCACCGGGTCGGCGGCGTGCAGGGCGGCCACCGTGCCGGCGGTGCCCAGCACCGAGGCCGGCGGGTCGTCGCCGAACACCCCGTCGGGGCGCTGCCGGCGCAGCAGCGCCTCCGCGCCGCGGGTGATGGCCCGGTCGAGGGCCTCGGTGGGCACAGCGGTCATGACACGTCCTCCATGGCGGCTCGACGGGGGGTGGCCAGCGCCAGCGCGGGTCGTCCGGTGCCGAGTTCGTGCCCGGCGCGCATCATCCGCTGCGCCCACCAGGTCAGGACGACCATCGGCAGCGCCAGCAGCAGCTGCGGGCCGACCCCGAGCCCCAGCCCGACCAGGGCCGAGGCCAGCACCACCCGCTCCACCACCAGGACGGCGTGCGCCCGCAACGCCACCAGCACGGGCATGTCGGCGCGGTGTGCGACGAGCGGGGCCAGGGCGGCGACGCCCAGCGCCACCACGACGGCGAGCGTCGCCAGGTAGCCGGCCCGTCGGGCGGGGTCGGCCAGCAGTCCGGCGGCCAGCGCGGCGGCGACGGTGCCGGCGTAGAGGGCCAGCACCGTGCGCACCGCGAACGGCGCGCCGCGGCGCACCGGCAGGGTGCGGTAGCCGCCGGCCCGGTCACCGTCCATGTCGCGCAGCGCACCGACCAGGTTGGACATCGTGTCGTGCGCCCAGAACGCGAGCATCGAGGCGAGCAGCACCGGCACCGCCGACGGCTGCTGCGGGGACAGTCCGACGGTCAGCGTGCCGTAGAGCAGCGCGATCGCGCCGAGCGCGCCCCGGACCAGGTTGCCGGCGATGCCGCGTGCCTTGCACCAGCGGCTGTAGGCGACGATGCCGAACGCGGCGAGCACCGCCGCCGAGGTGGTGCCCCACCCGCCGAGCACCGCCAGCGACGCCAGCACCGCGAAGCAGGCGCAGCCGCACCACAGCGCCGTACGGGCGGCCAGCCGGCCGGACGGGATCGGCCGGTGCGGCTTGCTGCCGGCGTCGAGGTCCCGGTCGAAGTAGTCGCCGAGGTAGTGGCCGCCGAGCCAGCCGGCGGTCGGGGCGGCCCAGGCCGACAGCAGCAGCCACGGGTGGTGCGGCCCGTCGGCCAGGGCCGCACCGGCGAGGCCGACCAGCCCGACGTACCACAGGGTGTACGGGCGCCAGGTCTCGACGTGTGCCCGCAGCGCCCGTACCGCGCCGGCCGCGCTCACGCCGTCTCGCTCGTCATCCAGTGCGCGATGCCGGCGAGCACGGTGGCGCTGGGGGACGGGGCGAGCCCGGCCAGCTCGGTCAGTGCCCGCTCGGCGTGCTCCACCATCTGCCGGCGGGCGCTGCGCACCGCGTCGACCTCGGTGAGCAGGCCGGCGACCCACTCGACGTCCCCCGGGCCGGCCCCGCGCCGGTGCAGCACGGCCATCAGTTCCACCCGGGCGGCGTCGGTGGCGGCGTCGTAGGCGAGCAGCAGCGGCAGGGTGGGCCGGCCGTTGTTGAGGTCGCTGGTGGCCGGCTTGCCGGTCTGTTCGGGGGTGGCCACGTAGGACAGCAGGTCGTCGCGGATCTGGAAGGCGACGCCGAGGTGTTCGCCGTAGCGGGCCAGTGCGGCGGCGACCTGCGGTTCGGCGCCGCCGAGCAGCGCGCCGACGTGACACACGGCGCGGAACAGCGCGCCGGTCTTGAGCCGGATCATCTCGGCGTAGCTGCGGGCGCCCTCGTCGAGGTCGCCGACGAGCTGCGTTTCGAGCATCTGCCCCCGGCACAGGTCCCGGCCGGCCTCGGCCAGGGCCGCGACGGCGGCGGCGACGTGCCCGGCCGGCGCGGTCGCCCCGGACTCCACAATGGACTGGAAGGCCGTGAAGATGAGGTGGTCGCCCACCACGATGGCGTTGGGGATGCCGAAGGCGACGGGCACCGCCGGGCGGCCCCGGCGCAGCGTGTCGGCGTCGATGATGTCGTCGTGCACGAGCGTCGCGACGTGCAGGTACTCCATCCCCAGCGCGGCCGGCAAGACGTCGGCCGGCGATCCGCCCACCGACTCGGCCGCGTGCAGCGTCATCATCGGACGGAGCAGCTTGCCCGCCGGCAGCAGGGCGTAGCGGGCGATGCCGACCAACGGGTCGGTCGACTCCGGCCACCGGCGTCCGAGTTCCGCGTGCAGCAGCCGCCCCGATTCGCTGTGGGCAAGGTCGTCGATGAAGGGCGGATATCGCGTGAAACCAGTAACCGTCATAGCGTGTCGACCCTTTCGCAAAGGCTCGGCCCAGCCGGCACGCGAGACGTTACCTGCCGGTCCGTCCATGAACAACCTTCGGAAAACTGCGCCAGCTATGGAGAAACACGAATGTCACGAACCTATTCACCGGCAAATCGGTCGATGCCAGAGAAATCCGCTGAACTGCTCACCGTGCGTCACACGGCACCGGGAAAACAGGTACGAACGTCGGATCACCCGTCGGCGGATCAGGCGTCCACAGCGAACTCCAACAGGGTCAGCCCCCCGGTGCCGCGGTAGGTCCCCACCTGCTTCAGACCCGCCGCCGCGGCCAGCGCCACGTGCTCGGGCACCCCCCGCTCGCGGCCACCCACCAGCACCAGCATCTGCAGGTCGTACGGCGAGCGGTGCGGCACGTACGGGTCGGTCGGCAGCACCTCCACCACCAGCACCCGACCGGTGCGCCCGGCCGCCTCGGCGCACCGGCGCAGGATCGCCGTCGCGTGCCTGTCGCTCCAGTCGGTCAGCGCCCGGGACACCACGTACACGTCGGCACCGGCCGGCAGCTCGGCGAAGAAGTCCCCGACCACGGTGTCGACCCGGTCGGTCAGCCCGTGCGCGGCGAACGTCGCCGTCGCCGTGGCCACCGGCTCGGCGCGGTCGACCAGGGTGCCCCGCAGGTGCGGGTGGGCCGTCAGCAGCTCCCGCAGCAGCCCGCCGGCGCCCCCGGCGACGTCGGCCACGTGCCCCACCCGCTGCCACGGGTAGAGCGCCGCCACCTGCGGCGCGGTGAACCGCTGCTGGCTGAGCATCAGCGCGTCGAAGTAGGCCCGGTAGGACGGGTGCGCGTCGAGGTCGGCCCAGAAGTCCCGCCCGTGCACCGCCTGGTAGCCCGGCCCGCCGGTGCGCACCGCGTGCGGCAGCCCGGTGTAGGCGAGGTCCATCCGCGCCCCGAGACCGTCCAGGTCGAGGTAGCCGCCGTGGCCGCCGCCGTCGCGCTCGCAGAGCAGCTCACCGACGTCGGTCAACGCGAACACGTCCGGCGCGGTCTCCACGAACACGCCCCGGTGGACCAGGTAGCGCAGCAGCCGGCCCAACGCGTCCGGGTCGGCCTCGCAGGCGGCGGCCAGCTTGTCCAGGCCGGTCACGCCGGCCGCGATCCGCTCCGGCACCCGCAGGGTGACCGCCGTGCGTACGGCGAACGGGGTGGCCAGGTCGGTCAGCCGGCCGAGCCGGGCCGCCGCATCGTCATCGGTCGAGGTCTCGATCGTCACCGGGACAGCCCTCCGTCGCGCCGCGCGTCCACGATGGCCGTGGCCTCCGCCGGCCCGAATGCTCCCAGGCACGGCGCGACGGCGTCAACATCGACGGTGGAGATCCCATTCACCGTCGTGGAACAATGCGCCGACGGGCCCGGGTGCCCAGACCGGAGGAAGCACCGATGACCACGTCCCTCGTGCCACAGGTACGGCTCGTCGCGGGCGCCCTGGGCGCCGAGGTCCACGGCATCGACCTGAACACCCTGACCGACGAGGGGTTCGCCCACCTGCACCGGCTGCTGCTCGCGCACCAGGTGGTCTTCGTCGCCGGGCAGACCGGTCTGACGCCGCAGGCGCACATCGCCCTCGGCCGGCGCTTCGGCGAGGTCGAGCTGCACCCGTACCTGCCCCGGTTGGCGGGGCACCCGGAGATCGTCCTGATCGACTCCGAGGACGGCGGCAAGGTGGACGTCTGGCACACCGACATGACCTTCCACCAGAGCCCGCCGATCGCCTCGATCCTGCACCTGGTGGAGCTGCCCGAGACCGGCGGCGACACCATGTGGACCAACCAGTGCAGGGTGTACGAGGCGCTCTCCGCGCCGATGCGGGACCTGCTCGACGGGTTGACCGCCATCCACGTCATCCGGATCGGCACCGAGTTCACCAGCCGGGCCGAACACCCGGTGGTCCGGGTGCACCCCGAGACCGGCCGCCGCTCGCTGTACGTCAACCGGCTGTTCACCTCGCACATCCCGCAGTTGAGTCGCAACGAGAGCGACGCGCTGCTGGAGTACCTGTTCGCCTTCTCCGAGGGCCCCCAGTTCACCTGCCGGTACCGCTGGCGGGTGGGCGACGTCGCGATCTGGGACAACCGGGTCACCCAGCACTACGCGATCAACGACTACACGGGCGTGCGGCGCGGGCAGCGGATCACCGTGCTCGGCGACCACCCGACCGGCGACACGCCCCGGTGGGAGCACTACGTCGCCGCGCCCGGTCAGCGGTACTGGCCGGACCGGGTCAACGCGGTGGAGAGCTACTGACCGCCCGCGCAGGGGGCTGGCCGCCGCCCGCCGGTGACCGGCGGGCGGCCTCACCAGGTGACCGGGAACGACGCGATGCCGCCGTTCATCCGGTCGTGCCGCCAGGGGATCTCGTCGAGCGGCACCGTGGGGGCCAGCCCTGGCAGCCGCCGCAGCAGCTCGCCGATGGACAGCTCCACCTGCATCCGGCCCAGCGCCGTGCCCAGGCAGAAGTGCGGCCCGAAGCCGAAGGTGAGGTGCGGTGCGGCCGGCACCCGGTCGATGTCGAACACGTTCGGATCGGGGAAGACGCGTGGGTCGCGGTTGCCGGCCCACGGGATCGCCATCACGCAGTCCCCGGCGCGCATCGCCACCCCGCCCAGGGTGAGGTCCTCGCGGACCACCTGGACCCGGAACATGCTGCTCACCGACGTGTACCGCAGGATCTCGTCGGTGGCCGAGGAGAGCCTGCCCGGGTCGGCCCGCAGCTTGGCCAACTGCTCGGGGTGCTGGAACAGCGCGCGCAGCCCGGCGCTCGTCGAGTTGATCTCCAGCCCGCCGAGCAGCACCCCCATCGCCAGCTCCACCAGCTCCGCGTCGTCGAGTTCGTGCGCGTCGCGGCCCAGCACCCAGGCCGAGAGCAGGTCGTCGCCGGGGGTCGCCCGCTTGCCCGCCAACTGTCCGGCCAGGTACGCCCGCAGCTCCGCCTGGGCGGCGGCGGCGTCGGCGGAGCCGTACGCGGTGACCGAGTTCAGGCCCTCGATCCAGCCGTAGAACCGGGGCCGGTCGGCCACCGGCACCCCCAGCACGTCGCAGACCACGTGGACCGGCAGCGGCGCCACCAGCGCGGCGACCAGGTCGGCGGGGCGGGGCCCGGCCAGCAGGTCGTCGATCAGCGCGTCGACCAGCCGGCGTACCCGGGGGCGGAAGGTGTCGATCCGGCGGGCGGTGAAGGCGCGGCTGGCCACCCGGCGGACGACCGCGTGCGCCGGACCGTCCATGTTCAACTCGCGGGGGCCGCCACCGTCGGGGGCCCCGGTCGCGCCGAGCGGCAGCCGGGAGAACCGGGGATCAGCCAGCACCGTGCAGCAGTCCTGGTAGCCGAGCACCAGCCAGGCGGGCCGGCCGTCGGGCAGCCGCACCCGGCTGACCGGCTCGGACACCACCATGTCCAGCAGTTCGGCGGGCAGGTCACCGGTGAACGGCGCGAAGGGGTAGTCCCGCAGCTCCGAGACGACGGTCATGGCGAGCTACCCACCTGTCGGTCGGCGGTCCACATCGGGCACCGGTAAGACTCGGTCATCGGTACGGCCGGCGTCAATATCCGTTGGTCGCCGCGACGATCTTCCGGGTGCGGACACCCATCGCCTAGCATCGGTGCACCAGGACTGCCGGGTGGTGCGCGCGGATGGGTCGGACTTGACTGCGGCTTTGCGGATTCTGCTGACGACGTGGGGCTGGCGGTCGCATTTCTACGGCCTCGTGCCGCTCGGCTGGGCCCTACAGGCCGCCGGCCACGAGGTGCGGGTGGCCAGCCATCCGGCGCTGGTGCCGGCGATCACCGCGGCCGGGCTGGCGGCGGTGCCGTTGGGCGCGGACGTCGACTTCGCCACCGCGTTCGCCGGCCGGATCGGCGCGGTGGGCGCCCTCGACCCGGCCGAAGACGAGCCGGACGACAACCCCGACGGCACGGTCGAACCGGCGATCACCGCCGACGGCGGCGTGGTCCGGTTCGCCGACGCCCTCCTCGACGATCTGGTCGGTTTCGGCCGCTCCTGGCGACCGGACCTGATGGTCTGGGAGCCGTTCAACCTCGCCGCCGCGGTCGCCGCCGCCGCGCTTGGCGTGCCCGGGGTACGGCACCTGTGGGGGCCGGACTCCTCGGTCACCCTCCGGCTCGACCCGGAGCCGGTGCTCGGCCCGCTGGCCGGCCGGTTCGGGCTGGCCGCCGCCGACGTGGACCTCGCCGGGGTGCTGACCCTCGACCCGGTGCCGCCCCCGATGCAGGTGCCGGCGACCGGCCCGACCCGGCCGGTCCGCTACGTGCCGTACAACGGCCCGGCCGTGCTGCCGCCCTGGCTGCACGGCCCGGCGGACCGGCCCCGGGTCTGCGTCACGGCCGGCACCATGATGGCCGGGGCCGGGCTCGACGACCGGCTGGACCTCCCCCGGGTCGTGCGGGCGGTGGCCGGGCTGGACGTGGAGGTCGTCGTGCTGGTCGAGCCGGCCCAGCAGGCGGCGCTCGGCCCGCTGCCGGGCAACGTCCGGCTGGTCGACAGCCCGCTGGCCCTGCGGCTGGTGCTGCCGACCTGCGCCGCGCTGGTGCAGCAGGGCGGCGCGGGGACCACGATGACGGCGCTCGGCCTCGGGGTGCCGCAGCTCGTCCTGCCGCAGGTCAGCGACCAGCACTTCAACGCCGAGCGGCTGGCCGTCACGGGGGCCGGCACCTGGCTGCCCGACGCGCGGGCCGCCGACGACGACACGCTCCGCGCGCTGGTCGGCGAGCTGATCGCCGACGGACCCCGGCGCGCCGCCGCCGCGCTGATGCGCGACCGGGTCCACGCGATGCCCGCCCCCGCCGAGGTGGTGCCGGCGCTGGTGGACCTCGCTGCGGGCACCCGGAGCTGATCCACCGTCAGACCACCCTAGGAGTCGCAGATGACGCAAGAGCCCATCCCGTACCCGCTCGCTCCGGCTCCGACGATCTACCACCCGTCACCGGACTACACCCGGCTGCGGGAGACCTGCCCGGTCGCGCCGATCGCGTTGCCCGACGGCGGGAAGGCCTACCTGGCCACCCGGCACGCGGACGTCCGCCGGGTCTTCACCGACCAGCGGTTCAGCCGGGCCGCCGCGGCCGGGCCGGACCGGCCGACCCGGGAGCTGGGTTCGCTGGCCGAGGACTCGCTGATCGGGATGGACCCGCCCCGGCACACCACGATGCGCCGGGCGGTGTCGCACGCGTTCACCGTCCGCCGGGTGGAGGCGCTGCGCCCGACGGTGGCCGCGCTCGTCGACGGCATGATCGACGACCTGGTGGCGGCGGGGCCACCGGCGGACCTGATCCCCCACCTGTCCGCGCCGCTGCCGATCTACGTGATCAGCAAGCTGTTCGGCATCGCGGAGCAGGACCAGGACCGGGTACGCGAGTGGTCCGACGCGCTCGTCGGCGACTGGGACGCCGACCCGGCGGCCCCGCAGGCCGCCCTCGACGCGTTCGGCGAGATGATCGTCGAACGTCGCCGCGAGCCGGGCGACGACCTGATGAGCGCCCTGATCAAGGCCTGGGACGAGCACGACGACCTCACCGAACGGGAACTCGTCTCGGTGACCGCAGGCATCTTCGTCGGCGGCCACGAGACCACCACCAACCAGCTCAACCTGTTCCTGCTCGTGCTGGCCCGGCACCCCGAGCAGCTCGCCGGCCTGCGCGGGGACGACCCGGTCGCGGTGGCCCGCGCGGTGGAGGAGCTGTCCCGGTTCATCCAGCTCGGCGACAACGGCGTGCTGCTGCCCCGGGTCACCACCGAGGAGGTGGAACTGGGCGGGGTGTGCCTGCCGGCGGGCACCCCGGTGCTGCCGGCGATCGCCTCGGCCAACCGGGACGCGTCGGTGTTCGCCGGGGCGGACACCCTCGACCTGACCCGGACCGACAATCCGCACCTGGCGTTCGGGGCCGGCCCGCACCACTGCCTCGGCGCGGCGCTGGCCCGGATGGAGTTGCAGGAGGCCCTCGGTGCGCTGCTGCGCCGGCTGCCCGGCCTGCGGCTGGCCGTGCCCGAGGAGGAGCTGCGGTTCAAGCCCGGCCTGGTGGTACGCAGCCTGGAGGCGCTGCCGGTGACCTGGGACCGGGTCGAGCGGTGACCCTCCCCCGGGCCGTGGACCGGTGACCGTCGCGGCGTCGGTCACCGGGTGGCCCGGCGGCCGGTGACCGTCGTACGGGCGGTCAGCCGGTGACCCGGGTCGGTGCCGTCGGGTCGAACGCCGCCTCGACGGCCACCTCCTCCACCCCGCGCAGCAGCGCCTCGGCCCGGGCCTCGGTGAAGCAGCCCAGGTCGAAGATCACCTGGAGGAAGATGGTGTCCGGCTGGTCCTCGACGGTGATGAACGCCTGCTCGGGCAGGTGGTCGAGGGTGCCGTCCCAGACCAGGAACGTCTCGTCCGCCCGGCGGCGGATCTGCTCCGGGGTCACCTCGGCGGCGCGGGCCGCGTGATCCGCCGCCTGCCGGGTCGCCCCCCGCCGGTCGTTGATCCGGAGGGTGACCCGGGCCGGGTAGCCGCGCTCCTCGTCGAGCCGGGCACCGGCCTCGGCGAGCTGCACCGGGTCGTAGTAGGCGTACATGCCGGCGGCGACGGAGGCGCGACGGGCCCGGGTCACCACCTCGTCCACGGTGGTGTCGGTGGCGTCCACGGTGAGTACCCCGTTCTGGCTCAGCGGGGCGATCACCTCGGCGAACCCCGGCCGGAACCGGTTGCTGAAGATGAGTTTGGCGGTCAGCGGGCTGACCCCGGTGGCCCGGCCGACCGCCACGGCGATCACCGCGAGCAGCACCCGGGAGGTGTCCGTGCGGGTGCGTCGGGCGATGGCCTGCACCGCCAGGTAGGCCGCCGGTGAGCTGAACCGGCCGTGCCAGAACCGCCGGCCGTGCCGCCCGGCCGGGTTGGTGACCTCGCCGAAGGTCGAGGGCGGGAGGTCGCGCAGGTGCGCCTCCCAGTGGCGGACCGCGCGGTCGCTGACCCGGCGCAGCGGCGGGGTGCGCTCCCGCCGGCCCAGGTCGAGCAGCTGCACCGTACGCGGGTCGGGCGCGCGCCGGGCCGTCAGGTCGACCAGCCCGAGGTCGGCCATCACCAGGCCGGTCGCGGCGCCGTCGACGACCAGGTGGTCGAGGGTCAGCACCCGGTGCACCAGCGCGCCCCGGTGCCGGATCACCGCCATCCGCACCGACCAGTCCCGGTAGAGGTCGTAGGGGGCCAGCAGCCGGGCGTGGCCCAGCTCGTAGGCGAACTTCGCCACGTCGGCCGGGTCGGCGTCGTCGGGGACGTCCAGCACGTCCAGGGCGATCTCCCCGTCGGCGGCGACCACCTGGCAGGGCTCGCCGCGGTCGTCGGTGCCCAGCCGCATCCGCAGCGCCGGGTGCCGGCTCATCAGGTCACCGAGCTGCGCCGCGACCTGCTCCACGGTGACCCCGGCCGGCACCGGGTGCGCGCCGCTGACGTTGTGCGTCCACCCGGTCTCCCGCATGTCCTGCATGATCGCCAGTTGACCCCAGGTCAGCGGCGCGGTCCCGGCCCCCGGGCCGGCGAACGGGACGAGCACCTGCGCCTCGGCGGTCTGCGCGAACATCGGTCCATCAGAGCAACGAAGATCGGCACGTGTCAACGTCGCAAATCGCCGCCGCCGGCCGGGCCGCGCGTGCGGACGACGGGGTTAGGGTACGGCCCATGCGGGACACCGTCCGGATCTGGATCCTGTCGGCCCGGGTCGGCCCGGACGAGCTGGCCCGGTACGACGCGGTGCTCACCGCCGACGAACGCAGCCGGGCGGCGGCGCTCGGCCCGGCCACCGCCCGGGACCGGTTCACCGTGGCGCACGGGGCGCTGCGTCTGCTGGTGGGCGCGGCCCTGGGCGTCGCACCCGAACGGCTCGCCTGGCGGCGGGGCCGGCACGGCAAGCCGACGTTGACCGAGCCCCGGGGCGGGCCGCAGACCAGCCTGTCGTACTCCGACGACCTGGTCGCGGTGGCGGTGGGCGGCGACCGGCCGGTGGGGGTCGACCTCCAGCACGTGACGCCGGGCCGGGACCCGGTGGCGCTGGCCGCCCGGTTCTTCGCCGCCGGGGAGGCCCGGCACGTCGCCTCGGGGCCGGACGTCGCCGGCCGGGCCGACCGGTTCGCCCGGCTGTGGGCCCGCAAGGAGGCGGTGGTCAAGGCGGCCGGGGATCGGCTCTGGCCGCACCTGGCGCTGCCGGTGCACCGGGGCGACGTGGTGGCGTGCGGCGACCCGCCGGGTGTACACCGGGTCACCGACGTCGCGACCCCGGCCGGCTACCGGGTCGCGGTGGCCCTGGCCGGCGACGCGCCCTACGACACGGCGTCGTTCCACGGTCTCGACGGGCCGTCCGGACCGGCTCCGCGGCCGACCGGCTGAAGATCGCGACACCCGTTGACACCCGACGATCACGTTTGCTCTGATGGCTCCATGTTGGAGCGTGCGGTCCAGTGACAGAGTCCGACACGACCACCGCGCCGGAACTGCGCGCGCAGGTCGTCGACACGATGGTCGCGCTGCTGACCAGGATGCTCCGGCCGGAGGCCCCGGTCACCGTCGGCACGCAGCTCATGGACGAGCTGGGCCTCAGCTCCTCCCTCGCGCTGGAGCTGCTGCTCGAGGTCGAGGACGAGCTGGAGATCCAGATCGACGTCGAGGACCTCGACGAGGACCGGATGACCACCGTCGGCGACCTGGCCGACTACATCACCCAGCACAGCACCCCCCGCTGACGGCCCGCGACGGGGGCCCGGCCGGCATCTTCCTAAGGAGTTCCATGGACCGGCCCCACCTGAGCGTGGTGATCCCCGCCCACAACAACGCCGTCGCGCTCGACACGACCGTCGCGTCGCTGACCCGGCAGACCCTCCCGGCGCAGGAGTTCGAGGTCATCGTCGGCGACGACGGTTCGGCCGTCCCGCTGACCCCGGTCGTCGAACGCTACGCCGACCGGCTGCGGATCGCCTGCGTGCGGAGCGAGACCAACCGGGGCCGCAGCGCCAACCGCAACGCGGCGGCGGCCCGTGCCCAGGCCGACGTCCTGCTGTTCCTGGACGCCGATACGGTCCCCCACCCCACCCTGCTCGCCCGGCACCGCGACCACCACGCCGCGCGCGGCGGCCGCCCCGGGGTCCTGCTCGGCCAGCGGTACGACCTCGACTGGGCCGGTGCGGACGCGCTGCGTCGGGGCGAGCCCATCGGCCCGGAGCTGCTGGACGCCGAGCGGGGCGACCCGCGGCTGGAGGACCTCGCCCACCCGCAACGCGTCCGCGACTTCCTCAGCGCGCCCTGGGTGCTCGGCCTGACCCACAACGCCTCGGTCGACCGGGAGTCGTTCCTGCGGGTGGCCGGCTTCGACGAGGCGATGGTCAAGTGGGGGTTCGAGGACCTGGAGTTCTTCTACCGGATCTTCCACCTGCACGGGGGCCGACCCGACGTGTTCGAGCTGGACGTCGAGGCGACGTCCTACCACCTGCCGCACTTCCGCAAGACGTCCAACGGGCTCGCCTCGATGGACAACATGAAGTACCTGCTGCGCAAGCACCTGCGCTACGACGTCGAGGTGCTGTACACGATCAGCACGTTCGGCCGGCACGTGGGCCGCATCCGCCTCTACGGTCAGGCCATCGAGGCGTACCGGCGGGCGGGGCTGGGGCGGCCGGAGGCGCTGCCCGACACGCTGCGCAAGGAGCTGGCCAGCCGTACGGCACTGGTGATCGGCAACGGGGTGTCCACCCTGGAGCTGGGCCCCGACTCGCAGACGTTCGACCACGACGCCCCGGCCGGGCCGACCAACGCGCACCTGATCGGCACGGTGCTCCAGCAGTTCAAGGCCGGCGCGCTCGACGTGATCGTCAACGTCGACCTGTGGCGGTTCCTGCTGCCCGAGGACCTGCCGGCCTTCCTGACCCGGGGGCTGCTCAAGGCCGACCGGATCGAGCTGGTCTGCACCCACGCCCCGGTCGACCAGCGGGCGATGCTGCCGGTGCCGCTCGTGGCCGACCTCGACTACGTGACCGACATGCTGGACCAGCACTTCGCCGTCACCGTCGCCCGGCACGACGGGGCGTCGGTGCTCACCGTCCGCTGACACCGCCCCGACGCGGCAGCCGGAACCGTCCCGGGACGCGGCGGGTCACGCCCCGGGCGGTCCGAGCAGCAGGCTGACGTTGTGGCCGCCGAAGCCGAACGAGTTGGACATCACCGTGGTCACCGCGGCCTCGCGCGGCTGCTTGCGGATGTGGTCGAGATCGTCGCCCGGGTCGGGGTCGTCGAGGTTGTGGGTCGGCGGGAGCAGGCCGCGGCGCAGCGCCTCGACGCCGATCGCCGCCTCGATCACCCCGGAGACGCCGAGCACGTGCCCGGTGACCCCCTTGGTGGAGCTGACCGGCGGACCCGCCGCGCCGAAAACGTCCCGCAGGGCGGCCACCTCGGCCGCGTCACCGGCCCTGGTGCTGGTGCCGTGGGCGTTGAGGTAGCCGACGTCGTCGGGGCCCAGCCCGGCGTCCCGCAACGCCGTGCGCATGCAGTGCGCCGCGCCGGACCCGTCGGGGCGGGGGGTGGTCGGGTGATAGGCGTCGTTGTTCGCGCCCCACCCGAGCAGGTCGGCGTGCCGCCGGGCGCCGCGCGCCACCGCGTGCGCGGTGCGTTCCAGCACGAACACCCCGGCTCCCTCGCCGAGGACGAGGCCGTTGCGCCGCCTGTCGAACGGGCGGCTCGCGGCCGTCGGGTCCGACCAGCCGTGGGCGAGCGCGCGGGCGTTGCCGAACGCGTCGGCGAAGGTCGGGAAGAGCGGCGCCTCACTGCACCCGCAGAGCACCAGGTCGGCCTCGTCGGCACGCAGGATGCGCAGCGCCTCGCCGATCGACTGGGCCCCGGCCGCGCAGGCGGTGCCGATCGACGAGGTGTAGCCCCGGATGCCGTGCCGGATGGCGATCCGCGCCGCGCCCATGTTGGGCAGGGTGCCGGGCAGCATGTACGGGCTGACCCCGAACCGGCCCCGCTCGGCCCGGGCGAGGACCTGGCTCGCCAGGGTGGACAGGCCACCGACGCCGGAGACGATCACGGCCACCCGGTACGGGTCGACGTCCCGGCCCACCTCGACTCCGGCGTCGGCCAACGCGTCCCCGGCCGCCCGCAGCGCCATCACGACCGCGCGGTCCACCACCCGGGACTCGGGGCCGGGCAGCACGCTGGCCGGGTCGATGTCCGGGCTGAACGCGGCGACGTCGACGACGCCGTGCACCGGGTGTCCCTCGGCGGGCCGGGCCAGGCCGGACCGTCCCGCGCAGACCGCGTCGAACACCTCGGCGGCGGTGCTGCCGACCGGGCTGACCAGCCCGATCCCGGTCACCGTCACGCCGGCACGCATGCGCGTCCCCCCTCGCCCCGCTGCACCGGACGCTCCACAGACCGCCTCCGGGGCGGCGCGGCGGGCACGGTCAGTGTGCCGAGGAGGGCTGGACGCGGGCGCCCACCGTCCGGCAGAACTCGCCGACGGTCATCATCGCCAGCGCCTCGGCCTCGTCGTCGTCGAAGGTCACCCCGAACCGGTCCTCCACCCGTACGGCCAGTTCGGCGAGGCCGAGCGAGTCGACGTCGAGACCGGCCGGACCGAACACGGTGTCGTCGTCGGCGCCCTCGATGTCGTACTTCATCTCGGTCAACGCGGCGAAGAGGAACGCGCGGATCTCGTCGGTCATGGTCGGGGTTTCCTTTCCGGAGGTCGGCGTCGGCGGACCCGGCCGCCGGTGGGACACGGGAGGCGTGGCAGTGGCCGGGGACGCGGCCGGGACCAGGTGCGACGTCGGCGTGACCGTCGCCGCTCTGGTCACCGGAGCAGCCGCTCCGTTTTGATCGACCTTACTCAATCAAGCCGGTTGCGCAAGGTCCACCCGGGCGGTGCGGTCCGGCCGATCGGCCGCCGGATCGACGACCCGCACCGCGAGTTGGTCGTGCCCCCGCAACATGAGCTGCCGTGGCTCGCCGGGGGTCGCGGCGAGCGCCAGCGCCGGGAACCTGTCGAGCAGCCGGGGCAGCGCGAGCCGCCCCTCCGTGCGGCCCAGCGCCGCCCCGACGCAGTAGTGCGGCCCGGCGCTGAACGCCAGGTGCCGGTTGTCCGCCCGGGACGGATCGAACACGTCCGGATCGGGGAACCGTCGCGGGTCCCGGTTGGCCGCACCGGTGAGCACCAGCGCCGTCCGTCCACGCGGGACGGCCACCCCGGCGACCTCGGTGTCCTCGGCGGCGTAGCGCACCGCGAAGTGCACAGGCGGCTCGTACCGCAGGATCTCCTCGACGTACGCCGGGGCGAGGGACGGATCGGCGCGCAGCGCGGCCAGCGCGGCGGGCCGCGCCAGGAGCAGGGTCAGCCCGCTGCCGAACAGGTTGGCGGTGGTCCGGAACCCCGCGTTGTACGTGACGATCAGGTTGGCCAGCAGCTCGGCCTCGGAGAGCTGGTCGGGGCGTTCGGCGCGCAGGCGGGCCAGCGCCGAGACGAGGTCGTCGCGGGGTTCCGCCCGGCGGGCGGCGAGCAGCGTGGTGAAGTACCCGGCCAGTTCCTCGGCTGCGCGGTTGGCCGCCCGGATCTCCCGGAACGAGCGCGGGCCGATCTCCAGCACCGCGTCGAACGCCCGCACCCGGGACGGGAACCAGGCCCGGTCGGAGTGCGGCACCCCGAGCAGTTCGCCGACGACGGCGCTGGGCAGCGGCAGGGCGAACCCCGCCATGAAGTCCACCGGACGGCCGTCCGCGCCCGCCTCGGCGAGCCCGTCGAGCAGGTCGTCGGTGATCCGCACGATCGCCGGTTCCAGGGCGGCGACCCGGCGGGCGGTGAGCGCCTGGCCGAACAGGTGACGCACCCGCGCGTGGTCCTCGGCCGGGGCATTGAACATGCTGGCCTGGAGGATCCGCAGCACCGCGTGGTCGCGCCAGCGGACGCCGGCGCGGTCCAGGTAGCGGGCGTCGAGCACCCGGAAGACCGGATCACGCAGCACCCGTTGGGCTGCGGCGTACCCGTGGACCACCACGGCGTGCGGTGCGTCCGGGGCGAGCGCGACCGCCTCCCCCAGCTCGTGCAGCCGGGCGTAGTACGGGTAGGGGTCGCGTCGCACCTCGTCGCCGAGCAGTTCGTCGAGGGATACCGGGAAACCCATGGCGCTCCTCGTCGGGGGTGCACGGGCGGAGGATGCCGTGACCTTAGGCGCCTCGACGACGGCCTGTCCACGGCCGGCCTCCCTGCGGTCCGGTGCCGGACGGGGTGTGACAGTGGGGACGCCACCGGACAGGTAGGGGGTGAACGACCGACCGAGAGGCGCACATGAGCAGTGCTGATGACGGCGTACGGGAGCGACGCTTCCGCTCCCTGCACGCCGCGACATACCCGGACCTGCTGCGGTTCGTGCAGCGGCGGGTCCCGCCCAGCGAGGCGGAGGACGTCGTCTCGACCGTCTTCCTCACCGCCTGGCGACGATTCGACGACCTTCCCGCCGACGCCCGTCCGTGGCTGTTCGCGGTGGCCCGCCGCACGATGGCGAACCACACCCGGAGCTGGCTGCGCCGGCAGGCCCTGGACGTCCGGCTGGTGGCGGCGGACGGGCCGGCGTACGGGGACGACATGGTCGACGCCGCCGCCCGGATCGACCTCGACCGGGCCTGGCGCAGCCTGCGACCCGCCGACCGGGAGGTGCTGGCGCTGGTGGCGTTCGACGGGCTGACCGCCGGGCAGGCGGCCACCGTGCTGGGCTGCCGCCGTTCGACGTTCGCCATGCGGCTGGGCCGGGCCCGGGAACGCCTCCGGGTCGCGCTGGAACCGCCCGCCGCCCGCCCGCACACCCTCACCGTCTTCAAGGAGCAGCAGTCATGACGGATCTGGAACGCCTCGCCCCGTTGGACCCGGCGCGCGGGGTCCAGCCGACCCCGGCCGACTGGGAACGGGCCACCGCGGTCGTCGACGGGATCGTCGCGGGCCGCCCGGTCGCCCGTCCCGCGCCGGCCCGCCGCCCGGTGACCAGGCGTGGGGTGGTCGGCCTGGTCGCCACCGGGGCGGTCGCGGTGGTGGGCGCGGTCACCGTGCCCGCGCTGCTGCCGGGGCCGATGGACCGGGCCTTCGCCTCGTGGACCCCGGTGCCGGGCGCGCTCACCGGCGAGCAGGTCATGCCGCAGGCCCGCCGGTGCGCCGGGAGCGGGGTGGGCAGCGAGCCGGCGGCACCTGTCGGCCCCTCCGACGTGCTCCTGGCCGAGCGTCGGGGGGTGGCCACCCTGCTCGTCCAGCGGCGCGGCGCGGGCGTGATCGAGTGCATGAGCGTGGACGACGGCCAGCCGACCGCGATGACGCTGGCGGACGGGCCCCTGCCGCCCCCCGCCGCCGGCACCGTCAACCTCGAGACGCGCAGTTCGGTCGGCTCCGGCCGCGACCAGTACTCCAACGCCGTCGGTCTGGTCGGCCCGTCGGTCACCGGCGTCGACCTGGTCCTCGCCGACGGCAGGACCATCCGGACCAGCACCGGGGGCGGATGGTGGGCGGCGTGGTGGCCGGGGCCGGAGGGAGGCGAGATCGGCAGCATCACGGTGGTCGTGCACCGCCCCGACGGCTCCACCACCCACCGGATCGAGGACCTGTGACCGGTGGCCCCGCCGGGCCCGGCCGGTCAGGAATCGAGAAGCCGTCGGCCCGGCGGGGCCATAGCCTTTACCCAGGTGGCCGGCAGGATGCCGCGCCCCGCACGACGAGAGAGGGAGCCCGCGTGTCCACGAAGAAAGCGACCACCGCGACCGACGGCGGCACCACCGGGGAGGCCGGTGACGGGTTCACCGCCGAGGAGCGGGCCGCGATGCGGGAACGTGCCGCCGAGTTGCGGGCCGAGGGGCGCAAGGGCGCCAAGAAGGCCGACGGTATGCAGGCGGTGCTGGACCGGATCGCCCAGATGGCCCCGGCGGACCGGACGCTCGCCGAACGGGTGCACCTGACGGTCACCACGGCGGCCCCGCAGCTGTCGCCGAAGACCTGGTACGGGATGCCCGCGTACGCGAACGAGGCCGGCAAGATCGTCGTGTTCTTCCAGGACGCCGGCAAGTTCAACTACCGGTACTGCACCCTCGGTTTCCAGGAGTCGGCCCACCTCGACGACGGCGACCTGTGGCCGGTGTCGTACGCCCTGCGGACGTGGACCCCGGAGGTGGAGAAGCGGGTCCGGGACCTGGTGACCACGGCGGTCTCCTGACGGTCACCGGCCGGGTGGGTGTCAGCGTCCCGCAGGCGGGTACGCGGGGAGGATGACGCCCACCAGCAGGGCCCTGATCGCCGGTGCGGCCGGCGCGTCCGCCCTCAACGCCGTCACCTACCTCGACATGGCATTGCGGGCCCGGCCGGCCAGCAGCGCCGCCGAGGACAGCGCCGGCCGGCTGGCCGACCTGACCCACGTCGACCTCGGTGACCAGCGCACGGCCGCCAACCGCCGGTCCGGGCTCGGGCCGCTGCTCGGCTACGCCACCTCGGTGGCCGCCGCGGCCGGTTACGCGGCGGCGGGTGGCCGCCGGCTGCCGCTGGGCGTGTCCGTCCTGGCGCTGACCGGCCTGGCGATGATCGGCTCCAACGGCCCGCTGACCCTGCTGCGGATCACCGATCCCCGGACCTGGTCGGCCACCGACTGGATCACCGACGTGGTGCCGCACCTGGCGTACGGCGCGGTCACCGCCGTCACCCTGCGCGCGCTGCGCTGACCCAGGTCGGGTGACGGCCGGCACCGGCGTGTTTTGCTCCGGGATGCCCGGGTAGGGGAGGAACACCCGTTCCCCGCTCCACGAAGAGGTGCCGCCCAGATGGAATCCCGCAAGCCGACCGAGGTCGTCAAGGACGTGGTGGACGCCGCCGCCGAGAAGGTGTCGCACCTGATGACCCCCGAGGTCCCCGGAGCGCCGGGCAGCGCCCCGCCGACCGTCGAGGAACCCACCACCCCGCACGACCCGCTGCCACCCAAGAAGGAGCAGGGCGCACCGGAGACCCGTACCCCGACCGGCGCGGTCACCGGCGCGCCGACCGTCGCCAACGGCCAGCAGGGTGCGTTCCTCACCACCGCGCAGGGGGCCCGGCTGCGCGACACCGACCACTCCCTGAAGGCCGGCTCGCGCGGGCCGACGCTGCTCCAGGACCACCACCTCCGCGAGAAGATCACCCACTTCGACCACGAACGCATCCCCGAGCGGGTGGTGCACGCCCGGGGCGCCGGCGCGCACGGCGTCTTCACCGGGTACGGCGCGCAGGAGGTGACCCGGGCCGGCTTCCTGCGCAAGGGCAAGGAGACGCCGGTGTTCGTCCGGTTCTCCACCGTCCTGGGGTCCCGGGGCTCGGCCGACACGGTGCGGGACACCCGGGGGTTCGCCACCAAGTTCTACACCGACGAGGGCACCTTCGACCTGGTCGGCAACAACATGCCGGTCTTCTTCATCCAGGACGCGATCAAGTTCCCGGACATCATCCACGCCGGCAAGCCGCACCCCGACCGGGAGATCCCGCAGGCGCAGAGCGCCCACGACACCTTCTGGGACTTCGTCTCGCTGCACACCGAGGCGCAGCACCACACCATGTGGAACATGTCCGACCGGGGCATCCCGCGCTCGTACCGGACGATGGAGGGCTTCGGGGTGCACACCTTCCGGCTGGTCAACTCCGCCGGGGCGACGGTGCTGG
The DNA here is from genome assembly GCF_002210435.1 of Micromonospora wenchangensis. Taxonomy (GTDB): domain Bacteria; phylum Actinomycetota; class Actinomycetes; order Mycobacteriales; family Micromonosporaceae; genus Micromonospora; species Micromonospora wenchangensis. The sequence continues at coordinate 121,719 of NZ_MZMV01000003.1, forward strand.
CGAAGTTCCACTGGAAGCCGAAGCTGGGCGTGCACTCGCTGGAGTGGGAGGAGGCGCAGCTACTCAGCGGCATCGACCCCGACTTCCACCGGCGCGACCTCTACGACGCCATCGAGGCCGGCGCGTACCCGGAGTGGGAACTCGGCCTGCAGGTCTTCCCGGACACCCCGGAGGAGACCTTCGCCGGCATCGACCTGCTCGACCCCACCAAGATCGTGCCGGAGGAACTGGCACCGGTGCAGCCGGTCGGGAAGCTGGTGCTCAACCGGACGCCGACGAACTTCTTCGCCGAGACCGAGCAGGTCGCCTTCCACCTCGGTCACCTGGTACCGGGCATCGACGTCACCAACGACCCGCTGTTGCAGGGCCGGCTCTTCTCGTACGTCGACACGCAGCTCACCCGGCTGGGCGGGCCGAACTTCTCGCAGATCCCGATCAACCGGCCGCACGCGCCGGTCAACGACATGCTCCGCGACGGGTTCCACCAGCACGCCGTGCACGCCGGGGTCGCGCCGTACCGGCCGAACTCGCTCGACGGGGGCAACCCGTTCCCGGCCGGGGACGCCGAGAACGCGTTCGTCGACGTGCCGGTGACCGTGGCCGAGGCCCCGAAGGTCCGGGCCAACCCGGCCTCCTTCGACGACCACTTCAGCCAGGCCCGGCTGTTCTGGCTGAGCATGTCGCCGGTGGAGCGGGAGCACATCGTCCGGGCGTACACCTTCGAGTTGGGCAAGTGCTACCACCAGGCGATCCGGGAACGGCAGCTGCAGTGCCTGGCCAACATCGACCCGGTGCTCTGCGCCCAGGTGGCCACCGGTCTGGGCCTGCCGACGCCGGAGCCGACCGTGCCGCTGGCCGACGTCGCGCCCAGCCCGGCGCTGTCCCAGCTCGGCCGCACCTGGCCGGCCGACGGCCGTACGGTCGGCATCGTGGTCGACGCCGACGCCGGTACCGACGACGTCGAGCAGGTACGCCGGGAGGTGTTCGCCGCCGGCATGGTGCCGCTGGTGATCGCCGCGCACGGCGGCACGGTGGGCGACCTGACGGTGCAGCGGACCTTCGCCACCGGCCGCTCGGTCGAGCTGGACGCGCTGCTGCTGGCCGGGGCCCCCGCCCCGGCACCGGACGCGCTGCCGGCCCGCGACGCCAAGGCGGCCGCGGCGGACGCCACCGTCGTCGACCCCCGGGTGTTGCTGCTGGTGCAGGAGTGCTGGCGGCACGCCAAGGTGATCGGTGGTTGGGGCGCGGGCGTGCGGGTGCTGGAGCTGGCCGGGGTGGCCGGCGCGGCGGGCGTGGTGACCGGTGACTCGCCGACCGGCGTGCTCGCCGACGCGCAGGCCCTGCTGGCCGCGCACCGGGTCTGGGACCGGTTCCCCGCCTCGATCTCCTGACCGGAACCGTCGACGGGGGTGTCCACACCGGACACCCCCGTCGCGCTCTGCCTGTCCGCCCCACCGAGGGCCGCGGGTCACCGGTCCCACCGAGGACCGTCGGTGACCGGGGTTGCCGGGAATCCGTACCGTCGGACTGTGGCCACCGAGGCAGAACTCTCCAGCCGTGGTTTCGTGATCATCATGTTGGGCGTCGGGGTCCTGCTCTGCTGCGGCGTGCCGGCCGGCAGCGTCTACCTCTACCGCAAGGACACCCGGGACGAGCCCGGCATCCGCGCCGCCGCCGACGCCTACCTGTCCGCGGTGGTCAGGCATGACGACAACGGCGCGTACGACATGCTGTGTGCGGCCGACCGACGCCGGGAGTCGCGGGCGGACTGGCTGGACCGCCCTGCGGCCGGGTACGGGGTGACCGGGTTCCGGATCACCGACGTGACGATCGAGCGTTCGGGCGATACACCGACCCGGCGGTGGGTGACCGCCGAGGTCACCTATTCGGACCAGGCACCCCGGACGGTGCGGCTGAACGTCGCGCGGCAGGACGGCGACTGGAAGGTGTGCAGCCCGGACGTCCGGTGACCGACCCGGGCGCGCGGGCGCGCGAGCGGCGCGGGTGCGGCCGACGGGCGCGTATTGACGTCAGATGTCAGACGAATTACGTTGGCGAACATCGATGCATTTCGGTTCGTGGCCTGCACCCCGACGAGGAGCGTGCACATGTCCAGACGAAGAGTCGCCCTGCTGTTGCCCGCCCTGCTCGCCACTACCCTCGGCACGGCGGTGGTCACCGGGGCGGTCGTGCTCGGCAGCGCCCCGCCCGCACAGGCACTGGAGAACGGCCTGGCCCGCACCCCGCAGATGGGCTGGAACGACTGGAACTCGTTCGGGTGCAACGTCAACGAGACGCTCATCCGGCAGACCGCCGACACGCTGGTCGCAAGCGGCATGGCGGCGGCCGGCTACGAGTACGTCAACATCGACGACTGCTGGTCGACCAAGCAGCGCAACGCCAGCGGCGACCTGGTCGCCGACCCGGCGAAGTTCCCCAGCGGCATGAAGGCGCTCGCCGACTACGTCCACGGCAAGGGGCTGAAGCTCGGCATCTACTCCTCGGCCGGGACGACCACCTGCGCCGGCTACCCGGCGAGCGTCAACTACGAGCAGCGCGACGCCAACCTCTGGGCGTCCTGGGGCGTCGACTACCTCAAGTACGACAACTGCGGCGACCACCTCGGTCGCAGCGGGCAGCAGCGCTACACCGCGATGCGCGACGCGCTGGCGGCCACCGGCCGGAAGATCCTCTACAGCCTGTGCAACTGGGGCCAGGAGAGCGTCTGGACCTGGGGCGCGTCGGTGGGCAACTCCTGGCGCAACACCGGCGACATCGGCGGCAACTGGAACTCCATCATGGGCATCCTCGACCAGCAGGTCGGCAAGGACTCGTACGCCCGGCCCGGCGCGTGGAACGACCCGGACATGCTGGAGGTCGGCAACGGCCCCACCGACACCGAGTCCCGGGCCCACTTCAGCCTCTGGGCGCTGCTGAACGCGCCGCTGCTGGCCGGCAACGACCTGCGCTCCATGTCGGCGGCCACCCGGACCATCCTGACCAACACCGAGGTCATCGCGGTCGACCAGGACTGGGGCGGCCGGCAGGGATACAAGATCAGCGACAGCGGTGACCTGGAGGTCTGGCGCAAGCCGATGTCCACCGGCGCGGTGGCCACGGTGCTGCTCAACCGGGGTGGCGGCACTGCCACGGTCTCCACCACGGCCAGCGCGCTGGGCCTCGGCAGTGCCTCGTCGTACGCGGTGCGCGACCTCTGGGCGCACAGCAGCTCGACGTCGGGCGGCACGATCAGCGCCTCGGTGCCGGCGCACGGCGCGGCCATGTTCCTGGTGACCGGCGGCGGCACTCCCCCACCCACCACGCCGCCGCCGACCACTCCCCCGCCGACGACGCCACCCCCGACCACGCCGCCACCGGGCACGACGTCCGCCGTACGCAGTGTCTCCGCCGGCCGGTGCCTGGACGTCAACGGGGCGACGCAGACCAACGGGGCAACCGCCATCGTCTGGGACTGTCACGGCCAGGCCAACCAGTCGTGGACCTCGACCGGCAGCCAGGAGCTGCGGGTCTACGGCACCAAGTGCCTGGACGTCAACAACGCCGGCACCGCCAACGGCACGTCGGTGATCATCTGGGACTGCAACGGCCAGTCGAACCAGAAGTGGCGCTTCAACGCCGACGGCACCGTCACGGCGGTCGGCTCGGGCCGGTGCCTGGACCTGGTGGGCAACGGCACGGCCAACGGCACCCGTACCCAGATCTGGGACTGCAACGGCGCGACCAGCCAGCGGTGGAGTCGCGGCTGAGCCGGGACGTCCGGAAGCCGGGCACCGGTCCACCGGCGTCGCGCGGGGCGATGCTCCGCGCGGCGCGTGGTCCCCGCGGCGGGGCGCTAGCCGGTGGGGGCGAAGGTGTCACGCAGCGCCGGTTCCAGCGACCTGCCGGTGGTGGGTTCGACGAACAGTTCGGCCAGCAGCAGGTCGGCGAGGTGGGTGGGGTTGAGGCCCGCCTCCCGGCGCGCGAGCCCGTGCAGCAGTCCACCGCAGCCCAACGCGGCACGGACGGCGGGGGCGGGCAGGCGGCCGACCCGACGCGGCCGGCCGACGGCGTCGGCGATGCGGGTCATCATGGCCGCCCAGGTGAGGTTCTCGTCGGCGACCGGGAGGTCCGCGTCGCGGGCCTGTTCCAGCGCGTCGGCGGCGACCTCGGCCACGCTGCGCGCCGAGGCGGCGGCGGTACCACCGACGGGAACCGCCAACGGTGTCCGGGACCGCGCCCACCGGTCGAGCGGGCCGGCCCAGTTGGGCAGCCGGTCGCCGGCCCGGCCGAACACGAACGGCAACTCCAGCACGGTGACCGGGAGCTGCGGGCCGGCGGCGGCCCGGCCCTCGGCGGCCTGCTCCCGCCGGCACCTGACGTAGACGTGCCGGTCCGCCAGCCGCCACTGCGGGTGCCGCCGGTCGAACCAGGTGTAGTACGACCCGGTCAGGACCGCCCGGGTGAGGCCCTCGGCGCGGGCGGCGGTGAGCAGGCGTACCACCGGGTCGACGAGTTCACGGCGCAGCAGCGGGTGGATCGGCCTGGGCAGCACCCGCTGCTCGTCGGCCCGGGTGGCGAGGACGACACCGTCGTGGCCGGCGAGCAGCGACCGCAGGTCGTCGGTCGAGGCGGACTCGACGTCGAGCAGGTGGTCGACACCGGGCCGGGCGGTACGGGCCGCCGTGGTCACCCGGTGCCCCCGCCCGCGCAGCACCTCGACGACGTGCGCACCGATCAGGCCGCTGCCACCCACCACAAGGATTCTCACGTCTCATCGTCCACTGCGGACCGGGCCGCCTGTCAAGCCACCCCCGGACGGCGACCGGCACCGTCGTCCCGTGGTTCCGGTTCGGGCCGATCACCTCGTCGTCGCCGCACCGGACAGCGGGGGAAACCGCGGTTCAGTGCGCCCCGGGCGGCGTCCGACTGGCCCCGGCGGGCCAGAGGACCGAGACCGGGACACCCCGCCGGCGGGCCCGGTCGACGGTCCGGTCCGTCGACGCCGCGTGGCAACCCGGCTCGCCGTCCCAGACCGCCACGAGCCGCTGCACCCGTCGGACCAGTTCCCGGTTGGCGGCGACGAAGGCGGCGGTGCCCGACCGGTCGTGGCCGGTGTGCACGACCGTCACCGCCCGGTCGAGCAACTCGTCGAAGCTGGCCCGCTGTCCCGGGGCGATGACCGCGTCCCGGTAGTCCCGGGCCGGCAGGATCACCTCGTACGAGCCGCCCAGGTCCAGCACCGTGCGCGCGAAGATCTGGTCCGTGCCGCCGGCCAGGCAGGTGACGCCGCGCACCGGCCCGCCGCCGATCCGGCGCAGTTCGGCCCGGAGCGCGTCGGCGACGAGCACCTCGGTGGCGCGGGTCAGGTAGATGTGCCCGGTCACGCCGATGCGCTCCAGCCCGGCATCAGCCGACATCCGCGGGTCCTCTCCGCGGCGCGGGCACCCCGGGCACCAGCCGGATCAGCTCGAAGCCGCTGTCGGACAGCACCTCGGGCAGCGCCCGGATCTCCTCGCGGTTGCGTTCCTGGACGTCGGAGGGGAGTTCGTCCCACGGCCGCAGGGAGGGATGCCGCTGCTGGACGTCGTCGCGGGACTCCCCGTACGCCCAGCCCTCCCCCCGGCGTTCCCGGCACCACCGTTCGTGTTCGAGCCGGGCGAGCACCTCGATCCGGTCGTCGATGGCCTCCCCGGCGGAGACGTCACCGGTGCCGCCCCGCCGGGGTGCGACCACGCACCCGAGGTTCAGCAGCTTGGCGGCGATGTCCTGGACGTGCGCCCGGTTGGCCCGCCGCAGCGACTCGGGCAGTCGCGACCAGTCGACCATCGCCGGGGTGTCGCCGGGACGCAGCCCGGCCCGTCGCCGCGCGTCGAGGTAACGCTCGTGGATCAGGCGGGCCAACCGCTCGGTGAGGTCGTCACCGATCAACCGGGCATCGCAGGCACGGGTCAGCACCGGATACAGGCGTAGCTTGCCGTGCACCTCGTCGAGCAGGTCGTGGTGGGAGTCGCCGTGGAAGGCCGCGGCCAACGCCGCCTGCCGGTAGACCGGCACGAAGACGCAGCTCTCGACGCCCTGCCAGAGACCTGGCGAGTCCAGCACGAACTGCAAGCCGCTGCTCTCCTCGGGTGCGCAGACGTAGATCCGATCGTAGCGGCCGGAGCCGAGCCGGCCGGGCGCGACACCGTCGAGGTCCCCGTCGTACGCGGTCAGCTCACAGACGGTGCCCATGAACGGGTACCGGGACGTCACGACCTCCAGTTCGGTGCTGGCGTCCGGGGCCACGAGGTCCACCCGCAGCGGTGGCAGGACGACACCGGCGGGTGCCTGCGCCCGCCAGGCCCGCCAGTGCCGGGCGGTCTCGGTCAGCAGGGCGCGGCGGAAACCGCCGGTGCCGGCGATGAGCAACCGGGTGGGTCGGTCCGCCGTGCCGGCCAGCGGATGGTGCCGGTACAGCGCGCGGGCGGCGATGTCGTCGACGTGGAAGTAGTCCAGCCGCAGCCGGCTGGACCCGGCCGCGCCGAGCCGCCGAGCCTGCAGGGACAGGCACATCTCGGAGTCGTTGACCAGTACGTAGACCCGTGGCGGTTCCCGTCCGCCCCGGACGAGCCGGCTGGCGGTGTTGGCGATGGCGTGGTTGCGGTCGTCGTCCTCACCACAGGCGTAGATGGTGTGCGCCCGGGGCAGGCCCGCGCCGCGCAGCACCTCGGCACTGGTCGGATCGCCGATGACGCCGAGATAGCGGCGGCGGCGGTACTCCAACGGGCCGAACGGTACGGACCGCACCACGACCACGCGTTCCCCGTCGGCGAAGAGCCGGTCGGCGAGCATGTGGGCGAACCGGGAGTCACCGCAGACGAGGACGTGTCCACGGGCCCGGCGGGCACGCAGGCGGCGGCTCTCGGCGGCCAGCAGCAACCGGCCGGCCTCGGCCACGGCGAGGAGGGTGAACAACGGGGCGGCGAACCGGGCGACCTGCAACTGCCACGGGTAGGGGCCGGGGTCCTGGAACGGCTCGGCGCCGAACACGAAGAGCTGCAGATCGTAGTACAGGACGTCGAACCGGTCGTGCACGGTGTCCGGTCGGATCCGCAGCAGGCTCTCGAAACCGACGTAGCCGAGAACCAGCGCCGCCAGTCCGATGATCCCGAACAGTCCCCGCAGCCACCAGCCAGCCCGGCGGGGCGAGCCGACGACCGGGTCCGTCATGGGGCCCATGGTATTTGACGAGGTCGATCAGAATCCGTCGCGAAGCGCCGCGCGCGGGCCGGTCACAGGAAGTCGTCGGGCCTGGTGTCGGGCAGGGTGGCGAGCAGTTGACCGGCCAACCGCCGGGTGCTGTCGTCCTCCCCCCGGTGGGTGAGCCGCACCAGCAGCTCCCGGGTCCGTGGGTCCCGCCAGTGGTGCCGGGTCAACGAGAGCAGCGCGGTCCGGCGGATCTCCCAGTCGTCGTCGTCGACCAGGCTCAGCAGCAGTTCCGGCACCTCCGCCCGGCCGACCAGGTTCGCACCCACCTGTTCGGCCGCCCGCCGCCGGACCTCCAGGGACGCGTCGTCGCGGACCAGACCGACCAGCAGCACCTGCACCTCGGGATCGGCGCCGAAGTGCTCGCCGAGCGCGGCGGCGACCCGCGCGCGGATCGCCGGGTCCCGGTCCGCCAGCCGGCGCATGAGCCGCAGCGTCACCGCCATGGACGTCGGGCTCTGCCCGGTCAGGCAGCACACCGCCGCGTCGAACACGGCCGGGTCGGTGTCCAGGTCGACGCACTCCAACAGCACGTCGGTCACCGTGTCGGAGCTGCCGTACCGGCCGAGCGTCTGCACCGCGGCCAGCCGGATGCCGCCGTAGCTGTCCCGTCGCGCCCGCCGGCACAGCGTCTCCAGCAGGCCGTCGGAGCCGTCGTGCCGGGCGAGCGCCTCGGCCGCCGCGCGCAGCACTGTCGGATCGGGATCCCTGCCGACCTGCTCGGCCAGGCACTCCCGCACCGCCGGCTCCGGCGGATCGGCGAGACCGGCCAGGCTCCGGGTGACCCGCAACCGGACGAGCGCGTCCCGCTCCTCGAAGGCCCGGCCGATCAGCAGGGTACGGGTGGCGTGGCCGAGTGGCAGCCGCCCGGTGAGCAGGTCGACGGCGGCGAGCCGGACACGCGCCGTCGGGTCGCGGCGGGCGCTTTCCAGCAGCAGTTCCCCGGTGCGGTGGTCCGGGTACGCGTCGACCAGGGCGCGCACCGCCGCGAGGCGTACCGTCGCGTCGTCGTCCTCCCGGGCCGCCTTCGCCACCACGGTCCACCCGGTCTCCCCGGCCCGGTCCCGGTCGATCAGCGCGGTCACGGCGGCAGCCCGCACGGACGGCTCCCCGTCCTGTCCGATCAGGTCGACCAGCCGGGAGCGGCACCGTCCCTGCGGATCGGGTCCGGCGGCCAGCAGCCGCACCGCCGCCGTGCGCAGCCGCGCGGAGCCGTCCGAGCCGGCCAGCTTCAGCAGCAGCTCCGTGTCCTCCGGGCCCGGTGCTCCCGGCAGCAGGGTGGTCAGCAGGCAGCGCCGTACCTCGTCCGGGGCATCGCCGGCCACCCGTAGCAGCGCGGCGGCGCGGCCCGACCCGGCGTGCCCGGGCAGGGCCAGCAGGCCCTCCAGCGCCCGCTGCGCCACCCCCGGGTCGAGGTCGGTGTCGAGCAGTCGCCGCAGCGTCCCGGCGGCGTCCGGCACCTCGGTCAGGCGCGCGGTGAGCACCCCGACGGCGGCCCGGCGTACCGTGGGGTCGGGGTCCGCGGTGGCCCGGACCACCATCCGGCGGACGTCGTCAGACAGTCCGGTGCGACCGCCGAGCGACTGTACGACCAGCGCGCGCACCGCGAAATCGGCGGAGTCGACGAGTCCACGCAGCACGGCCGGCAGGTCGGCGTCGGCACCGAAGTGGGTGACCAGGGCCCGGACCGCGGCCTGCCGGACCGCGGTGGAGATCTCGGCGCGGGCCTGGGCGAGCAGGAGGTCCCGGTACCGGCGGCGACCGGTGGGGTCCATCCGGGCGGCGGCCTCGGCGAGCCCGGCGACGAGGGTGAGGTGGGCGTGCCGCTCGGTGCCCTCACCGAGCTCCACGAGCAGGAGGTCCTCCAGCCGTTCGTCGGTGGTGGAGAGCGCGGCGGCGATCCGGGTGGCGAACGCGGAGCCGGTGCGCCAACTGGTGCGTATCCCACGGCGGCGGTACCAGTGCAGGAAGGCCGTCCGGCCCGGCCAGTCCGGCCCCAGCGCCCGGATCGAGGAGAGCAGCTCCTGCTCGGTGAGGTCCACCAGTTGGGGATCGTCGGCGGAGATGCCGTGCTCGACCAGCAGCACGACCTGGCGCAGCACGGCCTCGCCCGCCTCGGCCAGGTCCGCGGGTTGCGGGGACTCCGCCACGCACTGCGCGGCGAGCACCAGGTTCCAGGGCGGCCCGGTGAGGTTCAGCGGCGGCCAGGGTCGGGTGCCCTCGGTGGCCAGCCGGACGATCAGCTCGTTGGCGGTCGGGACGGGCAGTGCGCCGGCCACCAGCAGGAGCACCTCCCGCCAGGACGGATCGGCCCAGTGGTCGCGGAACAGCGAACGCAACCGCTCGGGGCCCCAGGAGCCCGGATCGTGCTCGATTCCGTCCACGATCTCCTCGGCGCAGAAGTACTCCAGGAACGCCCGGTGTACGAAGCCGAACAGTCGCAGCCCGTAGCGTTCCAGAATGAAACTCCGCTGGCGCAGTTTTTCGATCATCGAATGGGCCATGGCGAGTGCCCGCTCGTTGCCGAAACTGTAGAACGTGACGAGGTGGTCCCGGAAGACGAGCGCCAGTTCGTCGGATTCGATGCAGTTCCCGGCCGGCCCCGACTCCCGGAACTGCATCCGGAATGCCAGCTGGCGCAGCAGCCGGTGCTTCGCCTTCAGATCCAGCGGCGGCGCCTCGCCGTGGCTCTCCCGCAATTGCTTGGTGACGTCCCACTCGGAGATCAGGACGTCGGTGACGTGTGCGTACAGTCGTCGTCGGTTGCGGGGCAGCGGGTGGCCCCGGCCGACGATGGCCATGAGGATCAGCAGCAGCGGGTTGCCGGCGATCTCGTGCATCGCCCGGGAGTTGCGCACCACGTCGAGAAGCTGTCGCCGCTGCCGTTCCGCCTCCGCCTCGGTGGGCATGACGTAGCGGTACCAGTTGCCGAGGAAGCGGGCGATCTGCCCGTCGTCGAGATCCTCGATCGTGAAGTGGTCGAACCCGGCGTTGGCGAAGGTCTGCCGCAGATGTCCCGCCGCCCGCGAGGTGACCACCGTCAGCACCCCCGGGTACTCGTTGGCGAAGGTGGCGATCTGCGCGGCCACCTCCTCCCGCTGCGCCGGGTCGACCACCTCGTCGAGACCGTCGAACAGGAACAGCGCCCGGCCGCCCCGGCGCAGATACGCCTCCAGCACGGTCCGGTCGAGTCCGGGCAGGCCCATCTGCTGGCTGTGGCCCACGTAGTCCAGCAGGCCGTCGCACCGCCCGTCCCCCCGGTGCGTGGCGTACGACCGCAGTTCGATCAGCACGGGCAGGTGGCCGTCCAGCGCCGCCAGCCGGGGCTCGGCACAGACCCCGGCCAGCACCAGCGCCAGGTAGCGGGCGACCGCCGACTTTCCGGATCCGGGGTCGCCGAGCAGCACGATCATCCGTCGGGCGGGATCGCACACCACGTCGAACAGCGACAGCGCATCCTTGGCCGCGTACTCCTCCCGCAGCCGCTCCACCTCCTCCGGGTCCACCACCCCGGGCAGCCCCGCGTCGTCGCCGTCCGGCGTGGTCCCGGCCGGGCGCCACCAGGCCAGGGGCATCTCCGGGCGGGCCTCCTCGTGCACCCGGGGCTCCACGAACACCTTCGGCAGTCCGACGGTCAGGTAACCGATGGTGGGGCGGGGCGAGACGGCATCCACCGGAACCGCCTCGTACATCAGGGCCAGGTTCCGGTAGTAGCGGGCCCGCATCTCCTCCGGCAGGTGGGCGCCCGGGTCGGCCGGCCCGCGGACCGGGGACCGCCCGCTGAGCACGTCGGTCAGGGCCGCCATCACCTTGGCGGTCAGGTCGTCCACGCTGGAGAAGAAGTCACAGAGGTGGTGTTCCTGCAGCTCCCGGCGCAGTTCGAGGATCCGGTCACCGTCGGCGCCCCGGTCCATCATGTCGCCCGGCCAGCGCGCGTCCTCGGCGAGCAGGAAGACCAGGCAGGGCTTTCCGGCCGCGAGCGCGGCGCGGTACTCCAGCTCGGTGATGGACGACGTCTGGCCGGGCGGCCGGAATCCGTACCGCCAGGCGAAGAGTCCCAGGTAGAGGTCACAGTCACGGACGTCGCTGAGGCAGCGCTCCAGCGGTGGCTTGACGTCGGCGCCGTAGGCCTCCATGGCGACGTCCTCGATCTTCAGCCGACGGGCCACAGCGTGTACGGCCAAGCGGTATTCCAGCAGGTCCTTTTGGGTGGCCGAAATGTAGACCTTCATGAACGGCAAACTCCAGGAGGGAGACTGGCGACCGTTGGTTTGAAAGTACCAGCCGTCGTCACCTGCTCATGTTCGACGAACACTCGCCGCGCGTTGCTGCGCGTGGGATTCCCGCGGAGGCCGGGCCTATGATGTCGACAGCACGGATTCAGGTCCGAGCGGGCCGGATCTCGTTATCCCGAGATTTCCTTTTGTCCGGCACGCATCCGGGTCGGCACGGATCACGGCGGCGCACGTCAATCACCAGGGACGCATTCCGCGAGCCGGCGCGGACGGATGCGGTGATGCGGAGGAAGTCATGCTCACACTCGGTGAGGTGCACACCAACCTGCTGCAGCACAGCACGGCGCTGGCCCAGGAGCAGAGTTCCGAGGTGCTGCGCCTGGTCGAGGGCGAGGCGGTGCTGACCTCCCGCCGTCCGTCGCTCTACGCGGTCTCCCCCGACGTACGCACCGGGGTGGACTGCTGGCTGCCCAGCGCCCGACGCCGTCAGCTACGCGGGGTCGGTGCGGTGGTCACCCGGGCGATCGTCACCGGCGGCCGGATCGTGCAGGCATCCTCGGTCATCCGGGTGACGGGCGGTGAGCGACGCCGGCCGTGGTCGCACTACCTGGCCAACCCGGGCGTCCTGGAGACGGTCGGCAGACTGGACGCCGCGGATCTGAGCGCGGGATTCCTGCGCGGCGACGACGCCGACGTGCTGAACCTGGAGGCGATCACCGGCCGGGTGCTCGACGGTGTGCAGACGTCCGACCTGCTGGACCGGCGTCCGCCGCTGCGCGCGGCGCGTACCCGGCTGCGCTGGGCCGCGCAGGTCTCGCCGCGGCCGGAGCGGGAGGTCTCGGCCGTGGTCACCGTGGACTCCCCCACGCTGCGTACGGTCGAACTGGTGCTGGATCCCCAGGACATGCCGGACGCCGTGGCCGGTCTCTGCGAGGACCTCGCGCTGCACGACTGGCTGTTGACCACGCTGTCCTCCCTCGTGGAGGCCGCCGTCGCCCGCTCGGCCTCCGGCCAGGAACACATCGAGCGGCTGCGGCCGGTGCTGGAACACCTGCTGCACCTGTGGCTGCCCGGCGCCCGGGTGAACCCCCGGCTGCGACCGATCTGGGACCGGCTCGAACAGGTGCCGGGGTTCAGCCGGCAGTGGAACTCGTCGGTCACCTGGATCCGGGACCAGATCGCCGTGGCCAACCTGACCCTGCTGCGTGACCTCGCCGGCCGGATGCCGGCCGGCCAGCAGTGCGGCAGGGCACTGACCGCTCACCCGCCGATGAACACGTAACTCAACCGGTCGACCAGTTCGCCGGGCAACCGCAGGCCCTCGCCGCCCGCCCGGCTGGTGATCTGCTGCGCGATCGCCGGAGGCACCGCCACCTGGCCGAGAACCGTCCGTACCGCCATCTCCACCGGTAGGTACTGGGTGTCCATCAACGTGAGCGTGCGGTACGCGCAGAACGGCGCGGCGGCCGGATTCAGCTGGACGACGGCCGGCAGCGCGTCCCACGAGTCGGGCAGTTCGCCGGTCAGCCGGTGCGGCTGCACCAGCGTCTCGCCGCGACGACGCAACACGCCCAGCCGGGCCATCTGCCAGACCGAGGCGAGCAGGGCGCAGGCCCACACCCGGCTGCCCGGCTCGCCGGACCACAGCTCGACGTCGACGAAGATGGAGTGCCGGGGGTCACCGGACTGCACCGGCGGGGACCACGGCCGGGGCAGCGTCATCGCCGGCGCGTCGACGTGACCGGGTGAACGCATCCCGTTGGACAGCCAGCCCGACTCACTCAACGGGGGGCGGCTACCGGTGGTGTGCCGGGGCGGCTCCACCACCAGGGTGTCGACGACCATCTGGGCCAGCTCGACGCCGTCGTGGCGGGCGAAACTGGACTCCCGGGCGACGTAGTCGAGCACCAGCCCCTGTGCCGCCGCCGCGCTCTGCACCTGCTCGATCACCTCGCGGGGGGTGCCGAACCGGTGGAAGTAGTCGTCCACCATGAAGCAGGTGCTGATCCGGGGCTGGCGGCCCCCCGCAAGCCCCCGGCCCGCCAGCACCGGCATGATCGCCGACCACTCGGCGATCCGCGCGAACCTGTCCCGCAGCTCCTGACATCCCGCGCCGAAGTCCTCGGCGTAGAAGTGCCCCAGCTCAACCGACAGGTGCGCGTACGCCACGCTCTCCGTACGGGCCACCGCAGCCGCCTCCTGGAACCTCACGTCCACGTCGGTCACACGATCTCCCACGCGGTCTCGTCGGACAGCTTCGCGGTCAGCTCCACGAAGGCGTCCACGGTCTTCACATTCGCGATCTTGGTCTGCACGTCGTGGTCGGAGATGAGCTGCTCCCGCCACTGCAACAGCGGATCCAGCGGCACCGAGCCGAGCCGGGTGGTACGGCCGACCCCCTTGCGCCGGGCCAGTTCCGACAGTTCGTCGTCGCACTTGAGCAGGAACGCCTGTTGGGCGAGGTCGAGATGGCCGACCTCGGGACCGCTGGGGTCGATCACCGCGGTGCGGACGAACCGCAGCGACTCCCTCAGCCGTTCCCGCTCGTGGCCGTACTCCTCGCCGATGGCCAGGATCCCGCCCGCCTCGAAGGCGAGGTCCGCCGCCGCCGTGACGTGTTGCGGTGTCCACCGGTGGAAGACCAGCCAGCGGGCGGTGACCTTGCACAGGGACCGGGTGGCGGTCGCGGCCAGGGCGATGTGACTGGCGTACGACCGGCCGGCGCTGAGGTCCACCAGGGTCAGGTCGAACTCCTCCTCCAGGCGGAGGAAGAGCTCCGCGCAGCGCTTGGCGATGTCACTGGTGAAGCCGAACTCGCTGCCGTTGCGCTGGCCGGGCAGGAGCACCAGGGCCCCCGAGCCGACGGGCCGCTGGCGCAGGCTGGCCCGCTCGGAGGTGCCCCAGACGTCCAACCGCTCGGGCGAGGGGATCTCCCCACGCAGGTACCGGTGCAGACCGCCGCGGCTCGGCCCCGAGCCCTCCACCCCGTTGACGGCCTGCGGGATCTGGAACGTGATCCCCGCCGTCGGCGAGCCGAAGTCGTAGTCCAGGTAGCAGGTCGACCTGCCGGACAACGCGCTGCGGTAGGCGATGTTCGCCGCGGTCACCGACCGACCGGTACCACCCTTGTGTGACGTGACGAAGACCAGCATCAGATCCCCTCGCTGGCCTTCTGCTGACCGGTGGCGACGTCGTTGATCTGCAGCAACACCGTGTTCGCCAGGGCAGCCGCCGTGCCCGGACGCTCGTCCACCAGCAGTTGGGCCCGACGCAGGCTGGACCGGATGCTGCGCATGTTGCGTTGCATCGCCACCCCGGAGAACGTGCCGCGCATCAACTCCCGGTCGAACAGGTACTCGGCCTCGTCGACGAGATCCTGGGCGTACGCCGCGAGCCCGCCCGCCCGGGGGAAGGGCCGTTCCGAGAGCAGCTGACTGGCGTTGACCATCGCGTGCACCGCCCGCTCGGTCAGGTACCAGGAGGGTGCCTCGGGCATCGGCGCCAACCCCGGGAACGCGCCCCCGGCATGATCCCACAAGCCCCGGTGCCGACCGTCCGGGATGCGCCGCAGCAGCAGGTGGTCCCACACCTCGTCCGCCAGTTCGAGCAGTTCGCTGCGCCGCCGGGCGTTGTTCAGCAGGCCGGCGACGGTGATCGCCCGCTGGAGCAGCACCGTGGAGAACTCGTTGACGTTCCACGTCATGATCGCAATTGAGTCACGGTCGTTGAGGATCACCTGTTTGCCCGGCGCGTGCACCAGCAGCGCCGGCTCGCCGGGCGACGCGCGCCTGGTGATCCGCGCCCGCTGCGCCAGTTCCACCAGCACCGAGGCGATCCGGCCGAGTTCCTCGTCGCCGCCGCGCCCCACGGCGAGCAGGCCCTTGACCGCCAGCGACGTCGTCTGGAGGGTGTAGTAGTCGGTCCGGTCGCCGTCGGTCGTCCGCCACGGGATGTCCTCGATGGGCCAGCGTCGCCGGTTGCCGAAGGTGGCCACCGTCGCCCAGTAGGTCCGGGTCAGCTCCCAGCGCAGTTGCAGCGCCCGGGACAGTCGCTGCTGTTCCTCGTTGAGCAGGCCGAGCAGGCGGGTGCGCTCGGAGTTCAGGTCCTCGATGGCGTCCATCGCGATGACCGTGAAGTAGAGGTAGGGGGCGTTCTCCGCGGACCCGGGGCGCTGCCGGCCGATCGGCTCGGTGGTCGGGACCTCCTCGGCTCCGGCGATGGTGCCCCAGGACCAGCCGCACTCGAAGAGCATCTCGCTGTTGTCGAGGTCCTCGGTCACCCGACCCGATCCGAGGAGCACGCTGCGCAGGCTGGCCATCGTGTCCCGCAACTGTTCGCGCAGCGCGTCCACGACCTCCCGGCGCGGCATCTCGTCCTGGTTGACCATCTCGCACAGCCGCTCGCCGTACTCTTCGGAGGAAGTGAAGACGGAGGTGCTGAAGCTGCGGAGCAGGCCGACCATGGCCGCGGTCAGCCGCACGTTGGCCATCGCCTCCAACTCGTCCAACAGGGCGAGGAGATCACGCCGTTGGGTGGCCTTCCGGTAGACCTTGACGAAACCGATCGTCGCCAACGTGAGCGTGACGGACACCGCGAACGAGTCGACGATGTCCAGCGAGTACTGCTCCTCGGTGAGCGGTGGGCCGCCCTCGGTCGGGGTGAGGTAGCTGCCACCGGCGAAGATCGGCGTGCCGGCCTCGTCGGTGTAGCGGCGGAAGTAGTCGACCATCAGACCGACCAGCTGACGGGGAATCTTGATCGCGTCACCGAGCGAACTGAGTGCCTCGATCACCTCGTCGTCGACCCGGTCCGGATCGTCGAGCGACAACTCGGAGACCTTGGCCGCGGGGAGCAGCAGGGTCAGCAACTGCTCCGCGTCACTGATCGAGTTGCTGCCGCTCCGGCCGCCCCAGCGCCATTCACCATTGTCCCAACAACTGCGCACCGTGGCCCGCCAGATGTCGAGGATCTCCTGGCGCGGCTGTATCCGCATGATCCACCGCCGTCTGTTGTTGTAGTCGCCGACTCGAAAACCGCCGTTGTTGCCGTACGCGCGAGGATCCACGGTGGCCGACAATGATGTGCACCGTCATGGTAGCGGGCCGGTCGACCACCGTCCGAAGCGCTTTGTGGGCGGGGTGTCGGTAAGCCGACCATCGGGTGTGGACCAGGCCCGGTGCCGTCGTCGACGGCGCCGGTCGGGCTCCGACGTCGACGCTATCCGCGGGTACGGCCCGTGGTCAGCAACATACTCACGTAACCGTCACGCAACGGCGGTCGGGGGCGTTCCTCGTGGACGTCGAGTTCGTACGCGCTCGCGGCGATACCGGCCACGACCTCGGCGCGGGCCAGTGACACCGCCGGAAACGACCGTCGACCGACGTGGTAGCCGGCGGAACCGAGCATGACCGCCAGGGCAAAGGGCGATCCGGGCCGCAGCGCACGCAGGAACCGGGCTATCGCACGTTCGGCCTCCGACCGGTGGGCCGAGATGGAACACGCCACGAAGAACATCGTTCCGGCGTCCCAGGCGTGCATCGGCAGGCTGAAGACACTGGTCCGCGTCACCCGGGCCACCCGCGCCAGCCGCCGCCGCGGATCAGTCAGGGCAGCGTACGCCGGATGCTCCGCACACACCTGCCAGTACGGATCCCACATCGGGTCGTAGGAGTCGACCTGCTGACGCAGCCAACACACATTCGACGTCGACCATTCACACAGATCGACGGTGTGGGCGAACGGCAGGAGCGCCAGCGCCGGATAGAGATTCGCTCCCGACCCCACGTCGACACAGCGCGCCCCGGAGAGTTTCGACCCGGCGAAGAAGTCCCTGGTCCGACGGAGAAACTCCCGGTCGTCGGCCCGCAGGTCCGCGTAGTTGTGTCGGACATACGTCTGCGGGTCGAACCCGTCCCACTGGACCTCGGCATTGACCGGTCCCGGTGCCTGGATCGGCAGGGGCGACGTCGACGGGTCGCCACCACCGGCCGCCGGGGTCAACGCCATGACCGCACCTCCATCGATGTCGGCGGGACGACCTTCGGTGAGGTCTCGGACGCGCTCGGTGCACCGCCCTTTGTGTATCGGAAGTGCTGCCGACCCGCAAGGGTCGCGCTTTCAGGGCGACACATAGCTGGTACGCGACGTCACGAATGCGCTACGTCCTCGACGGCGAACTGATCGGCAGCTATCCGCACGGGAGCCGGGTCGCCCCTCGGCAAGCTGGCGGGGACGGGGCGACGGGTAGGTATACCCTCTCGGTGTCCTTTCGACCTGACGGCGTTGACGAATCGCCGACGACGGCTGCCCGCGGATGCCACACGCGGCGGTCTGCTCCGCCGCTGTCGGGTCAGTCATGGCCGGCTGGGCCGATCGGGTCGGCCACCGATCGATTCGGCCGCGCCGGACCGACGCATCTGAATCGCTGATGTCATCAGCTCGAAAGGATGCGCACCCACTATCGCGCTCCGTCCGAGCCGCCCCGGCGGAATCGCCGCTGCATAATTCCTATCCGAGGCTGAGATCGTGCTGCTCCAGTGCGCGCTGAATGATTCCGAGCGCCTTCGGTCCCACCCCGTGCAGCACGGACAGGCCGGCGCGTGGCACGCCCGCGAGGTCACGCAGCGTCGGGTAGCCGGCTCGGGTCAGGGCGCGCACAGCCGGCGCACCGATCTTCGGCAGGGCGTCGAGATCGGCAGGCACTCCGTCGACCGTACGCAACCGCAGCCAACTATGTTCATCGCCCGACAGCGGAAAGGCCACCTCCCGAACCCGGGAAGCGGCCTCTGACCTGCAGTGCTAAGGGTGGGCGATGCTGGTATCGAACCAGCGACCTCTTCGGTGTGAACGAAGCGCTCTCCCACTGAGCTAATCGCCCTCAGCGCCGTTGACTCTACCCGATCGTGGGGCGGAGCCAAAAACCCGGGGTGCCGGTCAGGTCGTGGCGAGGTAGTGCAGCAGTTGGGCGACCAGGTCGATGCCGAGGCTGTACTTGAGCGAGAGCCAGAGCACCACGGCGACGAAGACCAGCCCGACGGAGCCGAGCAGGAACCGCACGGGCAGGGAGCGGGTGGCGGCCCACCGGGTCCAGGCGTGGACGTGGCGGCGGGTGAAGCCGAGCAGCCGGCGGGCCCAGTGGAACTCGACGGCCCAGATGGCGAGGCCGGCGATGACGATCAGCCAGCCGGGACCGGGCAGCGGGATCAGGGCGATGCCGACGGTCACCACGATCGCCCCGGCGACGGCGACGAATATCTTGAGGGCGACCCGGCCGGTGGGGTTGGCCCGGATCAGGTCGAGGCTGGTGCGCAGCCGCCACCGCCAACCGGTGGGGCGGGCGGCGAGGGCGGTCCGGCCGGATCGACCGCCACCGCCGCGGGCGCGGCCGTTGACCGGTCGGGCCCGGCCGCGGGAGTTGCGGGGGTCGCCAGCGGCACGACCGGCACGTCCGGCGTCGGAGGTCGCCCGACCGTCTCGGTCCGGTGGCTTGATCGGCACCCTGTCACCCCGCCTTTTGGCTGCCTGGGCCCCTACTTTCGGTGACTCGGCCCTACTCACCGCATCCATTGAGGAACGCTTCGCGGCCATTTCACCCCCCAGTGTCGTCTCGGCCCGTCACTTGCGCAGACCACTGGACGTTACCGGAGTAAGTCGACGACTGAACCACCCGACTTCGGACGGGCTCCCGACTGGGCAGAACCGGAAATCCTACAAGAATTCTCACATTCTCGCGGCGATTCGGACCCCCTTCCCACCACTGGGTGAAGTCAGCGTATGGCGGAGCGTAGCCAGCAGTAGCACCTGAGTATGGGAAAAGCGGGACACGCGCGTTCCGCAGCGGTGCCGGGGGGAGAACGTCCATGAGTGTCATCCGACCGACGACCGTAGAGGTCGAGACGTCGCTAAGGCTCGTCGCGCCTGACGCCACCGCCTTGCCGGTGCGTGCCAGCCTGCGTTACGACCCTGCTGACCCGTATGCGGTCCATGTCCTGTTCCACGCCGAGTCGGCCGGCGGCGAGGCGGTGAGCTGGTCGTTCGCCCGCGAACTGCTGGTCACCGGCCTCGACGAGCCGGCGGGCATCGGCGACGTGCGGGTCTGGCCCTGGGCCACCCCGCGCGGCGACTTCGTCGCGCTGGCCCTGTCGTCGCCGGACGGCAACGCCCTGTTCGAGGTCCCGCGCAGCGTGCTGGTGCGTTTCCTGCGCCGGACCTACGTCGTCGTCCCGCGCGGCCGGGAGGCCGAGCACCTGGACGTCGACACGGCGGTGACCCGGCTGCTCGCCGGTCGCTGACCAGTCTGCCCCGGAGCCGCGCGGATCTGCCGAGTCCGCGCGGCTCCGGCCGTCCACCGCCCGGGTACGCGCCACGCCACCCGCCCGCGCCACCGCCCGTCGGGTCCGCCGGTCAGCCGTGGGTGGTGATGCCCCCGTCCACCGGGATCACCGCGCCGGTCAGGTAGGCCCCGGCCCGCGACGCCAGGAAGATCGCCGCGCCGGCCATGTCGTCGGGGCGGCCGATCCGGCCGAGCGGCACCTGCTGCGTGATCGCCGCCCGGGTCGCGGGGTCGTCCAGGGCGAAGGCCATCATCTTGCTCTCGAACGGGCCGGGGGCGATCGCGTTGACCGTGATCCGCTCGGCGGCCAACTGGTGGGCGAGGCTTCGGGTGAGCATGTGCACGGCGGCCTTGGTGGCCGAGTAGGCGTAGACCTCCATCGCCGGCACCCGGAGCCCGTCGATCGAGCCGATGTTGATCACGCGGGCCGGGTCGTCGTCGCCGGCCGCCGCCCGCAGGGCCGGCAGCAGCGCGGTGGTGAGCCGGAACACCGCCTTCACGTTGACCGCCCAGAGCTTGTCGAACGCGCTTCCCGGGTACGACTCCAGCGGCGCGCCCCAGGTCGCCCCGGCGTTGTTGACCAGCACGTCGAGCCGGTCGTACCGCTCGCGGACGGCGGCGGCGAGGGCGTCGGCGCCCGCGTCGTCGCCGAGGTCGGCGGGGATCGCCTCGCACCGCCCCTCGGCGGACAGTTCCTTGGCCACCGCCTCGCACACGTCGGCCTTGCGCGACGAGATGACCACCGTGGCCCCGGCCCGGACGAAGCCCCGGGCGATCATCAGCCCGATCCCCCGGGAGCCACCGGTGACCAGGACCGTCTTGCCGTCGACCGAGAACAGATCCGTCATGAGCACCCCATCGCGCGTCGCGGTCCTTACCGATCGGTAACGTAGCCCGGCCCCGGCAGCCGGACAACCCCGCCGGGGCACCCGTCCACCGCGAGCGCGACAGAGTCCCGTCGCCGGGATGCGGCCCCGGCCGTCCCCGGTTACGGTCGAGGACGATGGTCCCTTCCGGTCAGCTCTCCCCGGCAACCCGTCCCGACCTGCCCCGCCCCGAGATCGACGTCCTGGAGCTGGGCGACCTCGTCCCCGGCACGGGCGTGCCCCGGCCGGTCCTGCTCGACCACGATCTGCTCGTCCTGGTCACCGGCGGGCACGGCCTCGTCGAGCTGGACTTCCGGGCACTGCCCTGCCGCCCCGGCACCCTGCTGCGGGCCGCCCCCGGCCAGGTGCTGCGCTGCTCCGCGCGGCTCGACGCGGTCGCGCTCCGCTGGCACGCCGACGCGCTGCGCGGCCTGGACGTCGACCCCGACGCCGTGCCGCAGCACCACCAGCTCACCGGCCCGGACGAGGACGCCGTCATCAACGAGGTCTCCCAGCTCGTGGTGGACCACCGCCGGCACCGCGCCGACCCGGCCGCGCACGTCCTGCTCCGACACCAGCTCGCGGTGCTGCTGATCCGGCTCGCCCTGCTGCCCGGCGTCCGCAACTCCGGCGGGACGCCCGACGACACCGACCCGCAGCGGACGGAGAAGGCCACGTTCCGCCGGTTCTGCCGGGAGGTGGAGGCGGGGTACCCGTACACCAGGCGGGTGGAGGACTACGCGGCCCGGCTGGGCTGCTCGGTGCGTACCCTGACCCGGGCCTGTCTGGCGGTGACCGGGCGCAGCGCCAAGCAGGTGGTCGACGAGCGGGTCGCGCTGCAGGCCCGTCGGCTGCTCGCCGCCACCGACGAGCCGGTGGCCCGGATCGGTCGGCAGCTCGGCTTCCCCGAGCCGACGAACTTCGGCCGGTTCTTCACCCGCGAGGTGGGGGTGAGTCCGGGGGCGTTCCGGGCCGCCCGGGACCGTCCGCCGTCCCGGATCGTCCGACCACGGCGACCCGCTGACCCCGCTGACCCCGACGGACGGGCATGATGGCATGGTGCAGATCTCCGCGCGCGGCGACTATGCGGTCCGAGCGGCCCTGAGCCTGGCCACCGCCTACCCCTCCCTGCTCTCCACCCAGGCGATCGCCAGCGAGCAGGACATGCCGCGCAAGTTTCTCGAAGCGGTCCTGGCCGACCTGCGTCGGGCCGGCGTGGTCCGCGCGCAGCGCGGTGCCGAGGGCGGTTACACCCTCGCCCGGCCACCGCGCGAGGTCACCGTGGGGGCGATCCTGCGCGCCGTCGAGGGCCCGTTGGCCGGGGTACGCGGGCTGCGCCCCGAGGAGACCCGGTACGAGGGCTCGGCGGAGAATCTCCCCCGGCTCTGGGTGGCGGTGCGTGCCGCCGTCCGGCAGGTGCTCGACGAGGTGAGTCTCGCCGAGGTGGTCAGCGGGCGGCTCCCGGCGCACGTCCGTAAGCTGACCACCCTGCCCGACGCGTGGGAGCCGCGCTGAGTCACCGCGTCTCGATCACCTCGTCGGCGGTGAGCCGGGGCAGCCGCTCCCGCCAGGCGTCCGGCCCGGGGTGGCCGATGTTGACCAGCAGCAGCACCTCGTGCCGGCCCTCGGGGAAGAACTCCCGCTGCACCCCGGCCGCGTCGAACCCGGCCATCGGCCCGGCGGCGAGCCCGGCGGCACGGATCCCGATCAGGAAGTAGCCGATCTGGAGGGTGGCGTTGAACCGGGCCTGGGCGACCCGGTCCGCCCGGTCGGCGAGCCACTCCCGCGCCTGTGGCTGGTGCGGGAACAGTTCCGGCAGCCGCTCGTGGAAGTCGACGTCGGCGGTGAGCACCGCCACCAGCGGCGCGTCGGCCGTCTTGGCCCGGTTGCCCCGCGACACGTACGGCAGCAGCCGGCTGCGGGCCGCCGTCGAACGCAGCAGCAGCACCCGCAGCGGTTGGCCGTTGAGCGCGGTGGGGCCGTACCGGATCAGCTCGTGGATGGCGGCGACCTGCGCGTCGTCGACCGGGTCGGCGGTGAACGTGTTGGCCGTGCGGGCCGCCCGGAACAGCAGGTCCTGGGCGGCCTGGTCGAGGGCCAGCGGGGCGCCGTGGCGACCGGCGTCGGGCCGTGGTGGGCCGGGCCGGTCGGTGCGTCGGTGCGCGTCCCGCTGCGACATGCGCTCATGCTGCCGGCAGCGGGACGACCAGATCAACGCCCTTCCAGAACATGGGACTTCCATCGCCGTCTCTGCTTCCAGTCATCTTCACCTGCATCTTCCGCACCGCAACACCTGTCGGCTTGGTAGGCGTTGCGGCACCGTCCAGCCCGGACCGGAGCAGGTTTCGGTTTTCGTGGATGCGGGCATCTATCGGGCCGAGACGGCAACGACGACAGGGAACGCGAAGGGAGCGCCACGATGGGTCTGATGTTCCGTAAGCGCAAGAAGTACGGGCCGATCATCCTGAACTTCACCGAGAACGGCTTCTCGTCGTGGAGCATCAAGATCGGTCGCTGGTCGTGGAACTCCCGGGCCAAGGCGCACCGCGTCGACCTGCCGGGCCCGCTGTCCTGGAAGCAGGACAAGTCCCGGGCGTGACGCCCTGCTGTCGAACGGGGTGCCGGTGGTTCACCGGCACCCCGTTCGACGTTCCAACCCCCGGCCCGCCGCCGGCCGGGACAGACGCCCCGGTCGGGTTCGGCATTCGCCGGATCGGGGCCGGCACGACGGCGCAGAATCGCCGCATGGCGAGCGACGACGGACGCTGGGCGCGGATGCGGCGGCACACCCTGGCGGCCTGCGTCCTGCTGGTGGTCAGCTACTTCCTGATCCCCTTGGAACCCGACCCGAACGGGCTGCGGCTGACCCTGCGCGCGGTGGGCACCCTGCTGCTGATCGGCGTGGTCACCGTCCTGGTCACCCGTCAGGTGGGCCGCCAGCTCGGGGCCCGCGCCCCGGTCGGCGAGGACGAGGTCCGCTCGTTGAGCCGGCTGGTGGTGGCGCTGGTCGCGGGGTTGCTCGCGTTCGCGGTCGCCGACTACGTGGTGGCCGGCAGCGGGCCGGGCCAGTTCTCCGGGCTGCACACCCGGTTGGACGCGCTCTACTTCGCCCTGACCACCCTGACCACGGTCGGATACGGTGACGTGCACGCCCAGGGGCAGCTCGCCAAGGCGATCGTCTGCGTGCAGATGGTGTTCAGCATCGGGGTGATCGCCACCGGGGCGTCCATCGTGGTCAGGCAGTTGACCGCGCGGCCGGGGCGGGGCCAGCGCTGATCAGCACGTCCCCGCCGAGCCGCCCGTGTTCCGGGTCCCGGGTGACCGCACCGGCGTCCACCAGCTCGGTCAGCGCCCGCCCGGCGTCACCGGCCCGGTAGGCGGTCGCGGTCAGCGCGTGCCGACGCAGTTCGGTCACCGTACGCGGGCCGTGGCGGGTCAGCTCGGCGAGCAGTTCGTCGCGCAGCGGGCCGGTCGGCGGGTCCGCCCCCACGTCGAGCAGGCCACCGACCGGGTCCCGGTGGCGGACGGCGTCGCCGTCGGCAGCCTCGGCGGTGGCGGCCCACAGTGCGTCCTTGAACGCCTCCAGGCTCTTGTCCAGGCCGGTGCCGAAGGCGACCAGGTGGGCCGGCGTCCCGTCGGCGGGGACCAGCTCGGCCTCGGCGACCAGGGGAAACCCGGCGGCGGTCAGGGCCGGTCGCAGGCAGGTGGCGGTGCCGGTGAGCAGCACCTCGGCCGGGCGGCCGATGGTCGTGGCGGCCAGCAGCGTCGGCGTCGGTGCCGCGCCGTCGACCAGGGTGAACAGTGGTGCGCCGGCCGCACCGGCCGCCTTGAGCACCACCGGCAGCCGGGTCGGGTCGCCGGGCACCACGTGCACCGCGACGTCGCCGGGCAGGCCGGCCTCGACGACGCCGAGCCGGGCGGGCAGCTCGGGGCCACCGTCGGCGAGCACCAGCACGATGAGCCGGCGGCCCCGCAGCCGGTCGGCGAAGCCGGCCACCACCCGCAGGGCCGCCTCGGCGGTGCCGGGGTCACCGGCGTACGCCAGCGCGAGGGTGGCCCGCCGGGAGCGGTGCAGGGCCCCCGGCAGCCAGTGGTCGAGCTGACGGACGAGCAGTCCGCCCAGGACGGCGTCGATCGACATCCTGTCGTTCTACCGTACGGCCGTTCAGGCCGGGACGGAGATCCCCACCCCGCCCCGGGTCTGCCCGCCGTAGCGGGCCCGTTCGCGGTCGAGGTCGAGCCGGCCGATCCGCTTGCGGGCGGCGAGGGTGTCCTCGTCGAGCTGGTCGGCCGGGACGATCCAGACGATCTCGAACTCCAGCCCGTCGGGGTCGCGGCCGTAGAGGCTCTTGGTGGTGCCGTGGTCGGAGGTGCCGACCAGCGCGTCGGCGGCGGCCAGTCGCTGCGCGGTGGCGGCCAGTTCGTCGAGGGTGTCCAGCTCCCAGGCGAGGTGGTAGAGGCCGACGGTGGCCCGGCCGGCCTGCGAGCGGCCGGCGTTCGCGCCGATCTCGAACAGGCCGAGGTCGTGGTCGTTGGTCGAGTCGGGGGCCTGGAGGAAGGCCGCGCCCCGGAACCCGTCCGGGGTCATCGGCACCGGGCGGAAGCCCAGCACGTCGCGGTAGAAGTCGACGCTGCGACGCAGGTCGGAGACGTAGAGCACGGCGTGGTTGAGGCGGTGGATTCCCATGTCCACCACGCTAGCGCGATTTTGTTGAGCGTTCAACTATTCCGGCTATGATGGTCGTCATGACCCGCTGGCTGGACCCCGACGAGCAGCAGACCTGGCGCGCCTTCCTGACCGCCTCCCGGGCGCTGAGCGACACCCTCGACCGCGAGCTGCAACGCGACGCCGGGATGCCGCACGCCTACTACGAGATCCTGGTCCGGCTCTCCGAGGTGCCCGACCGGCGGCTGCGGATGAGCGAGCTGGCCGACCTCACCGGCTCCTCGCGCAGCCGGCTCTCGCACGCCGTGGCCCGACTGGAGACGGCCGGTTGGGTGCGCCGCGAGGACTGCCCCACCGACCGGCGCGGGCAGGTCGCCGTGCTCACCGACGCCGGTTTCGCGGCCCTCGCCGCCGCCGCGCCCGGCCACGTCGAGGGGGTACGCCGGCACCTGTTCGACGCGCTCAGCCCCGCCCAGGTCGACCAGTTGCGCCGGATCAGCGAGACGCTGGTCGCCCACCTGACCGGTTCTTGACCAAGTTGCCGACCGGCAAGGGTTGTACTAACCGTTGCCGGCCAAGCACGATGGGGCGTGTCTTCCGGCTTCGGTGAACTGACCCTCCAGGCGCAGCACCTGGTGTCCGCCGGCGACCTGGCCGGTGCCCAGCGACTGCTGGCCGACGCGCTGACCGACGCGGACCCCCGCCCCGACCACGCCTCCCCCGAGCTGGCCGAGGCCGCCGGGCTCCAGGCCCGACTGCTGGTCACCCTCGGCGAACCGCACTCCGCGCGCGGCTGGGCCGCCTTCGCGTACGCGGCGTCGAGCCGGTTGTACGGCATCTCCGACCAGCGGACGATCTCGGCGGCGGCCACCCTGGCGGCGGTGCTGCACCGGGTCGGCAGCGACGCCCGCGCCGCCCGGCTCTACTCCGAGGTGATCCTGGAGCTGACCGCCCACGACGGTCCCGAGTCGCTGCGGGTGCTCGCCGCGCACGCCGACCTGGCCACCGTGGAGTACGCCCGGGGCCAGTGCTCCGAGGCCCGTGAACGGCTCCAGGACGCCTGGGAGCTGCACCGCGAGGTGTACGGCGACGGCCACGCCAGCGGCATCAAGATGCTCGCCCGGCTCGGTGCCATGCAACGCGACTGCGGCCGGTTCGACGAGGCGCACGACAACCTCGCCCTCGCCCGTGAGCTGGCCCGCCAGCACCTGGCCGCCGACGACCCGCTGGCCCGTCAGGTGGCGGCGCTGGCCCGCGCCGCCGCCGACCCGGACCACGTGTGCGACGACGAGCCCGCCCCGGAGCGCGCAGCGCCGGTGGTGCCGGCCGCGCGCACCCCACCGCCCGCCGAGGGGCCACCCGACCTGCCCGGTTGGTCGGCCGGTCCGGTGCCGTCCGACGGTCCGTACCCGCCGACGGTGCCCGGCCAGCGGATGCCCGCCGACGACACCGGCTACCCACCGGACGCCGGCCCCGGCCCCGGCGGCCACTACGGCTCCCCCGACCGGTTCGATCCGCCTGACCGGTTCGGCGCGGCCGGCACTGCGGCAGGTGGCGGATACTCCCCCGGCACCGGCTACCCCACCGACAGCGGCCACGGCCCCTGGGACGGTCAACCCGGTGGGGACGGGTACCGGGCCGGCGACGGTCCGGGCGATGCCGGCTACCTGGGCGACACCGGTTACCCGGGCAGCACCGGCTACCCGACCTCCCGTCATCCGACCTCCGGGCATCCGACCTCGGCTCGCCCGGCACCGGGCCACCCGGCCGAGTCGGGCTATCCGGCTGGCGCGGGTCATCCAGCCGAGCCGGGCTATTTCGGCGGGCCAGGTCATCCCGGCGGGCCGGGGCATCCGGCAGGGTCGGAGCGGATCGACGACGACGGACACTGGCCGCCCGAGCCGGCCGGGGCCGCCGGGTCCACGACCGGCGGATGGCGGGACGCCCCCTACGCCCCGCCGCTGTCGCAGAGCCGCCGGGACGAGGAGGCGGCCGGGGTACGCCGGGTCACGCCGGCCGAGCCGCCGGTGGACCCCTCCCGGTTGCTGCCCGTACTGGTGCCCCGCCGGCACGCCCCGCCCCGGCGTCGCCCGGGTGCCGTACCGCTGGTGGCCGCCGGGGTGGCCGTGGTGCTGCTCGGCGCGGTCGCGGTGATCGCCGGGGTGTCCCAGGTGGGCGGCTCCGACGCGCCACCGCCCGCCGCTCCGGGCGAAGCCGCCCCGACCACCGCCACGCCGAACGCCGGCCCACCCGCCTCGCCGGGCACCCCACCGGGGCGGGTGACGCTGCGCGACCGACCCGACGGCATCACCCTGACGTGGACGTACCCGGCCGGCAGTGAAGGCCCGGTGGTGCTCTCCGCCGCCCAGGCCGGGCAGGATCCGCGCCCCTTCCAGACCCTCCCACCCGGCACCGACAACTTCGTCGTACACGGCCTGGACCGCACCACCAACTACTGCTTCACCGTCGCCGTCGTCTGGTCCACCGACGTGGTGGCCCGAGCCAAACGCGTCTGCACCGCCCGCCGCTGACCCACCCCTGTCCACCGGCCCCGCCCCGCCCCCTCACCCCGCCCCGTCACCCCCGCGCCCGCGCCGCGCCGCCCGCCCATGTTGATCAAGAGGTTCGCGTCACCCCCAGCGGAATTCCCGACGCAAACCTCTTGATCACCGCCTCATTCACCCCGCCCGGTCGGGTGATCAAGAGGTTTGCGTCAACCTGGGTAGGTGGGCGTGACGCGAACCTCTTGATCACCGCAGGGAGGCGGGGCGCGCCGGGGCGGGCTGCTGCGCTCGCGCGGGTAGGGAGCGTGGGCGGTGGGCAGGGGCGGCGGGTGAGGTGGTCAGTCGGGGTCGGGCAGGACCGGCAGGTGCAGTCGGACGGTCAGGCCGGGGTGGGCGTCGTCGAGGATGACGGTGCCGCCGCCCCGACGTACCAGCTCGCGCACGATGGCCAGGCCGAGTCCCGCGCCACCCGCGTCCCGGGCCCGCCCCTCGTCCAGCCGGGCGAACCGGCGGAACACCCGCTCCCGGTCCGCGACCGGGATTCCCGGCCCGTCGTCGGTGACCGTCACCAGGTGGTACGCCCCGTCGGCCGCCGGTTCGACCGCCAGCACCACCCGGGTACGGGCGTGTCGGACGGCGTTGTCGACCAGGTTCCCCAGCACCCGCCGCAGTTCGTCGGGCACACCGACGGTCCACACCGGACCCGCCGCCGCGACGACGGTGACCTCCGGCGGCACCACCTGACCCGCCACCGCGACGACGACATCCGGCGACACACCCGGATCCGCCGCCACGCTTACGGTGGCCCCCGGCGATCCAGCGGAACCCTCCGGAAGCACCACCGGCTCAGCGGTGGTGGGGGCGGGCCAGCGGGCGGCGACCTCGGTGAGCAGGGCGCCCAGTTCCACCGGCTCCGCCGCGCGGAGGTGGTCGACCTGGTGTGCCGGTTCCTCGTCGAGGCGGGCGAGCAGGAGCAGGTCGTCGACGAGGCGGCCCAACCGCTCGGTGTCGGTGAGCAGGTCGGCGGCGACGGCCGGCCAGTCGGTGCGGTCACCTAGGCGCTGAGCCACCTCCAGTTCGGTACGCATGTTCGTCAACGGGCTGCGCAGTTCGTGTGCCGCGTCGGCGAGGAACGACCGTTGTCGGGCGCGGGCCGCCGCCAACCGGTCCAGCATGTCGTTGAGGGTGACCGCCAGCCGGTGGATCTCGTCCTGGGAGGCGGGTACGGGCAGCCGGCCGGCCGCATCCCGCCCGGTGATCTCGGCGGCCCCGCTGCGCAGCGCCTCGACCGGGCGCAGGGTGGCCCCGACCACCCGCCAGGCGACCACCGCGAGCAGCCCCACCAGCAGCGGGAAGGCGACCAGCAGCACCGTACGGGCGGCCTGGGTGGCGTGCCTGACGTCCACGGTGGAGCGGCCCACCAGCACGGTCACCGGCTCCCCCGCCGACCGGGCGGGCACCGCCACCACGCGTACCGGCCCCTCCCAGCCGAGCCGTTGGCCGGGTACGACGGTGCGCTGCCGGCCGGTGCCGGTGAGCTGGTCGGGGCGCACCATCGGCACCAGCCGGTCGGCGTCGATGGAGGCGGCCCTGATCCGGCCGGCGGAGTCGACCACCTGGACCCGTAGCTGCCCGCCGGCCACCGGCAGCGGATCGGGCAGGGCGTTCTCGCCGGCCAGCCGGGCGACCGCGTCGGCGGTGCGGAACGCCTCCTCGTCGACGGTGCGTTGCAGCGTCCAGCCGAGCGCCACCAGCAGCACCACCCCGCCGAGGGCCAGCCCGACCGAGAGGCCGGCCACGCCGAGCACCATCAGCCGGGCCCGCAGTCCGAGCGCCGACCAGCGCAGCCGGCTCACGGGATCAGCCGGTAGCCGGCACCCCGGACGGTCTCCAACCGGTCCCGGCCGATCTTGCGGCGCAGGTAGCCGACGTACACCTCGACCGCGTTCGGGGCGGTCCGCAGGCTGGCGTCCCAGACGTGGTCGAGCAGTTCGGTCTTGGAGATCACCTCGCCGGGCCGGCGGATCAGGTACTCCAGCAGCGCGAACTCCCGGGCGGTGAGCACCACCTCGGCGTCGGCCTTCGTGACCCGGCGGCGGGCCGGGTCCAGCCGCAGGTCCCCGACGGCGAGCACGGTCGGCCGCTCCGGTGCGCCCCGGCGCAGCAGCGCCCGCAGCCGAGCCACCAGCACCACGTACGAGAAGGGTTTGGTCAGGTAGTCGTCGGCCCCGCAGTCCAGCCCGTCGGCCTGGTCGTACTCGCCGTCCTTGGCGGAGAGCATCAGCACCGGCAGCCAGTGCTCGTCGGCGCGCAACCGGCGGACCACCTCGTAGCCGGACAGGCCGGGGAGCATCACGTCGAGGATCATCGCGTCGTAGCCGCCGTGCCGGGCGGCGTCCAGCCCGGCCGGGCCGGTGCCGGCCGTGTCCACCACGAACCCCTCGGCTGTGAGGCCGCGCTGCAACGCCGCCGCCAGCCGGGCCTCGTCCTCCACCACCAGCACCCGCATCGTCCCAGCGTGCCACCTCGACGCGACGGACCGGCACGCCGTCCTCAGCGGGCTCACAGCAGCGGACCGGCAGGATGGTCGCAGGAGGTGCGCTCATGTCCGTACTGAAGAACCGTTCCACCCTGCGGTGGCTGGTGCCGATGGCCGCCGCGGTCACCGTCGTCGGTGGGGGTGCCGCGATCGGCACGTTCGCCGCGAACGCCGAGCCGGCCCTGCCGCCGCGCAGCGCCGCCCAGCTCCTCGTCGACCTGCAGACCGCCCGGCTGGACGGGTTGTCCGGCACGGTGGTGCAGCGGGCCGACCTCGGGCTGCCGCCGCTGGCCGGGCTGGCCGGCGGGGACGCCGCGCTGCTCACCGGCACGCACACCCTGCGGGTCTGGTACTCGGGGCCGGACCGGCAGCGGGTCGCGTTGCTCGACACCCTCGGCGAGCGGGACGTCATCCGTTCCGGCCGGGACGTGTGGACCTGGGACAGCAAGGCCAACACGGCGACGCACCGGACGCTGCCGGAGTCGACCGGGCGGGCGGCGGAGGGCGCGTTGCCGGTCACCCCGAAGGACGCCGCCGAGCAGGCGTTGGCCGCCGTCGACCCGAGCACCCTGGTGACCACCGGCCGGTCGGCCACGGTCGCCGGTCGGGACGCGTACGAGCTGGTGCTCACCCCGCGTGACGAGGCGTCCCTGGTGCACCAGGTGCGGATCGCCATCGACGCGACGGAGCACGTGCCGCTGCGGTTCGAGGTGCTCGCCGACGGGGCCGACCGGCCGGCGTTCGAGGTGGCCTTCACCCAGGTCGACTACCGTCGTCCCGACGCCGACCAGTTCACGTTCAACCCGCCGCCCGGGGTGAAGGTGACCGAGGAGACCGCCGACCGGCCGGGGTCGAAGGCCGGCCCGCACCGCAAGGACGGCAAGCCGGGCACGCAGCGTCCGGGGGCCGAGGACGCGGGTCTGCGTACCGTGGGGACGGGCTGGACCACCGTGCTGGTGGCGCGGACCGGCGCGGCGGACGTGGCGCGGACGCCGGCCGGTGACGCGGCGAAGCCGGGCCCGGCCGACGGTCCGGGCGCGGCGCAGGCCCTCGACCTGCTCAACGGGTTGCCGAAGGTCAGCGGGGACTGGGGCAGCGGCCGGTTGTTCGCCGGGAAGCTGTTCAGCGTGCTGCTCACCGACGACGGGCGGGTGCTCGCCGGTCTGGTGACGCCGGAGCGGCTGTACGAGGCCGCGCGGGGCTGATCCCGCACGTCACGACCCTCGGGGGTCCGGGCCGGCGCGAGCCGGCGCGGGCCCCCGTCGCCGTGTCCGGCAAGCTTGGTGGGGGGCCGCCGCAGGCGGTATCTTGAACAGTTCCCGAAATGCAAAAAGGAATGGCATGAGCCATTCCATGCGTGATTCTAAGCGACGAGGAGACGGCTTGTCAACGCACCCGGACGAGCTGCGACAACACGACGACGAGATCGGCCGCGAGCAGGAGTACGTCTCGATGCTCTACGGCCGGCTGGACGGTATGCGTGAGCAGGCCGCCCGACGGCTCACCGACGAACTGCGCGCCGGTGGCGGCGGCACCCAGCAGGACCGCTCCCAACGTGACAGCGCCGTCCAGATGTACGCCGACCAGGTCGAGCAGTTCTCGGCGGTCGAGCAGGGGCTGGCCTTCGGCCGGCTCGACGGGGCCGACGGCAGCCGGCACTACATCGGCCGGATCGGCATCTTCGACACCGACGGCGACTACGACCCGCTGCTGATGGACTGGCGTGCCCCCGCCGCCCGGCCGTTCTATCTCGCCACCGCCGCCAACCCGCAGGGCATCCGGATGCGGCGGCACCTGCGCACCCGGGAGCGGAAGGTCACCGGCCTCAACGACGAGGTGCTGGACATCGAGACCGCCTCCCCCACCGGTCACGAGGACCTGACCGGTGAGGCGTCGCTGCTCGCCGCGCTCAGCGCCGGCCGGACCGGCCGGATGCGGGACATCGTGGAGACCATCCAGGCCGAACAGGACCGGATCATCCGGGCCGACCTGCCCGGGGTGCTGGTCGTGCAGGGTGGTCCCGGCACCGGTAAGACGGCGGTCGCGCTGCACCGCGCCGCGTACCTGCTCTACACCCACCGGCAGCAGCTCTCCACCCGGGGTGTGTTGCTGGTCGGCCCGAACGCGACGTTCCTGCGCTACATCTCGCAGGTGCTGCCGGCGCTGGCCGAGACGGGTGTGCTGCTCAGCACCCCCGGCGACCTGTTCCCCGGGGTCAGCGCCCGGCGCGCCGAATCGGCCCGGACCGCCGCCCTCAAGGGCCGGGCGGTGTTGGCCGAGGTGCTCGCCGCCGCCGTCCGGGACCGGCAGTGGGTGCCGGACGAGCCGATCGAGATCGAACTGCCCCAGCGGGAGGTGCTGCGGCTGGACCCGGCGACGGTACGCGAGGCCCGCGACCGGGTCCGGCGTAGCGAGCGTCCGCACAACCTGGCCCGTGCCCTGTTCGACATCGAGATCGTGCACGCCCTCGCCGAGCAGGTGGCCGAGCGGATCGGGGCGGACCCGCTCGGCGGGGAGAACCTGCTGGAGGAGGCGGACCGGGCCGAGATCCGTCGGGAGCTGCGCGAGGAACCGGAGATCACGGCCGTCCTGGACGAGCTGTGGCCGGTGCTCACCCCGCAACGGCTGCTCGCCGACCTGTACGCCGCGCCGGAGCGGATCGCCGCCGCCGCGCCGATGCTCACCGACGACGAACGCGCCCTGCTGCACCGCCCGGCCGGCGGTGGCTGGACGCCTGCCGACGTGCCGCTGCTCGACGAGGCAGCGGAGCTGCTCGGCGAGGACGAGCGGGCCGCCGCCGCCCGCCGGGAACGCGTCAGGTCCTTCCAACGCGAGTACGCCGAGGGCGTGCTGGAGATCGCCCGGGGCTCCCGCTCGATCGACGTGGAGGACGAGGCCGAAGGCGGTGAGATCCTCG
This sequence comes from Micromonospora wenchangensis, assembly GCF_002210435.1. Lineage (GTDB taxonomy): Bacteria > Actinomycetota > Actinomycetes > Mycobacteriales > Micromonosporaceae > Micromonospora > Micromonospora wenchangensis. The sequence goes on from NZ_MZMV01000003.1 coordinate 155,023, forward strand.
GTGTCACCGACCTGATCGACGCCGACCGGCTGCTGGAGCGGCAGGAGGAGACCGACCGGCTGACCACCGCGCAGCGGGCCGCCGCCGACCGGCGGTGGGCGTTCGGCCACGTGATCGTGGACGAGGCGCAGGAGTTGACCCCGATGGCCTGGCGGCTGCTGATGCGCCGGTGCCCGAGCCGGTCGATGACGATCGTCGGGGACGTGGCGCAGACCGGGGCGCTGGCGGGCACGCCGTCCTGGGCCGAGGCGTTGGAGCCGTACGTGGCGCGGCGCTGGCGGCTGGAGGAGTTGACCGTCAGCTACCGCACCCCGGCCGAGATCATGGCGGTGGCCGCCGAGGTGCTCGCCGGCATCGACCCGGCGCTGCGCCCACCCCGCTCGGTACGCCACAGCGGCGTGCCGCCGTGGGACCGGACGGTCGCGGCGGACCGGCTCGACGCGGAACTGGTCGCCGCGGCCCGCGCGGAGGCCGACGAACTGGCCGACGGCGACGCGGACGGCCGCCCCGGCGACGGCGGGGGGCGGCTCGGGGTGATCGTGCCGGCCGGGCGGGCCGACGGGTTGGCGGGCGTCCTGCTGGCCGCGTTGCCCGAGGCGGCCGTCGGCGAGCAGCCCGAACTGGAGAGCCGGGTGGTGCTGCTCACCGTCGGCCAGGCCAAGGGGTTGGAGTTCGACTCGGTGCTGGTGGTGGACCCGGACGGGATCGTCGCCGAGTCGCCCCGGGGCCGCAGCGACCTCTATGTCGCGTTGACCCGCGCCACCCGACGTCTGGGCGTGCTGCGCCCGGCCGGCTGACAGTGCGGCCGGGTCGGGGGGGCGGGCCCCTCCGACCCGGCCGCCGGGGCGTCGCCGGCGGCCCACGTCAGTCGTCGGAGAAGTCGCCGATCTCGACGGCGCTGGCGGACTGGTCGCTGACCGGGCCACCGGTCGGGGTGCTCAGGCCACCGGTGGTGGCGTCGCCGGTGGTGGTCGGGGCCACCGTGCCCGGGTGCCGTTCGGGTTGCCGGGCCACCCGCCGGACGCTGGCCGGCCCGGCCGTGCCACCGGTGGTGGTCAGCGCACCCTGGCCCCGGGTGGGGCCGCCGTCGCGCAGCACCTCCGGGTCGACCGGCACGTCGGCCACGTCGTCCGGGTCGTCCTGCTGGAGTGCCCGGGTCACGTCGATCTGGGGCACGGTCACCTCGTCGAGGGCGCCGGGACCGTACGCCCCGGCGGTGAGCCGTTCCTCGGCCTGGCGGGTGGACTCCCGCATCCTGTCGTCGTCGCGCACGTTCCTCACCTCACAGGGTCTCGGCGGAACCCACTGCGTGCCCGGGGGCCGGACCCTGAAACACCGCCGCCGGGGCCGGGCGGCGTACCACGGTCGGGGCACGGCGTACGGGCCCGGCGGGCGGCGAAATTCCGGCCGGGGCCGGTGTTACCTGCTCACCGGCGGGGGGTAGACCCAGGGTGCCCCCGCCACAGCAGGTGAACCGTGCCGTGGCCGACCGCGGTAGCGGGGCGAGGGAGTGCAGGTACTCATCAAATCCTGAGGAGGACCAGATGAGCACGCAGGCTGCATCCACCAGGCCCATGAACCGGCCGATGCAGGACACCGCCCAGCGCAACGCCATGATGAACGAGCAGACCCGGCAGATGCCGGCGATGCACGACGGGCACCGGGAGCAGATGCCGTCTCCGGGTACGGAGACCAAGCAGTCGTTCCTGACCACCGAGTTCTGGGTCTACGCCGCCGCAGTCGCGGTCGTGGTGATCTCCGCCTTCTGGCGTGGCACCACCTCGAACGGCCTGAACATCAACAACCCGACGCAGGCGTGGTGGTTCCTGACCGCCCTGACCGGCGCCTACCTGGTGAGCCGGGGCCTGGCGAAGGCGGGTTCGGCGCGGCGTTCCGGCGCGGAGCGCAAGGGTCGTCGCTGACCCGGCTGATCCCAGCAGCGTGAGCTGCTGAGCACGATGGCCCCCGGGATTCCTCCCGGGGGCCATCGCTGGTCGTGTCAGCCGCCGCCCGGCGTCGGGCGGGGTCTCAGCTCACTCGTCGTCGCCGAAGTCGCCGCCGTCGTCGTCGCCCCCGAAGGCGTCGTCGAGCAGTTCACCGGCGACGAGTCCACCGGCGACACCGAGCGCCGCGCCGGCCACCACGCCGCCCATCCCCGGCCCCCGGCCGTGGTGACCGTGGCCGTGGCCGTGCATCGGGTAGCCGTGGGTGGGCGCGCCGAAGCCGGAGGAGGCGCGCAGGTTGCCGTACGTGGCGGTGGTCTCGCGCAGCCAGCCGTCGACGACCCGGGCCCAGTCGACCCGGTCGACGTCGCCGTGGGAGACGGTGTACCTGCCGAACACGTCGTGCCCGGAGCTGAGGAAGCCGCCCCGCTTGTCGCACTCCAGCACCACCTCGACCCCGTGCGGGCTGGTCACGAACGTCAGCTCCACCTCGGAGATGACCTGCGCGTACTGGGGTGCGGCGAAGAACTCGATCTCCTGGTAGAACGGCAGCGTCTGCTGGGAGCCCCGGATGTGGCCCCGCTCCAGGTCGGCGTGCTTGAACCGGAAACCGAGCTGCTGGAACGCGCCGAGGATGCGCTCGTGCACCGGCAGCGGGTGCACGTTGACCTGGTCGAGGTCGCTCTTGTCGACGGCGCGGGCGATGGCCAGCTCGGTCCGCAGGCCCATGGTCATGCCGTGCAGGCGCTGACCGTAGACGTCGGTGATCGGGGTCTCCCACGGCACCGGGAACTGAAACGGGATGGCGAGCTGCTGCTTGGGGGCGAGCTGGAGCGGGCCGCTGACCACCATCCGGTGGAACTCCATGACGCCTGCGTACTCGCTGTCGCCGCTCTCGATCTCGACCCGGGTGACCAGGCCGATGCCGATCTGCTCGATGTTGGCGGGGGCGTCCCCGCCGACCAGGTTCACGTTGCCGTCGAGGGTCAGGCCGGGCCGGGTGTTCGGGTTTGCCAGGACGGTGTCGACGCTGGGCCCACCGACCCCGAACGCGCTCAGCATCTTCTTGAAGACCATCGGAACTCCCGCTTCACGGTCGGCGTACTCCACCGTGGAGCACGCACGGTTACCCGCCGCACCCTAACCGCCAGGACTGTGAAGTGCCTGAAAGGACGCACCGGGGCGGGCCAGCAGCACCAGCATCGCGCAGGCCGCCACGAAGAACACCGCCATGGCCGAGGCCATGGGCAGCAGGGTGGCGTACCCGAGGAGACCGGTGAGGGGCGTGACCAGCGCGCCGGCGAGGAAACCCAGGCCACCCTGGAGCGCGGCGGTGGTGCCGGCGGAACGCCGGCCCGCCTCCTGTGTCAGCGCGGTGCTGGCCGGCAGGGTCAGGCCCATGCCGGCGACCACCACGGCGAGCAGCGTCCACGGCACGGCCAGCGGCCCCCCGGCCCGCCGGTCGACCAGGGCGACGACCAGCAGCACGAGGGTGGCCACCGTGGACGCGGCGAGCCCGGCGGCCCGCAGCCGGCCGGCACCGGCCCGCCTGACCAGCACCCGGAACAGCAGCCCGGCCGCGGCCATGCCGGCGGCGTTGGTGGCGAAGATGAGGGTGTAGCGGGACTCGTCCACCCGGTAGGCGGTCTGGAAGACGAACGCCGAGCCGCCGATGTAGGTGAAGAACCCGGCGATGGCCAGGCAGAGCACGACCAGGTTGGTGAGCACCGTCCGGTCGCGCAGCAGGCCGGCCATCCGGGCCAGCGCCGCGCGGGGGCCGCCGTCGTGCCGGCGGTGCGCGGGCAGCGTCTCCGGCAGGCCGACCAGCGCGGCCACCGCCATCGCCGCCCCCAGCCCGGTGAGGGCGAGGAAGACGGTACGCCAGGTGCCGTGGTCGAGGATCACCCCGCCGACGGCCGGTGCCAGCACCGGGCCGAGGAAGGTCACCGAGGCGATGCTGCCGAACCGGGCGGCGGCCCGGTCGCCCTGCCACACGTCGGTCACCATGGCCCGGCCGAGCGCCACCCCGGTGCCGGCCGCGATCCCCTGTCCGAGCCGGGCGAGCACCAGCACCCCGGCGGTCGGGGCGGCGGCGCAGAGCAGCGACAGCAACGCGAAACTCACGGTGCTCACCAGGACGATGCCGCGCCGGCCCCGGATGTCGCTGACCGGACCGAGCAGGAGCTGACCGGCGGCCACACCGATGATGAACGCGGTCAGGGTGAGCTGCGCCATGGTGGCGCTGGTGTGCAGGGAGCGCCGCAGCTCGGGCAGGGCGGCGATGTACGCGTCGGTGGCGAACGGTCCCACCCCGGTCAGCAGCACCAGCGCGACCATGGACGGCCTGCCCGCCGCCCGGCCGGGTCGGTACGACGTGGACGGCGTCTCGACCCGCGGAGGTGTCACCCATGGACCGTAGACGAATCACGGGTGGAGTGCCGGCACCCCGAACCTCGGCTGCCTGATTCACCACGTTCCGCCGATGTGACGCCATCCCCGCATCTGGGGTATCGCCACATCGGCGGAACGCCGCCAGGTCAGCTCCACGTCGTCCACGTCCACGGCCGGCCCGCCACCCGAGCCACCTGGCCCGGCACCGCGAGCGTTCATGTCATGGCACTAGCTGATAACCCACTTCGCGTAGTCGCCCGCCCCACTCGGAGACGGTGACGGAGACGGAGATGAAGAGAGCGAAGGGTGGGGGGAGACAGAAGGAGCGGGAGAGGCGCTTCCGCCCTCGTTCAGACACGACATCAGGACGACGATCGTCCCAGGTGCCGGGTTGTCCCCGTAGATGGACAGACACCACCCGCCCGACAGTCCGCTCAGCAGCCTGCCACCATTGGTGAGGGTCCACTGTTGGTTGGTAGAACCGCAGGTCCAGTCGAGCACGGAGGTTCCGTCGGCGGTCACGCCGTTCAGGACGTCGGCGCATCGACTCGGATCGGCCTGGGTGGAGAGATTACCGGCGTTCCCAGCGCTGAAAGCCCAGCTCATGCTCTTCCCACCCTGGGAGCATGGCATGACGACCAGCGGCGCCCCATCGAATGTGTTGCCATTGTAGAGGGTCAGACACAATCCGGAGTCCGGATTCTTGAGCTGATAGTAGTTGGCGTTGACTCCCACCTTCGTGTCGTTCCGGTCGGGAGTTTCCAGTTGCGCCGTCGCACCGGCGGCCGGCCACACCAGAAGGCTCAGCGCGAGAAGGGTGGCTCCTAATCCCGCCACGAGGGCACGGTGATCACGACGGAGACGACTCATACGTCAGTCCATTCATAGATGTGAATACCTTTCCCAAGTATCCGGATGCGGGTGGGAGATTGCAATCATTTTCTCGTCCGGAGCCCACCGCCCATCGCCGTACCACTACGGGAAAGGGATTCCCGAAGTTGGGATCTGCCGCACAACCAGTACCGAATTAGCTCGCCAGCACGCCGCTCGAATTGCGTTTCGAGAAAAAGGCTCAGATCACCTTGCGGAGGTGCCTCACCCAGCGTCGTCGACGAGCAGTCCACGCAGGACGCTGCGTACCGTCGTCGCGAAGAGGTCGCGGGGCGCGGAAGGTGACGGGTCGGTGATGGCGGCGGCCAGGTTCGGGTACGCCGCCAGGTCGATGCCGGTGAAGCCGACCGGCGGGGCGGCGGTCTCCTGCCGGGCGAACAGCGACGTCACCCCGATCATCATGGCGATCGCCTCGAACTTGGTGGTGGTCGCCGCCGGCACCGGCCGCAGGACGGCCAGGCAGTGGTCAAACCAGGCCAGGCTCTGCGGGCCGGGGGCGGTCGGCCGGGGCAGGACCGCCACCAGCCAGGGGTGCCGCCGGTAGAGGTCGAGCTGCCGCCGGGCGAGAAGCAGCATGGTGTCGAGCCAGTCGTCGCCGGCCTCCGGGTAGGGGCGCAGCTCCCCCGCGGCCTGGTCGACCATCAGGTCGAGCAGGTCGTCGCGGGAGGACAGGTAGCGGTAGAGCGAGCCGGCGCCGGTGTGCAGCGCGGCGGCGACCGCCCGCATGGAGACCGCGCCGATGCCGTCGGCGTCGGCCACCGCGATCGCGGCGGCCACGATCTCGTCCCGGGAGTGCGAAGGCGCGGGACCGCGCTGCCCCCGGGCCGGCCGGGACCAGATCGGCGGACGCGCTGGCTCGTCGGGTGAGGTCACCGCTACACTCTAAAACTGCAAACGCCGTTCGCGGTTTCGATGTCGGGGAGGACGAGATGGAACAGCACTGGACCGTGCAGCGGGTACCGGCGGCCGACGACGCCGAGATCGTGCTCCACTCCACCGGCAGCGGGCCGGGCATCATCGTGGTGCACGGCGGCGGCGTCACCATCGGCATCTACCGCCGGTTGGCCCTGCGGCTGGCCGACCGGTTCACCGTGCACCTCTACAACCGTCGCGGGCGGGACGACGCGGCGGCCCGCGCCGAGCCCTACGACGGCGAGCAGGACGTCGACGACCTCGCCGCGTTGCTGGCCGCCACCGGGGTCGGCAACGTGCTCGGCCACAGCGGCGGCGGCTTCGTGGCCCTGCGCGCCGCCGCCCGGGGGCTGCCGATCGACCGGCTCGCCCTCTACGACCCGGCGGTGCAGGTGAACGGACTGTTCCCGCTCGACTGGGTGCCCGCCGCCCGCGCGGCGGCACACGCGGGCGACATCGCCCGCGCCATGGCGATCACCGGGGCCGGCCTCAACACCCAGTCGGCCACGTCGCGCCTGCCACTGGCCGTCCAGGTGGCCATCTGCCGGCTGTTCCTGCGTACGCCGATCGGGCGCGGCATGGGTGAGCTGCTGCCGTCCACCCTGGACGAGAGCGCGCTGATCCAGCACCACGACAGCCCGCCGCAGCAGTGGGCCGGCGTCACCGCCGAGGTGCTGTTGGCCTGCGGCGGCAGCGGTCCGCCCTACTACCGGCCGATCAACGAGGCGCTGGCCGGGGCACTGCCGCACGCCCGCACGCTGGTGGTGCCGCGCGCCGGTCACGACGCGCTCAACCGGGCCCCGCAGCACCTGGTCGACGCGCTGGCCGAGTTCTTCACCACCCCGGTCACCTCGGAGCGCGCCCGCTCCTGACGAGCAGGCGAACGGGGGCGGGCCGGCGTCAGCCGTGTGACGCAACCGACGCCGGCCCGCCACCGAGGAAGCCGGTCAGGATCTCGGTGAACCGGGCCGGCTGCTCCTCGGCGGCGTAGTGGCCGCAGTCGTCGATGACCGCCTCGGTGACGTCGTCGGCGGCCAGGCGCATCGTCCGGGCGACCAGCGCGCCGCTGTAGAGCGCGCCGCCGATGGCGAGCACCGGCAGCGTCAGCCGGGTCTTCGCGCGCTGTTCGTTCTGCGCGATCGTCGCGTCCAGCGCCCGGTAGTAGCCGAAGCTGGCCCGCAGCCCGCGCGGGTCCGCGACGATCGCGTCGACGTAGACGTCGACGGCGTACGCGGGGATGGTGGTCGGGGTGGCGGCCTTGGTGGCGAACTGGTAGCCGAAGAACAGCCGCTCCCGGCCCCGGACCAGCGCCTCGCTGAGGTCGTCGAGCCGGTTGAAGCCGAAGTGCCAGAACCGCTGGCTGACCTCGGCCGGGCTGAAGAACGACGGGGTCGGCGTGAGGCCGGGGACGATCGCGTCGACGACGGCGAGCCGGCCCACCCGCCCGGGGTGGTCGGCGGCGAGGGCGTACCCGGTCCACATGCCGATGTCGTGGCCGACCACGTCGAACCGGTCGTGTCCGAGGGCGGTCATCAGGGCGACGAGGTCGGCGGCGAGCGTGCCGGCGTCGTACCCGTCGTCGGGCTTGTCGGAGAGCCCGGTCCCGCGCTGGTCGACGGCGACGACGGTGTGCGTACGGGCGAGCGCGGGCATCACCTTCCGCCAGGCGTACCAGGTCTGCGGCCAGCCGCCGACCAGCAGCAGCGGTGGGCCGTCCCCGCCGGTGACGGCGTGCAGCCGTAGCCCGTCCAGCTCGACGAGCCGGCTGGCGAAGACGTCGGTGAAGCCGTCGGGCAGTCGCAGCGAACTCAGCGTTGTCATGCCGGCGACCATACCCATCTTGGAACGATCGATACAAGATGGGTATGCTGACGACCATGGCGGGTCGCAAGCAGTTCGACGTGGACGAGGCGCTACGACGGGCGATGCACGTCTTCTGGCGCTGGGGCTGGTCGGAGGCCTCCATCGACCGGCTCACCGAGGGCACCGGCCTGGGCCGCAGCTCGCTCTACGGCACCTTCGGCGACAAGAGCGCCCTCTTCCGCAGCAGCCTCCAGCTCTACACGCAGACCTACCACCCGCTGTACGACCAGGCACTGCGTGGCCCCCACCCGGACCCGGGCGCCGTGGTGGCCGCCTTCCTCCGGGTCACCCTGAACCGCATCGCCGACCCGACGGTGCCGGACGGCTGCCTGGTCACCGTGTCGGCCACCCAGTTCCCGGCCCTCGACGAGGAGGGCCGGGCGATGGTCCGGGCCGTGATCGACGGCCTACGGGCGATGCTGGAACAGGCGTTGCTGGCGGCGGGCGCGGGCGAACGGGAGGCCGCCGACTGGGCGCTGTGCACGCTGGCGACGAACAAGTCCCTGGCGGTGCTGAGCCGCGCCGGCTTCTCCGCCGAAGAGCTGGCCACCGTGGCCGCAGCCGCCGCCCGCCGCCGCGACCAGACTCCCGGCCGGTGACCGGCATCGGTCACCGCGTCCAGAAGCTGGCCGGAAAGGCCTCGACGTCGGTCGCGGACCGTTCGAGCAGTGCGGCGATGGGCAGCAGAGCGGTCGCCGCAGCATCCCCGGCGTCGGCCAAGTGACGGATCACGCCCGCCTGCCGCCGGGCCCGCTGCGGCACGGCGGCGGCGAACCCACCCCGGTCACCCTCGTAGCCGTACGCGTCGAGCAGCAGGCGCAGCCGGCGGGCCCGCTCGCACAGGTCGTCGTCGGTCAACGCGCTGCCGTCCCGCGGTGAGGCCAGCGGCACCCAGGTCAGCGCGGAGAACGCCAGGTCCCAGTCCCGCGCCGACGGGCCGGCGGTGTCCCAGTCGCAGAACCCGACCAGCCGGTCACCGTCCACCACCGCGTTGTAGGGGGACGCGTCCTGGTGCCCGACGACCAGCCCGGGGCCCATCGTGCGGCCGACGAACCAGCACTCGTCGGGCGGCGGCGTGAAGCCGGCGGTCAGGTCGTGGACCCGGCGCAGCCACCGGCCGACCTGGACCAGCATCGCGTCGTTCGTCGCCCAGTCGGGCCAGGGCTCCCGGCCGCCGATCGTCTCCCCCGGCAGATAGCTGAGCATCTCGCGACCCTGGTCGTCGAAGCCGAGGGCCCGGGGAGCGGCGTCGAACCCGGCATCCTCCAGATGTCGCAGCACCGCGTGCACGGTGGTCGTCCACCGCGATGCCCGCTTGTGTACGACACCATCGATCAACACGGCACCCGTGGTGTTACCGCCGGGAAGCACCTCTTCACGCATCTGCCCGGTATACCGGGCGTTGCGACGCCGACGACACCGAATTTCGTCCGGCCGGACCCGACCACGGCCCGACTGTCCCACCCCTGTGGTCGAATCCCGGCATGCACATCATCGTCTGCGGGGCGCTCGTGGTGAACGACGCGGTTCTGCTGGTGCACCGCAGTCCGGCCCGCCTGGCGTATCCGGATCTGTGGGATCTGCCCGGGGGTCACGTCGAGGCGGGCGAGTCCGAACGACAGGCCCTCGCCCGTGAGCTGCGCGAGGAGGTCGGCGTCGAGATCGTCGCGGAGTCCTGCTCACGGCTGGGCGACCTGCGGTCCGGCAGCGGCGAGGACGCCGTACACGTCGGGGTGTGGCACGTCGGAGCCTGGTTCGGCTCCCCCACCAACCGTGCGCCCGACGAGCATGACGACCTCGCCTGGGTCGGGCTCAGCGAGTTGGGGGGTCTTCCCCTCGTGCACGGTGGCCTACCGGCGCTGCTCCGTGCCCTGGACGGGCCGCCCGCCTCACGCCTGGTCGAGGAGGTGGCGTGACGGGAGATAGTCGATCTTCGAGTCGGCGTAGACGCCGAGCGTGCCGTCGTCGAGGCACCTCAGGCCGACGCTGATCCAGCGCACCTCGCCGTCGGCACCGAGCGCGTAGCCGACCGCGACGGCGAACTCCTCACCCCCGCAGGGGCAGGAGCAGGATTCGCGACCGGCCTCGTCCCAGTAGTCGGCGCTGTCGCCGATGAAGGCGACCGCGCCGCAGGCGAGGCAGGTCCGTCGGGTCGCCTCCTCCTCGTCGATGTCGACGCGGAAGGCACGGCCGTCGCACCCGGCGCACCGGGACTCCACCACCGTGTCCACCGGGTAGCCGCCCGCCGCGAAGTAGCGGAGGTAGTCGGCGAGGTCGTCGACGTTCTCCCCGCGCCACAACTCTCCGGACCTGTCGAGTGCCATCCCGGCATTCTGCCCGGTGCGGGCGGTGCGTCGGCCAGCGGACGACCCTCGTGCGGCTCAGACCCAGGTGGTGGCCAGCCAGATCGCGACGGCGGCGGTCACCAGCAGGACGACGTTGAGCCCGATCTGGCGGGTCTCGCCCCGGGACAGGTGCACCGCGATGCCGCCGACCTGGATCAGGACGAACCCGACTGCCGCCGCGACCGCGAGCCAGGGCGCGATCCCGGTCAGCGGCGGCAGGACCAGGCCGGCCGCGCCGAGAACCTCCAGCACCCCGATGGTCCGGACCAACGGCATGGGTACGCGGTCGACCCAGCCCATCATCGGTTGCAACTGCTCCCGGCTCTGCACGACCTTCTTGCCCCCGGCGTAGAAATAGAAGACGGCAAGCAGGGCGGCGACGATCCAGTAGGCGAGTGTCATGACGGGCCCTCCAGCTCTGAACCCAATGGTTACGAGAAGGAACTAGCCACATCATGTGTCACTATCGGAGGGCCTACAAAAGGCACACTGATGTGCGTAAGGCACAGGGGGTGGTCATGTCGCAGTACGAACACACCTGCATGATCCGGGGCGACGGCGGCCGGACGATCCGGGCGATCCTGGACCGCATCTGCAACAAATGGACGCTGCTGATCGTGGCGACCCTCGACGGGGGAGCACTGCGGTTCACCGAGCTACACCAGCAGATACCCGGCATCTCCCAGCGCATGTTGACGTTGACCCTGCGCCACCTGGAGCGCGACGGTCTGGTGTCGCGGACGGCGTACGCGGAGGTCCCGCCCCGCGTGGAGTACGCGCTGACCCCCACCGGCAAGAGCCTCATCCCGCCCGCGCTGGCCCTCGCCGGCTGGGCCATCGAACACGTCCCCCACATCGAGGCCAGCCGAGCGCTTCACCAGGACAAGTCCGGATGACGTCGGAGGCTGTCGGATCACCAAGTCATGTCAGATGACACGGATCGTGATCAGGTCTTCGAGTCCTGCCAGGTCGCTGGCGTTCTGCCGCATCTCCCGAAGCCCCACCTCATGCATACGCCATACGTAGCACATCCACTACGCGCCTCTGGCGAACCTCACCACGGACAGGTGCACGGCGACGCCCCGACTCGGGAAGATCTTGGAAGCAAACGGCCCCCTGAGGGGCCGAAATCCTCCAAGATCTCCCCGGGGCCCGACGCTCAGTGGATGGCGTCGGTGAAGTCGAACTCGCCGTCCTTGACGCCGCCGACGAAAGCCGCCCACTCGTCAGCCGTATAGACGATCGTCGCCGCGTCCCGCGCTTTGCTGTGCCGCACCGCCACCCGACCCGAGCCGTCGAGCAACGGCCCCGCCTCCACGCAACTCCCGCCGTTACTGTCGCTCTTGGTGCTGATGTGCCAGGCGACCTCGGGCATAGCCTCGTTCATGCCAACTCCTCTGCAATGGCCCCCATCAGGGCGGTCGACTCATCTTTGCTGAGTGCGGACTTCGACAGACGATCGTACGCACGGAGAAAGCGCTCGGCTTTTGGTGACTCCATGTAGAGCCGACCGCCGAGGGATTCGACGTAGGCAACCGCAGGATACGGCTCGGGTAGGTGGAAGATCCAGAACGTGCCGTCGAGTCCCTGATGGAGGGCGACCGAGAACGGCATGATCTGAATGCGGACATGCGGCAGGGCTTGGAGTTTCACCAGGTGCGCGAGCTGGTCCCGAAGGACCTGGACACCACCGACCCGACGACGCACGACGGACTCGTCGATGACGACATGGATCCTGAGTGGGCGTTCCTTGGAGAGCACTTCCTGGCGTGACAGCCGCAGCTCGACCCAGCGGTTGACCATCGACTCGGACGCCTCCGGCTCCGCCGCGTTCCGGATCACCGCTTCGGCGTAGGCCCGGGTCTGGAGCAGCCCCGGCACGAGGGTCATGTGAAAGCAACACACCTTGTCGGCGCGGCCCTCCAGCCACGGGTACTCGATGAAGGACGAGTCGACGATGTCGCCGTAGTCCTCGTCCCAGCGGTCGGTGCGCCACACGTCCTCGGCCAGCGCCAACAGGCGGGCCCGCTCGGCGGCGTGGTGGAAGCCGTAGAGGTCGAGCAGTGCGACGACGTCACCCTTGCGGATCGGCCAGTCCGCCCGCTCGTAGCGGCCGAGCGCGGACATGTCGCGTTGCAGGTGCTCCGAGACGAGTTTCAAGGTCATTCCGCGTTCTTCCCGGAGGGCGCGGAGTTGTTGGCCGAGCCACTGCGCGCGCAGGGTCCGTATGAACGGCTTGTGCGGCATGATCCACCTCTCGAAAAAGTTGACGAGGCCCGCGAAGGAACCATTGCTCCAGTTCCAGCCCACTGGAAATGTGGCCTTCGGGTGAGGGTGATCACCGGCCCCCGGGGACGCCCGGTGCAAGCGCAGTAACCGCGGCTGTGCCAACAGCCGAGAAGGTGACGAAAGCCGGCCTCGCGGGTGGCAGCCGCATACCGGATCTCGTCGGGTCTCAACATGAAGCCGAATTTCCGGCTCCGACCGACTTGCTGAATACCTATCACGGCGGCGTGGGTTCCCGCGACCCCGTACCCACCAGGAGGCGACGAATGATCCGCGACGACGGCACGCTGCCGGCCCGGCTGCATCCGGTCCTGGTCCGCGACCACCAGTTCCCCGCCGCCGGCTTCGGCCGGCGCGGCCTCGACCCCCGGGAGGTACGCCGGTTCCTGATCCGGGTCGCCCTGGAGTTGGCCAGCCTGCACCAGGAGGTGACCCGGCTGACCGGGGAGAACACCAGGCTCAAGCGGCTGCTGCGGGACCGCCGCAGCGCCCAGGCCAACCGTCCCCCGTGCTGAGCCACGGCCGCGACGACGGTCCCCGCTACGTGCTGCACCTGCCCGTGACGGTCCCGACCGAGGAGCAGGCGTTGCGGTTCGCGTACGCGTTGGCCCGGTCGTTGGCGCTGGTGCCGGGGGTGGAGATCGCCGGTGCCACCGTGTCCGCCGAGGACGCCCAGCACGTACGACGGTGGGTGTTCTGTGACCGGATCTTGCCGGACCGGCGGCGCTGCCGGGCACGGGCCGACCACGACGGGCCGTGCGACCCCGTTTGATGAGCCGGGGTCAGTCGACCTCGACGACGACCAGCTCACCTACCTGTTCGCCGATCTGCCGGCGGCCGTCCGCCGGCAGCCCGGCGTCGGTGATCAGCAGGTCGGCCTCGGCCAGCGGGGCGATGGTGGCGATGCCGATGGTCTCCCACTTGGTGTGGTCGGCCAGCACCACCAGGTGCCGGGCCGCCCCGATCAGCCGTTTGTTGACCGCCGCCTCCAGCAGGTTGGGGGTGGTGAACCCGGTGCGCGGGCTCATCCCGTGCACGCCGAGAAAGAGCAGATCCACGTTCAGGGTACGGATCGCCGCCTCGGCCACCGGCCCGGTCAGCGCGTCGGACGGGGTACGGATGCCGCCGGTCAGCACCACAGTCTGGTCGACGCGCGGGTTCTGGTAGAGCGCGTCGGCGACCGGGATCGAGTTGGTCACCACGGTCAACCCGGGTACGTCGCCGAGCAGGGTGGCCAGCGCGGCGGTGGTGGTGCCGGCCGACAACGCGACGGCCATCCCCGGCTCGACCATCCGGGCGGCCCGGCCGGCGATGGCCCGCTTCTCGTCCTGCTGGCGGACCGACTTCGCGGCGAAGCCGGGTTCCTCGGCGGACCCGGGGCCGGCCAGGGTCGCCCCACCGTGCACCTTGTCGACCAGCCCCCGTTCGGCGAGCACCTCCAGGTCGCGGCGGATCGTCATGTCGGAGACGCCGAACCGGCTGACCAGGTGACTGACCCGCACCCCGCCGCGCTGCCGGATCAGCTCCAGGATGGCGTTCTGCCGTTGCTGAGCGAGCATCGAACCTCCCAACCGCGCGGACGAGGGAACGGTACGCAGGTCAGGCCGCTGCGGCCGGGGAGGGTTCACCCGCTGGGACCGCCCCGCTCACCGCCGGCTCCTCCCGCACCACGGCCACCTCGCCGGCCGGTACCCGCAGCGTGCCGCCGCAGGGCTGCCCGGTGAGCAGGTCGGTGCCGGTCACGTCGAGGGTCGCCTCGGCATCGGTGTGGTTGACCACGAACAGCCAGGACCGGTCGTCGGCGCGGCGGCGGACCACCTCGACGCCGGTCGGGGCGGCGGCCGGCGGGCGTACCCCGGCCTCGGTGATCAGCCGGCCCACCAGGGCGTCGGTGGCCGCCTCGTCGAGCCGGGTGGCCAGGTACCAGGCGGTGCCGTCGCCGACCCGGTGCCGGGTCAGCGCGGGCACGCCCGGCAGCGGACCGTCCTCGTACGACGCGACGACCTCCGCGCCGACCGGGTGCAGCCACTCGGTCCACACGTCGGCGGTGGAGCCGTCGTCGAGCGCCACCCGCTCGCCGGCCAACAGCGGGAAGAACTCTTCGGTACGCACCCCGAGCAGCTCCCGGAACGCCCCCGGGTAGCCGCCGAGCCGGATGTGGTCGTGCTCGTCGACGATCCCGCTGAAGTACGTGACCAGCGCCGTCCCGCCCCCGGCCACGTACCTGTGCAGCGCCTCGGCGTCGGCGTCGCGGACCAGGTAGAGGGTGGGGACGAGGACCAGCCGGTAGCCGGACAGGTCGGCCGACGGGTGCACCACGTCGGCGGTGACCCCGGCCCGCCACAGCGCGTCGTAGAGCGCCCGCATCCGGTCGGGGTAGGTGACGTCGACGCTGGGATGGGAGTCGAGTTCGACGCCCCACCACGCCTCCCAGTCGAACAGGATCGCCACCTCGGCCTCGACCCGGCTGCCGCGTACCTCGGCCAGGGCGGCGAGGTCGGCGCCGAGCCGGCAGACCTCGTCGAAGACCTTGGTGTCCGGGCCGGCGTGCGGGACCAGGGCGGAGTGGTACTTCTCCGCGCCCGCCCGGGAGGCCCGCCACTGGAAGAACAGCACCCCGTCGGCGCCGCGCGCCACATGGGTGAGGCTGTTGCGGCGGAGTTGACCGGGGGTCTTGGCGACGTTGCGGGGCTGCCAGTTGACCGCGCTGGTGGAGTGTTCCATCAGCAGCCACGGGTCGCCGCCGGCCACGCTGCGGGTCTGGTCGGCGGCGAACGACAGGCCGAGGTGGGCGTACGGGTCGGTGGCCATGAGGTAGTGGTCGTTGGCGACCAGGTCCACGTCGGACGTCCACGAGTGGTAGTCCATGTGCTTGGCCATGCCGATCATGAAATTGGTGGTGACCGGCTGCCGGACCCGCCGCTTGAGCACCTCCCGCTCGGCGCGGAGCTGGGCCCGCTGCTCGTCGGAGGAGAAGCGCAGGAAGTCGAGCTGCTGGGTGGGGTTGGCGATGGTCAGCGTGGACCGGGGCGGGTTGATCTCGGCCCAGTCGTGGTAGCGCTGGCTCCAGAAGGCGGTGCCCCAGGCGTCGTTGAGCCGGTCGAGGTCGCCGTAGCGCTCCCGCAGCCAGCCCCGGAACGCCTCGGCGCTGACGTCGCAGTAGCAGTGCACGTTGTGGCAGCCCAACTCGTTGGAGACGTGCCACATGACGACGGCGGGGTGCTCGGCGTACCGGTCGGCGACCGCTTCGACCAGGGCGAGCGAGCGCTCCCGGAAGACCGGCGAGCTGGGGCAGTACGCCTGCCGTCCGCCGGGCCACAGCACGCCGCCGCCGACGGCGCGGGGCAGCGTCTCGGGGTGCCGGTGGGCCAGCCACGGCGGCGGGCTGGCGGTGGCGGTGGCCAGGTCGACGTGGATTCCGCCGGCGTGCAGGACGTCGAGGGCCCGGTCGAGCCAGTCGAACTCGTACCGCCCGGGGGAGGGTTCGAGCAGGGCCCAGGAGAAGATCCCGACCGAGACGAGGTTGACCCCGGCCCGGCGCATGAGCGCGACGTCGTCGGCCCAGACCTGCTCGGGCCACTGCTCGGGGTTGTAGTCGGCGCCGAAGTAGATCCCGTCGCCCTGCCAGGTGCCGTGTTGCCGCATGAGAGCAGAGCGTGCCCCTAGCGGTCGATCAAGTCAACACTTTCCAACACGGACCCGCTTTCCAACGTTTACCCCCGAGATCCCGTACGGCTTCGGCGATACCGATCCGGAGCTGCCCTCTTGACAGGCGCGTACGGACGGGTAGCTTCAAGCGCCACCGGGAGTTTGTGTTTGCCAATGTTCGTTCTCGGTGGATCTATGTTGGCATTCCCGAACAGCCGCTCCCCCACCACTGACGGCCCTCGGGCGCAGCGCACCTCTTCTTCCGCAGGAGGCACCATGTCCCGTCCCCGCACCGAAGCCGAGTATCTCGCCCGGCTCGTACCGTCCTCCGTCGCCGGCATCGGACGACGTTCCCTGCTCACCGGGGTCGGCGCGGGCGCGCTGCTCGGCACCGGGCTGCTCACCGGTTGCGGCTCCGACTCCGACTCGGGCAGCGACAGCAAGGAGGTGTCGGTCGGTTCCAACCAGTCCGACCCGCAGCCCAAGGGGGTCATCGCCAAGGTGATGGACGGGTTCAAGACCTCGTCCGGCATCACCACCAAGATCAACACGGTGGACCACAACACCTACCAGGAGAACATCAACAACTACCTCCAGGGCAAGCCGGACGACGTGTTCATGTGGTTCGCCGGCTACCGGATGCGCTTCTTCGCCGCCAAGGGACTGGCCGGCGACATCAGCGACCTGTGGGGCAGGCTCTCCGGCTACTCCGACGCGTTCAAGAAGGCGTCCACCGGTGACGACGGCAAGCAGTACTTCGTGCCGTCGTCGTACTACCCGTGGGCGATGTTCTACCGCAAGTCGGTCTGGAAGCAGCACGGCTACCAGGTACCGACCACGCTCGACCAGCTCACCACCCTCAGCGCGCAGATGAAGAAGGACGGCCTCACCCCGATCGCCTTCGCCGACAAGGACGGCTGGCCGGCGATGGGCACCTTCGACATCCTCAACCTGCGGATCAACGGCTACCAGTTCCACATCGACCTGATGGCGGGCAAGGAGGCGTGGACCTCCGACAAGGTCAAGAAGGTCTTCGACACCTGGGCCGGGCTGCTCCCGCTGCACCAGCCGGACAGCCTGGGCCGCACCTGGCAGGAGGCCGCCCAGTCGTTGCAGCAGAAGAAGAGCGGCATGTACCTGCTCGGCCTCTTCGTCGCCCAGCAGTTCGGCAACGACGAGCAGGACGACATCGACTTCTTCACTTTCCCCGAGATCGACCCGGCCATCGGGGCCAAGGCCCTGGACGCGCCGATCGACGGCTACATGCTGGCCCGCAAGCCGAAGGCCGAGGCCAACGCCAAGAAGCTGCTGGAGTTCGTCGGCTCGAAGGAGGCCGCCGACATCACGGTGAAGAACGACCCGACCACGCTGGTCGCCAACAGCGGCGCGGACACCAGCGGCTACACGGCCCTGCAGAAGAAGGCCGCCGAGCTGGTCGGCTCGGCCACCGAGATCGCCCAGTTCCTCGACCGGGACACCCGGCCGGACTTCGCCTCCACCGTGATCATCCCGGCGCTCCAGCAGTTCATCAAGAACCCCAGGGACATCGACGGGCTGGTCAACAGCATCGAGAACCAGAAGAAGTCGATCTTCACCAGCTGACGGCGAGAGGGGGAGGACCGTCGTGTCCGACCTGCCCCTGATCCAAGCGGATCACGCCGTGTCGTCGCCGGCCACGACCACCACCTCCCCGGGTGGTCGCGGCCGGCGGCTACGGCTCCTGTCCCGCACCGACCGCGTGGTGATCACGCTGATGGTGCTCGTACCGCTGCTGCTGGTGGTCGCCCTGGTCTGGCTGCCCGCACTGGCCACCGTGGCGCTCTCCGGCACCGACTGGGACGGCATCGGGCCGCTCAGCGAGATCGACTGGGTCGGCGGCCGGAACTACTCCGACGTGGTGAACATCTACCCGCCGTTCGTGCCGGCGATGCAGAACAACCTGCTCTGGCTGGCCGCGCTGTTCGTGGTCGCCACCCCGTTCGGGATGTTCCTCGCCGTGCTGCTCGACAAGGAGATCCGGGGCAGCCGGTTCTACCAGACCGCGCTCTACCTGCCCGTGGTGCTCTCGCTGGCGCTGATCGGCTTCGTCTGGCAGCTCATCTACTCCCGCGACCAGGGGTTGCTCAACGCCGTCCTGGGCGGTCAGACCGACTGGTACGGCGACCCGAACGTCAACATCTGGGCGGTGCTGGTGGCGGCCGGCTGGCGGCACGTCGGCTACATCATGCTGCTCTACCTGGCCGGGCTCAAGGGCGTCGACCCGTCGCTGCGGGAGGCCGCCTCGGTCGACGGCGCGTCGGAGACCAGCACCTTCTTCCGGGTGATCTTCCCGGTGCTGCGGCCCATCAACATCATCGTGCTGGTGGTGACCGTGATCGAGTCGCTGCGCGCGTTCGACCTGGTCTGGGTGATCAACAAGGGGCGCAACGGGTTGGAGCTGATCTCCGCCCTGGTGACCCAGAACGTCGTCGGCGAGGCCAGCCGGATCGGCTTCGGCTCCGCCCTGGCGACGATCATGCTGGCGGTCTCGCTGGTCTTCATCACCATCTACCTGGCCGTCGTCATGAGGGAGAACCGGCGATGAGCGCGTCGACCGTGACCCGACCGCCGGCGTCGACGCCGACGGCGAAGCCGGCACCGCGCCGCCGGCCGTTGCGCCCCGCCCGGGTGGTGCTGCACCTGTTCCTCGGCGCGGTCGCCGTCGGTTGGCTGTTCCCGATCCTCTGGGCGGTGCTGACCTCGCTGCGCTCCTACGCCTACACCGCCGCCAACGGGTACGTCTCGTTCGGCGGGTGGACGTTCGACAACTACGTCACCGCCTGGCAGACCGCCGAGTTCGGCAAGCACTTCCTCAACTCGGTCTACATCACCGTCCCGGCGGTGCTGCTGACCCTGTTCCTCGCCTCGTGCGTGGCGTTCGTGATCGCCCGGTTCAGCTGGAAGCTCAACATCGTCCTGCTCGGTCTGTTCACCGCCGCCAACCTGCTGCCCCAGCAGTCGCTGCTGATCCCGCTGTTCCGGATCTTCACCGAGGTGCCGCTGCCGGAGTTCATGAGCGACTCGGAGCTGCTCTACGACAGCTACTGGGGGCTGATCCTGGTCAACGTGGCCTTCCAGTGCGGCTTCTGTGTCTTCGTGCTGAGCAACTACATGAAGGCGCTGCCCCGCGACCTCTACGAGGCGGCCATGGTGGACGGGGCGAGCATCTGGCGGCAGTACTGGCAGGTGACCATGCCGCTGTGCCGGCCGGCGCTGGCGGCCCTGGCCACCCTGGAGGTGACCTGGATCTACAACGAGTTCTTCTGGGCCACCGTGCTGATGCGCACCGGCGACAAGTTCCCGGTGACCAGTTCGCTGAACAACCTGCGCGGCGAGTTCTTCACCGACAACAACCTGGTGTCGGCCGGTTCGGTGCTGGTCGCCATCCCCACCCTGGTGATCTTCTTCCTGTTGCAGAAGCAGTTCGTCAAGGGCCTGACCCTGGGGGCGTCCAAAGGCTGAGTCACCGCACCCACCCACCCATGCGCGCGAGAGCGGTATTCCTGGCAGGCATGAATATGACCCACAGGCATACCGCTCTCGCGCGGTACTGACACCAGGCGACCTCACCCACCGTGACGGACGCCGACGCGCCCGCACCGGAGATGAGCGCCATGACCGATCCGACCGTGATCCACCTGCGCCGGGGCCGCACCAGCCTGGTGCTCGACGCGCGCGGCCCGGGGCTGCCCCGGGTCGTGCACTGGGGCACCGACCTCGGCCCGGTGCCCGCCGACGACCTGCCGGCCCTGCTCGACGCCACCGTGCCGCCGGTGGTGCCGAGCAGCTTCGACGCGCCGACCGTACTGTCCCTGCTGCCCGAGGCGAGCGCCGGCTGGAGCGGCCGGCCCGGACTCGCCGGCCACCGCGCCGGCCGGGACTGGTCCACCGCCTTCCGCCTCAACCGCCTCGACGTCGACGACCCGGACGGCGCGGCGCGGGTGGCCGTGCGGGCGACGGACCCGGACGCGGGGTTGACCCTCACCGTCGAGGTCACCCTCGACCCGGTCGGGGTGCTGACCGTGCGGCACCGGCTGCGCAACGACGCCGACCAGCCCTACGAGGTACGCGAGCTGACGCCGGTACTGCCGGTGCCGGCGGTCGCCACCGAACTGCTCGACCTGACCGGCCGCTGGTGCCGCGAACGCGCGCCGCAACGGCACCCGTGGCCGCACGGCGCGTGGGTGCGCGAGGGTCGGCACGGGCGCACCGGGCACGACGCCACCCTGCTGCTGGTCGCCGGCACCGCCGGGTTCGGCTTCGGCCACGGCGAGGTGTGGGCGGTGCACACCGCGTGGAGCGGCGACCACGTGACAGTCGCCGAACGCCGCCCCACCGGCGAATCCACCCTGGGCGGCGGGGAACTGCTCGCCCCCGGGGAGATCGTCCTCGGCCCCGGTGAGGAGTACGCCACCCCGCTGCTCTACGCGGTGCACTCCACCGCCGGGCTGGACGGGCTCAGCGACCTGCTGCACACCCACCTGCGGGCCCGGCCGGGCCACCCCCGCACACCCCGCCCGGTCACCCTCAACGTGTGGGAGGCGGTCTACTTCGAGCACGACCTCGACCGGCTACGTACCCTCGCCGACCGCGCCGCCGAGGTGGGCGTGGAACGGTTCGTCCTCGACGACGGCTGGTTCACCGGCCGCCGGCACGACCGGGCCGGCCTGGGCGACTGGCAGGTCGACGCCGACGTCTGGCCGGCCGGCCTGGGACCGCTCATCGAGCATGTTCGCGGGCACGGGATGCAGTTCGGGCTGTGGGTCGAACCGGAAATGGTCAACCCCGACTCCGAGCTGTTCCGCGCCCACCCCGACTGGGTGCTCACCGCGCCCGGCCGGCTGCCCCTGCCGTGGCGGCACCAGCAGGTGCTGGACCTGGCCAACCCGGCGGCGTACGCCCACCTGCTCGACCGGCTCGACGCCCTGCTGACCGGGAACCCCGGGATCGGCTACCTCAAGTGGGACCACAACCGGGACCTCACCGAGGCCGGGCACGCCGGCCGGCCCGGGGTGCACGCGCAGACCATGGCGGCCTACCGGCTCCTCGACGAGCTACGCGCCCGGCACCCGCACCTGGAGACCGAGAGCTGCTCGTCCGGCGGGGCCCGGGTCGACCTGGAGATCCTGCGACGTACCGACCGGGTCTGGGCCAGCGACACCAACGACGCCCTGGAACGGCTGTCCATCCAACGCTGGACCGGCCTGCTGCTGCCCCCGGAGCTGGTCGGCACGCACATCGGCCCGGGGCGCTCGCACACCACCGGCCGGGTGCACACCCTGGGCTTCCGGGCGGTCACCGCGCTCTTCGGCCACCACGGCATCGAGTGGGACATCGTCGCGATCGACGCCGCCGAGCGGGCCGAGCTGACCGCCTGGGTGGCCCTGCACAAACGGCTCCGGCCGCTGCTGCACACCGGGCGGGCGGTGCGGTTCGACCACCCGGACCCGGCCGTGCAGGCGCACGGCGTGGTCGCCCACGACCGCTCCCGCGCCGTGTACGCGGTGTCCCGGGTGGCCACCTCCGTCACGCAGGTCCCCGGCCCGGTCCGCCTGCCCGGCCTCGACCCGGCCCGCCGGTACGCCGTCCGTCCCGCGCAGGGGGTGCCGGAGCCGGACGCCATGCAGATCACCGGACCCGGTTGGCTGCCCGCAGTGACGCTGCCCGGCTCGGTGCTGGCGACGGTGGGCCTGCACCTGCCGGCCCTGAACCCGGAGCAGGCGCTGCTCCTGGAGGTCGACGCCGTGGACTGACAGCGCGGATCGCTGGCTTGATCGGCTCAACGGGGGCGAAGTTGCGGCATCAGCCGTCGGGGATACCGCTACACCGCCCCCGTTGAGCCGATCACGGGGGTGGCCGGACCCCGGAGGGTCCGGCCACCGGTGGGGCGGGGGTGGTCAGCTCGCGGTGCAGGTGACCGTGGGAGCCGGGTTGCTACCGGTCCAGCTGCCGATGAAGCCGAATGCGGTGCTGGCCCCGGCACCGAGCCGGCCGTTGTAGTCGACGTTGCGGGCGGTCACCGTGCTGCCGCTGCTGCTCAGCGAGGCGTTCCATGCCTGGCTGACGGTCTGGCCGTTGGCGTAGGTCCACTTCGTCGTCCAGCCGGTGATGGCCGCGCTGCCGGCGGTCACCTTCACCTCACCCTGGAAGCCGCCCTGCCACGAACCGATGATCGTGTACGTCGCGGTGCAGCCACCGGTCGCCGGCGGGGTCGTCGTCGGCGGGGTGGTGGGGGGCGTGGTCGGCGGGGTGGTCGGGGGCGTCGTGGGCGGGGTCGTCGGCGGCGTGGTCGGGGTGGTGCCGGAGTAGACCGACGCCTCCTTCGCCGTCGCCTTGATGCCGTTGGCCCCGTTGAAGATCCGCTGGCCCCAGGTGGTCAGGGCGGCCGGGTTGAAGTTGGTGGTCATGTCGAGGTACTCCACGCCGCCGCCGTTGCCGCTCCACGACCAGCCCAGGTAGCCGATCCCGTTGGCCTGGGTGTACGACAGGATGGTGTCCTCGTCGGGGTTGCCGTCGGAGTGGTCGAAGCCGAACTCGCCCACCACGATGGGCAGCTTGGCGGTGCGGAAGCGGCCCAGGTAGTCGCTGATCTCGGCGGCGGTGTCGAAGACGCCGTACATGTGGATCGAGAAGACCGTGTTCTTCTGCGGGTCGGCGGCGAACACCCCGGCCGCGTTGTCGCGCATCGTGAACGACCAGTCCTGACCCCAGTTCGGGGCGTCCACCATGATCGTGTGGGTGATGCCGCCGGCCCGCAGCCGCTTGATCGCGTTGGCGTTGTCGGTGGCCCAGGTGGCGTAGCCCTGGTTGCCGTACGGCTCGTTGCCGATGTTGACGATGACGTACCGCTCCTGGCCCTGTAGGGCGCTGGCGATGCTCAGCCAGTAGTCGACCGCGCGGTCCAGGGTGATCGCCCCGGCCTGCTCGCCGTACCCGGTGGTGTCGTGCACCTCCAGCACGCAGATCAGCTTGTTGGCCTTGCACAGCGAGATGACGTTGCTGACGTCGGCGGCGGTGTTCTTGGTCCAGCGGTCACCGCTGGCCAGCACCACCCGGACGGTGTTCGCGCCGAGCGCCTTGATGTTGGCGAAGGAGGTGGTCTGCTGCGGGTACCAGGTGTGGGCGTGGTTGACGCCGCGCATGATGAACTCGTTGCCGTTGGCGTCGTACAGCTTGCCACCGGAGACCGTGAAACCGGCCGCGGCCTGGGCCGGCTGGCCGAAGGCGAACACGGCGGCGAGGACAGTGAGCAGGGCGACGCCGGCGACGGAAAGTCGCTTCTTCATGGGTTTCCTCAGGAAGGGTCGACCCCGTTGCCCTGGCGGGGTGGCGATGCTGGTGACGGTGGCGCTCGGCTGCAGCCCGGCAGCCGCCGCCTGACTCCCTGGCCGCGTGCGGACCAGCGTAGGCCCACCGGGTCGGGAAGGCAACCGGTTAAGTTGCCTGCCTGTCCCCGCCGACCCTGCGGCGACCCACGCCGACCGTGAGCCGCCACAGGGGGCGGTCATCCCCACCACAGGATGTGACACCACCAGCCTGAACCGGTTAAGCCGGACCTTAGACCGCCCTCCCGCCACCGTCAAGAGGGACCCGACCCCGCATCAGCGGTTGACCGGCACCGGCCAGGGGTATCCGGTGACGATCGTCGCCCGGAAGGAGAAACCAGGATGGTCCGCGTCGGCTACACCCTGATGTGCGAACAGACCGGCCCGAAGCAGTTGGTGGACCACGCGGTACGGGCGGAGGCGGCCGGCTTCGACCAGCTGGTCATGTCCGACCACTACTATCCGTGGCTCGACGCGCAGGGCCACTCCCCGTACGCCTGGTCGGTGCTGGGCGCGGTCGCCCACGCCACCAGCCGGGCCGAGCTGATGTCCTTCGTGACCTGCCCGATCCGCCGGTACCACCCGGCGGTGGTGGCGCAGAAGGCCAGCACCATCGGGGTGCTCTCCGACGGGCGGTTCACCCTCGGCCTCGGCGCCGGGGAGAACCTCAACGAACACGTCGTCGGCGGCTGGCCGCACGTGCAGCAGCGGCACGAGATGTTCTCCGAGGCGCTCCAGATCATCCGTCCGCTGCTCAATGGCGAGACGTTGACCTTCTCCGGCAACCACTTCGACGTCCCCGACGCCTACGTCTGGGACCGGCCGGAACACCCCGTGCCGATGGCCGTCGCCGCGTCCGGACCGTCGTCGGCCACCCTCGCCGCCGAGTACGCCGACGGCATCGTCGCCACCGAACCGGACTCCCGGATCATCCAGCTCTACGACGACGCGGGCGGTGCCGGGCAGCCCCGCTACGGCCAGGTGGCCATCTGCTACGGCCCCGACGAGGCCGAGTGCCGCAAGATCGTGCACGACCAGTTCCGTTGGTTCGGCAGCGGCTGGAAGGTCAACGCCGACCTGCCCGACCCGGAGGCCTTCGCCGCCGCCACCCAGTTCGTCCGGGAGGAGGACGTCGCCGACGGCATCCCCTGCGGCCCCGACGTCGACCGGCACGTCGAGGCCTTCCGCGCCTTCGTCGACGCCGGCTTCACGCACGTGGCGATCGTGCAGGTCGGCGGGGACAGCCAGCCGATG
This sequence comes from Micromonospora wenchangensis, assembly GCF_002210435.1. Classification (GTDB taxonomy): domain Bacteria; phylum Actinomycetota; class Actinomycetes; order Mycobacteriales; family Micromonosporaceae; genus Micromonospora; species Micromonospora wenchangensis. The sequence continues at coordinate 179,920 of NZ_MZMV01000003.1, forward strand.
TTCCTGGACTGGGCGCAGGAGCAGCTACTGCCCCGACTGCGCGAACTGTGACCGCCGTGGCGGGTCGGGCCGGGTCGCGTACCCGACCCGGCCCGACCGGCACTTGCCTCGACGCGTTGCGGCGGGCACTGGCCGCACCACACCCGACGGCCGGGTCGGACCGACCCGCCCACCCTCCCGGCCCGGCCCACACGTCCCGTCCGGCCCGACCGGTCACCGCGCCGGGCCCGGACCTCACGTCGCCGGCCGCACCGGGCCCGCAGGCCGTAGCGCGGCGGGTGCGGGCGACCCTCACCAGCGAGTTCCGGCTCGTCGACGGGCTGCGTACGCACACCCGGCGATCGGCCGACCCGACGGCCCCCGGCACGCCCCCGGTGGTGCTGGTGCACGGGTTGGCCGTGTCGCACCGCTACCTCACCCCGCTGGCCGAGACGCTCGGCACCACCCACCCGGTGTACGTGCCGGACCTGCCCGGTTTCGGGCTGAGCGCCCACCCCGGCCACTCCTACGACCTGCGGCAGCACGTCGCACACCTGCTGGCCTGGCTCGACGCGTACCGGATGCCCCCGGTCTGCCTGGTCGGGCACTCGTTCGGCGCGGAGGTGGCCGCCGCGCTCGCGGTGGCCCGCCCCGGGGCGGTCCGGGCGCTGGTGCTGGCCGGGCCGACCAGCGACCCCACCGCCCGGTCCCGGCGGGGGCTGGTCGGCCGGTGGCTGGTGGACAGCCTGCGGGAGGTGCCCTGGCAGGCACCGATCCTGGTCCGCGACGTCCTCGACGCGCGCCCCTGGCGGGTGGCGGCCACCGTCGCGCACTCGGTACGCAACGCGGTGGAGGAGGATCTGGTCAGGATCACCGTGCCCACCCTCGTGCTGGCCGGGGAACGTGACCCGATCGTGCCGCCCCGGTGGCGCGCCCAGGTCACCCGGCTGGTGCCCGACGCCCGGCTGGTCACCGTGCCCGGTGCCGCCCACAACGTGCTCACCACCGCCCCCGGGCCGGTGGCCGGGGCGATCCGTGACCTGCTCGTCCCGACTCTGGCCAGGTGAACCATGCGTTTCGGCAACACACAGATCCGACCTCTAGGCGGCGGCTTCGGCTGCCTGCTGATGATCCTGTTCTCGGTGCTCGCCTCGATCGCCCTGACCGTTGTGGTCAACCTGTTCCTCTGACGACGGCGGGGAGGGGACCACGCGCCCACTCCCCGCCGGGTGACGTCACAGCGGTCGCCAGGTCGATTCGTCGTCGTGGGTGGCGACCGGCCGGATGGCGGCGGCCAGATCCCGGGCCCCGTCCTGGCCGCCGAGCGCGGCGCTGCCCGCCGGACTCCCCGTCCCCACCAGGGCCCGGCAGCCGACGCAGCCGGGCACACCACCGACCGACCAGGTGCCGGACCAGCCACGCCAGACGGAGATCCACGCCGGTCGGCCCTGCACGACGCCGGTCGGGTCGCTTCGCTGGTCGCTGCGCTCCAGGCCGATGGTCAGGTCCCCACCGGCGGCGGAGGAACCGGGGAGCCGGTAGTCGAGAAGCACGAGGTCCCACCGGCCGTCCCGCCAGCCCATCCGGGCCAGCTGGAGCCGGGCGTCCGACGGCAGCGCCACCGGCTGGAACGGCACCCGGACCGGTTGCCGTTCCCACACCATCCCCTCGGCCACCCGCCGCAGCACCTCCGCCGGACGGTCGAGGGTGACAGCGGTGATCGTGACCCAGGCGTCCGCAGCGTACCGCCAGGACAGCACCGTCTCCTTGCCGTCGGGGCTGGTGTGCAGGAAGGCGGGATGCCCCTGCACCGGCTCGACAGGTGAACCCGGCGGGGTGGGCCACGGCGTCGGGCCGCTGCGTAGCTTCCCCGCGTTCCTGTTGTCCCGGGTCAACTGGTCGGTGAAGAAGTCCACCCCCCGCGCGCCCACGGTCACCGCGACGCTGCCGACCAACCTGCGGGCCTGGGTTCCCTCGAACGGCGTGTACCGGGCCGCCCCGATCGTCTGCCGGTCCGCAGCGGTGGAGAGGCTCCGTTCCGGCAGCTCTTCCGGTAGCCAGGTCAACCGGAAGAGCTGCCGGGCCGGATCGAAGGCGGTCGGCGCGACCGTGGGCGGCCAGGTCCGGTCGGCCGGGGTCGGCGGCTGACGTACCCCCAGCAGGGCGGTGACGCCGAGCAGCGCCACGGCGGTGACCACCGCCGTGGCCGCCACGGCCAGCCGGCGGCGACGCCGCACCGCGCGCTCCCCCGCCGTCACCAACGCCGTGGTGTCCGGGCTCCCGGTCGGCAGGTCGTCGGCGGCCCGGGTCAGCATCTCCCGGACCAGGGTCTCGTCGTCGTGGATCATCGGGTCACCTCCGTCGGGTCCGCCAGCGGCAACTGCCGGCGCAGCGCGGCCAGCCCCCGCGCGGTCTGACTCTTGACGTTCCCGGCCGAGCAGCCCAGCACCTCGGCGGTCTGCTCGACGCTCAGGTCGGCGTAGAAGCGCAACACCAGCACCACCCGCTGCCCGGGTGGCACCGCCGCCAACGCGGCCCGCACCGCGACCGTGTCCACCACCGCGTCGGTCGGCGGGGCTCCCCCGGGCTCCGGCTCCGGCGGACGGTCGAGCAGGCGCACCCCGAACCAGCGGGCCCGGCGCTCCTGCCGGAACGCGTTGACCAGCATCCGGTGCACGTACGCCCCGATGTCGTCGGCCGCCCGTGCCCGGCCCCACTGCACGTACAACCGGGTCAGCGTCTGCTGTACGACGTCGTCGGCCCGGTGGGCGTCACCCCCGGTGAGCAGGTACGCCGTGCGGCGCAGCTTCGGTGTCGCCGCCGTGACGAAGTCGACGTACTCCTGCCGTTGCGTCGCGTGCATCGACCACTCCCCGTCCCGGACGCTGGCTCTGTCACCGTAGCGATGGCGGCGGGGCCGCAAAGGGTTGCACGGGTGCTGCGGGTGGGCACCGGCGGGCCGGTCAGGCCGGGTCGAGGTCCAGGTCGGCGACGACCGGGTAGTGGTCGGAGGCGTACTCGGTGTCGCCCCCGCGTACCACGTGGACGTCGCGCAGCCGGGCGGCGAGCGCCGGGGTGCCGAGCAGGTAGTCCAGCCGCATGCCGGAGAACTCGACGCCCCCGCCGTGCCGGGTCGGCGCGGTCAGCCCGGCCTCGGCCGACCCGGCCGGGTCAGCCGGTCCGGCGGCGTGGGTCCAGAGGTCGACCAGGCCGGCGGCGAGCAGCCGGGCCACCGCCCGGGTGTCCACCGTCCGCCCGTCACGGCGCAGGTGCCGCCGCCGGTACGCCACCGGCAGCCGGGCCACCCGCCCGGTGTGGTCGATGCCCGGGTCGAGGGTGTTCAGGTCACCGGCGAGCAGCGCCAGTTCCCCCGGTGCGCGGCGCACCGCTGCGGCGAGCCAGCCGGCCTCGATGCGCCGCCGCAGCCCGGTGTACGGGTCGAGGTGGACGCTGAACACGGTGAGCGGCCCGGCGGTGGTGGCCAGTTCGACCCGCTGCGCCGCGTGGTGCAACGGCCGACGGACCGGCCCGGCGGAGCGGGTCCGCCACGGCGGGCGGACCAGCACCGCCACCGGCTGACCGAAGCAGCTCCGGGCCAGGTACGGGCGCATCGCCAGCCGGTCGGCGAACCCGGCCAGCACCCCCGGCCGGTCGAAGCCGCGCAGCTCCTGCACGGCCAGCACGTCGGGGGCCTGCGCGGTGACGACCCGGCACACCAGGTCCCGCCGGTCCGGGCCGGTACGGTCCCGGCCGCCGGTCCTGATGTTCCAGGTCATCACCCGCAGCACGGTGGGCTACTCACCCGGGGCGGCCGGCCTTGGCCAGCTCGTCGTCCAGCTCGTCGACCTGCTCCGACTCGATCTCGGGCCGGTTGCCCTCGTAGACGTCGGCGTTGGGGCGGATCACCCAGTAGAGCAGCCCGATCCAGAGGCCGCTGAGGATCAGCGCGCCCATGAAGTCGGTCGGGTGGTGCATGCCCCGGTACATCCGGGAGACCGCCACCCCGACCGGCATGATCACGGCCAGCGCCACGAAGAGCCACCGCCACCAGCGGTCGGTACGGACGAACACGATGATCGCGATGACCAGCCAGAGGCAGGTGGTCGCGGCGATGTGCCCGGACGGGAAGGACGAGGTGGGCATCTGCCCGTCGAGGTTCTCCACCGCCGGGCGGGGCCGGTCCACCACCCGGGCCGAGGCGAGGAACAGGCTCAGCTCGCCGAAGAGGGCCAGCACCACGAACAGCACCGGCCGCCACCGCTTCCAGATGGCCAGCACCAGCGGGCAGAAGACCAGCGACACGATCAGGATGGCGTGGGTGTCGCCGAACTTGCTCCACCACCAGCTCAGCTCGGTGAGGAAGTCGGTGTGCCGGTCGGCGAACCAGCGCGGCACGTCGGTGTCCAGGGTCTCGAAGACGGTGCCCTTGGCGTGGTAGCTGACGTAGGTGCCGAAGCCGTACAGGGCGCCAAAGACGATCACCCAGCCGACCAGCAGTTCGGCGACGGCGGAGCGGGGGTGCTCCAGCACGTGCTCCTCGGCCGGGGCGGGGGTGATCTTCTCGGCGGCCTCCGGTTCCAGCCCCTCGGTCAGCGGCGGCACCGACCGGCCCCGCTCGCGCCGCCACAGCCGGAAGGCGTACGCGGTGACGCCGAGCCAGGCCGCGCCGAGCAGCCAGCCGCCGATCACGTCGGAGACGAAGTGCACGCCGAGTGCGATCCGGGTCAGCCCGATCAACGCCACCAGCACGGCGACGATGGCGATCGCCGGCTTGCGCCAGCGGGGCGACATGGCCGGCAGGAAGACCAGCAGCAGCGCCCCGTACGCGACGAACGAGCCGAGCGCGTGCCCGCTGGGGAAGCTGTTGCCGGGGGCGCTGGCGACCGGCACGTCGACCACCGGGCGGAGCCGACCCACCAGTGCCTTGAGCGACGGGTCGAGGATCAGCCCGCCCACCCCGGTGACGATCAGGTAGACCGCCAGCCGGGACTGCCGACGGATCAGCAGGGTGACCACGGCGATGGTGACCAGCCAGATCAGCACCGGCCGCCCGCCCAGGTCGGTGACCGCCTGGAGCACGGTGACCAGCGCGTGGTGCGGCGCGACGAGCCCGTTGAACCACTCGGCCGCCTCGTGGTCGGCGTGGTACATCGGGCCCCACTTGAACCGGACGAGCATCAGCAGCAGCCCGAAGGCCACCCCCGCGCCGGCCACGGCCAGCAGGCCGACGACGCTCCGTTCGGCGAAATGGCCGAGCGGCCGTCGGGCCGTTGACTCCTTGACCGCGGTCACCCCGCACCTCCCTGCGTCGACGTGGCGAGGCGCGCTGTACCCGATTCCGCCACCGCGTACACGCCCGTCCGGTGTGGCGGGCTCAGAGAGCGGTCATGTCACCGGTGTCGAACAGTTCGCCCCGCTCGGCGTCGGGCTCCCACAGGTCGGGTTGGGCGGGCTCCGGGGCCCCGATCCGCATCGCCTCCAGCTGGGCGGCGAAGGACAGCCCGCCGAACAGCGCCATGCCGGTGAGGTTGGCCCACAGCAGCAGCGCCATCATCCCGGTCAACGCCCCGTACGTCTGGCCGAACCCGCCGCCGAACCTGACGTACGCGGCGAGCAGCAGGCTCGCCAGCCACCACAGGACGGTCGCGATGCCGGCGCCGAAGTAGAGCCAGGACAGACCGGGCTGCTTGCGCCGGGGCGCGTGCCGGAAGATCACCGCCACCGCGACCACGGTCAGCACCAGGCTCAGCGGCCAGCGCACCGCCCCCCAGACACCGGCGGCGAGGTCACCCCACTCGTAGTGCCGCTGCACCGACTCGCCCATCGCCCCACCGCCGACCAGGATCAGGAACCCGGCCAGCGCGGGCAGGCCGGCGACCACGGCCAGCACCGCCGCCCGCAGGTACTTCCACAGCGCGGGACGGTCCCGTTCCACCCCGTAGATCCGGTTCGCGCCGCGTTCGATCTGGGCCATCGTGGTGGTCAACGCGACCAGGCCGGTGATCAGGCCGAGGGTCAGCGCCAACTCGCCCCTGCTCTCGGTGCGGTCGCCCTCGCCGAGCAGTTCCTGCACCACCTGTTCGCTCTGCCCGGGGGTCAGCGCCAGCACGGTGTCGGCGACCACCCGGCCGCCCTCCTCGACACCGAGGTCGCTGATCAGGCCGGTGAGGGCGATCATGAACGGCACGACGGCGAGGCAGAGTTGCAGGGCGAAGGCCCGGGAGTGGCTGAACCCGTCGCCGTAGCGGAACCTGATGAAGCCGTCGCGCAGCAACTGCCAGCCACCGTGCCGGCGCAGCGTACGCCAGGCGTCGTCGGCGGAGAGTTCGTCCGACGCCATCAACCGGGTCTCGGGGACGAGCCGGGTGCTACTCACGGCGGGCTTCCCCGACCAGTTTCTCCCCGCGCTGCGCGGCCGCGTCGGCGTCGTGGGCCAGGTCGGGGTCGCCGGCCGGGCGCGGCACGCACAGCCAGAGCGACTCCGGCCTGATCTCGGCGGTCAGGGTGCGCCCCGGCGCGATCAGGTCGCCGTCGAGCTGCCGGGGCTGGGCCCGGTTGCTGGCGATGACGACCTTCCGGGCCCGGTGGACCTCCATCCGGGGGACGCTGCCCCGGCGGCGGACCAGGGCCCAGCCCATGGCGAGCCAGTGCCGGACCCGGTTGGGGGTGAGCACGGCGACGTCGAGCCAGCCGTCGTCGGGCTCGGCGTCGGTGAGCAGGCGCACCCCGCCCTGGAGCCGTCCGACGTTGGCGACGAGCACGGTGCGGGCCCGGCGACGCATGGGCGGCCGGTCGTCGATGCGGATGGTGAGCCGCATCGGGCGGTCCCGCAGGTGCTTCGCGGCCCCCACCACGTACGCGGGCCAGCCGATGCGGGCCTTGGTGGTCTCGGAGGTGTCCGCCAGCATCTGCGCGTCGAAGCCCATCCCGGCCATCACCGCGAAGCAGCTGTCGTCGACGACGCCGACGTCGAGCCGGCGGCGGCCCCGTTCGACGGCGACCTGGAGGCCGGCGGCGAGGTCGTTGGAGAGCCCGAGGTTGGCGGCGAGCAGGTTGCCGGTGCCCTGGGGCAGCACGGCGAGTTCCACGTCGGTGCCGGCGAGCGCGGTGACGCAGGCCATCACCGTGCCGTCGCCGCCGCAGGCGAAGACCAGTTCGGCGCCGGCGGCGACGGCCTGCTCGGTCTGCCCCCGGCCGGGGTCCTCGGCGCTGGTCTCGTACCAGGTGGGGGCGGGCCAGCCGGCGGCGGCGAGGGCCTCGTCCACGGTCGCGCGGAACTCGTCGAGGTCGGCCACCTTCGTCGGGTTGACCACCACCGCCGAACGCGGGGGGCGGTCGCCGCCGGTCACCGTACGCTTCTGCTCTGCACCGTCCACGGCGTCAGTGTGCAGCACCCCGGCCCGGTCAGCGACCCGGCGACGGCCGACGTTGCGTTGACCGCAAACAGGTTTGAGCCGGGCCGGGCCGGGGGCGGCCGGTCAGGCCGCCGTACGCAGCGCCGACTCGACCCGTCGGCGCAGGTCGTCGAGGTCCGCGCCGGCCTCGGTGAGCACCGTCGCGCCCAGGCCGCCGCCCTCGCGGAGCACCCCGAGCAGCAGGTGTTCGGTGCCGATGTGCCGGTGGCGCAGCCGCAGCGCCTCGCGTAGCGCCAACTCCAGTGCCGTGCGGGAGCGCGGCGAGAGCGGCCCGCCGAGCGGTCGGCGTAGCCGCCACCGGCTGCGGGGGGCCGGGACCGCCTCGCGCAGGGCGTCGGGGCCGAAGGTGTCCTCGATGCGGGCGACGATGGCCGCGAGGTCGATGCCGATCTCGCGCAGCGCGGCGGCGTCGGCCTCGCCGAGCCCCGTGCCGCCGTCGCCGGTGTGCCGCCCGATCCGGGCGCGCAGGTCGTCGGCGTCGAGGCCGGCGGCGGTGAGCACCCGGCAGGCGAGCCCGTCGCCGTCAGCCAGGACGGCGAGCAGCAGGTGCTCGGTGCCGACGGGTCGTCCCCCGTCGATCTTGGCCTGCTCGACCGCGTGCCGGACGACCGCGCGGGCGCGGTCGGTGAACCGTTCGAACATCATGCCTCCCCGGTGCCGTGGACCGCCGGTCGCCCGGCGTGCTTCTTGTGGACCGCCTGCCGGCTGACCTCGAGCGCGTCGGCGATCTCCTGCCAGGACCAGCCCTGTCGTCGGGCGTTGTCCACCTGGACCACCTCCAGCCGTTCGAGGAGCCGGCGCAGGGCGCGCACGGCGCGCAGGCCGACCCGGGGGTCGGTGCTGCCGGCGGCCGCCGCGAGTTCCGTCGCCTGACTCATGCTGTCAATGTACGTTGACACGCCCCGAGCGTCAACCTCAGTTGACGACGGCGTCGGCTACCCGACACGACGCCGGACGGCCCGGTCCGGGCCGGCGGCGGTGCTACGGTCCGCTGGTGTTCCGTCGCCGCACCGCTGACCAGCCCGTCGAGGCGGCCCGCCGGCTGCCCGTCGGCCGGGTCGAGTGGGAGGTCGCCGGCGGCACCGTGGCCGGCCACCGCTACTCGGCCAACTTCGACGCCCTGCACGTCGACCCGGAACTGCCGTTCGCGGTGGTCGTCGACGGCATGGGCGAGGGCGAGGGCAGCCGCGTCGCCGGCAGCACCGCCCGGGACACGCTGCACGAACTGGTCCGCGCCGGCTGGCCCGCCGTCGGCCCGCGCGAGCTGCGCGCCGCGATCACCGAGGCCCAGATCCGGGTACGCCGGGCCGGCGCCGCCATCGACGAGCTGGCCGGCTGCACCCTGACCGCCATGCTCGCCCAGCCCGACGGCGAGCTGGCCTGGATCGTCCAGCTCGGCGACTCCCGGGCCTACCGGCTGCGCGACGGCCTGCTGGAGCTGGTCACCGTGGACCACACGATGGCCTGGCTCGGAGTGCTGCACGGCTGGTGGCCGGCGAACTCCCGGGAGGCCGCCCGTGCCCGCTACCAGCTCCTGCGCTACCTCGGCCATCCCGACCGGCCGGACCCGGACCTGCTCGGGGTGCCGCTGCGCCCCGGCGACACCTGGCTGCTGTGCACCGACGGGGTCAGCGACCAGCTCGACTACCACCGGCTGCGGGACCTGCTCGCCGGGCCGGACCCGACCCGGACGGTACGCGGCCTGCTCGCCGCGAGCCTGGCCGAGGGCGGCAGCGACAACGCCACCGCCGTCGTGCTGCGCGTGCACCCGGCGACCGGAGGACACCCGTCCGACTGATCCGGCTCCACCGCCCGCCCGCCGCGACTAGCGTCGGTGGGGACGGCGTGGGCGTGGGTGCGGACGCCCGGGAGGTGAACCGGATGACCGGGTCCACGGGTGGGCCGGTGGTGGTCGGTGTCGGGCCGGCACCGGACGACCTCGCGGTGGTCCGGCTGGCCGCCCGCGAGGCCGCCGCACACGGCCGGGGGCTGGCCCTGCTGCACGCGTTCAACTGGGAGGCCGCCCTCGTCGGCCCGTCGGTGGCCGGCAGCCGGGACGCCGCCGAGGAACTGGTCGCCCGCGCCGCCACGGCCGCGAACGAGGTCGAACCGGCGGTGCCGGTCAGTGGGGAGATCGTCGAGGGGGCACCGGTCGAGGCCCTGATCCGCCGCTCCGCGACGGCGTTCCTGGTGGCCATCGGGGACGGCGGGATGGCCGGCTGCGGCGCCTGCGTACCGGCCGACGCGCCCGCCGTGCAGCTCGCCGCCCGCGCCGGCTGCCCGGTGCTGGTGGTCCGCCGCGACCCCCCGCCCCCGGGCCCGGTGCTGGTGGGGGTGGACGGCTCACCCAGCTCCCGGGCCGCGCTCGATTTCGCCTTCGACTGCGCCGCCCGCCGGCAGGCCCGGGTCATCGCGGTCCGGGCGGTCGAGCCGGGACGACCCGACGACGACGTGCTGGGCGCGCTGGTCGCCGAGGTCGGCCGGCAGCACCCGCGGGTGCCGGCCGAGTGCCACACCGTGCGCGGCGACCCCGGCACGGTCCTGGTGGAGCAGTCCCGGTCGGCGCAGGTGGCGCTGGTCGGCGCGCGGGGCGACCAGCCGGGGCGGGGCATGTTGGGCGAGGTGAGCCAGACCCTGCTCTACCACGCGCCGGCTCCGGTCATCGTCGTCCGTGGAATTGTTTCCGCCGTACCGGCCGGGGCATGACGTCCCCAGCGGCCGGGACCAACGGCCCTGACCGGTGATCCCACGAACGCGAAGACTGGGTCTGCCCGGGGCGAATCGGCGCTTCCGGGTGCAGAACCCCCCGACCCGCGAGAGGCTTTGGCAGCATGGACACCGCTCTCGACCTGCACAGCCCCCTGACCGACGACGAGCTGCGCCGGCTGGACGCCTACTGGCGGGCGGCGAACTACCTGACCGTCGGGCAGATCTACCTGCTCGACAACCCGCTGCTGCGCGAGCCGCTCGCCCCCGAGCACGTCAAGCCCCGCCTGCTCGGCCACTGGGGCACCAGCCCCGGCCTGAACCTGCTCTACGCCCACCTCAACCGGGTCATCGTCAACCGTGACCTGTCGGCCATCTTCGTCACCGGCCCCGGCCACGGCGGCCCGGCCCTGGTGGCGAACACCTGGCTGGAGGGCACCTACAGCGAGCTGTACCACTCGGTGAGCCGCGATGAGACCGGCATGCAGCGGCTGTTCCGCCAGTTCTCCTTCCCCGGCGGCATCCCGAGCCACGTGGCACCTGAGGTGCCGGGCTCGATCCACGAGGGCGGCGAGCTGGGGTACGCCCTGAGCCACGCCTACGGCGCGGCCTTCGACAACCCGGACCTGCTGGTCGCCTGCGTCATCGGCGACGGGGAGGCGGAGACCGGGCCGCTGGCGGGGAGCTGGCAGTCGAGCGTCTTCCTCAACCCGGCCCGCGACGGCGCGGTGCTGCCCATCCTGCACCTCAACGGCTACAAGATCGCCAACCCGACGGTCATGGACCGGATCCCCACCGAGGACCTGCTCAACCAGATGCGCGGCCACGGCTACCAGCCGTACCTGGTCGCCGGGGACGACCCGGAGCAGGTGCACCAGCTCCTCGCCGCCACCCTGGACCGGGCCTGCGACGAGATCGCCGAGATCCAGCGGGTGGCCCGCTCGGGCGGCCACGTCGAGCGCCCCCGCTGGCCGATGATCATCCTGCGCACCCCGAAGGGCTGGACCGGCCCGGCCCAGGTCGACGGCAAGCAGGTCGAGGGGACCTTCCGCGCCCACCAGGTGCCCATCGCCGAGGTACGCGACAACCCGGCGCACCTGGCCGAGCTGGAGCGCTGGCTGCGCAGCTACCGGCCGGAGGAACTCTTCGACGCCACCGGCGCCCCGGTCGCCGAGCTGACCGCGCTGCCGCCGAAGGGCGAGCACCGGATGAGCGCCAACCCGGTCACCAACGGCGGGCGGGTGCTGCGCGACCTGACCCTGCCGGACTTCCGCGACTACGCCGTTGACGTCAAGCAGCCGGGTGAGCCGGTGGTCGGCGCGGCCGGGGTGCTCGGCACCTGGGTCCGCGACGTCATCACCGCCAACCCGCAGACGTTCCGGCTGTTCGGCCCGGACGAGGTCGCCTCCAACCGGCTCGGTGCCGCGTTCGAGGTCACCGACCGGTCCTTCGACGGCCGGATCGAGACCACCGACGACCACCTCTCCCCCGACGGCCGGGTGATGGAGGTGCTCTCCGAACACCTCTGCGAGGGGTGGCTGGAGGGCTACCTGCTGACCGGCCGGCACGGCATCTTCACCAGCTACGAGGCGTTCATCCACATCGTCGACTCGATGGTCAACCAGCACGCCAAGTGGCTGAAGGTGACCCGGGGCATCCCCTGGCGGGAGCCGATCGCCTCGCTGAACTACCTGCTGTCCAGCCACGTGTGGCGGCAGGACCACAACGGCTTCTCGCACCAGGACCCGGGCTTCATCGACCACGTGGTCAACAAGAAGGCCGAGGTCGTCCGGGTCTACCTGCCGCCGGACGGCAACACCCTGCTCTCCACCATGGACCACTGCCTGCGCAGCCGGCACTACATCAACGTGGTGGTCGCCGGCAAGCAGCCCGCCCCCAACTGGCTGACCATGGACGAGGCGGTCCAGCATTGCCGGCGCGGCCTGGGCATCTGGGACTGGGCCAGCACCGACGAGGGCCAGGAGCCGGACGTGGTGCTCGCCTGCGCCGGTGACGTGCCGACCCTGGAGACCCTCGCCGCCGCCGACCTGCTGCACCAGCACCTGCCCGAGCTGAAGGTGCGGGTCGTCAACGTGGTCGACCTGATGCGGCTCCAGCCGTCGTCGGAGCACCCGCACGGCCTGCCGGACAACGAGTTCGACACCATCTTCACCCGCGACAAGCCGATCATCTTCGCCTACCACGGCTACCCGTGGCTGATCCACCGGCTCACCTACCGCCGGGCCAACCACGACAACCTGCACGTGCGCGGCTACAAGGAGGAGGGCACCACCACCACGCCGTTCGACATGGTGATGCTCAACGACCTGGACCGGTTCCACCTGGTCATCGACGTCATCGACCGGGTGCCCGGCCTGGCCGCCCGCGCCGCCCACCTGCGGCAGGAGATGGTCGACACCCGGCAGGCCTGCCGCGACTACACCCGCCGCCACGGCGAGGACGACCCCCGGGTCGCCGAGTGGCGCTGGCTCCGCGAGACCCAGCCTCAGCAGCTCGACGGGCAGTGACACCCCCGGGGCCCGTGGTGGGCCGGTCACCGGTCGGCCCACCATCGGCCACCCGCCAGGAAAGGACGAGACGATGAACCCCGACGAGATCCTGGTCGGCTACGACGGTTCCGCCGACGCGGGCGTCGCCGTGGACTGGGCCCTGGCCGAGGCGCAGCGCAGCGGACGCCCGGTCCGGCTGGCGTACGTCTTCGAGTGGATGACCGTCGCCGGCTGGGTCGGCCCGGGGGTGGCCCCCGGGGTCTGGCCGGACGACAACGCCCGGCGGCAGGTCGAGGAGCTGGTGCACCAGGCCGCCTCGGACGCCACCGCCGCCTGGCCCGGCGTCACCGTGCACGGTGAGGTCTTCGACGGTCCGCCCGCGCTGGTGCTGGAGGAACGCTCCGCCGAGGCCGGGCTGCTGGTGCTCGGCAGCCGGGGCCACGGCGGTTTCACCGGCCTGCTCGCCGGCTCCACGGCGGTCTCGGTGGCGGCCCACGCGCACTGCCCCGTCGTCGTGGTACGCGAGGCGCAGGCGAAGGTCACCGGCCCGGTGGTGGTCGGCTACGACGGTTCCGAGCAGGCCGGCACGGCACTCGGGTTCGCCGTGGAGCGGGCCGCCCAGCGGGCCGCCCCGCTGCGGGTGCTGCGGGCCTTCGAACCGCCGGACGACCGCTGGCGGCCCTCCGACCCGGACGCCGAGGCCCGGCTCGCGGCGGACCGGGCCGAGATCGAACAGGCCCTCGCCGGATGGCGGGAGACCTTCCCCGAGGTCCCGGTGACGGTGGAGATCGCCCCGGCCCGGCCGGCTGCCGCGCTCGTCGAGGCGAGCCGGGAGGCGCAGCTCGTGGTGGTCGGCAGCCGGGGCCGGGGCGGGCTGCGCGGGATGCTCCTCGGCTCGGTCGGCCAGCAGCTCATCCAGCACGCGCACTGCCCGGTCGCCGTCGTCCGGGAACGCTGACCGGGCGGGTCGGGCGGGGCGGGCGGCTGTTGGGCCGATGTTGCGGTGATCCGACGACCTGACACCGCAACATCGGCCCCGGCGCGTGGATCACCACGGGGGTGGGTGGATCAACGCGGGGCGGGCGGGTCGGGGTCCAGGGCGAGGTAGGTCTCCTCCTCCTGGGCCAGGTGCAGGCGCAGCACCGCGTCCAACCCGTACAGGCTGGCGAGCAGGTCGGGCACCTGGTCGGGGCGCAACCGCCCGTCGGCCCGGGCCAGGTGACCGCCGATCGCGTCCACCAGCCGGTGGATCTCCACGTGTTCCCGGCCCATCGTGGACGTCGCCTCCCCGCCCAGCGGGCCGGCCAACGCCGGATAGAGCTGCCGTTCCTCGGCGCTGTCGTGCGGCAGCACCTCGTCGGTGAGCCGGCGGTGCGTGTCACGCAACGCCGGCAGGCACCCCTCGGCGCTCGGCCGGGTCGCCACCAGGTCGGCGGTGTCGCGTACCCGGGCGAGCACGTCACGTACGCCTGCGTGCTGACCCGCGTACCGGTCGAGCAGGGCGCGGGCGGCCGGCGGGACGTCCGGGCGGCGCAGCCCGCCGCGCAGCGCCCGCAGCGCGTTGAGGATCACCAGCACGTCGATGCCCTCCTGGAGGAAGGCCCCCGCCACCGGCGGCAGCCGGCCGGCGGCGGCGACCAGCATCGCGAGCACCGCCAGCCCCATCCCGACGGCGGCGCTCTGCACCGCGATCCGGCGGGCGTGCCTGGCGATCTCGACGGCGTCGGCGAGCCGGTCCAACCGGTCCACGGTGATCACGGCGTCGGCGACGTCCGCCGAGGCGGTCGCCCCGGTCGCCCCCATCGCCACCCCGACGTGCGCCGCCGCCAGCGCCGGCGCGTCGTTCACCCCGTCGCCGACCATCACGGTGACCGCCCGCTGCGCCTCCTGCCGGACCCGGGCCACCTTCTGCTCCGGGGAGCACCGGGCCAGCGCCTCGTCCACCCCCACCAGCCGGGCCACCTGCTCGGCGGTGCGCGGCCGGTCCCCGCTGAGCAGGAGCAGCCGGGACAGTCCGGCGTCCCGCAGCCGCCGCACCGTCCGCCGGGCGTCGGGACGGACCGGGTCCTCCAGCAGGACCGCCCCCAGCGGACCGTGGTCGTCGCTCACCCACACCGTCGACCAGCCGGCCAGCTCGGCCCGCTGGCGGGCCTGCTCCGCCCAGTCGGGCAGGTCGCCGGTGAGCTGCCCGACCCGCACCGGCCGGCCGTCGACCCGCCCGCTGACCCCGCGCCCCGGCTCCTCGGTCACCTCCGTCGGCGTGGTCAGCCGCAGCCGCCGCTCGCGGGCCTGCCGCACCAGCGCCACCGCCAGCACGTGCGGGGAGAGCTGCTCCACCGACGCGGCCAGCCGCAGCACCTCGTCCCGGTCGCCGCCGGGGCCGGCCACCGTCTCCGCCGCCCGGGGCCGCCCGGCGGTCAACGTGCCGGTCTTGTCGACCAGCAGGGTCCGGGCCCGGCCGAGCAGCTCCAGCGCACCGCCGTCCCGCACCAGGACACCCCGGCGGGCCGCCCGGGACAGCCCGGAGACGATCGCGATCGGGGTGGCCAGCAGCAGCGGACACGGCGTCGCCACCACCAGCACGGCGACCGCCCGGACGACCTCCCCCGACCACCACCACGCCACCCCGGCCAGCAGCAGGGTGAACGGCACGAACGCCGCCGCGTACCGGTCGGCGAGCCGGACCGTCGGCGCCCGGTGGGCGGTCGCCTCCCGCGCCAACCGGACGATCCCCGCGTAGGTGCTGCCCGCCGCGTCCCGGGTGGCCCGCAGGCCCACGGCGGCGCCCGCGTTGACCACCCCGCTGGAGACCTGCTCCCCGGCGGCCCGGCCCACCAGTTGCGCCTCGCCGGTCACCACCGACTCGTCGAGCGTCGCCGGGGCCGCGAGCACCCCGTCGACGGGCACCACGTCCCCCGGCCCGACCAGCAGGTCGTCCCCCACCGCGACCCGGTCCAGCCCGACCACCTCGATGCCCCCGTCCGGGGTGCGCCGCCGCGCCTGCCGGGGTGCCCGCGCCAACAGGGCGCGCAGGTCGCGGGTCGCCCGCCCCCGGGCGTACGCCTCCAGCGCCCGGCCGGTCGCCACCATCACCGCGATCACCGCCCCGGCCAGGTACTCCCCGACCAGCAGCGCACCGGCCAACGCCAGCACGGCGATGACGTCCACCCCGAACCGCCGCCGCCACCACTGACGCAGCACCGCCCCGACCGCCGGCACCAGCGCCCCCAGGGTCGCCGCCGCCCACACGGCGTCGGCGGGGCCACGCCGCCCGGTCAGCCACAGCGCCGCCCCGACCAGCAACGCCCCGCCGAGCAGGGCCAGCGGCGTCCACTCGCGCCAGCGCACCGGACGCCTGTCGACCGGCCGCTGCGGAACACACTCCTGCGGTGCCGCGTCCACCTGCGGATCGTCCCAGCAGGTGGCCGGCGGGAACCGGGAACAGGGAAACCGCCGGGCCGAAATGCCCCCGAGGGGGGACCTGGGGACCGTGCGCAGGGCCGGGTCGGCAGGCCAGGATGGAACGGTATCCCCACCCCGGGGCCGACGGGGTGGGGCACGATGGGAAAGAAACGGAAAGGTAGTGCCGATGAGCCACCAGACGCCCGCGACGGACCGCCCGCTGACCACCGCGCTCGCGGAGGCGGCGGCGACGGCAGGTCACGCCCCCTCGGTGCACAACACGCAACCGTGGCGCTGGCGGGTCCTGCCGGACGCCCTGGAGCTGCGGGCGGTCCGGGAGCGGCAGCTCTCCGCCGCCGACCCGGAGGGCCGCCTGGTGGCGGTGAGCTGCGGCGCGGCCCTACACCACGCCCGGGTGGCGCTGGCGGCCGAAGGCTGGACGGCGGTGGTCGAGCGGCTGCCCGACCCGCAGCAGCCGGACCTGCTGGCCCGATTGACCGGCCTGACCCGGTCCGGGGCCGACCCGGAGGCGATGCGCATGGTGCAGTGCATGCAGGTACGGCACACCGACCGTCGCCCGGTCAGCGACGAGCCGGTGCCCGCCGGGGTGGTCGACGACATCGTCCGCGCGGCCGACGCCGAGGGTTCCCGGTTGCAGATCCTCGACGCCGACCAGGTGATGGAGCTGGCCGCGACCGCCTCGCACGCCGGCACGGTCGAGGCGGAGGACCCGCAGACCCGCGAGGAGTTGCAGTACTGGACGCACCGGGCCGACGCCGGCACCGGCCTGCCGCCGGAGGTGCTGCCGCAGGACCAGCCGCAGACCACCGTCCCGGCCCGGGACTTCGGCAGCCCCGGCGACCTGCCGGTCGGCCCGGGGCACGACAAGGCCGCCGTGTACGGGCTGCTCTACGGCGACGAGGACGAACCGGACAGTTGGCTGCGGGCCGGTGAGGCGCTCTCCGCGCTGTGGCTCACCGCCACCCGGCACGGGGCGTCGGTGGTGCCGCTGTCCGGCGTGGTCGAGGTGGCCGGCACCCGGCAGACGCTGCGGCAGCTGCTCAGCGGGCTCGGCTACCCGTACCTGGTGCTGCGGATCGGGATCGCGGACCCGGCGCACGCCGGCCCGCCGCACACCCCGCGGCTGCCGGCCGCGCAGGTGGTCGACACCTCCGCCGTACGCGACCAGCGGCCCTGACGATCTCGTGCCCGGCGGTCACCGGACGGTAACATCGCCCGCGTGGCCGCCAGCACCCCTGCTTCCCGCAACGAACACCAGGTCCCCTCGCTGGGGCTGAGCCCGCTGTCCCGGGTCCGCCTCGACGAGCTGCTCCAGGAGATGCTCGACCGCGTCGGCGACGTGGTGACCAGCCGGGAGCGGCTGCGGGCGCTGCTCGACGCGGTGGTCGGCATCGGCACCGACCTCGACCTGCGCAGCACCCTGCAACGGATCGTGCAGGCGGCCTGCGAGCTGGTCGGGGCCCGCTACGGCGCGCTCGGCGTGATCGGTCCCGACCGGCTGCTGCACGACTTCATCACCCACGGCATCGACGCCGAGCTGCACGCGAAGATCGGTGACCTGCCGCACGGGCGGGGGGTGCTCGGCCTGCTGATCGACGAACCCCGCCCGGTGCGCATGCCCGACATCACCCAACACCCCCAGTCGTACGGCTTCCCGCCGAACCACCCGCCGATGCACAGCTTCCTCGGCGTGCCGGTACGCATCCGCGAGCAGGTCTTCGGCAACCTCTACCTGGCCGAGAAGCAGGGCGCCCCGGAGTTCACCGAGGACGACGAGGAGATCGCCGTGGCGCTGGCCGCCGCCGCCGGCGTGGCCATCGAGAACGCCCGGCTCTACGCGCTGGCCCACCGCCGGGAACGCTGGCTCGCGGCCACCGCCGAGATCACCTCGGTGCTGCTCGGCGAGGTACGCCGGACCGACGCGCTGACCCTGGTGGCCCGCCGGGCCCGGGAGGTCGCCGAGGCGGAGCTGGCGCTGGTGCTGCTCTACGACGAGGACGCCGGGCAGTTCACCGTCGAGGTGGTCGACTCCGCCGACGGTGACGCCGACGGGCTGGTCGGCGCGCTGCTGCCGGCCAGCGAGACCAGCTTCGCCGGCCCGGTGACCGAGCGTCGCCGGGAACTGCTGGACAACCTGGCCGAGGCGGCACCCTGGCCGGTGCCGGTGGTCGCCGGCCCGGCCGTGGTCTCCCCGCTCGCCGCCGCCGACACCCTGCACGGGGTGCTGGTGGTCGCCCACCGTCCCGACGCCGGCCGGGCCGCCGACGCCGACGTCACCCTGCTGGCCAGTTTCGCCGGTCAGGCGGCCCTGGCCATGGAGCGGGCCCGGGGGCAGGAGGAACGGGAGCTGCTGGTGGTCCTGGAGGACCGCGAACGCATCGCCCGGGACCTGCACGACGTGGTGATCCAGCGGCTGTTCGCCACCGGCCTGCAACTGCAGAGCGGCGCGATGCACGCCCGCCCCGACGTCGCCAAGCGGATCAACGCGGCCGTCGACGACCTCGACGCCACCATCCGCGACATCCGCCGCACCATCTTCGAGCTGCGTACCCCGATGAGCGCGGCGCTGCGCACCGAGATCCGGGAGGCGGTCGACGTGGCCGCCGGGTCGCTGGGCTTCCGGCCCGCCGTCGAGTTGGACGGCCCGATCGACAGCGCCGTGCCGGAACCGGTCCGCCCCGACCTCACCGCCGTGCTCCGCGAGGCGCTGTCCAACGCGGTACGCCACGCCGAGGCCAGCCGGGTCGCCGTCGCCGTGCGGGTCGACGCCGGCCGGGTCACCGTGACGGTCACCGACGACGGGGTGGGCTGCGACCCGGCCGCCGCCCGGGGTGGCCTGGTGAACCTGCGCGAACGCGCCGAGCGGCACGGCGGCGAGTTCGAGGTACGCCGGGTCGAGCCGCACGGCACGCAACTCTGCTGGTCGGTCCCGCTGCGCGACTGATCCCCCCGGGGCGGCCCACCCGGGCGGTGGGTCAGTGGCGTTGGCCGAGGAGGCGGGTGGCGAGCACGGCGGCCTGGGTGCGGCGTTCCAGGCCCAGCTTGGCCAGCACGCTGGAGACGTAGTTCTTCACCGTCTTCTCGGCGAGGAACATCTTGCCGGCGATCTCCCGGTTGGTCAGCCCCTCGGCCACGTACTCCAGGATGCGGCGCTCCTGCTCGGTGAGGGTCTTCAACTCGCGGGGCTGCTCGACGCCGCTGCGGATGCGTTCCAGCACCCGGGTGGTGATCGCCGGGTCGAGCAGCGACTGCCCGGCGGCGACCCGACGGACGGCGTCGACCAGGTCGGTGCCCCGGATCTGCTTGAGCACGTACCCCGCCGCGCCCGCCATGATCGCGGCGAACAGCGCCTCGTCGTCCTCGTACGAGGTGAGGATCAGCCCCTTGATCGACGAGTCGACCGCCCGGACGTCCCGGCACACGTCGATGCCGTTACCGTCGGGCAGCCGGGCGTCGAGGATCGCCACGTCGGGGCGGAGGGCGGGAATCCGCCGGGCCGCCTCCTGCGCGGAGCCGGACTCGCCGACCACTTCGATGTCGCCGCTGCTCTGCAACAGGTCGGCCAGGCCACGGCGGACGACTTCGTGGTCGTCGAGGAGGAACACCCGGATCATCCCTCGTTTCTACCCGCCCGGAGCAGCCCGTGCACGGGCCGAAGGTCCCTAACCCGGCGCGTCACCCCGGGGAGGGCGGCCCGGCGGGTCGGGACGTCCGGCCCTGCCCGGCCCACCCCCGGGTGACGGACCGTGGAGGGGAACCACCACCGGGAACCGGGTCGGCGTCGGCCGGCCGGGGCGACGCGTTCCCCGCTCGGGGTGGAGCGGCACGAACCGCCACGGAAGGAGCACGACCATGGGCACCGGGTACACCGAGGCGCAACTACGGGCCGCCGTCACGGACGCCGTCCGGGCGCCCTCCCTGCACAACACCCAGCCGTGGCGGTTCCGCCTGCGCGACGGCGGGATCGAGGTGTCGGTCGACCCGGCCCGCCGGCTGCCGGCCACCGACCCGAGCGGTTGGGGCACCCGGATCGCCGGTGGGGCGGCCCTGTTCAACCTGCGGCTGTCCCTGGCCGTGGCGGGCACCCCGGCCACCGTACGGCTGCGGCCGTACCCGGCCGACCCGGACGTGCTGGCCCGGCTGGTCCCGGACCTGCCGCGCCGCCCCACCCCCGCCGAGCAGAGCCTGTACGCGGCGATCGGCCGCCGGTTCAGCAACCGGGCGCCGTTCTGGCCCGACCCGGTGCCCGCCGACGCCCGCTGGCGGCTCGGTGAGGCGGCCCGTGCCGAGCAGTGCTGGCTGGAACTGGTGATCGGGGTGAGCGCCGTCAACGCCTTCGCCGAGGTCGCCCGCAGCGCCCACCGGGTGCTCGAACGCGACCCCGCCTACCGGGCCGAACGCGCCGACTGGGTGCGTACCGAGCCCGCTCCCGACGGGGTGCCGGCCCGTGCCGGAGGCCCGCAGACCGAGCCGCAGGATCTGCTGCCGTCGCGGGGCTTCGGCGGCCTGGACCGCGCGCCCGGCCGCGACTTCGAACCGGAACCGCTGGTGGCGGTGCTCGGCGCGGCCGGCAACACGGTCGTCGACCAGGTGCTGGCCGGGCAGGCGTTGCAGCGGGTGCTGCTGACCGCGACGGACGCGGGACTGGCGGTGTCGCTGCTGTCGCAGCCGATCGAGGTGTCGGGAGCACGGGAGGCGCTGCGGCTGTCGCTGGGGCGTTTCGGCACGCCGCAGATGGTCATGCGGATCGGGTACGGCCAGCCGGGGGTGGCGACCCCGAGGCGGAGCGTGGACGAGGTACTGGACGTGGCGGTGGCACCCGGCTGACTACCGTCACGAGAATTCGGATCTCGGGCCATGGCCGATCATCCCGGCAGACCGATCTGGCGGGGAGAGTGCCGCACCCGAACGCGCCTCGCTCCATCACGCCGATACGGGTCGGCCGGCGGTGTGCGGTGACGTCGTGGGTGCTGGTCACCGGGCCAAGGCCTCCGGAAGAGGACCGGCGTGCAGGACGTCCAGCCGGGAGACGGCTCGGGTGAGAACGACGTAGAGGCGGTGCAGGCCTCGCGGTTCGGCGCGGACGACCTCGTCCGGTTCCACCACCACGACGTGGTCGAACTCCAGACCTTTCGCCAGGGTGGCGGGCAGGACGGTGACCCGGTGCTCGTCGTCCTGCTCGGCTGTGTCGACGGCGATGTCCGCCTGTTGCAGGGCCTCGGTGAGCTCGCCGACCCGTGCGTCGGTCGTGATGACCGCGATGGAACCTGGTTGATCGAGCGCCGCCCGGACACGGTCGACGGTGGCGGCTCGCAGGTCTTGCTCGTGACGTACGGTGAGTTCCCCGTCGGCGCGGACGGAGCGCGTGGCCGGTGCGGTGACGTGCAGTTCGGGAAGGAGCTTGTTGGCGAACGCGAGCACCACGGCAGGAACGCGGAAGCCGGTGGTCAGCGCGGTTACCGGCGCGTCGGGTTTGCCGAGGTGTGCCATCTGTTCGTGCCAGTCGGCGGCTGCCCATGCGGTGGTGCCCTGGGCCAGGTCGCCCAGTACGGTTAGCGAGCCGTGCCGGCTGCGGCGCGCCAGTGCGCGGCACTGCATGGCAGACAGGTCCTGCGCCTCATCGACGACGAGGTGGCCGAAACCTTCCGGGTGATCGATCAATCCGGCGATCTCGTCCAGCAGTACCGCGTCGGCGGTTGACCAGGCCGCGCTCTTGAAGCTGCGGGGTGGCCTGCGCCAGAGCAGGGCTTGCTGTTCCTGGTCGGTCAGGATGCCGTCAGCGGCCCGGGCCAGCATCGCCTTGTCGCTGAACAGGTTTGTGAGCAGTTCTTCCGGGCGGATCTTGGGCCAGGCCTGGTCGAGGACGGCGACCACCGGTCGGGCGCGTCCGGTCTTCTCCAGCCATCTGTGGCCGGGCATCTCGGCGCGGTACTCCAACTGCCGCTGCAGCAGTGCGACGATGCGTGCGCGCAGCCGCTCCCGACCGACGCCGTAGGGCATGTCCTCGCGCCGGACGGTCTCCACCTCCCGGATCAGGACGTTGAGCGGAATCCGTAACCGGTAGGAACCGTCCGGCAGCGCGATCGGCTCGGTGGGTGTGCTGATCAGCCCGGTCAGGGCGCGGTGCAACACCTGGGCCATCCGCGCGTCGTGTTTGACGAGCGCGGCCTCCGGGCTGTCCTGCGCGCGGATGCTCTGCCGGCCGATCACCTCTTCCAGGGTTCGCTGCTGGACGTCCACCTCGCCGAGCGCCGGCAGCACCGCGGAGATGTAGTGCAGGAATGCCGGGTTGGGACCGACGACCAGGACACCGGTGCGCTTGAGCTGGAGCCGATGGGCGTAGAGCAGGTAGGCGGCGCGGTGCAGCCCGACTGCGGTCTTGCCGGTGCCCGGGCCGCCCTGCACGCACAGCGACCGGTCCAGGTCGGTACGCACCAGCTCGTCCTGGTCGGGCTGGATGGTGGCGACGATGTCGCGCATGGGGCCGACGCGGGGCCGTTCGATCTCCCTGGTCAGCAGTTCGCTGGTGGTGCCGAGTTCTTCACCCCGGTCAAGTCGCTCGTCCTCGAAGCCGGTCAGTTCCACCGGATGCCGGGTGGTCCAGCCGAAGCGCCGGCGCGCGGCGACACCGAGCGGGTTGCGGGCGCTCGCTCGGTAGAAGATCGAGGAGACTGGCGCGCGCCAGTCGATGACGAGCGGTTCGCCGTGCTCCTCGTTGATGCGCCGCCGGCCGATGTAGTAGTTCTGGCCCAGGTGTTCGCCCGCGTCCTCGTCGGTGCCGAACTGCAGCCTGCCGAAGTAGAGCGGGCTGTCGGGTTCCTCGGCCAGTTCCTTGGCATAGCTCTTCAGGTACCTGCCGAGCGTCTCCGAGGTGTAGCGGTCACCGGCGATCTGCTCTCCGGTGGCGACCCGCATGCGCGCGTGGTCCAGCATCCAGGACAGCGCCTTGCGGGCGCGCTCGAGGAAGGCCAGCTCGGTCAGGAACTCGTGATCGAGTTCGTGTTCCTCATCAAGGTGGCCAGGTGGAGACGCGGAGGTCATGGTCTGCCCTTCGATGCTCGGGTGCGGAACGCCGTACCGCCAAGCAAAATATCTTAACCGAGTAACGTTTTTAACTGAGCCTCATCCTGCGTGGCGGGCTGCCGGTGACGCAGGGGGCTTGCGGGGTCAGGCCGGATGGTGGGTGGCGAGCAGGGCGGCCTCGCGCGCCGGGTCGAGGCCGACAGTCGTCCGCACCGGTCGCCCCGCGCGCGGCGGGACCGCCCCCACCCGGTCCAGCCAGCGCCAGGTGTCGCCGACCGTCTCGGCCACCGGGCGGCAGGTCAGCCCCGCCGCGTACGCCTTCTCGACGCCGCGCTCCTGCAACCACCGGTATTCGTGGCCCGGGGGAATCCAGACCGGCAGGTCGTTCCAGGGCTCCACCCCGGCGGCGAGGATCGGTTCCGGGTCGGTCCACCGCAGCCGGGCGTCGGCACCTGTCGCCGCCACCGCCTCGCGCAGCAGTTCGCCCATGGTGGTGTGCCCCGGACGACTGATCACGTTGAACGCCCCGCCGACGCCCTCGACGGCCCGGTCCAGGGTGAAGGCCGTCAGGTCACGGACGTCGACGTACTGCACCGGCAGGTCGGCCGGGCCGGGGGCGAGGACGTCACCGCCCCGGGCCACCCGGTGCAGCCACCACGGCAGCCGCCCGATGTCCTCCCCCGGCCCCAGAATCAGCCCGGCCCGCACCAGCAGCGCACGCTCCCCGAACACCTCGGTCGCGGCCAGCTCACCGCCCGCCTTGCACCGGGCGTAGTCGTCGTCGCGGGTGTCGTCGGCCGCCGACGGCACCACCGCCGACTCCTCGCCGACCCCGGGGAGCACCGGCGGGGCGTAGACCGAGCCGCTGGAGACGTAGGCGTAGTGCCCGGCGGAGCGCAGCAGCGTGGCGGCGTCGCGTACCGCGCGGGGCGCGCCGTCCCAGGTGTCGACCACCACGTCCCACGCGCCGCCGGCCAGTTCGGCCAACCCGCCCGGCGCGGTCCGATCACCCCGCAACCGGTGTACGCCCGGCGGGGTCGGCCCGTGTATCCCCCGGTTGAACATGGTCACCGTCCAGCCCCGGCGTACGCCCTCGGCCACGATGGCGGAACCGACGAAACCCGTACCGCCCAGCATCAGCAGTCTCATGGGCCCCACCCTGCCGGCCCCGGGCCCCGGTGGGGCACCCTGTTCACCGGCAGCGGATCTGCCCTCGGCAGAACCCCCGCTCCCCCGCCGCTCCACCCGGGTCCTGACCTCCTCACCCGCCCCCGCGCGCATCCCCCCGCGCCCCGTCCCCGGGCGTCGTTGCGCATATTCGCCACACAGCGGTATCCGCCCCGGCCCGAAGCCGCAATTTCGGCCCCGTGACGATGGGCGCACGTTGTCGCCCGGGGGGATGCCCGGCCCCTGGTCTCGGGAAGGGACGGACCGAACATTCGGCGCACATTCCGGTCCGTCCACCGACGCGCCGACAATGGGTCCCGGGGGCGGGTAACTTCACGGACACCGATATGCCTGTCAGGCATGGTCATGACCCACAGGAATGAAGCTCTCCGCGCACTACGGGCCACACCCCGCCCCCACAGGCAACGGCTGACGCAAAGTCCGGCGGCGGTCAGCTGCGCCTCCCGGCTGCGGGCGAACCAGGCCGGCGCCTGCGCCGCGAAGGTCGAGTCCCGGATCACCCCGTGACTCCCATGCCGGCCCGAATGGGCGGTACGACCCCCGGTGCCGGTGCGAGGGTTGTCCGGTGTCGTCCGGTCCGACCCCGGTCGCCGTGACCGGCGGCACCCCCGGGCCGGAATCCCGACCCCGCCCCCGGCGTTACACCCCCCGTACGACCGCAG
>NZ_MZMV01000004.1 GCF_002210435.1 Micromonospora wenchangensis
GGGGTATAAACAATTGGCACTGGCTTTACAAGCACCCTGTTGAGTTCTCAAAGAACAACCACACACCAACCAGAACACCGCACTAACGGTGACCCGACCGGGGTATTTCGTTCACTGCGCCCCGCGCTCTCGCGCCGGGCACTTTTACTACGTTACCTCACCGTCTTCCCCGTGTCAACCGGTCTGTCCCGGTGTGTCACGCTTCGTACGGCATTGCCCCGCTGAGCGCACGCAGCGGCCAGCGCTGCGATTGATCATCGGATTTGGCAGAACCGGCCGCTGCGGTCTCCCGCATGCTCGCCCGGTGCCCTGCCGGTCGACAACCTTACCCGGTCGGTTCCGCCCGACCAAATCCGCCCTGCGGCGTTCGGTCGAGCCCCACCCGGACCGCGTCGTGTGGGAGATAGTGCCCCCGACGACCCGGTGCCACACATCGAATCCGGTCCCCGGGGCTTTAATCCCGTTTGCCCGTTCCGCGCTGGCAGAGAGAAAGTTACGCGGCCTCAGGTTTGATCGTCAAATCCGCTGGTCATCGGGCTCCACCTCGCCCGGCTGACGCCTGCGGGACAGGCGACGGGCCGCCCGCCATCCCCGGATGCCGAGCACACCGGCAGTGGAGCCGATGGCCAACGAGGCCGCGATGAGCACCGCGTGGATCCAGAGGAATCCGGTCGGGGCGCCCACGCCGACCGCCCCGCCCGACCAGGCCCGCGTGTCGTTCCAGATGGCGAGCCCGAACCTCGGCCAGATCACCCAGGTCCACACCCCGACGCCGACCAGGAACGACGACCAACCCCGCGACAACACCATGGTCGACGAGTATCCCAGCGCCCCGCCGCCTGCCGGCCCGCCCCACTCCCGCCACCGCCCCCGAACGGCGACGCTCCACCCCCGGACCGTGTCGACCAAGAGGTTCCGGTCGTCCTCGGGGACGTCCGTGACGCAAACTTCTTGATCAACGGGCTCGGGACGGCGACGGCGACCCGTCCGGCTCACCGGGGCGACCGCTGACGCGCTCCAGCGGCGGCGGGCGAGGCGGGCCGGGCCCCGGGGCGGGGCGGATCTGGTGGCGCGGTGTTTCCGCTGCTGGGGGTCCGGGCACCTGTCGGGTGTCGACGACCAGGTGGAGGTGACCCGGATGCAACCGTTCAACCCGTGGGCATGGCGTGACCCGGCGGCGCTGGCCGGCGGATACGACCAGACCGAGCCGGGTGAGCGGCCCGACCGGGAACCGCACGACGGGCCGGACGCGCCCGGCCCGGGAACACCGCTCGACCTGACCGGCTACCGGGTGGAGGCGACCGACGGGCGGATCGGCGCGATCGACGAGGCGAGCGAGGAGGCGGGCGCCCGCTGGCTGGTGGTGGACACCGGGCCGTGGATCTTCGGGCGGAAGGTCCTGCTGCCGGTCGGCACGGTCGCTCGGGTGGACCACGGGGACCGGGTGGTGCACGTCGACCGGAGCCGGGAGCAGGTCAAGGACTCACCGGCCTTCGATCCCGAGGACGGTGCCCGGCCGGACTACCGCGACCAGGTCGGTGACTACTACGCGCAGAGCTACCGCCGGGGCTGACCGCCGGGGAGCCCGGTCCGCCCGACGGGCACTCGCGGCGGACCGACCAGGCCGCGACCGGACGCGCCCAGCAGAGCCGACCCGGCCGGGGCGGGAGGTGTCGGCAGGGCGACCGACCAGGCCGCGACGGGACCAGACACGGCCAGCAGAGCCGACCAGGCCCGCAGGGCCGACCAGCCACGCAGGGGACCGGACCCGACCGGCAGGACGGATCGGCCACACCGCCGGTCCGGTAGGCTGCCGGCATGACCAGCGCGACCGCTCAGCACACCCGGACGTCGTACGACGTCGTGGTCGGTGCGGAGCGACGCCGGCGATCCGTCGCCCGCCCGCGCTGACCCATTCCCCTGCGACCGGCGGATCGAGCCGCCGGTCACCACCGCTGTCCTCGGTCCGTCCGCAGGCTCCCCCGTCCGGGGATCCGCCTGGCTGACGGATCCGAGCAGATCGGCGTACCAATGGATCTTGAAAGGTTGCTCACCGACCGGCTGACGCCCGCGTTCGCCGCCGTGGCCGGCGAACCGGTCGCGCCCACCGTGCGGCGCTCGCCGCGGGCGGACTTCCAGTCCGACGCGGCGCTGGCGCTGGCCCGGCGGCTCGGCCGGCCCCCGCGCGAGATCGCCCAGGCGGTGCTGGACCGCGCGGACCTCGACGACGTCTGCGCGGTGGCGGAGGTCTCCGGCCCCGGCTTCGTCAACCTGACCCTCGCCGACGGGGCGCTGGCCGGGATGGTCGCCGCGCTCGCCGGCGACGAGCGGCTCGGGGTGCCGGTGACCGGCGAGCCCGAGACCGTGGTGGTCGACTACTCGGGGCCGAACGTGGCGAAGGAGATGCACGTCGGGCACCTGCGCTCGACGGTCATCGGCGACGCGGCCGTGCGGGTGCTGGGCTGGCTCGGGCACCGCGTCGTGCGGGTCAACCACCTGGGCGACTGGGGCACCCCGTTCGGGATGCTGATCGCGCACCTGGTGGACCTCGGTGAGACGGAGGCGGCGCAGGAGCTGTCCATCGGCGACCTGGACGGGTTCTACCGGGCGGCCCGGTCGAAGTTCGACGCCGACCCGGCGTTCCGGGAACGCGCCCGGCAGCGGGTGGTCGCGTTGCAGGCCGGCGACCCGGAGACCCGCCGGCTGTGGCGGTTGCTGGTCGGGCAGTCCCAGCGGTACTTCCTGACCGTGTACGAGCTGCTCGACGTCACCCTGACCGCGGAGGACTTCCGGGGCGAGAGCGCGTACAACGACCGGCTCGGCGCGGTGGTGACCGACCTCGACCGGCTCGGGTTGCTGACCGACAGCGCCGGGGCGACCTGCGTCTTCCCGCCCGGGTTCGTCGGGCGCGACGGCGTCGCGCTGCCGTTGATCGTGCGCAAGGGCGACGGTGGGTACGGGTACCCGGCGACGGACCTGGCGGCGCTGCGGCTGCGCGTCGACGAGCTGGGTGCGACCCGGCTGCTCTACGTGGTGGGCCTGCCGCAGCGGCAGCACTTCGCGATGGTGTTCGCGGTGGCCGGGCAGGCGGGTTGGCTGCGTCCCCCGGCCCGCGCCGAGCACCTGGGCTTCGGCTCCGTCCTCGGCCCGGACGGGCGGATGCTGCGCAGCCGGGCCGGTGGCTCGGTGAAGCTGGTCGACCTGCTGACGGAGGCGGTCACCCGGGCGACCGCGCTGGCCCGGACCCGCAACCCGGACCTGGACGAGGCAGCGGCGGCCGAGATCGGCCGGGCCGTCGGCATCGGCGCGGTCAAGTACGCCGACCTGGCCACCGACCGGACCCGCGACTACGTGCTCGACTGGGAGCGGATGCTCGCCCTCGACGGCAACACCGCCCCCTACCTCCAGTACGCGTACACCCGGACCCGGTCGGTGCTGCGGCGGGCCGGCACGGTGCCGGGGGCGGCGACCGGGGTGGTCCTCGGTACCCCGGCGGAGCGGGCGTTGGCGTTCGAACTGCTCGGGTTCGCCGGCGTCGTCCACGAGGTGGCCCGGACGGCGCAGTTCCACCACCTCGCCGGCTACCTGCACCGGCTGGCCACCCGGTTCAGCACGTTCTACGAGCGGTGCCCGGTGCTGCGGGCGGACGGGGAACTGCGGGCGAGCCGACTGCTGCTGACCGACCTGACGGGACGGACCCTGCGGCAGGGACTGGACCTGCTCGGCATCCGGACGCTCGACCGGATGTGAGCGCGACGCCGGGGCCGCGCCGGGGCGACCTGACGCGCGGCCCCGGCGGGGCTCAGGCCGTCGGACCGCGCAGCCCCTCGTAGTACGGCTTCATCGCCGGGTAGTAGTCGTCGAACCCGGCCTTCGGGGCGTCCGTCCCGGCGGCCACCAGCAGGTCGAGGTAGTACTCCCAGCCGGGGCCGATCTCGCCGACGTGCTCCTCGCTGTCGAGGTGGTGGGTGAACCGCAGCTCGGTGCCGCCGGCCGTCTCGGTGAGCAGCAGCTCGATCCGCCAGCCGCCCGACCCGTCGGCCGACGACACGGCCAGGTGCCGGGGCGGCTCGCAGGTCTCGATCCGCAGCTCGGTCCACGGGGCGTCGTCCTCGAAGACCATCTGCAACCGGATCGTCCGGCCGGGGCCGGCGTCGCCCTCCCAGGGGCCGAACCAGCGGGCGGTGCGCTCGGGTTCGGTGACGCTCGCCCAGACGTCCGCGACGGGGGCGCGGAAGGTGCGTACCAGCACCAGGTCGGTGCCGGTGGCGGTACGGAACAGCCGTCCGGTGGGGGTGCCGGTCACGCGGTTTCTCCTCTGGCTCGGTCCGTCGTGTCGCGCGCGCGGCGCTCCCGGCGGGTGCGGTGGACCTCCGTTTCGAGCGCGTCGAGGTGCTGCGCCCAGCCGCGTGGGCGGCGGAACCGGGCGAGCCAGTCGGCGAGCTCGGTGAACCGGTCGGCGTCGAGCCGGTAGCGCCGTTGCCGGCCGACCAGCTCGCTGCGGACCAGGCCGCTCTCCCGCAGCACCCGCAGGTGACGGCTGACCGCCGGCCTGCTGATCGGGAACCGGTCGGCGATCTCCCCGGCGGGGAGGTCGCCGTCGCGCAGCAGCTCGAGGATGTGACGACGGACCGGATCGGATATCGCCGCCGCCACCTCGTCCACCGGTGAAGCGTAACCTATGGGTTACGCTTTTGCCGGTCGGCCGCCGCCGCTCAGCGCAGCGGGGTGGGCGTCAGGCGCACCCCGGTGATCTCCTCGGAGCGGGCCCACAGGTCGGTGGCGAGCCGCCGGTCGGTGGCGCGGCCGCGCAACGGTGCGAAGGTGGGCTCGGCGCGGCGGAAGCGCCGGCCGGGGCCGATGTGCCGGCCGGTGGGCGCGGTCGGGACGGTGGCGGCGAAGAGCATCGGGGCGGCGGCCTCGTCGAGTGGGCGGCGCAGCGGACCCGCGAGCACGGTCTCGATCCGGCGGGCGAGTGGCGGCAGGTCCCGGGAGAGGTCGGTCCTGGTCATCCCGGGGTGGGTGAGCAGGCTGCGCACCGGGGAGCCGGCGGCCCGCAGCCGGCGGTCGAGTTCCAGCCCGAACAGCACGTTGGCCAGCTTCGACGTGGCGTAGGCGCCGGTGGCGGAGTAGCGGCGTTCGGCGGCCAGGTCGGTCAGGTCGAGCCGGCCGAGCCGGTAGAGACCGGAGGAGACGGTGACCACGACCGGATTCCGGCCGACGGTCAGCACGGGCAGCAGCCGGACGGTGAGGGCGAAGTGCCCGAGGTGGTTGGTGGCGAACTGGCTCTCCACCCCCTGCGGGCTCAACCGCCGGGGGACGGTGCCGATCCCGGCGTTGTTGACCAGCGCGTCCACCGTGTCGACGTCGCGGTCGAGACCTTCGACAAAGGCGTGGACGGAATCGAGGTCGAGCAGGTCCAACCGACGGACGACGAGATCGGCCCGGGGATGGGCGTCGAGGAGTCCGGCCCGGACCCGGGCGCCCTTGGCGGTGTCCCGGACGGCCATCACCACCCGGCCGCCCCGGGCGGCCAGGTGGCGGGTGATCGCCGTGCCGAGGCCGCTGCTGGCGCCGGTGACCACGAAGGTCCGGCCGGACTGGTCGGTGAGATCGGCGGCGGTCCAACCGGGTGCGCGGTGCATGGCGTGCCTTCCGACGGAGGAGCGGATTACCTATCCGATTCAAGCCCGGATTAAACGGATTGTCAATCCGATTGGATGGGCAATCCGTTGGGTTAGGCTGGCCCGGTGACGACGACACTGCGCGCGGACGCCGCGCGCAACCGCGACCGGGTGCTGGCCACCGCCCGTGCGCTGGTGGCGGAGGGTGACCTGTCGTTGCAGCTCAACGACATCGCCCGGCGGGCCGGGGTCGGGGTCGGCACCGTCTACCGGCACTTCCCGACCCGGCGCGCCCTGCTGGAGGCGCTCGCCGCCGACGCCTTCGCCGCCCTGCTCGACCAGGCGCAGGCGGCGAGCCGCGACGACGACCCGTGGGCGGGACTGCAACGGCTGCTCCGCAGCATCCTGCTCGGCCAGCTCACCGAACCGACCCTCGCCGAAGTGCTCTCGACCAGCCCGGACGAGGACGCCACCGCACCGA
This sequence comes from Micromonospora wenchangensis, assembly GCF_002210435.1. Lineage (GTDB taxonomy): Bacteria > Actinomycetota > Actinomycetes > Mycobacteriales > Micromonosporaceae > Micromonospora > Micromonospora wenchangensis. The sequence continues at coordinate 6,106 of NZ_MZMV01000004.1, forward strand.
CCACGACCCGCCGGGGGGAGTTGGCCGCACTGGCCGCGACCGTGCTGGAGCGGGCGACGCGGGCCGGTCAGCTACGCCCCGGACTCACCCTGGACGACCTGCAGCACCTGGTCTGCGGCACCGCGTTCGCCGCCCGGATCGCCGACGCGCCCGACGACCGGGTCGAGCTGTACCTGGCCGTGCTGCTCGCCGGCGTCCGCGCCCCCGGGCAGGGGTCGTCCCCGCCCGCCTAGCCCGGCCGGACGCACGGATCGGCCACCGTGGACGACGGGCTCTGCGCGGTCCGGCCGTCGACGGCGGTCACCCGTACCGTCCAGGTCACGGCGGACGCCCGGAGCTGGCCCACGGTCACCCGGGCGGACGATCCGTCCACCGTCATCGCCCGGCTCGTCGGGACACCCCCGGCGGGGGTGTACCGCACCTGCGCGCTGACCAGCGCACCGCTGCCGGTGGCCCGGACGACCAGGGCGTAGGCGTCCGTGCCGCAGCGGACGTGCGCGTTCGCCGACACCGTGAAGGGCGCGGCGAGCTGCGCACCCGTCGTCGGGCGGGGCGCGGCCGGCGACCGGGAGGGTGCCGGCGTCGGACCCGGGACGGCACCCGTCGCGGCGTCGGTAGGTGCACCGCCGGGCGCGGACGGGCCACCGGCACCGCTCACGCCGGGCCCCGGGGTCGGCCGGGCCGACGGAGCCGCGGTGGCGACGCCGGACGCCGTGACCGCCGCCGCACCGGAGGGGACGCCTGACGTCACCGACACCTGCTCGGCGTCCGGCCGGGCCGCCGACACCGCCCAGGTGCCGGCCACCACCAGGAGCAGCAACAGTCCGGCGGTCACGGCCGTCCGCCGCCGACGCCGCCGGTCCCGGGTCGCGGCCGGTGCCGCCGCCACGCCGGCCGGGTTCGCCCCGTCCCGCCCGGCGGCGTCGGACCGGCCCGCGACGCCGACGGACCCGGCCGGCGACGGCGGACCGGCAGCCGACACCGGCTCGGCAGGCGGCTGCGGGTCAGCCGGCGATGACCGCTCGGCAGGCGACTGCGGCTCGGCAGGGGACATCGGCTCGGCGGGCGACGTCGGACCGGTGGGGCCGGAATCGGCCGCCGGGGCCGGCCCGGCGGGGCCGTGGGCTGCGGTGACGTCGGTGGCGTCGCCCCCGACGGTGGACCCGGGCGGGTCGGCGGCGGCCGGACCGGTGCCGGTCGGCAGCCCGGCGGTGGCCTGCACGGCGGTGGAACCCGCCTCGGCCAGGCGCGACCACACCGTCTCGGCCACCACCAGGAACCCCGGCGCGGTGTACGCGGTCAGCAGCGCCGCCGGATTGCACTGTTCGCGCCGGAGCAGCCCGCACCGCGCGCAGTCGTCGATGTGCCGGGCGACCCGCTTGCGCAGGACCGGGGTGAGCCGGCCCTGCCAGTCGCCGAGCAGCTCGGCCAGGACCGGGCAGTCCCGCGCCCCGCTGCGGGCGACGAGCAGCGTGCCGAGCGCCCGTTCGAGCTGCGACCGGGCCCGGGACAGCCGGGCGTGCGCGTGGTTCGCGGGCACCCCCAGCGCCGTACCGATGTCGGCGGAGGAGAGGTCGTGGCGGATCGCCAGGTGCACCACCTCGCGGTCGCCGGGGTTGAGCGCGTCGGCCGCCAGGTGCACGAGGGCGCGTACCTGGTCGGCGTTGACGGCGGCGGCCGGGTCGCCGGTGTCGGCCACCGGCTCGGCCGCCTCCGCGAGCGGCGCGGACCGGGACCGTTCCCGCAACTGCCGCAGGCATTCGCTGCGCACGATCGCGTACAGCCAGGAACGCAGCCGGTCCGGGTCACGGAGCTGGTCGATGCGCTGGCCGGCGGTGAGGAACGCGTCGTGCACGGCGTCCGCGGCGGCCTCCGGCTCGTGCAGCATCGTCCGGGCGTACGTGTAGAGCCGGTCGGCGTAGCGCCGGTAGATGCCCTCCAGGCCGGTCCGGTCGCCCCGCCGCAGCGCCTCGACGAGCGCCCGGTCGTCCTGCGCCATCACGTTCATCCGTGCCCCCACCGCTCGTCGACCGGTCCAGTAGAGCGAAGAAAAAATTCCCCGGGAACTTTCTGTTGGCATGCCGACCCCGGCGCGCTCCTACCGGTGTCATCGCACCGCCGACACCGGGAGACACCCATGACAACGACACGATCCGCGACCCACCGGACCCGCGTCCGCCGGTACCTGACCACCGTAGTGGTGGCGGCGCTCGCCGCCGGACTCGTCGCGACCACGGACGCCGACGCCGCCCCCACACCGGGTGGACCGACCGGGCGGGTCGACGCCACCGGCGTCGAGCCGCTGGCCTTCCGGGTCGACCCGGGCCTGGCCGCGCCCCGGCTGCGGCTCGACCCGGTCGGTCGGACCGGCACCGACCGGGAGGTCGGCGTGGTGGCCGGGCCGGACGGGAAGCCCGCCGGCCTGGTCCTCGACGAGGTGATGGTGCGGACCGCCGGCCAGTCCGAGTTGGACGCCTTCCTGGCCCGCTGGGGTGGCGAGGTGCTCGACTCGTTCGCACCGGACGCCGAGGGGCAGGACCACCTGGTCCGGGTGGACGTCACCAGGGCCGACCCGGCCGGGCTGGTCGCCGACCTGCTCGCCGCCGAGCCCCGGCAGTCCGGCGGCTACCGGGTCGGCGACGAGCGGGCGTTGCGCCTGCTCGCGCTGGCCGCCGCCGAGTGGCGGACGGGCACCGAGGTGGTCCTCGACTGGCTGGTGGAGCCGTCCGGTATCGCCGACGGCCAGGTCTTCGAGGCCCCGGACATCGGCAAGAACGTCTTCGACTGGTCGTTCATGCGGGCCGGTGGCGCGCTGGACGTGGGGGTCGCGCCGGCCTGGCAACTGCTGGACAGCAAGGGCAAGCTGACCAAGCAGGTGAAGTACCTGGTGCAGGACGGCGGGTTCCAGTTCAACGCCGACTTCCCGAGCAAGGTGACCCTGCACAAGGCGGAGTGGGGCGAGACCAACACCAACGACTGCACCGGCGGCACTCCCTGCCCTTGGCACGCCACCAGCGTGGTGCTCGCCGGGATGGGCCGGGTCGACAACGACTACGGCACCGCCGGACCGGCCGGGCCGGTGGTGCAGGAGCTGGTCGGCGTCCGCAACGGCATCGACTACTGGACGGTCCTGCGGCGGCTGGAGAAGGCCGCCGAGGCGACCCACCCGGACGTGGTCAACCTCAGCTTCACCCGGGACGTGGACCTCGGTGTCAGCCACGCCCGCACCTGGACCGACAGGCGGATGAAGCACGTCCGGGACACCGGGGCGCTGATCGTCGCCGCCGCCGGGAACAACGGCACGAACGTCGACGGCGACACCCTCTGGGTGCCCTGCGAGAGCACCCACGTGATGTGCGTGGGCGGGATGAACCCGGACGCGACCGTGTCCGGCGGGTCGAACTGGGGCACCAAGGACCTCACCACGTCGGTGGAGATCTACGGTCCGATGTGTGTGCCGGGGCTGACCGACCCGGGTACGCCTGCGGTCAACACCACGAAGACCACCTGCGGCACCAGCGTCGCCTCGCCGTTCGTGGGCGGGGTGGCCGCCCTGGTGATGGCCGCCGACCCGATGCTCACCTCCGAGCAGGTCCGCAGGATCCTCAACGACACCGCGCACGTCGGCGGGCTGGGCGGCAAGGTGACCGGCAGCCAGCGGCGGATCGACGCGCTGGCCGCCGTCGCCGAGGCGTTGGACGTGACCGTCGGCAAGCCGGCGGTGAGCATCAGCACCCCGAAGACGAAGCAGAAGTTCGCGGTGGGCCAGTCGGTCGACCTGTGGGGCACCGCGACCGACTTCCTGGGCAAGGAGCTGCCGCTCACCTGGACCAGCAGCATCGACGGTGAGCTGGCGACCGGGTCGCAGACGTTCGTGCCGTCGCTGTCGGCCGGCAGCCACGTCGTCACCGCCAGCGCCACCGACAGCCTGGGGCGTACCGGCTCGGCGTCGGTGACCGTGACGGTGGTGGACAGCCCGACGAAGGTGGCCATCGTCTCGCCGCCGGCGGGGCTGACCCTCGTCGCGGGGCAGCCGGTCGGGCTGCTCGGCACCTCGAACGACCCGGACGAGTTCGGGCCGGTCCCCGACGCCCAGGTGACCTGGACGGTGCGCCGGGGCGACACGGTGGTCCTGGAGAAGACCGGCCACCAGGCGGTGCTGCCGGCGAACGCGGTCACGCCGGGGGCGTACACGGTGACGTTCGCGACGGCCGGGTCCAGCGTGCAGCGCGCCTTCTCGGTCACCGCGGCCCCGGCCGGGCAGTCCCGGCCGACCGCCACGATCACCAAGCCGGCCACGGCGCTGGACCTGACCACTGTCGAGGCCGGGCCGAAGTCGGTCGCGTTCACCGGGACCGGCACCGACGCCGAGGACGGCACGGTCGCGGGGACCCGCTTCCGGTGGACCGCGTACGGCGACGGTGGCGTCAAGCAGGTGCTGTGCCAGGGCGGCGGGGTGCCCACCGGCGAGCCGGTCGACGACAAGGGCACGCCGAAGAACTGTGCCTCGTTCACCGCGGCGCTGGCCCAGCTGACCAGCGGGACCGACACCACCACCTGGTCGGTGTGGCTGGAGGTCTTCGACGCGACGGGGCTGGTCGGCACGGACTCCGTGCCGGTCCGCATCCGGCACCTCGTCGGCTGACCGACCCGTACCGGCGGGGGCCGGGCATCACCCGGCTCCCGCCCCTGTTCCGAACCTGACCGGGGACCGGCCGGTTCCCGGACCGTACGCACTCAAGGAGAGCACATCATGCGTGGACAGACGTGGACGCGGCGGACGGTCGCCCTGGGCGGTGCCCTGCTGAGCACGGTCGTGCTCGGTCAGCTCGCGCTCAGCGGGCCGGTGGCGGCGGTGCCCGGCCTGTCGGTCCTGACCACGGTCGGGCCGAGCAACAGCGTCGCCAAGTCGCAGAGCGCCGTCTGCCCGGCCGGCACCGCGGTCATCGGCGGTGGTGGGGCGATCACCGGATCGGGCCTCGGCCAGGTGGGCATGGACATCGTGCAGCCGTTGGCCGACGCCGGCCTCTACTCGGTGACCGGGCGCGAGGACCCGGACGGCGTCGCCGGGAACTGGGCGGTCACCGCCACCGCGCTCTGCGCCACGCCGCCGGCGGGTCTGGAGGTGGTGACCGGACACTCGGCGATCAACTCGGTGAACCCGAAGTTCCTGGAGGTGTTCTGCCCGGCGGGGAAGCGGGCGATCGGTGGCGGGGGCGCGGCGCTGGCCCTCGGTTCGGGGGCCAGCGACGTGCTGCTGGAGGATCTGCGGGTCAACCAGAGCAGCGTGACGGTGGCCGGCGTCGAGGCCGGCAACGCGTTCGCCGGCAACTGGTCGGTGGACGTCTCGGTGGTCTGCGTGGACCCGCTCGCCGGTGACCAGCGGGTGCTGGTGGACAGCGTGGCCAGTTCGACGGCCACCCGGTCGGCCACCGCGACCTGCCCGGCGGGCAAGCGGGTGCACGGGGTGGGCGGCGAGATCGTCGGCGGTGAGGGGCAGGTGCGCCTGACCGGGATGCGGCCCACCTCGTCGACCACGGTGACCGTCAGCGCCGCCGAGGACGGGGACGGTTTCAGCGGCACCTGGAAGGTGCGCGCGTACGCCGTGTGCGCGAACTGACCGGTCGGGTCGTCGGACGACGGCCACCCCGCGGCCCGTGCCGATCCGTTCGGTGCGGGCCGCGGGTCGTCCGCCCCCGGACGAGGTCGGGGCCGGCCCGGGGTTGTGTCGACCTCCGTCGGTAGGTAACGTCACGAAGCGGTGCGACTACTCACAGTCATGGCAGGAGTGTCTACATGACACAGACCACGGAAACCGAACTGCCCCACTGGCCGCCGGTCAACCCGGCCCGCAGCCCGTTCGCCCTGATCGACGACGCCGAACGGCAGCCCCTCGCCGAACGGGCGGTGACCCGGGTCCAGCTACCCACCGGCGCCACCGCCTGGCTGGTCACCCGGCACACCGAGGTACGTCAGCTACTGCGCCACCCGGGGTTCAGCTCCGATCTGCTCCGCCCCGGCTTCCCCCTGCTCCGCCCGCTGCCGCCCGACGTCACGTCGAACTCCCAGGGGGCCTTCATCCGGATGGACGGTGCGGCGCACCTGCGGCTACGCCGGATGCTCACCGCCGAATTCATGATCAAGAATGTCCAGCGGATCGAGCCACTGATCCACCAGACCGTCGCCGACGCCCTGGCCGACCTGGCCGCCGCCGGCTCCCCGGCCGACCTGGTGTCGACGTTCGCCCTGCCCCTGCCGTCCAAGGTGATCTGTCACCTGCTCGGCGTCCCCTACGCCGACCACGACTTCTTCCAGTCCCGCAGCCGGTTGCTGCTCGACCGTCGGGCACCCGCCGAGCAGTTCCAGCACGCCGCCCAGGAGCTGCGGGAGTACCTCCGGTCGCTGATCGACGCCAAGCGGGCCCGCCCCGACGACGCGGACGACCTGCTCAGCCGGCTGATCCGGGAACGCGTCGAGCCGGGCGAACTCGACGTCGACGAACTCGGCGGGATGGCCCTGCTGCTGCTCATCGCCGGTCACGAGACCACCGCCAACATGCTCGGGTTGAGCGTCCTGCTGCTCACCCGCCACCGGGAACAGTGGGCGATCCTGCGCGACCGGCCCGACCTCGCCCCGGGGCTGGTCGACGAGCTGCTGCGCTACCTCAGCATCGTCCGCAACGGGCTGTTCCGGCTGGCCACCGAGGACGTCGAGATCGGCGGCCGGCTGATCCGCGCCGGTGAGGGCGCCATCGCCCTGCTCTCCCTGGCCAACCGCGACCCCGGGGTCTTCGACGACCCCGACGAGTTCGACCCGTACCGGCAGGCCCACCAGCACCTGGCCTTCGGGTTCGGGGTGCACCAGTGCATCGGGCAGCCCCTCGCCCGCGCCGAACTGCGCATGGCGCTGGTGGAACTGGCCCGCCGCTTCCCCGACCTGCGGGTGGCCGCCGACCCGCAGGAGCTGAGCACCCGGGACACCTCGATCGTGTTCGGCCTCGACGCCCTCCCGGTGACCTGGTGACGCCCGGACCCCGGCAGGCGTCCGGGGAGACGACGTCGCGGGTGACCGTCGACCGGGACCGCTGCTGCGGGGCGGGCAACTGCGTGGTGACCGCCCCCGAGGTCTTCGACCAGGACGACACCGACGGGCTGGTGCTGCTGCGCGACCCCACGCCGGGGGGCGCGCTGCTCGACCGCGTCCAGCGGGCCGCCGACCTCTGCCCGGCCGGCGCGATCCGGATCGACTGACCCCGGCGGGCGTCGGGTGGGGTGCCGCCCCGTCCCGACGCCCGCCGGGCTGCGCCGTTCAGGGCAGCAGTTCGACGTACCCGTCGGTGCCGTGCACCCGGATGCGCTGCCCGTCGCGGATCAGCCGGGTGGCGTCGACGACCCCGACGACGGCCGGCAGGCCGTACTCCCGGGCGATCACCGCGCCGTGCGTCATCAGGCCGCCGACCTCTGTCACCAGGGCGGTGGCGGCGACGAACAGCGGCGTCCAACTGGGATCGGTGTACCTGGTGACGAGGATGTCCCCCGGCGCGAGGTCGGCCCGTGCCACGTCCCCGACGACCCGGGCCCGCCCCTCGACGGTCCCGGCGGAGACCGCCAGGCCGACCAGCGCGCCGGCCGGCACGTCGTCCCGCCGGTACGCCCCGGCGACGATCTCGCCCTCCGAGGTGAGCACCCGGGGCGGGGTGAGCGCCTGGTACGACAGGTGCTCCGCCATCCGTCGGCGGACGAGCCCGTCGTCGACCCGGTGGGTACGGACGACCTCGTCGAGTTCGGGCAACGTGAGATACCAGATGTCCTCCCGGTCGCGCAGCACCCCGGCCGCCACCAGCCGGTCCGCCTCGCCCAGCAGGGCCTGCTTGTAGGCGAAGGTGCGGGTGACCATGCCGTACTTCGGGTACTCCCGGTAGCCGACGAACGTCCGGGCCCGGTCGATCATCCGTTTGGTCCGTTCGGCCTTGTCCGCGCCGCCGTCGGGCAGGGCCCGCAGCCGCTCCAGCACCTCCCGTTCCTTGTCCCGGGCCGTCCGCAGGCCCTGTGCGAAGTGCCGTCCGCCGGCCCCCGGCGCGAAGTTCCTGACGTTGCCCAGGATCAGCGGCACCAGCATGGCGGGACGTTCCCTCCAGCGGGGCCGGGTGATGTCGATCTCGCCGACTCCCCGCATGCCGTACCGGTCGAGCCAGGACCCGATGGCCGCGCACGCCTGGGGGCCACCGGCGTACCGTCGCAACCCGGCCAGCAGGTCGTCGCCCGGCTCGTCGCCGTCGGCGACCCGGTGCAGGAAGGCCACGACCTGCGGGTACGGCCGGATCGCATCGGCGACGTCCAGCAGGGCCAGGCCCATCTCCGAGGTGACGTTGTGCGGGACGGACTGGGTGAGCGGGTCGGCGGCGTTGCGCTCACCGAGCCACTCCTGAAGGTGCTCGTTGAGCCACCAGACCGCCTCCATCCCGGCCATGATGACCGGGATGCTCCTCGGATCGATCATCATCCGGGTCAGCCGGGGGAAGTCGGTCCGGATGAAGTCGAGCAGCGCCGGCCCGGACTTCGTCCGGATCTCGCGACGCAGGGCGGCGTTGGCGTCGTCGATCTGCCTGATCAACTCGGTGACCAGCGCGGGGTCGGTCTCGACGGGCGGTGCCGCCGCCCCGGCCGGCGGCCCGGCGGGCTTCTCGTCCGGCACCTCCCGGACGAAGTCACCGCGCTGCACGACGGTCCGCAACGCGTCCCCGATCAGCGGGTCGGATCTGCCCAGGGCCGCCAGCAGGCCGACGCGGCCGGTCGGCGACGCCAGCTCGGGCGTCACGTCGGCGAACAACCGGCCGGCGGCCTCGTACATGGGCCGGGCGGCGATCAGCTGGTACATCGAGTACCCGAGGGGCTTCATCGGGTCGGTCATCATCTGCTGGTGGCCCACGGAGACGTAGACGTGGTTGTCGTTGTCGTCGGCCACCGGGACGGGGAACAGCGTGGTGACCGGTCGGGTCTGGACGATCTGGAAGTCGTCGTCGACCAGGCACCACTCCACGTCCTGCGGCTGACCGAAGTGCGCCTCGATCCGCCGCCCCAACCGCACCAGCCGGACGACCTGCGGGTCGGTCAGTGCCGGCTGGTCCTGCCGCTGCGGGTCGATCGCCACCACCCGGGTTCCGCCGGTCGTCGTGGTCCGCACGGCGTGGCGTTTGGCGGCGATCGTCCGGGCGACGACGCGGTCGTCGCGGACCCGGAAGACGTCCGCGTCGACCAGCCCGGAGATCAGGGCCTCACCGAGGCCGAACCCGGCCTCCACGAAGGAGACCCGCCGGTTGCCGGTGACGGGATCGGCGGTGAACAGGACGCCCGCCGCCCCGGCGGGGACCATCCGCTGGACGACCACCGCCATCGCGACCCTGCGGTGGTCGATGCCGTTGCGCTGGCGGTAGGTGACGGCCCGTGCGGTAAACAGCGAACCCCAGCACCTGCTGATCTGCCGCAGCACCGCGGTCGGGCCGACCACGTTGAGGTAGCTGTCCTGCTGCCCCGCGAAGGAGGCGGTCGGCAGGTCCTCCGCCGTCGCGCTGGACCGGACGGCGTAGCCGCCGTGCCCGCCGAGCGCTTCGAGGGCACGGGTGATCTCCGTCGCGACGTCGTCGGGAACGGTGACGTCCTCGACGGTCCGGCGGAGCTGCGCGCTGAGGGTGCCGATCGCCGCCCGGTCGGTGGGTGCCAGCCGGGCCAGTCGATCGAGTTGCCCGTCGAGTCCCGGTGCCAGCGCGGTGACCCGCCGGAAGGCGTCCGTCGTCACGCAGAAGCCCGCCGGCACCCGGACCCCGTCGAGCCGGGTCAGCCCACCGAGGTGGGCGCCCTTGCCGCCGACCAGGTTCCGCTGCGTCGGGTCGACCTCACACAGCCCCAGTACGTACCGCCCGCTCATCGGGAGCACCCCGGGACGGTCGGGCCCGGCCGCGGGGCGGCGGCGGGGCGGATCAGCGGCCCCGAATATGTCGTCGGGTACGTGGACATCATTTCGCCTTCCGCCGGTGACGAGGCCGCCGACGCACCCACGTGATGCATTTCCGCAGGTGGCGGCCACGGCTGACGATTCTGCGGGGTGACCCGGGTCTTGCGGCAAGTCCCCCCGTGCGCTATATGTTGGGAGAGCAGGAAATGGTGCGCGCGAGGAAATGGTGAACGCGCCCGGCGAAAACGTTTCCACCAGGTCGGCTGTCGATATCGGGGCCGGGGCGCGATACGACGCGACACGCCGGTGACCGGCGCGTCCACCTCAACCGGTCAGTGCGCCGACGTCCAGCCCCGCGCGCGCAGCCGTTCGATGCCGTCCAGCAGCAGGTCCAGCGCGAACTCGAACTCGAACTGGTCGTCGCAGCCCGCCCCGACGACGGTGCCGGTGTCGTGCGCGGCGGCGGTGGCGATCTCCGCGACGTGCGGGAACCGGGCCGCGACCTCCGGCGGCAGGGGCGCGGGGGGTGCCGGGGTGGTCGGTCCGGTCCGGCCGGCCTGCCGGGACGCGTCGAACAACTCCTGGCTGAAGCCCAGGATGCGGCTGCCCAGGGCGTGCATGACGTGGTGGGTGAGGTCGGCGGAGAGCCCGCCGGCCCGCAGCGCCCCGATCATCGAGTCGAGGTAGCCGAGGACGGCCGGCGTCGCCGCGCTCCGCGACTCGATGGCCAGCGACGCCCAGGGGTGCCGGCGCAGCACCTGCCGGGCCGAGAGGACCCGTCGACGGATCGCGGGTTGCCAGCCGACGCCCGGGGTGAGCGGCTCGATCTCGCCGACCACCACGTCGATCATGCCGTCGAGCAGTTCGTCCTTGTTGGCCACGTGCTTGTAGAGGGCCATCGGCACGACGCCCAACTCCTGGGCGAGGTTGCGCATGCTGAGCGACTCGATCCCGGCCCCGTCGGCCAGCGTGACGGCGGCGCGCAGGATGCGATCCCTGTTCAGCGGCGTCCGGCGCAGCGTCTCAGCCTGCTCGGCCATCTCGGTTCCCGTCCTCGGTCGGCGAGGAAAACCATAACCGCATTGACAGGTGTACGGCGTACACCTACCGTGGAGACACGGCAGGTGTACGCCGTACACTTCTTGAGGAGGAGCCATGAAGGCGATCGTGCAGGACCGGTACGGGCCGCCGGAGACGTTGACCCTCGCCGACGTCGACGTGCCGGTGCCCGCCGCCGACGAGGTGCTCGTCCGGGTCGAGGCCGCCGCGCTCAACGCGTACGACTGGCACGTGATGCGAGGCGATCCCCGGATGGCGCGGCTGGCCCTGGGCCCGACGCGGCCCCGGGCCCGGATCCGGGGGCGCGACTTCGCCGGCCGGGTCGAGGCCGTCGGCGTCGACGTGCGGGACCGACGTCCGGGCGACGCCGTCTTCGGCGACCTCGGGGACGCCAACGGCGCGTTCGCCGAGTACGTGTGCGTTCCCGCCACCCTGGTCGCGCCGAGGCCGGCGAACCTGACCGCGCCGCAGGCGGCGGCCCTGCCGCTGGCCGGGGTCACCGCACTACAGGGGCTGCGCGACGCGGCCCGGGTCGCACCCGGCCAGCGGGTGCTCGTCAACGGCGCCTCCGGCGGCGTCGGCACCCTGGCCGTCCAGCTCGCCAGGGCGCTCGGCGCGACGGTGACCGGGGTGTGCAGCACCCGCAACGTCGACCTGGTCCGCTCCCTCGGCTGCGACCACGTCGTCGACTACACCCGCGCGGACTTCACCCGGGTCGGCCGGCACGACGTGGTGTTCGACCTGGTCGGCAACCGTTCGCTCACCGCGCTGCGGCGGGCCCTGACCCCGACCGGGACGCTGGTGCTCTCCGGCGGCGGCGTGTACCGGGGTGGCAGCCTGCTCGGGCCGGTCCGGCTCCTCACCCGGGGGCGGCTGCTCGCCCCCTTCGTCGGGCAGCGCATCGTCGTCCTGACGGCGACCCCCGGCCGGGAACACCTCGACGCGCTCCGCGCGTACGCCGAGGCCGGCCGGCTCACCCCGGCCATCGACCGGACGTATCCGTTGTCCGAGGTGCCCCGCGCCATCGCCTACCTCGAAGGCGAACACGCCCGGGCGAAGGTGGTCGTCACCATCTGACCGCCGCCGTTTCGGTCAGGTCCCCGATTCCCCGGTCAAGTGCGCCCGGCTCAGAGTTTCGTCAGGGTCACCTGTCAATCAGCTGGCAATGGTGAAAGCGCTTCGATTTCCCGCTCCGACACTGTCGACAAGCGGCGTATCTCATTTAGCATCGTCAATGCCAAGCCTCGTTCACCCGCCGTTCACCTTGCCGACGGCCGGGTCGTCGAGGCGTCCGCACCGCGCCCGGGCCCAGCGCACCCCCTCCGCCCGTACCCGAGGAACAGGACCCCCATGACAGCCACCGCCCGCCGTACCGCCGTCCTGGCCGGCCTCACCGCCACCCTGCTCGCCGGCCCGCTCGCCGTCGCCGCCGTCGCCGCCGCGACCGCCACGATCACCCTCAACGGTTCCAGCGCGAGCGTCACCGGCAGCAACGTCACCGTCGCCGGCAGCGCCGTCACCATCACCGCGCCGGGCTCCTACGAGATCAGGGGCACGCTGAACAACGGCTACGTCAAGGTCGACACCGCCGTCACCGGCACCGTGGAACTCGTCCTCGCCGGCGCCTCGATCACCAACGCCACCTCCTCGCCGCTGTACGTGACGAACGCCAGCGCGGTAACCCTCACGCTGGCCGCCGGCACCAGCAACAACCTCACCGACGCGGCGACGTACACCAACACCGGCGAGCCGGACGCCGCCCTGTTCAGCGCCGCCGACCTGACCATCGGCGGCACCGGCGCGTTGACCGTGCGCGCCAACCACGCCGACGGCATCGTCAGCAAGGACGACCTGGTCATCCAGTCCGGCACCATCACCGTCAACGCGGTCGACGACGCGATCCGGGGCAAGGACTCGCTCACCGTCAACGGCGGCACGATCGCCGTGACCTCGTCCGGCGGTGACGGGCTCAAGTCCAACGACACCGAGGCCGGCAAGGGCGTGCTCACCATCACCAACGGCACGATCACGGCCTCGGTCGCCGACGACGCCATCAAGGGTGAGAACGACCTGAACATCTCCGGCGGCACCATCAACGTCACCCGGTCCTACGAGGCGCTGGAAGGGCTCCGGACCACCATCAGCGGCGGCAACATCACCGTCGTGGCCAGCGACGACGCGGTCAACGCCGCCGAGGAGGGCCTCGGCCACATGGAGCCGTCCGCGATCGCGTTCATCAAGGTCACCGGTGGCACGGTGGTGGCCACCGGCGGCACGGACGGCTTCGACTCCAACGGGTCGCTCACCTTCGCCGGTGGCACCGTGGTGGCCCGGGGCTCCAGCACCCGGGGCGGCGGCGAGGGCGCGATCGACGCCGACGGCCCGATCACCTTCACCGGCGGCACCGTGGTGGGCGCGGCGCTGACCTCGCTGGCCGTGTTCCAGGCGGTGCCGAACACCGGCCAGGGCTGGGTGGCCCCCCGGTTCAACGCCAACCTGGCCGCCAACACCATCGTGCACGTGGTGTCCGGCAGCACGGTGCTGGGCTCGTACCGGACCTCGGCCACCGTGCGGGAGGTCGTCTTCTCGTCCAACCGGATCACCAACGGCCAGCGGTACGACATCTACACCGGCGGCAGCGTGACCGGCACCAACGTCGGCGGTCTCTACACCGGCGGCAGCATCACCGGGGCCACCCGGGTGCTGACCGGCGTCACCGCCGGCCGGTACGGGCGGTTCTGAGCCCACGGCCCCCCGCGGTCCGGGCCGACGGGTCCGGACCGCACGGCGGGGCCGACGGTGTCCACCGTCGGCCCCGCCGGTGCACCACCGCCAGATCCGATGCCCCACCGCCGGACGCCGTACACACGGGAACCGGCCGGCGGACACCCCAAGGAGCAAATATGTCGCGCTTGGTCCTGGCCGGAGTGGACCTGGTCGCCGTGGTCCTGCTCGTCTTCGCGCTGTACTTCCCGCGCCACCGACGGCGGGACCTGGTGGTGGCCTACCTCGGCGTCAACGTCGGCGTCTTCGCCGTGGCCAGCTCACTGAGCAGCAGTACCGTCGGCGCCGGACTCGGACTGGGCCTCTTCGGAGTGCTGTCGATCATCCGGCTCCGCTCCACGGAACTCGACCAGCACGAGGTGGCGTACTACTTCTCGGCGCTCGCGCTCGGCATCCTCGGCCCGCTCTCCGGCACCTCGGTCTGGACGGTCGGCGCGCTGACGGCGCTGATCCTCGCCGTGATGTTCGTCGGGGACCATCCCCGGCTGCTGCGCCGGTACCGGCGGCACGTCATCGTGCTGGACAGCGCGGTCACCGACTCGGTCGCCCTCACCGCGCACCTGGAGCAACTGCTCGGTGCCCGGGTGCACAACGTCAACGTGGAACGGGTCGACCTGGTCAACGACACCACGGTCGTGGACGTGCGCTACTCGCGGCCCAGGGTCACCGCCACCGGCGGGCGGCGGCCGGTCGACGCGGGCGCCGTACGGTGACCGCCGTCGAATCGCCGATCGGGGCGCTGGCCCAGCTCACGCCGATCGGGCTCGCGGAACTGACCGAGCGCGCCGCGCTACAGACCCGGTTCGACCGCAAGTACCTCCTGCCGCTGGCCGAGCTGCCGGGCCTGCTCGCCGGGCTCGACCACACCGACCAGGTGCTGGAGATCGACGGCAGGCGTGCGTTCCGCTACGAGTCGATCTACTTCGACACCGCCGACCTGGTCAGCTTCCGGCTCACCGCCCGTCGCCGCCGCCGCCGCTTCAAGATCAGGACGCGGACCTACCTCGACTCCGGCCTGTGCTGGCTGGAGGTGAAGACGGAGGGCACCCGGGGCGGCACCGTCAAGGAACGGTTGCCCTACCACCCCGACGACAGCGGCACCCTCGCCCCCGGCCGGTCGTTCGTCGACGGGGTGCTCGCCGCGCTGAGCGCCGGCCCCACCCTGGCCTTCTCGCCGACCCTCACCACCAGCTACCTGCGCAGCACGCTCTACCTGCCGGCGACCGCCAGCCGGGCGACCATCGACGTCGCGCTGCGCTGGGAGGACCGGCACGGTCGTCGGCTGGCACTGCCCGAACTGGCGATCATCGAGACCAAGACCGGCTCCACCGCCTCCCACGTCGACCGGCTGCTCTGGCGGCAGGGCCACCGCCCGGTGGCCATCTCCAAGTACGCGACCGGGCTGGCCGCGCTCGACCCGGAGCTACCCGCCGGGCGCTGGCGACGCACCCTGCGCCGGCACTTCCACGCCGCACCCGCCGGGCAGGGGACGCCTCACCCGGTCGGCGTCGGAGGTGACGTCGCCGCCGAACCCGGTGGCAGCCGTAACGCGTAACCGACGCCCCGGACGGTGTGGATCAGGGGCGGGTCCCAACGGTCGATCTTCCTGCGCAGGCAGTGGACGTACGACTCGACGATCCGCCCGTCGCCGCCGAAGCGGTAGTGCCACACCCCGTCGAGGATCTGCGCCTTGCTGACCACCCGGCCCGCGTTGCCGAGCAGGAACCGCAGCAGGTTTAACTCGGTGGGCGACAACTGCACCGGGTGCCCGCCCCGGCGCACCTCGTGGGCCGCCTCGTCCAGTTCCAGGTCGGCGAAGCGCAGCAGACCGTCGTCCCGCGCCTGTCGGTCGGCCCCGCACCGCCGCAGGACCGCCCGCACCCGGAGCACCAGTTCCTCCAGGCTGAACGGCTTGGTGACGTAGTCGTCGGCCCCGGCGGCCAGCCCGGCGATGCGGTCGGCCACCTCGTCGCGGGCGGTGAGGAACAGCACCGGCACCCCGGGGCCCGGCCCGGCCCACAGGCTGCGTGCGACCTGGAAACCGTCCACGTCCGGCAGCATCACGTCGAGCACCACCAGGTGCGGGTCGAAGGCCGCCGCCACGACCAGCGCCTCCCGGCCGTCGGCGGCCACCCGGACCTCGAAGTCGTGTCTCCCCAACGTCGCCGAGAGCAGCATCCGCAGGTTCGGATCATCGTCCACGACGAGCACCCTGGACATCGGGGTAATCACGCACTGTTCGTACGGGACATGGTGGGGAAGGGCCTCGCAGTCGGCTGTGGATCAGCTGTGAACGACCTGCCACCGACGACCGGACGGTCGCCCGCCGCCGCCCACCCGACGTGGCGTCGAGTGGGCGGCGGTGTCGCTCAGGGGCTGGTGCAGGTCGGCGACGGGCTGGTCGGCGCACCGGTGCCGAGGAAGCCGAAGGTCGTCGAGGTGCCGGGGGCGAGGGTGCCGTTGTAGTCGGCGTTGCGCACCGTCGCGGTCGTGCCGCTGGTGCTCAGCGTGCCGTTCCAGACCTGGCTGATGCCCTGCCCGCTGCCCAACTGCCAGCGGGTGGTCCAGCCGTCGACGGCGGCGCTTCCGGCGGTCACCGTGACCTCGCCCTGGAAGCCACCAGACCACGAGCCGATCGTGCGGTACGTCGCGGTGCAGGCGGTGCCGGGCGGCGGGGTCGTCGGCGGCGGAGTGGTCGGCGGGGGCGTGGTGGGCGGCGGAGTGGTCGGCGGCGGGGTGGTGGGGGGTGGGGTGGTGGGGGGTGGCGTGGTCGTGGGCGGGATCGTCGGCCCGCCCGGCGGCACCAGGGGGCAGGTGGAGCTGTAGCGGGAGACGCCGGTGCTGTTCGACAGCGGGCAGAGGAACTGGGTGTAGCGGGTGTCGTAGTCCAGGAAGATCTTGAGCCAGGGGATCAGCAGCCGCATCTCGGTCGGGTTCGACCTGGTGAACGACAGGTGGTCGTTGCCGGCCAGTTCCGCCCAGGCGTGCTCCACTCCGGCGGGCAGGGTGTTGTAGATGCCCTGCACGTAGGACGGGGTGACGGTGCCGTCGTTCTGCCCGGACAGGAGCAGGGTGGGCACCTGGGTGGTGGACATGTTCAGGTTGTTGCCGGGCGTACCCGGGGCGAGGCCGACCGCCGTCCGCAGCGACGGCCGCCGCAGCGCGGCCAGCAGGGTGCCGGCTCCACCCGCGGAGTGGCCCATCACGCTGAGCCGGTTGGGGTCCACCCGGCTGCGCACCGGGCTGGTCCGGGTGAGGTAGTCCAGCCCCGCGAGCAGTTGGGTGGCCCGGGCGTCGGCGCCGTCGGTCCGGCTGTTGGTCTCGATCCCGAGCACCACGAACCCGAAGGACGCCAGCCAGGGGCCCATCCAGGCCTCCTCGTTGGCGAACAGGGCGGAGTACCCGGGCACGATCGCCACCGCGCCCCAGGTGCCCAGGCTGGTGTCGGTCGGGTAGTAGACGAACCCGCCGTTGAAGCCGTTGCCCGCCGGCACGGTCGCCTGCGTGGTGGCGAACGGCCCCCGGGTGGCGGCCACACTCGCCGGGGTCGGGTCCGGGCCGCGCTGGTAGGGGTTGTCCGCCGCGGCGGCGTACGGCGTGGTCCCGGCCATCATCAGGCCGAGGACCACCGCGAGGCCGGCCGAGAGCCAGCTCGCCACTCGGGGTACGGAGGTCCGGCGGCCGGTCGGGGGCGGGGTCGGGGGTCGATCCGTCGGTGGTGTCACTTCAGGCTTCTCCTTCGTGTCACGGGGCTGCGGGCTACCGCCGGCTCCACTGCTGGTTGGCCTGGCCGTTGCAGGTCCACAGGACGAGCTTCGTGCCGTTGGCGGTGGCCCCGCCGTTGGCGTCGAGGCAGAGGCCGGACTGGACGCCGGTGATGGTGCCGTTGGCGTTGACGTTCCACTGCTGGTTCGTTCCGCCGTGGCAGTCGTACGTGGTGACCAGGGTGCCCGGGGTGGTGCCGTAGCCGGCGGCGTCCAGGCACCTGGTGCCGAGCACGGTCAACGCCCGGCCGGAGGTGTACGTCCACTGCTGGTTGGTGCCGCCGTGGCAGTCCCAGAGCTGCATCTGGAGCCCGTTGGTGATGGCGGAACCGGGCACGTCGACGCACCGGCCCGACGGGGTGCCCACGATCGTGGTGGTCTGTCCGCCGCTGTTGCCCGGGTTGCCGATGCTGCCGGGCACCGACTGCAACGCGCTGTACCAGCGGGCGGCCATCTTGTCGTAGCCGCCGGAGGTGGGGTGGATGCCGTCGATCAGGTCGGCGGTGGACAGGGCGCTGTGCATGTCGACCAGGTGCACCCGCTTGCCGGCGTTCACCTTGCTCGACACGATGCCGGGGATCGCCGCGTTGAAGGTCCGTACGGCGTTCTCCTGGTTGCTGTTGGACAGCGGGATGAGCTGCGCGACGAACACCTCGGCGGTGGGCACGGTGGTGGTGATCTTGTCGATCAGGGTGGAGAGCCGGTTCGGCGCGGTGCCCACGTTGTAGTTCTGGAGGATGTCGTTGGTGCCGATGTGCAGCAGCACGCTCTGCGGCCGTTGGCTGTTCAGCCAGCCGACGATGTTGGCGTCGATCTGGTCGATGCGCCAGCCGGGGTGCCCCTCGTGGTCGTGGTCACCGAGACTGCCCGGCCCGTTGAACTGCGATCCGGTGAAGTCGATCGTGTACCGGCCGGCGGCCAGGCGCTGCCAGAGCCCGATCCGGTAGCCGCCGGGCACCTGGGTGCCCTCGGTGATGGAGTCGCCGAGCGGCATGACCCGTACCCCGCCGTTGGATTCGGCGTGGGCGGGGCCGGTCGGTGTCACCACCCCGGCGGTCATGACGCCGAGTACGGCGAGCGCCGCGAGCCATCGTGCCCTCGTTCGCATGGATTTCTCCCCTGGTTCGGTGGAGCTGGCCGAGGGCGTGGGCCGGCCGGACGGTCGCCGTGGTGAGGGGCGGCACGCCGGTAACGCGGATCGGCCGGACCGGACGGCCACCGGCCGCCGGATCCCGCCGGGCACACGCCGATCGCCGCCCCGACGGGACGGGGCGGCCTCGGCACCGGGACGGGTGTGAGCGTTAACAACGACCATTGTAAATACTTGTCGCTGACCTGGTCCAGTTCCGGCCCACCGCCGGCCCCGGACGGAAGGTGACCGGACGCCCGGAACGGCCGTCGCCGGCGACACCCGTCCGCTCCGGGTGCCGCCGGCGACGGCGGTGCTGCGGCCCTGCCGTCAGTCGGCCTCCCCGGGGACCAGGGCGATCGCCCGCGCCCACCCGGCACCCGCCCCGGCGACCTTCACCGGGGGGCAGGAGACCGTGAAACCGTGCGGACGCGGCAACGCGTCCAGATTCGCCAGCCGCTCGATCTGGCAGAACTCCCGCTGCCGGCCGGCCATGTGCGCCGGCCAGAGGTCCGCCCGGTTCCGGGTACGTTGATAACGCTCGATGATGTGGGTGAACGGGGCGTCCAGGCTGAACGCGTCCGTGCCGATCACCCGGACGCCGAGATCCAGCAGGTGGTGCACCGCCGAGGCGTCCAGACCGACGAAGTCGGTGAAGTACCGCTGCGAACCGGCCAACCGGTCGGCACCGGTGTGCAACAGCACGATGTCCATCGGCGCGGGACGGTAGTCGACCCGCGCCAGGGCGTCCCGGATGAAGTCCGCGTCCACCGCGCCGACCGGTGCCGAGGTCAGATCGAGCACCACCCCGGGACGGTGGAACCAGTCGACCGGAAGCTCGTCGATCGTCCGCGGCCGGCCGTACGCGGCCCGCGAGCCGTAGTGTGCCGGCGCGTCGATGTGCGTGCCCGTGTGGGTGGTGAGGGAGACCGTGTCGTTGGTGAGGAACTCCCCGTCCGGCAGGTCCGCCGGGTCGATCTCCATGCCGAAGTGTTCCCGCATCTCCGCGGCGAGATGCTTGGCCCCGTCGGCCGCCGACATGGTGGTGAGGGTGAGCGGCTCGGGTTCCCAACCGGCGGCGTCCACCGGTGCGGAGAGGTCGATGATGCGCACGGCGCTCCTTCGGGGTACGGGGTCAGCGGGTGAGGAGATCGGCGGCCAGCACCACCGGGCGGTCGCCGTACGCGATCCGGCGCAGCACCCGGGGGTAGACCGGGGTGTGGGCCAGCAGGCGGGCCGCCCGGGGCCGCAGCGCGTTGCCGACCCGGTTCTGCGAGAGCATCGCCCGGCTCTGCAGGACCTGGAGTTTCAGGACCCGCTCCACGCTGCGCCGACGTTGCCCGGTGAACCGGTCCAACCGGGCGGCGCCGGCATCGCGACTGCGCAGCGAGTCGACCAGCACCGGGTGGGCCAGCACCGCATCCTGGATCGCCAGGTTGATGCCCTGGGCGCCGATCGGACTGTGGGTGTGGGCGCTGTCGCCGATCAGCAGCAGGCCGTCCAGCGCCCACCGGTCGGCGCAACCGGCGAAGACGTCCAGCAGGGACAGGTCGGCGAGCGTGTGCAGGTGGGCGTCGATCAACTCGGCGTACTGGGGGATCGCCCTGCCGATCTGCTGCTTGACGTGCTCGATGCCGTGTTCGGCGACCGCCGCGTAGCCCCGGTGCGGCAGCGTCCAGCCGAGCTGGAGTCGATCCGGATAGGAGTGGTAGGCCAGCACCGGGTTGGCCGACGAGCGGAAGATCGTCACGTCCGGCGGGTCGGCGGGACAGGGCAGCGGCACCTTGAACCACAGCACGTCGTGGTCGAACGCCTCCAGGCGTTGCCCGTCGATGCCGGCCAGCCGCCGGGTCTTGGAGAAGCGGCCGTCCGCGCCGACCACGCAGTGCGCCCGGACGGTGCGTCGGCCGTCCGGGCCGTCGGCGACCACCCCCCGGACCCGACCGTCCTCGCGTACCAGCTCACTGATCCGGGTGCCGGCGCGGTAGTCGAAGCCGTCCCGGCCCCGGCACTGCGCCAGCAGTTCCTCCAGCAGGTGCCGCTGCGGCAGGCTCAGCAGGTGGTCGTACGGGGCGGGCAGCCGCCGGTAGTCGATGTCGAGCAGCGCCCGGCCCCGCTCGACCAGCCGGAACCGGCGGTGCGCGTAACCGCCCCGGGCACGTGCGCCGGCCAGCACGCCCAACTGGTCGAGCAGGGCCAGCCCACCGGGTTGGAGGATCTCCCCCCGGTAGTCCCGGGAGAACGAGCTGGCACGTTCCAGCACGGTGACCCGCGCCCCCGACCGGAGCAGCAGCAACGCCAGCACCAGGCCGGCGGGGCCCGCCCCCACCACACAGAAGTCGGTCTCGTCGTCCATCGTCGTCCTCCCGAACGCGTCGCTCGTGTGTCGCGGTGCCGGCCGGTCAGCCGCGCAGGCCCAGGCCGCCGTCGGCGGTGACGACCTGGCCCTGCAACCAGGCGGCCTCGTCGGTGCAGAGCAGCGCCACGACGCCCGCCACGTCCTGCGGTGTGGTGAGCCGACCCGCCGGGGTACGCCCGGCGAGCACCGCCGCGACCTCCGGAGCGGGGGTGTCCGCACCCTTGTCGATCTTGGCGGTGGAGACCGCGTTGACGGTGATCCCCCGGGCCGCCAGCTCCACCGCCAGGTAGCGGACCAGGCTCTCCAGGGCGGCCTTCGCCATCCCGAGGCTCGCGTAGGCCGGCACGACGTCCCGGGCGCCGCTGCTGGACACCACGACGATCCGGCCGGGACGACCCGCCATCAGCTCGGCCACGCCGGCCGCACCGGCGGCCAGCGGGGTCAACGCCGTCGCCAGGTCGGCGCGAACCCCCCGGGCGGCCAGCCGCGTCGCCGGCATCGGGGTGAAGTGCGCGGCGTTGTGCACGAAGATGTCCAGCCCGCCGTGCCGGCTACGGACCGCGTCGAGCAGCGCCGCGACGCCGGCCGGCCGGGAGACGTCCGCCGCGACCGCGTCCACCGCGCCCGGCAGCCCGGCCAGCGACTTCACCGCCCGCTCCGCCGCCGCGTGGTCCGCGCGGTAGCCCAGGACCACCGGGCAGCCGGCGGCGCACAACCGCCGGGCCACCGCCAGGCCCACCCCCCGGGTACCGCCGGTGACCAGCGCCACCCGGCCGTGCAGACCCAGGTCGGCGGTGCCGTTGCGCTCGGTCACAGCGGCTGCCCCGCGGACGCCACCGGCAGGTACACCCCGGCCTCCACGTCGACCAGTTCCCGCATCGTCGCGGCGTGCGACCGGAACTCGGCGCTCTGGGTGACCCGCCGCTGGTCCTCCACCGTCTGCCACTGGCCGATGTTGAGGTAGCTGTGCGGGTCACCGGCCGCCCTGACCAGCTGGAAGGAGACGAAGCCCGGCTGGCTGCTCATGAACCCGGCGTGCTCGGCGAAGAACTTCTCGAACTGCTCCGGCTCGCCCTTGACAGTGAACTTCGTGATGAACATGACCATGGTGGCCACTCCTCTCGGCGTACGTCGTCATCGACCGTCGTGGTGGGCCAGCATCGCGGCACGCAGGTCGCGGCGCTGGATCTTGCCGTTCGCCGACCGTGGGATCTCGTCCACGATCGCGACGTGGTGCAGGTGCTGGTAGGACGCGACCGCCTCGTTGACGAACGCGCTGATCCCGGCGGCGAGGGCCGGCCGGTCGGCGGTGTCCGCCTCCGGGCGGAGCACCACGAACGCGGCGGCCACGGCACCGCTGAACTCGTGCGGCAGGTCGACCACCACGCACTCGCGTACGGCCGGGTGCCGTTCCAGCACCCGCTCGATCTCCGAGGGCGCCACCAGCCAGTTGTCGCACTTGAAGGTGTCTTTGATCCGGTCCACCAGATAGAGCCGGCCGTCCTCGTCGAGATGGCCGACGTCGCCGGTGGCGAGCCACCCGTCGGGGTCCGTGGCCGGTTCGTCCTGGTGCAGGTAACCCACCATCATCTGCGGGCCCCGCACCTGCACCTCGCCCATCTCGCCGGTCGACACCACCCGGCCCGAGTCGACGTCCACCACCCGGCACTCGGTGTCCGCCACCGGTTGGCCGACCGAGGACAGCTGCGGGCGGCGGGGATCGTCGGAGTGGGTCAACGGCGAGGTCTCCGCCAGGCCGTACCCCTGGATCACCGGCACCGCGAAGTGCTCGGCCAGCCGGGTGGTGGCCCGTGCGGACAGCGCCGAACCGCCCGAGGCGATGACCGTGACCGTCTCGAACCGCAGCCCGGCAAGGCGCGGGTCCACCGCCAACCGGGCCAACCGGACCGGCAGGCTGTAGTAGTGGGTGGCCCCGTAACGGTTGGCCATCCGCACCGAGTCGACCACGTCCCGGCTGTCGCACAGCACCTGGGTCGCCCCGGCGCAGACCGCGGAGTTCAGGTGCATCGGGTGGAAGGTCGGCAGGTAGTTGAAGGTCACCGAGGAGCCGGTGACGTGGTGGGCCGCCGCCACCTGCGCCGCGTTGACCGTCACGTTGCGGTGGCTGAGCAGCACCCCCTTGGGCAGGCCGGTCGTACCGCTGGTGAACTGCACCACCGCCACGTCGTCCTCCGCCACCGCAGGCGTCCCGCCCACCGGCTCCGCCGGTGACGACGCGACGAACCCGGACAGCGTCTCCTCCCCGGCGGAGGAGGCGTCCGGGCCGATCAGCACCACGTCGGCCAACCGCGGCAGGCGGTCCCGGACGCCGGCCAGCCGACCGGCGAGCGCCGGCGTGGCGAACAGCATGACCGCGCCCGAGACACCCAGCACATGGGTCAGCACCTCGGCCGGCAGCAGCGGGTTGACGATCACCACCCGGTTGCCGCTGCGCGCGACGGCGTAGTAGGCCACCGCGAAATCCGGGTCCAGCACCGAGGTGAGGGCGACCGCCGCGCCGCTGAACCGGGACCGCAACCCGGCCGCCAGCCGGTCCACCGCCCGGTCGAAGTCGCGGTAGCGCAGCTCACGGGTGGCCGAACAGATCGCCAGTCGATCCGGGTAGGAGGAGGCCGCGGTGGTCAGCATGGCGTCCAACCGCCCCACCGGGTAGACCAACGAGGGACGGTTGGCGGCGGTCGCCACGGCGATCCGACGACCGGTCTCAGCCACGGGTCAACGCCTCCGCGTACCGCTTGGCCAGCCCCATGGTGGCGAGGCTGTTACGGCCCAGCGCCGTGCGGACGTAGGACCGGGCGTCGGCGATGGTCGCCTGCGCGCCGAGCACCCCGTCGATCGCTGACGGCTTGAGCAGCACCGTGTGCCGCGAGGTGAGCCGGACCCCGTCCGCGCCCTCGTCCAGCCGCCACTCCCCGGTGTGCGCGGTCATCAACTTCGGCACCTGGGTCTGCTTGTAGACGATGCCGGTCGGCGAGAAGCAGACCCGCACCGACGTGGTGGTGTGCACCGAGCCGTCGGCGGTGCGGGTGTCCATCACCATGTGCTGGATGCCGGGCACGTCCTCACGCAGCTCCAGCCGGTCCACGTGGGGCAGCCGCTCGGGCCACTCGTCGGCCCGGTTGAGGAAGTCGAAGACGTCCGGCGCCGCGCCCGCGATCTCCACCTCGTCCTCGAAGGTGAGCAGCAGCTCGTCCAGCCGGGCGTGTTCCTCCGCGATCCGCTTGACGCCGGCCAGCTCGGACTCGCTGTTGCGGTCGACGGCACGGGCGATCCACTCCGCACCGGCCGGGTCGTCGTCGACGGCCCGGTAGTCGTGGGTCAGCACCAGCCGGGTCCGCCCCTCGTCGAGCGGCTCCATCCGCCACTGCCCGCCCATCGCCGCCACCGGCGGCGTGGAGACCTCCTGCCGGAAGTCGACGCGGAGCCGGTCCGGGTCCAGCTCCCGCCGCGAGGTCCAGGTGCGCACCTCGCCGTTGGCGTACGCCCAGAGCTGGATCCGTTCCCGCCCGTCGCGGTGTTCGAGCACCCGGGCGTGCACGGTGGGGGCGAAGAAGGCCGGCCACCTGGTCACGTCGGCGACGAGGTCGTAGACCGACCGGGCCGGCGCGTCAACGGTGACGCTGTGCTCGGTGTGCTGGTTGTCGCTCACGTCCGCTCTCCGATCAGTAGTTGCCGAGTCCGCCGCAGACGTTCAACGCCTGCGCGGTGACCGGGGCGGCAGCGTCACTGAGCAGGTACGAGACCATCGCGGCGACCTCCTCGGCGCTGCTGTACCGGCCCAGTGGGATCTTGGCTTCGAACCGTTGCAGCACCGCGTCCTCGGTGGTCTCCCAGACCGCCGCGTAGCCGGCCCGCACCCGCTGCGCCATCGGGGTCTCGACATAGCCGGGGCAGACCGCGTTGACGGTGATCCCGGTCTTGGCGAGTTCCAGACCCAGCGCCTTGGTCAGGCCGATCACGCCGTGCTTGGACGCGGAGTAGGGGGCACCGAGCACCACGCCCTGCTTGCCCCCGGTGGAGGCGATGTTCACGATCCGGCCGCTGTCCCGGTGCCGCATCCCGCCGGTGGTCAGCACCTCCCGGGTCATCAGGAAGACGCCGTTGAGGTTGGTGTTGATCACGTCGTACCAGAGGTCGTCGGCGATCTCGGCGGTCACCCCGCCGCCGCTGCGGCCGGCGTTGTTCACCAGCACGTCCACCGGGCCGAAGCGGTCCACGGCCGCCGTGACGAACCGTCGGACCTGCTCGGGATCACGGACGTCACACGTCGCGCCGTCCACGTCCAGGTTCTCGTCCCGCATGCCCTTGACCGTCGCCGCCACCGCGTCGGCGTCCCGGGCGCAGAGGAAGACCCTCATCCCCTGCTCCGCGAGCGCCCTGGTCACGGCGAGACCAATGCCGCTCGTACCACCGGTGACCACCGCCACCCGCCGCGTCTCGTTCGTCATCTCGCCTCCTGCCTCGGCCGGAACCACGCCGTGGGCCCGGTAGACGTCGAGACTGGCAGTCCCACCTCGACCGCCACTCGCACCGGAGCGGACCTGCACTGGACCGACGGTGGACCGGCCCCGCCCGGCTCCGGGTCGACCTGCGTTCTAGTGCCGCTCCACCGGGCTCGGACAGCCTCGGAGGACCAGTACCGTGCGACGAGGGAGTGCCGACATGGCAGCATCGACCGAGACTTCGGTGGGTTTCGTGGACGCGGCGGTCCACCACCGGGTGCAGCAGTTCTACGCCGAGCAGATGCAGTTGCTCGACCGTGGCGAGGCCGAGCCGTGGGCGCGGACCTTCACCGAGGACGGCGTCTTCGGCACCAGCGTCGACCCCGAACCCGCCCGGGGGCGGGCCGCGATCGCGGCGGGTGCGGCCGAGGCGACCGCCCGACTGGCCGCCGACGGCGTCGTCCACCGGCACTGGCTGGGGATGTTGCACCTGCGGCCGGCGGCCGACGGCGGGTTGCACGCCCGCTCGTACGCGCTGGTGATCCGCACGCCGAAGGGCGGCGAGCCGGTCGTCTGGCGCAGTTGCGTCTGCGAGGACCTGCTGGTCCCGACCGACGGCGGCGGCTGGCTGGTCCGCGAGCGGCACGTCCACCGCGACGACCTGAGCTGACGGGCCGCCCGGTGACCAGCATCGAGCCGCGACCGGTGGAGAACGCCACCTACACGCAGTTGCAACAGTTCTACGCCGAACACATGTCCGCCATCGACGACGGCGAGGTGGAGCGCTGGCTGGACACCTTCACCGACGACGCCACCATCGCCAACAACGCCCGGCCGGAGCCGGCGCGGGGACGCGCGACGATCGCCGTCGTCGCGCACCGGCTGGTGGCCGAGGCGCGGGCGCAGCGGGTGGTGCACCGGCACTGGACCGGGATGCTCCAGGCGGTGTGGCTGCCCGATGGGTCGGTGCAGGCCACCTCGTACGCGATGGTGGTCGAGACGCCGGCCGCCGGCTCGCCGCACCTGTGGCGCAGCACCAGGTGCCGGGACACGCTGGTGCGCTCCGGTGGCCGGTGGCGGATCCGGGAGCGGTACGTGCGACACGACGACGTGGGCTGACCGCCGTACCGCGGAACGACGCGACGCCCGGCCGGGATTTCCCGGCCGGGCGTTCGCACGTGCACGTGCGGCGGTGGTCCGACGCCACCGGCCGACCGGCACCGGTGCCGCCGGAGCGGTACCGGTGCCGGTCAGGGGTGCGTCACCGGCGTTGCAGTTCACCGTTGACCAGGTCGGCCAGGCGCTGCGGGGTACGCGCCTCACCGACCATCTCGTCGGTCAGCTTCACGTGGTACTCCCGTTCCAGCCGGCCGGCGGTCTCCAGCAGCGCCAGCGAGTCGTACCCCAGTTCCTCGAACGGGGTGTCGGCGAGGTCGGCCTCGGCACCCCGGTGGTCGTCGCCTCCGGCGCACTCGCGGACGACCTGGAGGAGTTCGGTGACGGTGAGCAGTCGCACGGGTGGGTCCCTTCTCGAAAGTGGTTAGTGGTCCACGGTCCGTAGCAGCACCGCGGAGTTGAAGCCGCCGTATCCCCGGGCCAGCACCAGCGCGGTGCGCAGCGTCGCCGGGCGGGGCTGGGCGAGCACGAGATCGAGGTCGATGCCGGGTGCGGGGGTGCGGACGTTGACAGTGGGTGGGATGACCCCGTGCCGCAACGCCAGCAGCGCGGTGGCCAGGTCGAGGGGGGCGCCCCCGGAGTAGAGCCGCCCGGTCATGGTCTTCGGCGCCGTCACCGGCACCGCCCCCGGGCCGAAGACCGCGTCGATCGCTTCGGCCTCCGCGAGGTCCAGCTCCGCGACGCCGGCCGCGTCGGCGAAGACCACGTCGACGGCGTCGGCGGTCAGGTCGGCGTCGGCCAGGGCGAGGGTGATCGCGCGGCGCAGCCCCGGCTCCCCACCCGTGCCGGGGGCCGGGTCGAAGGTGCTGGCGTACCCGGCGACCTCGCCGTAGACCTGCCGGGCGCCACGCCGCCGGGCTGCGGTCAGCTCCTCGGCGATCAGGATCGCGCCCCCCTCGCCCGGCACGTGACCGCAGGCCCGCTCGTCGAACGGGAGGAACCCGGCCGCCGGGTCGGTGCTGTGGCTCAGCCGCCCGCTGGGGAGTTGGGCGACCCAACCCCACGGGCACAGTGATCCGTCGACACCACCGGTCACCACCAGCGGCGTGCCGTTGCGGTTCTGCCGGCGGGCCTGGCCCAGGGCATCCAGGCCGCCGGCC
Source organism: Micromonospora wenchangensis (assembly GCF_002210435.1). Taxonomy (GTDB): domain Bacteria; phylum Actinomycetota; class Actinomycetes; order Mycobacteriales; family Micromonosporaceae; genus Micromonospora; species Micromonospora wenchangensis. Next base: position 33,891 of record NZ_MZMV01000004.1, read on the forward strand.
TGCTCGCCGACGAGGACACCGCTGTGCCCGCGCAGGCCGTGCCGGATGGAGATCTGTCCGGTGTTGACCGCGTAGAACCAGGCGAAGGACTGGTACGCGCTGACGTGCTCCCCGCCCCGGCTCCACAGGTTCTGCAACTCGTTCTGGCCGAACTCGAAACCGCCGGAGGCGCTGGCCGTGACCACCCCCATCCCGTACTCGGGCAGTTCGGCGGGGACCACCCCGGCGTCGGCGAGGGCGGCGTCCGCGGCCACCAGCGCGAGCCGGGTCATCCGGTCGGTCTGCGGCAGCAGCCGGCTGGGCAGTCGGGCCGCCGCGTCGAAGCCGTGGATCTCACCGGCGAGGACCGCCGGGTAGCGGGACGGGTCGAAGTGCGACAGCCGGCGGATGGCGCTGCGGCCGGCCAGGACCGAGGACCAGTAGTCGGCGGTGTCGAGGCCGTTGGGTGCCAGCACGCCGAGTCCGGTGATCACCGTGGCGGTCATGCGGGTGCCCCCGGCGCGGTGAGGACCATCGCGCTCTGGAACCCGCCGAACCCGCTGCCCACCGTCAGGACGGTGCGGACCGGGTGGTCCCGGGCCACCAGCGGCACGTAGTCCAGGTCGCAGCTCGGGTCCCGCTCGCGCAGGTTGGCCGTCGGCGGAACCACCTGGTGTTCGATGGCGAGCGCGCAGGCGGCGATCTCGATCGACCCGATCGCCCCGAGTGAGTGCCCGACCATCGACTTGATCGAGCTGACCGGCGTGCGGTAGGCGTGGTCGCCGAGGCTGCGTTTGAAGGCGGCGGTCTCGTGGCGGTCGTTCTGCTGGGTGCCGGAGCCGTGGGCGTTGATGTAGTCGACGTCGGTCGGGTCGACCCGCGCCTCGCGCAACGCGACCAGGATCGCCTCCCCCATCTCCCGCCCGTCCGGCTTCAGCCCGGTCATGTGGTGGGCGTTGCACCGCCCGGCGAAGCCGCCGATCTCGGCGTATCCCCGGACGCCCCGCTGCCGGGCGTGCCCCAGTTCCTCGAGGACGAAGACCGCTGCGCCCTCACCGAGGACGAAACCGTTGCGGGTCCGGTCGAACGGCCGGGACGCGGTGCCGGGGTCGTCGTTGCGGGGACTGGTGGCCCGGATGGCGTCGAAGCAGGCGACGGTGATGGGGGAGATCGGCGCGTCGGTCGCCCCCGCGACCATCACGTCGGCGGAGCCCTCGCGGATCAGTTCGACCGCGTGGGCCACCGCGTCGATCCCGGACGTGCAGCCGGTGGAGACGACGGTGGCGGGGCCCTGCGCGCCGACCGCGCGGGCCACCTCCACCGCGAACGAGCTGGGTACGAAGTAGCCGTAGAGCTGGGGGACGGCGTACTCGTGGTCGACCAGGGTCCGCCGCCCGCCGTCGCTCACCACCACGTACTCCTGTTCCAACCCGGTGGTGGCGCCGACGGCGGTGCCAACGACCACACCGGTGCGGTACGGGTCCAACTCCCCGGGGGTGAGTCCGCTGTCGGCCAGCGCCTCCCGGGCACTGACCACGGCGAACTGCGCGGCCCGGTCCATCCGTCGGATCTCCTGAAAGCTCAGGCCCTGCGCGGCGGCGTCGAAATCACATTCGGCGGCGATGCGCGAGCGGAATCCGGACGGGTCGAAGAAGGTTATTCCCCGAGTCGCGGTACGCCCGGAGGTAAGCAGCTCCCAGAAATTCTTCCTGCCGATACCCCCTGGTGCGACGATGCCGATTCCGGTAATGACCACACGACGCCTCATCGGCTTCTCCCGATCGGTGCGTTGATGCCGCCCACTGCGCGGCTGTCTGCGGGCGTCCGACGCATTCTCCGGTGGACGTCCGCTGGTTCCACCAGTGTGTTGGGGCGAGCTAGACGTGTGCTTGAGCGGCACTAAAACAATTGCGGCGTCGGCGCGCGTCGGGGGCACGACGCCGAGGGGGTGATGCCGACACGGCTGCGGCCGGCACCGCTTCGGTGCCGGCCGCAGCCGTGGTGACGGTGGACCGGTCCGGCCGGCCACCGGGGGTCAGACGAGCTGGCCGAGCCGGAAGATGTAGTCCACCGCGAGGCCGTCGGCGCGCTGTGGACCGTCGAGGACCGGGTCGGCGACGAGGATCGCCTGGTGCAGCCGCTGCATCTTGGCCGACGGTTCCAGGCCCAGCTCGTTGATGAGGTCGTTGCGGAGACGGTGGAAGACCTCCAGAGCGTCCGGCCGGCGGCCGCACCGGTAGAGCGCGAGCATGAGCTGGGCGTGCAGGTTCTCGTGCAGTGGGTGTTCGGTGGTCAGGGCGCTGATCTCGCCGAGCAGCTCGTGGTGGTAGCCGAGCCGGAGCTTGGCCTCGATCCGTTGTTGCAGGGCGGTCAGCCGCGCTTCGGTCAGTCGGGTGACCTGGGCGTCCAGCAGTTGGCCGGCGGGCACGTCGACGAGCGCCGGCCCGCGCCAGCACTCCAGCGCATCGTCGAGGAGTCTGGCGGCGGATTCGTTGTCGCCGACGGAGAGGGCCCTGCGGCCCTTGGCCGCGCACTGGTCGAAGCGGTGCAGATCGAGCGCGCCGGGGCCCACCTGGAGCAGGTAGCCGCTCGATTTCGTCTTCAGCAGTTCCCGGGAGACCTGCTGGGGTGAGCAGCCCGCGACGGTGGCGAGCAACTTGCGCAGGCGGAGGATGTAGGTCTGGACCGTCGTCTGGGCGCTGCGGGGCGCGGTGGCGTCCCAGAGTTCCGTCATGATGGCGGTGACCGGCACGACCTGGTTGGCGTAGAGAAGGAGCAGGGCGAGCACTTTACGCGGCTTCGCCGCCGCGAGCAGTGCGGTGCAGTCCTGTCCGTCAATGAGAATGGGACCTAGCAGTCCGAATTCCAATTTCTGCTCCCCCCATACTGCTGGGCCTGATGCCCCTCACGGTGCGCCACGCCGATGAAGTGTCCGGAATCGCAAGAAAATCCGATGCCCGTTTGGCGCGCTTTGCGGCCATACCTCCGACTGTTACGGCAGATTCCCCTCTGTCGAGCCGGGCGGAAAGTGTCGCCACCCACCACCTCTGCCATCCGATCCGCAAAAGTGATCCTACACAGCAAATATCGATCGGGACAAATATTGTTGGATCACGGCGATCATTAAGGTAACACCCGGCCGCAATGCGTTATGCGCACCAATAGCGGGACGGCGGTGGGCAAATCTCGCCATGCCGGGCGGCCTCAGTGGCCACCGGCCACGGTGAGCACCTCACCGGTGATGTTGCCGTTGAGCGCCGAGCCGAGAAAGAGCACCGCGCGGGCCACCTCCTCCGGCGTCGTCAACCGGCCGCTGGGGGTGGCCGCCGCCTCCCGCGCCCGCACCTGCCGGGGCATCGCCGCCACCCGGTCGGTCAGGGTCAGACCGGGGGCCACCACGTTGACCAGGATGCCGTCCCGGCCCACGTCCCAGGCGAGACTGCTGGCGAGCCCGTGCAACGCAGCCTTGGTGGCGGTGTAGAACTCCCGCCCCGCCGCCCCCTGCCGCACCAGATGGGTGGAGATCAACACGATCCGCCCCCAGCCGCCACGGCGCATGGCACCCACCGCGGCCTGCACCGTGGCCACCGTCCGCCCCAGGTTGTCCTGCACGAACGGCAGCCAGTCCGCGACCGGGACGTCCTCGAAGGACGCCGCGCCCGGCCGGAAGGTGGGCGGCCGGATCGCGTTCGCCACCAGCACGTCCAGGCCACCCCAGCGGTCCGTGACGGCACCCACCGCGGTGTCCCCGCACGCCGGATCGGCCAGGTCGTACCGCACGGCAAGCGCCCGCTGCTCCCCGCCCGACTCGCGCACGGCAGCCTGCGCGGCGGCCTGATCGCGGTGGTACGCCACCGCGACCCGGGCCCCCTCGGCGGCGAACGCCCGGGTCAACGCCCGGCCGATCCCCCCGGTGGCACCGGTCACCAGCACCCGGCGGTCGGTGAGTCCGACGTCCATGCCGGCCTCAGACCGCACTCGACGCGGAGCGCGCCACCCCGACACCGGGGATCGCGCCGGTGACCGACCCGGCCGAGAAGTCGTCGCCCCGGGCCGCCAGATAGCCGTCCGGTCGCACCAGCAGCCACCCCCGGGGGCCGAGCCCCAGATCGGCACGGACCCGGCCGGCGGGGTCCGGGAGCGGCCGGTGCCGGGCGGCCTCCGCCCCACCCGTCCCCTCCGCCGCACCGGCCGTGTCGACCCGGGCGGACGACGCGACCACGGTACGCACCGAGAGCCACGCCGCGACGTCGGCGGGCAACTCCGCGACCGCCCGCACGGCGGCCTCGCCGACCAGCAGCGACCAGCGGGGATCGCGCAGCTCCGCCAGTACCTGCGCCCAGCCCGGGTCCAGCGCGCCCGCCGCCGTCACCTGGGCCACCCGGCCGCCGGGGGCCGGACCCGGACCCGGGTCCGCCGCCACGGTCAACGGGCTGCCCGGATAGCTGACGCCGAGCGCCGACATCTCGCCCATGATCTTCCGCTGGACCCGCCCCCGCAGGGCCGGCACCCGGTTGACCAGCCGGACGACGAGCGGCAGGACCGTGCCGAGTACCGGATTCCTGAGCTGCACCGCAGCGGTCGCCTTGCGGGTGGAGCCGAGCAGCACCCGGCCGATCGGCACCCGCTCGGCCGGGTAGGAGTCCAGCATCGTCGCGTCCGCCCGCCCGGCCACCACCATGGCGAGCTTCCACGCCAGGTTGTAGCCGTCCTGGATGCCGGTGTTCATGCCCTGACCGGACGCGGGACTGTGCACGTGCGCGGCGTCGCCCGCCACGAAGCAGCGGCCCACCCGCATCTGCTCGATCATCCGTTGCTGGATGGTGAACACGGAGACCCAGGTCGGTCGCTGCACCCGGACCGGCCGGCCGAGCCCGGCGGAGAGCTTGGTCGAGAAGCGCGCGCCGATCACGTCCGGGTCGTCGGCGTGGTCCGCCTCGGCGGTGTCCAGCAGCCGCCAGCGGCCCGGCTCGGGGAAGGGCACCAGCATCACCGTGCCCCGCCTGGTCCGGACCCAGTGGATGCTGTCCTGGGGCACGTCGGCGTCCACCGTGGCGTCGGCGATCAGCCAGGTCTCGCTGGAACTGCCGACCAGGCGCAGGCCCAGACACCTACGGACCGTGCTGTGCCCACCGTCGCAGCCCACCAGCCAGGGCACGGTCAGCTCGGTCACGGCGTCGGCCGGTCCGCGCAGCCGGACGCCCACCGCGTCGTCGCGTTGGGACAACGACTCCAACCGCACGCCCCACTCGACCCGGCCGCCCAGTTCCTCGACCGCCGTCCGCAGCACCTCCTCGGTGATCACCTGATCGATCATCACCGTGTACGGGAAGCGGGTCGGCAGGTGGCTGTAGTCGGTCCCCAGCCGGGTCAGCACCGTGCCGTCCTGGTGCAGTGTGAACGCCTGGACCCGGCGGCCACGCGGCTGCAACCGTTCCAACAGCCCCATCTGGTCGTACGTCTCCAGCGTCCGCGCATGGGTGGCCAGCGCGCGGCTGGTCCGCGCCGGCCCGGGGGCGGCGTCGACCAACCGGACGCGGACGCCACGACGCAGCAACTCGTGCGCCACGGTCAGTCCGACCGGTCCCGCGCCCACCACGAGCACCTGCGGTGCGTCGTTCTCCTGTGTCATCGGCCCACTCCCGTCGTGACCCTGGTTGCCGATCGGAACCAAGGCTGGCAGCGGGAGCTAGCAGGCAACTACATCGCGGCTCAAACGCGCCGGTGGGAACGGTTCAGCCGGCCGCCGGGGCGGCACCGGCCCGGCGCAGCACCACCAACAGGCGCAGCGAGAGCAGGAAGGCGACCACCATGATCGCAGCAGCGCTCAGGAACACGACGTGCAGGGCGTCCACGAAGGCGGTCACGGCCGCCCGCGCCTCGGCCGGCGCGACCGTACGCAGCCGGGCCGGATCGCCGACGACGTCGGCCCCGGCGGCCAGCCCGGCGGTGAGGATCGCGCCGAACACGGCGGCACCGAACGACCCGCCGAGCTGGCGGAAGAAGGTGACCGTGCCGGTCGCCGCACCGAGCTGCGGTCGGCTGACCGCGTTCTGGACCGCCAGCACCACCACCTGCGTCACCAGCCCGAGACCGAGGCCGAGCAGGAAGATGTCCACGCCGAGCGCCAGCGGACTGCTGGCCGCCCCCAGCCGGGCCAGCAGCAGCAGGCCGAGGGCGGCCAGCCCGGTGCCGAGCGCCGGAAAGAACTCGTACCGGCCCACCCGGGAGATCACCGCGCCCGATCCGGTGGAACCCAGCAGCACACCGACCATCATCGGCACCAGGTGCAGCCCGGCCGCCGCCGGACCGAGACCCTGGGTGATCTGGAGATAGAGCGACAGGTAGATGATCGCCCCGAAGGTGATGGCACCCACCGCGGCGGCCACCGGGACGGCCGTGCGCAGCACCGGTTCGGCGAACATCCGCAGCGGCACCAGCGGAGCCGCCACCCACCGACCCGTCCCGGGCCGGGCGCGACCGAGACGGGCCTCCCAGAATAGGAAGGCCACCAGCAGCAGCACGGCGGTGCCGGCCAGGGCGAGCACCGGCGGCGACGACCAGGGGTAGCGCCGACCACCCCACTCCGCCACCAGCAGCGCCGCGCACACGCCGGTTACCAGGAGCAGCGCCCCCGGCACGTCCACCCGGACCGGCGTCGGAGGGCCGGTCCGGCGCGGCACGCCGGGCAGCACCAGCGCCAACCCCACCAGACCCAGCGGTACGTTGACCAGGAAGATCCAGCGCCACGCCGCGAAGCCGTCGGGCCAACCCGACTGCTGTGCGACGAAGCCGCCGAGCAACGGTCCGGCGATGCTGCCCACCGCGAAGACGGCACCGAAATAGCCCTGGTAGCGGCCCCGGCTGCGGCCCGGCGCGAGGTCGGCGACCACCGCGAAGGTCAACCCGATCAGTCCACCCGCACCGATCCCCTGGACCACCCGGGCCGCGATCAACTGCTCCAGGCTCTGCGAGACGGCGGCGAACGCCGAACCGAGCAGGAAGAAGCCCACCCCGATCGCGTACAGCGGCCGTCGGCCGACCAGGTCGGAGATCCGGCCGTAGAGCGGGGTGGTGGCGGTGGCGGCCAGCACGTACACCGTCACCACCCAGGACAGCCGGGACAGCCCGTGCGCCGGGTCGAGGTCACGCACGATCGTCCACAGCGCCGTCGCCACCACCGTCTGGTCCAGCGAGGCGAGCAGCATCCCCAGCAGCAGGCCGCTCACCGCGAGGGTCAGCCGACGCCCGACCGGCGTCGACCCGGTCTCCCCGACCTCCGTCGGTGCGGTCTTCTCCTGCGCCACGTCACACCTGCCCTTCCCGATGAGGACAGGGCCTCGGGCCGCAGGTACCCACCGAAGTTGCGCCGTTACCGTCCAGCAGCGTAAGCCGTTCGGCCGGCACGCCGCACTCAGGGCTTCTCGGCCACCAGCACGTAGTCGTTGCCGATCGTGTGCAGGCGGCTGCCGCCGAGCACCCGGAAACCGGCCTTCTCGGCCATCGCCCGGCACTCCTCGATCGGGTACTCCGCCCCACCGACGGTCATCAGTGCCACGTTGAGGCTGGCCAGAGCGCTGTACAGCTCCGGCTGCGCCTCGTCGGTCATCTGGTCGTAGACCACCACCGCCCCGCCGGAGGGCAACGCCTGGAACGCCCGGTGCAGCAGCGTCTGCCGCTCCTGCGCGTCCCAGTCGTGCAACACGTGGCCGAAGATCAACACATCGGTACGGGGCAGCGGGTCGACGAAGAAGTCCCCGCTGTGGAACCCGATCGATCCGGTCAGCCCCAGCTCCGCCAGGTACTCGTGGAACAGCGGCTCTACCTCCGGCAGCTCGAACACACCGCCACCGAGGTGTGGCCACCGCCGGCACAGCTGCACGGCGATGTTGCCCCGCGCACCCCCGACGTCCACGAACGAGCCGTACCGGCTCCAGTCGACCGCCTCGGCGAGGGCCGGACCGACGAAACCGTTGATCGAGTCCATGTGCCGCAGGAAGTTGCGGGCGTCGTCCGGGTTGGCGTACAGGGCCCGCATCGTGTTGGGGCCGCCCCGGCTCGGCGTCTTCGGCGCACCGTCGCGCAGCGCCTCGGTGAGCCGGGACCAGGTCTGGTAGTGACGGTTGCTGGCCATCCGGATCACCCCGCCGAGGTGCACCTCGCCGCCCTGGACCAGGAACTCCTCGGCCACCGCCGAGTTGCGGTACCGCCCGTCGGCCACCACCAGCAGGCCCAGCGCCACCAGCGCGTCGAGGAAGGCCCGCGCCAGCCGGGGGTGCAGGCCCAGTTCCGCGCGCAGTTGCGGCTCACCGGCGGGCCCCTTCGCCAGGAGGTCGAAGACCCCCAGTTCGACCGCGCTGTGCAGCACCTTGGCCTGCCGGTACGCGGTGCTCAACCGGGCCGTCGCCACCCCGTCGGTCACCTGTGGCGTCGCGTTCATCTGTTGCCTCCCGAGGTCGTCGTGCCTCGATCGTGGTCAGCCCGGCTCGCGCCGGCCTCGCACCCCACTCGAACGGGGCGGGTGGAACTGGCCCGGCGGCCGCCGTCGGCACCACCCTGGACACCGGTCGGCCGGCACACCTGGGTGCGGCGGACACCGACGGCACGGCAGGACGGTGGGAATGAGACACGACGTGGTGATCGCCGGGGCCGGCCCGGTGGGACTGATGCTCGCAAACGAACTACGGCTGGCGGGCGTACGGACGCTGGTGCTGGAACGGTTGCACCGCCCCAGCGGCCAGTCCCGGGCACTGGGGCTGCACGCCCGGACGGTGGAGGTGCTCGACCAGCGGGGGCTGCTGGACAGGTTCCGGGAGGGCTCACCGGTCTGGCCGACGGCGCACTTCGCCGGCCTGCGCCGGTTGGACCTCTCGGCGCTGGACGGCAACCACACGTACGCGCTGATGGTGCCCCAGGCCCGGACCGAGGAGATCCTCGCCGAGCGGGCCGTGGAACTCGGTGCGGAGCTGCGCTACGGCCACGAGATCGTCGGCTTCCGGCAGGAGGTCGACGGGGTGGTGGTGGACGTCCGCACCCCGCAGGGCGTACACCAGCTCCGCACCGCCTATCTGGTGGGTTGCGACGGGGGCGGCAGCACCGTCCGCAAGCTCGGTGGCATCGACTTCCCCGGCACGTCGTCGACGATGAACGCCCTGCTCGGCGACGTGCGACTGGCCGAGGAACAGCCACCGGGCCCGCAACTGCGCCGGCTGGCCGGAGGGTTGTTCGGCGTGGTGCCGCTCGACGACGGGTACCACCGGGTGGTGGCCGTGGAGTTCCACACCCCCCAGGCGTCCCGCGACCTCCCGGTGACCCTCGACGAGCTACGGGCGGCGGTCAAGCGGGTCGCCGGGGTGGAACTGGAGATGAGCGAGCCGCGCTGGACCTCCCGGTTCGGCAACGCCACCCGGCAGGCCGCCCGGTACCGCGACGGTCGGGTGCTGCTCGCCGGGGACGCCGCCCACGTCCACTTCCCGGCCGGCGGGCAGGGTCTCAACACCGGCATGCAGGACGCGGTCAACCTCGGCTGGAAGCTCGGTGGGGTGATCGCCGGCTGGGGTACGCGGGAGTTGCTCGACAGCTACCACGCCGAGCGGCACCCGGTCGCCAGGCAGGTGTGTCACAACACCCGGGCCCAACTGGCCCTGATGGACCCGGCCGAGGAGATCACCCCGCTGCGGGAGCTGTTCGCCCGGCTGATGGACTTCGCCGAGGTCAACCGCTACCTCGCGGGGATGGTCACCGGCGTCGACATCCGCTACGACCTCGGTGACGGTCATCCGCTGGTGGGACGCCGGATGCCCGACCTGGCACTGCGGGGGCCGGAGGGCACCTCCCGGGCGGTGCACCTGCTGCGGTCCGGCCGTGGCGTGCTGCTGGACCTGACCGGCTCCGCGAGGCTCCGACCGGCCGCCGCCGGCTGGGCCGACCGGGTCGACGTGATATCTGCGGAGTGTGACACCGAAGCGCCCGCCGCAGCACTATTGTTGCGACCGGACGGTTACCTCGCGTGGGCGAGCGACGATCCCACCGCGGCCCTGACCGACGAGTTGGAGGTGGCGTTGACCCGGTGGTTCGGCCCGGCCGGCCGGCCGGTGTCCGCCTCACCCCCCGAACCGTCATCCCACGAACCGGCGTCACGCGACAGACCGTCCCCCGCCGGTCTGCCGACGGACCCGTCGCCACGGAACAAGGAGTTGTAGTGCCACAGCTGCTCCACATCGACACCTCGACCCGTACGGATGACTCGGTCACCCGAGAGCTGACCGCCGACTTCGCCCGCAACTGGCGGGCGGCCCATCCCGACGGCCAGGTCACCTACCGCGACCTGGCGGCGGACCCCGTCCCCTACCCGGACCTGCCGAGCCTGGCGCACGCCTTCGCGCCGCCGGAGTCGCGTTCGCCCGAGGCCGCGGCGAGCTGGGCCGTGACCGAGCAGCTCATCGCCGAACTGGAGGCGGCCGACACCTACGTCTTCGGCCTGCCGATGTACAACTTCGCCGTCCCGGCGGTGTTCAAGAGCTGGGTGGACCGGATCGTCCTGCCCGGCCGTACCTTCGACACCGAGACCCGGCAGGGCAAGCTGATTGGCAAGAAGGTCGTCGTGATCACCGCCCGGGGCGGTTCGTACGCCCCGGGCACCCCACGCGCGCCGTTCGACTTCCAGGAGCCGTGGATCACCGCCGCGCTGGGTCAGGTCGGTCTCACCGACATCACCTACGTGCACGCCGAGATGACGTTGGCCGAGTCGATGCCGAAGCTCGCGCAGTTCAAGCCGTTGGCAGCCGAGTCCCGGGAGCGGGCCCACCGCACCATCCGGGAGATGTACGCCGCGACCGAAGCCACCGGCTGACCGGACCACCCGAACCCTGGCGGACGGGGCGGCCGCGCCACACCGGCCGGCCGCCCCGTCCGTTCGTCACTCCTGCCTCAGGGCTGCGGCAGCGCCGCGTCGATGATCGCGGCCTGCTCGACCTCGTGCTGCTTGGCGGAGCCGACCGCCGGGGCGGCGGCCGCCGGGCGGGAGATGCGACGCAGCCGCAGCCCGTCCAGGTGCTCCACCAGGTTGAGCGCCACGAACGACCAGGCGCCCTGGTTGGCCGGCTCCTCCTGCACCCAGGCGAAGTCCTCCGCGTGCGGGTACCGGTCGAGCACCGCCCTGAGTTCCTCGACCGGCAGCGGGTAGAGCTGCTCCAGCCGGACGATGGCGGTGTCGCCGATGTTGCGGTCGGCACGGGCCTGCACCAGGTCGTAGTAGACCTTGCCGGAGCAGAGCAGCACCCGCCTGACCGCCTCGGCGGACGGCGGCTCCACACCCGGCCCGCCGTCGGCCAGCACCGGCTGGAACCCGCCGGTGGTGAAGTCCGCCACGTCCGAGACGCAGAGCCGGTGCCGCAGCAACGACTTCGGCGAGAAGACCACCAGCGGCTTGCGCTTGGCCGACAGGGCCTGCCGGCGCAGCAGGTGGAAGTAGTTCGCCGGGGTGCTGGGGATGGCGACCCGCATGTTGTCCTGCCCGCACAGTTGCAGGAAGCGCTCCGGCCGCCCGGACGAGTGGTCCGGGCCCTGTCCCTCCTGCCCGTGCGGCAGCAGCAGCACCAGCGACGACCGCTGACCCCACTTCAGCTCACCGGAGCTGAGGAACTCGTCGATGATGGACTGCGCGCCGTTGGCGAAGTCGCCGAACTGCGCCTCCCAGAGCACCAGCGCCTCGGGGTTCTCCACCGAGTAGCCGTACTCGAAGCCCATGGCGGCGTACTCGGAGAGCAGCGAGTCGTGCACGAAGAACCGGGCGTCGCCGGTGGCCAGGCGGGACAGCGGCAGGTAGGACTCGCCGGTCGGCGCGTCGACGACCGCCGCGTGCCGCGAGGTGAACGTGCCGCGCCGTGAGTCCTGGCCGGCCAGCCGGACGGTGACGCCCTGGGTCAGCAGCGAGCCGAAGGCGATCAGCTCGCCGAAGCCCCAGTCGATACCGCCCTCGACCGCCATCCGCGCCCGCCGCTGCAACACCTGCTGGACCCGCTTGTGCGCGGTGAACCCCTCCGGCAGGTGCAGGTGGGCCTCCCCGACCGCGCGGACGACCGCCGCGTCGACGGCGGTGTCGACCTGCGGTTCGGGCTCCTGGCCCCAGGACGGACGGACCCGCGACGGCGCGCCGGCCGCGTCCCGGCTGGCCTTGAAGACCCGCTCCAGCTCGGCCTGGTACTCGCGGAGCTGCTGCTGGGCGGTCTCGACGGTGATATCGCCCCGGCCGATCAACTCCTCGGTGTAGATCTTCCGGACGCTGCGCTTGGCGTCGATGATCTCGTACATCCGGGGGTTGGTCATCGACGGGTCGTCGCCCTCGTTGTGCCCACGGCGGCGGTAGCAGACCAGGTCGATCACGACGTCCTTGTTGAACGCCTGCCGGTACTCGAAGGCCAGCCGGGCGACCCGGATGACCGCCTCCGGGTCGTCGCCGTTGACGTGGAAGATGGGCGCCTGGATCATCCGGGCCACGTCGGTGCAGTAGAGCGACGAACGGCTGTACTCGGGGGCGGTGGTGAAGCCGACCTGGTTGTTGACCACCACGTGCACGGTGCCGCCGGTGCGGTAACCACGCAGCTGGGACAGGTTGAGCGTCTCGGCGACGACCCCCTGGCCGGCGAACGCGGCGTCACCGTGGACCAGTACCGGCAGCACGGTGTAGCCCTCCAGTCCCAGGTCGAGCCGGTCCTGCTTGGCCCGGACGATGCCCTCCAGCACCGGGTCGACGGCCTCCAGGTGCGACGGGTTGGCCACCACGCTGACGGTGGTGCAGTGCTGCCCGTCGGGCGTGGTGTACTTGCCGGTCTGCCCGAGGTGGTACTTCACGTCGCCGGAGCCGTGCGCCGAGTCCGGGTCCATCTGGCCCTCGAACTCGTTGAAGATCTTCTCGTACGGCTTGCCGACGATGTTGGCGAGCACGTTGAGCCGACCCCGGTGGGCCATGCCGATGACCAGCTCGTGGAAGCCGCCCTCGGCGCAGGCCTGGAGCACCTCGTCGAGCAGCGGGATCAGCGACTCGCCGCCCTCCAGCGAGAAGCGGCGCTGACCGACGTACTTGGTCTGCAGGAAGGTCTCGAACGCCTCGGCGGCGTTGAGCCGGTTGAGCAGGTGCCGCTGTTCGTCCGGGTCCGGCTTGGTGTACCTGATCTCGATGCGTTCCTGGATCCAGCGCCGTTCCTCCGGCTCCTGGATGTGCATGTACTCGACGCCGACCCGGCGGCAGTAGGTGTCCCGCAGGACGCCGAGCACGTCGCGCAGCCGCATCTTCTGCCGGCCGGCGAAGCCACCGACCGGGAAGGTCCGGTCGAGGTCCCACAGGGTCAGGCCGTGTTGCAGGACGTCCAGGTCGGGGTGCCGGCGGATGGTGAACTCGAGCGGGTCGGTGTCGGCCATCAGGTGCCCGCGCACCCGGTAGGCGTGGATCAGCTCGATCACCCGGGCGGCCTTGTCGATCTGCCCCTCGGAGGTCCGGGCCACGTCCCGCATCCAGCGCACCGGCTCGTACGGGATCCGCAGCGAGGTGAAGATGTCGTCGTACAGGCCGTGCCCGCCGAGCAGCAGTTCGTGCACAGTCTTGAGGAACTCGCCGGACTGCGCGCCCTGGATCACCCGGTGGTCGTACGTGCTGGTCAGCGTGGTGACCTTGCTGATGCCGTGGTCGGCCAGGGTCTCGTCGGACATCCCCGAGTACGGCGCCGGGTACTCCATCGCGCCGACCCCGATGATCGCGCTCTGGCCGGGCATCAGCCGGGGCACCGAGTGCACGGTGCCGATGCCACCCGGGTTGGTCAGCGAGATCGTCGTGCCGGCGTGGTCCTCCATGGTCAGCTCGTTGCGGCGGGCGCGCCGGACCAGGTCCTCGTACGCCTGCCAGAACTGCCGGAAGTCCATGCCTTCGCACTTCTTGATCGACGGTACGACCAGGGTGCGGGTGCCGTCCGGCCGGGCCAGGTCGATCGCGATACCGAGGTTGACGTGCTCCGGCTGCACCAGCGCCGGCTTGCCGTCCACCTCGGCGTAGGAGTTGTTCATCTCGGGGTGCGCGACGACCGCACGCACCAACGCCCAGCCGATCAGGTGGGTGAAGCTGACCTTGCCGCCCCGGCCCCGGGCGAGATGGTTGTTGATCACGATGCGGTTGTCCACCAGCAGCTTGGCCGGCACGGCGCGGACACTGGTGGCGGTCGGCACGTGCAGCGAGCTGTTCATGTTCTGCACGATGCGGGCCGCGACCCCGCGCAGCGGGACCGTGCTCGCGGCGGTGGCCGGGTCACCCGACGCGCCGCCGCCGGACGTCGCCCCACCGGCCGCCCGGGTTCCGCCGGACCGCTCACCTGGCGACCCGGCGCGCTCGCCGGACGCGGGAGCCTTCCCGGTCCGGGCGGGCGGCGGGGCCGGTGCGCCCGTTCCGGTCGCCGCCCCGGCACGGGTGTCCGCGGCCCTCACCGGGTCCGGAGCGGTCGCCTCCCGCGGCGGGGCCGCGTCCTGCGGCGGGGCGGTCGTGCCCGGTGGCGGGGCGGTCGCGCCCGGTGGCGGGGCAGTCGTGCCCGCCCCCGGTCGGTAGTCGGCGAAGAAGTCGTGCCAGGCATGGTCGACGCTCGTCGGATCGGCCAGATAGCGCTGGTACATCTCGTCGACGATCCACTCGTTGGGACCGAAATCCGCGAGCGGACTGTCCTGCGAGGTCTGCTGGGTCGACACAGCCGGGTTCGCCTCTTTCACCACAGATTGACGGCACGCGACGATCTCGTCACGGTGGACGGAAACCACGTTCGATTCAGGCTACGCCGACACCTGCCGGCATTGTGGACACGGCCCGCCGTCTGCTCCGGCTCCACCGGAAATCCGCTCCCGCTCACGGTGCGACCCGGTCCGCGGCGACGGGGCCGGCACCGCCCGGGACGGCTTCCCGGGCGGTGGGGGTGCCCGACGCCGGGCCGGTGCGGTCGCCGACCGGGGTGGTCGGCGACCGCACCGCAGGTGGTGGGCCGGTCGCGGGCCGGCTACCTGCCCAGGGTCACCTTGAGGATCCGCTCGTTGCTGTTGTTGGGGATGCTGTCCTTGTCACCGCCGGTGCTCGTGGTCAGCCACAGGTTCCCGTCGAGGGTCGGCTCGACGGTCCGCAGCCGGCTGTACGTGCCGACGAAGTACTGCTGCACGTCGGTGAGGGTGTCCCCGCTGATCACCGCCCGGTACATCCGGTTGCCCCGCAGGCAGCCGAGATAGAGCACGTCCCGGACGATGGCCAGACCGCTGCACGACGCCTCGGCCACCGGGTAGGTGCGGATCGGGGCGATGAAGTTCGGGTTGGCGCAGCTGCCCGTGGTGCCCTCGCAGGCCGGCCACCCGTAGTTGCCGCCCCGGACGATGATGTTGGTCTCGTCCATGACGTTGTTGCCGAACTCCTGCTCGAAGAGGCGGCCCCGGGAGTCGAACGCCAGCCCCTGCGGGTTGCGGTGCCCGTAGCTCCAGACCGCGTTGCCGAACGGGTTGTCCGACGGCACGGTGCCGTCGGGGCGGATCCGGAGCACCTTGCCGCCCAGGTCGTTGACGTCCTGGGCACGGTCCGGGCTCTGCCCGTCGCCGGTGGCGGCGTAGAGCATCCCGTCGGGGCCGAACCGCAGCCGCCCGCCGTTGTGGTACTTGTTGCGCGGGATGCCGGTCAGCAGCACCTGCACCGTGCCGGTCTGCAACGTGCCGTCGTAGCGGATGCGGACGATCCGGTTGTCGGTCGTGGTGGTGTGGTAGATGTACAGCCACCGGTCGGTGGTGAAGCTCGACGACACGGCCAGCCCGAGCACCCCGCCCTCGCCGTTGGTGCCGGCCACGTTGGGCACCGTGCCGATGCTGCGCTTGTTGCTGCCGTCCGGGTTCATCGCGACGACGTCGAACAGGTCACGCCGGCCGTAGAGCACCGTGCCGTCGGGCAGTTGCACCAGCCCCCACGGCAGGTCCCGCTCGGTGGTGACCACCGTCGTGCCGCAGACCGCGCTGGTGCAGGCCGACCCGGTACGTACGGTCACCGCGTTGCTCGCCGTGGAGGTGTTGCCCTGTGCGTCCCGGGCGACGACCGTGTAGCGGTACTCGGTGTCGGCGGTCAGCCCGGTGTCGGTGAACGAGGTCGCCGGCGGGTTGCCGGCCGTGCCGGTGACCGAGCCGACCGTCACCCCGCCGCGCAGGATGTCGTACCGGGTGACCGCCACGTTGTCGGTGGACGCCGTCCAGGTCAGGGTCACGTCGGTGCCGTTGGCGGTCGCGGCGAGGTTGGTCGGGGTGGTGGGCCGCTGGGTGTCCGACTGGCAGAACGGCGGCGTCACGGAGAGCGTGGCGCTGGCCTGCGACACGTTGCCGGCGGCGTCCCGGGCGTTGACGTACCACCCCCAGGTGACGCCCTGCGCGACGGTGAGGGTGGCGGTGAGCGTGTTGCCGGCGACCGAGGTGACGAGTTGGCCGTCATGGTAGATGTCGTAGTACGCGACCCCGACGTCGTCCCGGGACGCCGACCAGGCGAGCGTGACCGACTGACAGGTCAGCCGGGTGCTGCGCAGGTAGCTCGGCGCGGTGGGCGGCCGGGTGTCGGCGGCGGCCCGGACGAGGGTCGTCCCGGCCGGCGTGACCGGCGGGCCGGCGGTGACGGGTGCGCCGGCCAGGACGGTGCAGGCGCTGGTCAGCAGCGCCAGGCCGACGACGCGGCGGGGATGGCGATAACTGGTTCGCACGCGGTGGGTCCCTTTCTGAGAGCCTGGTCGTGGTCAGTACGGGTAGCCGGGCACGTTGAGCCGCACGCTGTACAGCCCGGAGTCGTTCGTCCGGCCCGAGGTGACGTAGAGGGTGCGCCGGTCGGACCCGCCGAACGCCACGTTGGTGGTGCCGCTGGAGCCGGAGCGGATCGTGCCGAGCTGGCTGCCCGTGGGCGAGTAGACGTGCACCAGCCCGTCGCCGCCTGAAGTCCAGTAGACGTTGCCGGCGCAGTCGATCGTGCCGCCGTCCGGGCCACCGACGTAGTTGACGAACACGCTGCGGGGGCCGGTGCTGCCGTCGGGCTGGACGGCGTACTTGTAGATCTTGTTCTCGCCGTAGGCGCCCACGTAGAGGGTGCCGCCGTCCGGGGAGAGGGCGATGCCGTTGGGCTGGCGCAGCGCGTCGTCGACCAGCGACACCTGGCCGCCGGAGACGCGGAAGACGCTGGTCCGCCCGCTCATCTGGTCGGGGCGGTTGCCCCGCTGGAAGTTGGGGTCGGTGAAGTAGACGACGCCGTCCGAGCGGACCGCCACGTCGTTCGGCGAGTTGAACGCCCGACCCTGGTAGTTGGCGGCGACGACCCCCCGGGCCAGGTTGTCGAGCCGGTACGTCGAGACGCTGCGCTGGTCGTGTGTGGCGGCCACGAGCTGCTGCCCGTCGGGGGTGAGCGCGAGCCCGTTGCTGCCGGCGTTGCCGAGGAACGTGTCGAAGGTGGCCGGCGGGGTGAACCGCCGGATCGTCGACGGCTGGACGTTCTCCGACCCGGTCGGCGCGGCCATGTCGGAGAAGAGCAGGTAGCCCCGGTCGGCGATCCAGACGGGCCCCTCCAGGAACGCGAAGCCGCCACGGATCTTCGTGGCCGTGACCGAGGTGGACGGCAGCGGCGGGCCGTAGCCGGTGCCGGTCGGGCAGACCCCGGGTGGCGCGCCGGGCGGGCCGGCCAGGGCGGCGGGCTGCCCGGCCGACGGTGCGGCCCGCAGGGACGGCGCGGGCGCGGTGTCGGTGCCCGCCGGGACGGCGGCGGGCAGGGCGAGCAGGATGCTGGCCAGCGCGGTGGCGGCCGGTTGCAGGACCATCGGGAACTCCGATCGGCGAACGGACCCGCCGTCGTCGGCGGTCGCGGGGTGGTGGCACCGAGACTGATCTACCGGTATCGATGCATCATGGGGCAGCATAAATTAGGAACCACCGCACCGCATGGGTGGCGATCCGCCGATCCCGGCAATGATCCGGATTTCTCACTAAGATGCTGGTCGATGTCGCCGGATCACCGGAGTCACCCGGTCACCGACCGTCGAACCGGTCCACATGCTGATCGGGCCCGGTCGATGGATGCCGTGGCGACCGTCCGGCCGCTCCGGCGGAACCCGTCGCCGCCGCCGATGCACCGTTCCGCCGCGGGCCATCGTGGACGGCTCGACTGTGGACTCCGATCGGGTCGCGGAAAGCGCCGACAGTCCTGATTCGCACCCACCTGTCGCGTCACCGACGGATGCGGAATCGACGATGGGAGCGCGCTCATCTACCCTCAGGGCAGATCCGGCCCACGTCGTGGCCGGCACCGGTTCGGCAGCCATGGGTGTCGTGGTCTCCCCGCCAGTATTCACCGACCATGGCCCTGTTCGGAGGGATCGAAGCGTTGACGAGCGACAAGGCGGCGCCGCCGGGCGTCGACACCACCCGGCCCAGCATCGCCCGGGTGTACGACTACTACCTCGGCGGCAAGGACAACTTCGCGGTCGACCGGCACGCCGCCCAGATGGCGATGCAGGTCACCCCGGACGGGCCGGAGGCCGGGCGGGCCTGCCGGGCCTTCCTGCGCCGGTCGGTCCGCTACCTGGCCGCCGAAGCGGGCATCCGCCAGTTCCTCGACCTCGGCTCCGGCCTGCCCACCCGGGGCAACGTGCACGAGATCGCCCACCAGGTCGACCCGGACGCCCGGGTGGTCTACGTGGACAACGACCCGATGGCCCTCGCCCACGGGCGGGCCCTGCTCGCGGACGCCCGGACCACCACCGTGGTCGGCGCCGACGTCCGGCAGCCGGACGAACTGCTGGCCGAGCTGCGCGAGCGCAAGCTGATCGACTTCGACCAGCCGGTCGGGCTGCTGCTCCTGGCGATCCTGCACCACCTGCACGACGACGACGACCCCGCCGGGGTGGCCCGCCGGCTGATCGACGCCCTTCCCTCCGGCAGCTACCTGGCCATCTCGCACTTCTACGACCCAGGTGCGGCCCAGCCGGAGGTCTCGGCGAAGGCGCGGGCGGTGGAGAAGGTCTTCAACGAGACGCTGGGCACCGGCCGGTGGCGTACCCGGGACGAGATCCTCGGCTTCTTCGGCGACCTGGAGCTGGTCCCGCCCGGTCTGGTCCCGCTGGCCGAGTGGCACCCCGACGGCGAGGAGGACACCAAGCAGACCGCCACCTACCACACCATCGTCGGTGGGGTGGCCCGCAAGGCCTGAGCACGGGCGCTGCCGTCGGCGACGCGACCGGTCCCCACCCGGGGGCCGGCCGTGGCCGGCGGCAGGCTTCCCGGGCCCGCCACCGGCCACGGCCGGCGTCAGTAGCAGGTGTTCATCGCCGCCCGTACCTCGGCCAGGGTGGCGTCGGCGACCGCCCGCGCCCGCTCGTTGCCCTCGCTCAGCACGGCCCGCAGGTGGGCCCGGTCCTGGCCGTACTCGGCCCGGCGGGCCCGGATCGGGGCCAGGTACTCGTTGACCGACTCGGTGACGACCTTCTTGAGCGCCGCGGCCCCCGCCGACCCGATGTCGGCGGCCACCTGCTCCGGGCTGCGCCCCTGGCACAGGGCCGCCAGCAGCAGCAGCGACGACACCTCCGGGCGGGTGGCCGGGTCGTAGCTGATGTGCCGCTCCGAGTCCGTCTTCGCCCCCTTGACCAGCCGGGCGGTCTCGTCGGCGGTGGCGGCCAGCGTGATGGCGTTGTTCCGGCTCTTGCTCATCTTGGTGCCGTCCGTGCCGAGCAGCAGCGGGGCGCTGGACAACAACGCGTCGGGCTGGGGGAACACCGCCGAACCGGCACCGTACCGGTCGTTGAAACGACGGGCGACCGTCCGGGTGAGTTCGAGGTGCGGAAGCTGGTCCTGGCCGACCGGAACCAGATTCGCCTTGCAGAACAGGATGTCGGCGGCCTGGTGGACGGGATAGGTGAACATCAACCCGCTGACCGCCGACTGCCGCGAGTGGGAAATCTCGTCCTTGACGGTGGGATTGCGGTTGAGTTCGGAGACCGAGACGAGGCTGAGAAACGGCAGCATCAACTGGTTGAGTGCCGGCACCGCCCCGTGCGTGAAGATCGTGCTGCGGGCCGGGTCCACCCCGATGGCCAGGTAGTCCAGGACCAGTTCCTCGACGTGCTGGAGCAGATTGTCCGCCACGTCGCGGTCGGTGAGGACCTGGTAGTCCGCGATGACCACGAACAGCTCCACCCCGAGTTCCTGGAGCCGGACCCGGTTGTGCAGCGTGCCGAAGAAGTGACCGAGGTGCAGGCGGCCCGTGGGGCGGTCACCGGTGAGCACCCGGAACCGCCCCGGGTCCTTGCGGATCAGCTCCTCCAGCACGGCGCTGCGGGCCTGCGCGGCGGACGTCCCGAGCGTGTCGGTCGGCCCGGCCGAGGCAGCGGCGCCGGCGTCTTCGGTCTGGGGTACGGCGGTATTCACAGGATCTCCTGAAGGGTCGGTCTCGACGCCATGATTGCACGGCCCGCGCATCGGGGAACGGCAAAGGGACCCCGATCCGAAACGGCGTCACGGCCTCCCGGGCACGGACCACCGAACTGACCTCGGCCGTTGGCCCCGACCCGACGGACGGCCGACCCTCACTTCTGCCCGACGCTCCGGGATATGCGCGTGGCGAGCAGTTCGTGCAACATCGCGTGCAGCGGCACTGGTCGCCCGGCCCGCCCCGCCAGTCGGACGACGGCACCCGTCCAGGCATCGAACTCCGACAGTCTCCCGGCGAGGATGTCCCTTTGCAGGGAGGTGGTGCTGTCCGCCGGTTGCCGGTCCATCAGCGCCACCGCCGTATCCGGCGCGTCCGGCGGCAGCGCGATTCCGAGCGCAATTCCGGTCTCGTATATCTCGCGCATGCCCGTGACCAGCATCCGGCGGGTGCCGGGGCGGGAACGGAGTTCACCGACCGTCGCCCCGCCGGTGGCCGCGCCGAGACTGCCGACCGGCACCACCAGCAGGAACTTCGCCCACAGCGCGGCCCAGATGTCGCCCGGTTCCAGCACGTCCACCCCCGCCCGGCGCAGCAGCCCGCGCAGGCGGGTCACCCGGTCGGACGCGCCGCCGTCCCACTCCGCGAAGCCCAGCGCCCCCGGCGGACCGTGGTAGCGCACCTCACCCGGTGCGACGGGGGTGGCGACCACCCGGGCCAGGCCGGGCAGCACCCGGGCGCGGCCGATCCGGGCCGCCACCTGCTCCGGCGCCTCGACCCCGTTCTGCACGGTGACCACCGCGGTGTCCGGGCCGACCAGCGGGGCCAGCGCGTCCAGGGCCGGGGGCAGGTGCGGGGTCTTGACGCAGAGCAGCACGTAGTCGACGGGGCCCAGGTCCCGCGGGTCGTCCGACGCGCGCAGCGCCGGGGCCACCCAGTCCCCCGCGTCGCCGGTGACCCGCAACCCCGTACGGCGCAACGCGGCGAGGGTCGTACCCCGGGCGAGGAACCGGACGTCGTGCCCGGCGGCGGCGAGGCGGCCACCGAGGTGCCCACCCACGCCGCCGGCCCCGACCACGGCGATGCTCGCGTCGACCGGCGGGCCGTCCCCGCCCGCCGGGCCGGCGTCGGTACCGCCCGCCCCGACGCCCACCTGCGGTCGGGCCGTCATCGGGGCAACCGCCTGCCGACCCGCAGTGGAAGCGCCTCCAGGCCCCGGCTCAGCGAGCTGTCCGCCACCCAGGCGACCTTCTCGGCGGGCACCGCGAGGGCGAGGTCCGGCAGGCGGCGCAGCAGGGTGGAGAAGGCGATCTCGCCCTGGAGCCGGGCCAGCGGGGCCCCGATGCAGAAGTGCGTGCCGTGGCCGAAGGACAGGTGCCGGTTCGGCGAACGGGTGACGTCGAACCGTTCCGGGTCGTCGTACACCTCGGGATCGTGGCCGGCGGCGGAGAGCGACAGGTGCACGAAGCTGCCCTGGGGGATGTCCACCCCGCCGAGGCGCATGTCCTGCGTGGCGACCCGCAACGAGGCCCAGCCCGCCGACCCCTCGTAGCGCAGGATCTCCTCGATCGCCCCGGGGATTCCGCCCGGGTCGGCGCGCAGCATCGCGAGCTGGTCGGGGTGCCGCAGCAGCAGCAGCGTGCCGTTGCCGACCATGTTCGCGACCGTCTTGTGCCCGGCGATGATCAGCAGCAGGATCGTCGACAACAGCTCCCGGTCGGTGAGCGCGTCGTCGTCCCGGGCCCGGACGAGTTCGCTCAGCAGGTCGGTACCGAGGTTCGCCCGCCGCTGCGCCACCAGGGCGGTGAAGTAGTCGGAGAACTCGTCGCTCGCCGCCTTCAGTTCGCTCTCCGCGTGCTGCAACGGGTCCTGGCTGAGCACGTAGCTCCACCGCTGGAACAGCGGCCGGTCCTGCACCGGGATGCCCAGGTACTCGCAGATGACGATGAGCGGCAACGGCAGCGCGAACGCGGTCACCAGGTCGATCTCGCCGCCGTCGGGGAACGCGTCGATGAGGTCGTCGACGACGGCCTGGATGCGCGGCCGGAGCCGGGCCACCACGGCGGGCAGGAACGCGCGGCTGATCGGCTTCTTGAGCCGGGTGTGCTTCGGCGGGTCGGCGAAGCCCAGGTTGCCGACGACCAGCAGGCTGTTGGTCGCCGCCTTGTCCCGGTACCGGGCGGGCAGGTTCTCGATCTGCTTGGACAGTCGTGGGTCGCCGAACGCCTCCTCGACGACCCGGTTCGCGAGGACGGCGTACGCCTCGGCGCCGGGCGGGACGTCCATCCGGTGCACCGGGCACCGGGAGCGCAACTCCGTCGTCGCCGCGTGGGGCGAGTCCCCCGGGTCGGTGAAGTACGTCGTGGGCAGCACCTCCGTCATCGTGACCCCCGACCTCCCGGCTCGCCGCTGCCACCGGCCACCGCCGGGATGATCCAGACCAGGTCGTCCCGGCCGACCTTCGTCTCCAGGCCGTCGAGGCCCCTGATGTCGTCGTCGTTGAGGTAGACGTTGACGTAGCGCTTGACCCGCTGGTCCCCGTCCACGATCTTGTCGAGCAGCCCCGGGGCGGCACGGTCGAGCCGGACGAGCACCTCGTGGATGCTGTCGCCCTCGACGGAGAACAGCCGCCGACCGCCGGTCAGCGCGTGGAAGGCCGCCGGGACCTTGACGGTCACGACGGGCACCGGCGACGGTGCGCCGGTGCCATGGGCAGATTCGGACATGACTGGGTCCCTCCTGGACAGGTTTCCTGACGTCACCGGCGGTCGCGGCGCGGCGGTCAGGGTGGAAACTCGATCTCGATCTCGGTACGCAGCGCCGACGGCAGGCGTACGTCCAGCGGCTCGCACCCCTGCGGTCCGGGCCGCCAGCCCGCCACCCGGTGGATCAGCCGGTCACCGCTGGCCCGGACGTACCAGATCACGTTCACCGGCCAGCCGGACTGGCGGAACAGGTACTCGTCCATCCCGGTGGGCTGCTCGCTGAGCCGCTGCCCGCGTTCGTGCGGTGGGCCGATCTCGTGCCAGTTCGGGTGGGAGTGCACCGAGCCGAGCAGTTCCCGACCGTTCACGGAGTGCTGTTTGATGGCCCGCAGCACCCCCTCGTCGGCGCACCAGAACCCGCGTTCGGTGTCCCGGTAGACCTCGCCGAAGCGGGGGGCGATCCGCTCCTCGAACTCGGCGATGACGCTCTCGTCCCGGCCCCTGACGTTCGGCACGAACTCGATGTCGGTGACGGTGAGCGCGGCGTCGTCCACCTGCCCGAACAGCAGCGCCGACGCGCGGGGCGGGTGGTGGGGCACGCCGTCGGCGTCCCGGCTGTCCAGACACCGCCGGTACTCCCGTACGGCGTCGGCGACGAAACGGCGGGCGGCGGCGGGGGCGAACCGGACCACCCGGGGCAGGTCGCCCGGTCCTCCCGGGACGGGGTCCGCGTCGGCCGGGTCGGGTGCGTCGTCGCGCTTCTTCCCCGCCGAGGCCAGGGTGCCGCCCAGCAGGGCCGCGCCCAGCGGCCACGAACGCATGTGCACCGGCAGCGTCACGCAGTGGTCGCCGAGGCGCAGCAGCAGCCCGTCGTCCACCAGCCGACGGGCGGCGGCGGCCTCGGCCGGCCCGGCGGTCAGCTCGGCCCACGGGCAGCCCGGCAGCGCCCGGAGGAAGACGTCGATCCGGGTGGGATCGTCCAGGACCAGCCGGCGCACGGGCCGTTGACGCTGGTCGACGACGGCCAGGAACCCCGGGCCCCGACGGAAGTGGAGCAGGCCGAACGTCCGGGTGGAGCGCCAGCTGTCGACCGCCGTGGTCCCGCTGCCGCGCACCGTCGCCCGCACGGGGGCGGGCAGGTGGTCGAGGTGCCGCACGAGGTGCCGCCGTTCCGCGTCCAGGACCAGCGACCAGGTGACAGGTACGCCGATCGAGGAGCACTCGCGCAGCAACGCGACGATCCGCGCGGCGGTCCGGTCGGGCAGTGCGGACAGGTCGACGGGTTCCGCCAGTCGTACCCCGCCGACGGGCACCCTGGTCAGCAGCTCCGCGAACTCCCCGCTGGTGGGCAGCTCCGCCGGGTCGAGGGTGAGCGTGGCCGGCCGGCCGCCCGCCGGGGCGGGGCCGCCGGGGGCCCGCAGGTCGTCGATCGTCAGTGACGTGCTCATCGGGACGCCACCACCTCCCTGCCGTCGATCAGCTTCCGGCGGTACGGGTCGACGTCGAGGGCGACGGCGACGTACCGTTCCTCGTCCTCGAAGGCCAGGCCACGGTCGACGAACCAGCGGAGCATCCGGTCGAGCCCGTCGCCGGTGACCTGGTGCCCGCTGTCGGCGAGCCGTCGGGCGATGCCCGCCCGGCCGGCGACCTGGAACATGCCGAGGTAGACGTTGCTGTGGACGTCGTCCAGCTCGATCGTCTCCTCGGGCCAGCTGGCCCGGCGGTCCTCGATGGTCACCCGGCCCCGGTCGTCGACCCAGTAGGACAGGTCGCCGCCCCGGTACGCCTGCGCCCAGCGTTCGACGCCCTGCTTCAGCTCGTCCTCGATCGGGCCGACGATGCCCTGGTCGCGGGTGTCGAAGAGGTAGACCAGGTCGTACAACTCGTCGCGCGGGACCTGGTAGATGAAGTCGTATATCTCGGCCGGCCGGCGGTACATGAACCCCTGGGTCGGGTCCTCGAAGTAGGGGCTGAAGCGTTCCAGCGCTATCCGCCAGGCCCCGGTCGGCGGTTGGAGGTGTTCCAGCGTGGCGAACTTGCCCAGCAGCCGGCGGTAGTCGTCCTCGGTCTCGCCGGGGAAGCCGTAGAGGATGTTCCAGGTGACGTTGAGGCCGAGGTCGTGACCGTCGCGCAGCATCCGGACGTTGTGCGCGGCGCTGACGCCCTTGTCCATCAGGCGCAGCACGTGACTGCTCAGGCTCTCGATGCCGGGCTGCACGTAGGTGACGTTCGCCTGTTTCAGGCTGCGCAGCTGGTCCCGGGTCATGTTGGACTTGATCTCGTAGTGCACCCGCAGGTCGCAGTCGAGGGCGGCCATCGCCGGGATGGCGGTGTTCAGGTACTTCATGTCCAGGATGTTGTCGACCATGATGAGGTCCAGGACCCGGTACCGCTGCGCCAGTTCCACCACCTCACCGGCGATGCGGTCGGGGGCCTTGCTGCGGAAGTCGATGTTCGATCCGTTCAGCCCGCAGAACGTGCACTGGTGGACCTCGCCCCACCAGCAGCCCCGCGAGGTCTCCAGGACCACCATCGGCCGGACCTGGGGCGCGAACGACGTCTCCGCCAGGGCCCGGAAGTAGCTGTCGTAGTTGGGCGCGGGCACCATCGCGAACGGCAGCGCGCCGCGTGCCGGCGGATTCACCACCGTCCGCCCCTCGTGCCGCCAGCTGAGCCCCGGCACGTCCGCGAGGTCGGCGCCCGAGGCGATCCGGTCGAGCAGCATGGGCAGCGAGCGTTCGCCCTCGCCGCTGAGCACGAAGTCGAGTTGGGGGAAGTTGCGGTGCAGGGCCGGGCCCTGGAGCCCGTCGCAGTTGCTGCCGCCCATCGCGGTGCGGATGCCCGGCACGAGTCGTTTCAGCTCCCGCGCCAACGCCAGGGAGGGCACGTTCTGCATGAAGGTGCTGGTGAAGCCGACCAGGTCAGGAGGATCGGCGGCGATCTGTTCGGCGAGCCGTCGGACGAACCCACGGGCGTGCCGCTGCATGGCCACGGGGGCGTCCGGCTCCACGCCGCGCTGCCTGAGGAACTCGGCGAACTCGGTGACCCGGTAGCTGTCGACGTCGTACAGCGCCGGGGTGAAGACCCAGTCGCCGACGCCGTGGAACACCTGGTCCGCCACGTTGCCGTAGTCGGTCGGCGTGAGGGTGCCGCCGCTCTCGACGAGCAGGTGCTCGGCCCACCGGAGGTTGGCGTACAGTTCGTCGATCTCCCAGTCGGCGGCGTGCCTCCGGACACACTGCCCCAGGATTCCCAGCGCGCTGGACGGGGTGTCGAGACCCTGCCAGGGCATGGCGACCATCAGGAGCTTCACGGTATTCCACCCAGCTTCTTCCGTCGCGGTCGATAATGTGCGGTCGTTTCGCGGGGCGCGCGGCACCGCAATTGCGGGGCCGCTGCCCGATCTTTTCCACGGTGGCTCACCGGACGGGTGCCGGCGCTTCACCGCAGCGTGCCGGCCCGGGCCGCGAGGGGGCCACGGGGAGGCTTTTCAGATCATTTTCCGGCGGCTTTCGCCCGGCTTTCTGCGCCGTCCCGGGCGGGGCGGCCGACGCTCGCCACCGAGCCTGTCGCACTACCGGACCTGCATGACGTCAGGCCTGCCGTACGACCTCCAGCCTTAACACACGTTAACGCTGTAATTGATGACGGTCAAGCGCAGTTGTCGTCAGGCAAGGATTCGTGGGATTCTCGGCTCCGAAATTGCCAATAATGGCGAATGCGGCGGCACCGCACGCTGAGGCAATTTTTGCCGGCGCAGATGTTGAATGGTCAACCGCCAGCGGAATAATCGATCGGAATGGCGGGGGGCAATCGCGGCGGGGGCGGTGCGGACCACCCGCACGGGAGGGCGACCGTGATCGGCTCCCCGACCACCGCCCGATGGTCTAGCCTCCGAGTGACAGATCCATCCCCGACGATCCGGTGGAGGACCCGATGACCATCCGACGACATCTGCTGCGTACCCTCGCGGCCTGCCTGGCGGCGACGACCCTGACGGCCCTGGCACCGGCCGGAGCGGCGCAGGCGGCCTGCACGACGAGCAGCTTCACCGTCGTCTGGGACTACGCGGGCATGTACACCGCGCCCAACGAGTCGACCCTGTACGGCACCCGCCGCTACGGGCAGGTCGTCACCGGCCCGACCGGCAACACCGCCAACGGCTGGACGCTGACCTACGACTACTGGAACGGCCTGCCGCTCTGGGCGTACATGAAGGACGCCGCGTTGCAGTACCGCGGCTGCGCCTGACCCGCCCGGCCGCCACGGGCCGGTGCTCAGCGGCGGGCCAGCCAGACCGTCCGCTCGGTACGGACGCTGAGGTCGTCGCGGCCCGGCAGTCCCGCCACGGCCGCGTCGAGGGCGGCGAGGTCGGCCGGGGACAGCCGGTCCGCCAGCCCGTGCCGCATCCGGCCCAGCGAGACCTGCGCGTAGCGGACGGCGGCGGCGGGCAACGGGGGGCGCAGGTCGATGTCGAAACGCCGCTCGGTCACCGAGCGGAAGCCGGCCTGTGTCATCCGCTCCCCCCAGTTCTCGTGCATGTGCAGGCCCGCCTCGTGCCGGCGCTTCGCCGCCTCGGCGTGCACCCGCCGCTCCACCTGCTCGCCCGGCGTGCCGGTGAGGAAGCGGGGGAACGCGTCCACCTCGGCGACCACCAGCAGCCCGTCCGGCCGCAACGCGCCGAACGCCGAGGCGAGCGCGGTCGCCGGATCGGCCAGGTGGTGCAGGGACGCGGCGGCCCAGATCACCCCGGCCGGCCCGAGGTCGGGCCAGGGTTGGTCGAGGTCGGCCTGCACGGTCCGGATGCGGTCGCCCAGCCCGGCCGCGTCGGCCCGGGAACGCAGGTGGGCCAGCATCTCCGGGGAGAGGTCGACCGCGGTGACGGTGGCGTCGGGCAGCTCCCGGGCGAGGGCGAGGGAGGCCGTGCCGCTGCCGGCCCCCAGGTCGACCACGTGGGGCTGCCCGACGGCCTCCCGGCCGACCCAGCCGATCACGTCGCGGAAGTAGTCGTGCAGGACCTCGGCGTCCAGGTCGAGCAGCTCGATCAGGTGGTCGTGTGCCATGCGGCGACGGTAGCCGGGCCATGCCCCTACGGCATAGCATCTTGCGCATGAAGCAAGACAGGGATCTGGAGGACCTGGTCCGTCAGCGCGTACGCAGCCTGCGGCTGGCCCGCGGCTGGTCGCTGGAGGAGTTGGCCCGGCGCTGCCTGATCAGCCCCTCCACGCTCAGCCGGATCGAGACCGGGCACCGCCGGATCGCCCTGGACCAGGTCGCCACCATCGCCCGGGTGCTCGGCATCACGCTCGACCGGCTGGTCGAGTCCGACGCCGACGACGACGTCGTGATCCGCCCGCACTGCGACGAGAACCGGGGCGTCACCACCTGGTTGCTGTCCCGGGACAGCAACCAGACGGTCGCCAAGCTGCGGATCACCCGGGACGTCCCGACCGACCTGCGGGTGCACCCGGGGCGGGACTGGTTCACCGTGCTGTCCGGCACGATCGTCCTGCGCCTCGGCGAGCGGACGATCCTCGTCGGCACCAACGAGGCCGCCGAGTTCTCCACCCTGGTCCCGCACGCGTTCGGCGCGCACGACGGCCCGGCCGAGATCCTCTGCATCCTCGACCACGAGGGTGAGCGCAGTCACCTGGGCCCGCACCACCACCCGCCGCCGGTCAGCCGGTGATCACCGGCCAGGCGTAGGCCAGCAGGGCGCACGCCGCCCCGAGCAGGGCGAGCGAGACGCCACGGCTGGGAATGGGCAGCGCGGCGAGCACGAGCAGGATGACCGCGACGACATAGAGGAACGCCTGTACCGACATGACACTCTCCTCGACGGTGGGCTGACGGACGGTGCCGTCTCTACCCCCGCCGCCCCGGTCGGGAAACCCGCTCCCGGCACCGAACCGGAGCCCCGACCCTCCGGATCGGACGGTGCCGGCCGGGGACCGCTCGGCCCCCGGCCGGTCCGCCCGTCGGCGGTCGGTCGCCGCAGCCGGGTGTCAGCAGCCGGGTGTCAGCAGCCGAGCCGCCTGGTGGACAGCGCGATGTCGTCGATCCAGAGGTTGAACTCACCAGGCGTCGTGCCGCCCTGGTAGAGCTGCCAGCCGATCTTCACGGTGTCCACCGCCGGCAGGACGAACGGGACGTCGTTGCCGCCGTGGTCGGTGGTGGAGGCGGTCAGCTCCGGGTTCGCCACCCCGTCGATCCACACCGCGACCCGGTTGTCCGTCGGGTCGAGCTTCCACTCGAAGCACTGCCAGGTGTCCTCGGTGACCGGGGCCGACTCCCGCCAGTTGGTCCAGTCGCCGGTCGGGCCACCGTCCGCGCCCACCCCCCAGAAGGTGCCGGGGACGGTGGGCGCGTACTGGCCGCCGATCGGGCGGACGACCTCCGCGCTGCCGCTGCCGGTCGCCTCCACCAGCGTGAAGTGCGCCCAGTCCGGGGCGGTCGGGAAGGCGTCGACGCGCAGCCGCATCCGCCCGTAGAAACGGTTGCCCGGCGCGGCGAAGTCGTCGACCCGCAGGAAGGCCCGGCCGTTGTCGACGGTCCGGACGTGCAGCACCTGGTTGCCGTGCCTGGCGCGCTCGACGGTCAGCGTGCCGTGGCGGGTGTCGACGCCCCACTTCAGCGTGCTGGGGCCCCCGGGCGGCAGGCGCTCGAAGTCCTCGCAGAACAACAGGTCGCGGTGGCACGAGCGCGGGGCGGCGTCCGAGACACCGGCCGGGACGCTGCCGGCGGTGACGCCGAGGATCAGGGCCGCGGTGAGAACCGCGAGGGAACTGCGCATGGTCGTCCTCCATGGGGGATCGCTGCCGGTGGGCGGGGCCGGTGGAACTGCCGGCCGGCGGGTCGACTGCCCGTCGTCGTGGCGATGGCCCGGCGTACGGCACGCACCGTCCGAGGCGGCGTGCTGCCGGCACCGCGCTGCTCCCGCGCACACCGGTTCCCCAGCGCGGTTGCCCCCGTGCTGCGGTGCTGTGAGCCATTCCAGCACGCCCGTCCCGCCCTAGCAATATCGACAACCGTCAGTGCAGCTCACCCCGGCGGAGCGGGCCGGCCGGGTCGACCGACGGCACGGGCGAGGGCCCCGCCGGTCAGCCCGGCGGGGCCCTCGGGTGCTCACCCGCTGCGGCGTCCCACCGCAGCCGGACCGGTCAGTTGCAGGTGGTGCCGTTGAGCGTGAAGGGCACCGGGACGGCGGGGGAACCGTCGGCGGTGAAGCCGAAGCTCACCGCGCCGTTGGTCGGGATGTTGGCGTTGTGGCTCTCGTTGCCCACCGTGACCGCCGCGCCGGTCTGCTGGAAGACGCCGTTCCAGTGACCCTGGATGAGCTGGCTGCCGGGGAAGGTCCAGCCGAGCGACCAGCCGTTGACGGCCGGGCCGTCGTTGTAGACGGTGACGCTGGCGTTGAAGCCGGTGCCCCACGAGCTGGTCACCACGTACGAGACGCGGCAGGTGCTCGCCAGTGCGGTCGCCGGCCGGATGTCGCCGTAGTCGTCCCGGGCGGTGGCGAAGTCCTGGAAACCGAAGCCGGGACCGGCCGACCGGGTGGTGGTGCCCGCCGCGAGGACGGTGCCGTTGGGGTTGACGTAGTAGACCGGCCCGCCGCTGTCGCCGCCCCGGGCCGACTCGTCGCCGTCGAGCTGGGTGGCCTCGACCAGGTCCTCGATGTCGTCGTAGTGGAACTCGACCCGCAGGTTGCAGACCGGCCCGCCGAGCTCACCGGCCGAGGTGTACCCCGACTGGCAGAGCAGCTGCCCGGGGAAGACCTCGGTCCAGCCGGTCACCTCGGCGCGCACCTCGTCGTTCTGCCCGCCGACGTAGATGTGGCTACCCGGCGAGGAGGTGGAGACCAGCATGGTGTCGTGGTCGTCGTTGCTGGCGACCGAGTAGCCGACCAGCGTGCCGGTGTTGGTGCTCGTGTTCCAGGCGACGTGCCAGGGCTGCCCGATCGGGCCGCAGTGTTCCGCGGTGAGCAGGTAGCCCACGTTGGTGGTGTGGTTGCGGACGCCGAAACCGGCGGTGCAGCCGTAGGTGGTCAGGCCGATGCCGATCCCGCCGTCGTACGGCGCGGCGTCGTTGTACCGGGACCGCTCGACCATCCGCTCCCGGACGACGGTGCGGGTGGCGACCCCGGTCGCCGGTAGTTTCGGCTGCCTGGCGCTGATCTTCGGGTCGACGGCGACCTCGATTCCGGAGCCGTCGGTACGCAGCCGGACGGCGTGCGCGGCGTCCTTCGGGTCGGCGTCCACCACGGGGGCGAGCTTCGCCGCCGCCCGCTTCAACTCGGTGCGGGAGTACGTGGCCCCGACGACCTCGACCGGGGCGGTACGGCGGGCGGTGGCCACCGCCGCCGCGACGTCACCGGGCAGGGCGCCCTTCCACCAGAGGGTGACGTGGTCGTCCACCAGTCCGATGCCGGCGTAGCCACGCGGCGCGCCGGCCTCGACGGCGGTGCGCACGACGTTGGCCGCGTCGACCAGCGGGGCCTGGGCGAGCATCCGGTCCCGGGCCTGCGCCGGGATCAGGTCGAGCAGGGAGCGGTCGTTCCCGGCCGTCGGCGCGGTCGCCGACGCGCCGAACGGCTGGCTGGGGGCGGCGTTCGAGGGTGCCGTCAGCGGACCGACCACCACCGTGGCGCCGAGCAGCACGCCGGCGACCACCGAGCGGCGGGTCGCGTTCCAGGTTTGCGTCATGACCATGAGTCAAGTGATTCCGCCGCCCCGGGAACAGGCAGAAGCACCGGCAAGAATCGACAGGCGGCGCGCCGCCGACCGTGGCCCGGAGCGGGTGCTCCGGGCCCGGCCGGCGTCGGGACGGCCCGCCGTCAGGAACTGGTGCAGGAGAGGTTGCCGGGCGCGGTGCTGCTGTTGCCGTTGACCAGGAACCCGAAGGTGGTCGAGGCGTTCGCGCCGATGGAGCCGTTGTAGTCCGCGTTGCGGATGCTGACCGTGCCGCTGGTGCCGGTGTTGCTGCCGTTCCAGACGTTGGCGATGGTCTGCCCGCCGGCCAGCGTCAACTGCACCGTCCAGCCGGTGATGGCGGTGGAGCCGGTGTTGGCCACGACGACCTCACCCTGGAAGCCGCCGTTCCAACTGCTGACCGTGCGGTACGTCGCGGCGCAGCCGCCCGGCTGCCCGGTCGGCGGCGGCGTGGTCGGCGGAGCGGTGGTCGGTGGGGTGGTCGGCGGCGTGGTGGGCGGGGTGGTCGGCGGCGTCGTCGGCGGGGTGGTGGGCGGCGGGGTCGAGGTCCCCGGGACGGTGGTGGAGGCCGAGTTGAGCGCGTTGAGGACGGCGGTGTACGCCGGCTTCGGGTTGCTGCTGCGGTCGAACAGCAGCGGGTTCTCGCTGCCCCGCCAGGAGTCGCTGTCCCGGATGCCCCAGGTGGTGATGCCGACGCAGCGCGGGACGTTCATGCAGGCCTGGGTCAGGCCCTGGTACTGGCTGGTCGAGGCGTTGGTGACGTCGGCCTCGGTCAGCGCCACGTCCACCCCGAGGGCGGCGAAGCTGGACAGCGTGGTCTGGAAGTTGCCCGGCAGCGAGCTGCCACCGGTGAAGTGGGTCTGCAGGCCGACGCAGTCGATCGGCACACCGCGCGCCTTGAAGTCCTTGATCATGTTGTAGACGCCCTGCGTCTTGGCGTACGTCCAGTTCTCGATGTTGTAGTCGTTGTAGCAGAGCTTCACCGACGGGTCGGCGGCCCGCGCGGTGCGGAACGCCACCTCGATCCAGTCGTTGCCGGTGGACTGGAGGTTGGAGGAGCGGCGGGTGCCGTTCTCGGCGTACGCCTCGTTCACCACGTCCCAGGCGTAGAGCTTGCCCTTGTAGTGGGCCATCACGCCGTTGATGTGGCTGATCATCGCCTGCCGCAGCGCGCTGCCGCTCAGGCTGCCCCAGAACCTCGGCTGCTGGGCGTGCCAGGCCAGGGTGTGGCCCCGGAACCGCATGCCGCGCTGGGTGGCCCAGTTGTAGATCGCGTCACCCCTGCTGAAGTCGAACTGCCCGGGGTTGGGCTCGGTCGCGTCCGGCTTCATCTCGTTGACGGCCGTCATCATGTCGAACTCACGGCTGGCGATGTTCAGGAAGCCGGAGTCGCTGAGCCGGTCCGACCCCATCGCGGCCCCGAAGTACCGGCCGCTACGTTCGGCGGCGGCCTTCAGCGTGGTCCCGGGCGGTCCGCTGAGGTCGGCGTGGGCCAGGGTCGCCACGGCCATCGACGACACGGTGATCGCCAGGGCGCAGGCGCCGCCCAGCAGCAGCCGGCTGGCCCTCCTGGTACGGCGTTGCGGTCGAGCGGGTACGTCGTTCATCTGTGCGTTTCCTCCTCGGTGTTCCGTCCGGTCACCGTCGGGACGGCACGCGACCGGTCGACCGCTCGTGGGATCGACGACCGGGACTCCATGCCTGCGGCGGGACCAGCACGTCACAGGGGGACGTCGAGCCGGTGTCGACCCGGCCGCGCCCTCGTCGGTGACCACCGGTCGGCTGCCCGGTCCGCCCGGTGGATGGCGAACACTCCGCGTCCTACGCCCGTGCGGGGTGACGCTGCCCTGCCGTGATGCTATATCGAATGGATTCGATCTGCGACAGGTGTCGGGCCCAGCCCGGGGGTCGTGGACCCTGCGCGACGGCCCGACCACGGACCGGCGGCACGCTCAGCGGGTACGGGCCCGCCTGGCCGCCAACTCCGTACGGTTACGGACGCCGAGCTTGCGGAAGATGTTGCCCAGGTGGAACTCGATCGTCTTCACCGAGACGAAGAGCCGCTGCGCCGCCTCCCGGTTGCTGAGCCCGTTGGCGATCGCGGTGGCGACCCGGGCCTCGGCCTCGGTCAGCGTCGGCCCACCGGCCGGCACCGGGAACGGCGGGTCGACGACCAGCGGGGTACCGGCACCCGCCGGGGTCGTACCGAGGGACCGCAGATCCCGCATCACCAGCGTGAGCATCCCGGCGGCACCGGTCCGGGCGTACCCCGCGCACGCCTGCTCCAGCAGCCGGGCCGCCTCGCCCCGCCGGCCGGCCCGCCCGTGGTGCACGCCCAGCAGCCAGGCCACCCGGGCGGCGAGCAACTGCTCGACCGGGCGGGTCAGCAGCTCCACCGCCGCCGTGAGGGTCGCCGTGGTGGCCGTGCCCGGGTCGAGGATCCAGGCCCGCCACGCCGGCAGCACCGGTCCGCCCGGCCACGAGGCGGGCGGGTCGTCGACCCCGGCGAGCAGGTCGCCGGCCAGCCGGGAGCGGCCGGCGAGGGCGTGGTGGGTGGCCAACTCCCAGCGGTGCTCGTACTGGAGGCCGGCGGTCACCCCGACGTCCCTGGCCACCACGAGTTCGAGCAGCCCGGCCCAGGTCTCCCGGTCACCCCGGACGAACGCCAGCGCGGCCGTGCACTCGGGCAGGTGGCGGGCCACCCAGGCCGAACCGACCTGCGCGGCCAGCTCGCGGGCCTGGTCCAGGTGGACGGCGGCATCGTCCAGGTCACCGCGCAACGCGTCGCACTTGGCCAGCCAGGAGGTCGCCTCGGCCTGCACGTCCGGGGTGCCGCACTGGGCGGCCAGCCGGGCCGCCTCCCGCAACTCGGCCTGGCCCCGGACCAGGTTGCCCGCCCAGCAGTCACCGACCCCGACCAGGGCGAGCAGCCGGGCCCGGTCGGCGGGCGGCAGGTCCAGGCCGGCGAGCAGCGGGGCGAACCGGCGCGCCTCGTCCGGACGCATCAGCGTCATCACGGCGGTCAACGCGCACTCCACCAGCACCGGGTCGTCGCCGAAGGCGTGCTCGTCGAAGATCCGGACGGCGGCGTCGAGGTGCTCCGGGCCCTCGGCGAGGCCGGCCCGGGTGGCCGCCGTCCCCGCCAGGGTGCGGTAGATCAGTGCGGTACGCGCCGAGCCGCTCGCCTCGTGGGCCTGCCGCACCCGGGTCAGCAGCGGAAGCAACTGGTCGCTGTCGGCGGTGCGGGACAGCGTGAGGAAGGCCCGGAACAGCAGGCGCGCGGCCTCGTCCGGGTCGGCACGGTCGGCCGCCGACAGCAGGCGCTCGGCCGTGATCTCGGTGGACACCGGCTGAGCGTAGAACCCGGGGCCAACCCTGGGGATTTCCCTGGTGCCCAGGTCACCCCGGGCCGCCCAGACTGCATGCACCTGCCGGTCCAGCCGGCCGGTGGGCGTTCGCGAACGGATAGAGGTAGCACCATGAAGCGTAGGACCGTGGAGATCGACACCATTCCCGCCGACGGGGTGGAGCTGGCCGACGACCAGCTCGCCCGGATGCTCGGTGGGCTGCCCCGCAACGGGGCGGGCTCGTCGAAGACCATCGACGACATCCCCGGCGGGGGTCGACCGGACACCGACACCGACTTCGACTGATCCGTCACCGTCGGCGGTCCGGCCCACCGAGGTGGCCGGACGTCGGCGGCCCCCCGCCCGGAGCACTCATGATCCTCATCCTGACCGCCCCCGACGACGTGCACGCCGACGCGGCCGAGGTGGAGCTGGGCCGGCGTGGCGTCAGCTGGGTCCGCTTCGACCCGGCCGACGTGCCGTCCCGCGCCTCACTGTCGGTGACCATCCGGGACGGTCGGCTGACCCGTACCCTGGTCCGGCACGCCGGCCCGGGCGGGACCGTCGACCTCGACGCGGTGACCGCCGTCTGGTTCCGCCGGCCCGGCGTCCCGGTCGCCCCGCCCCACCTGGGCGAACCCCACGCCGGCTTCGTGGTCCAGGAGAGCCGGCAGTTCGTCGGCGACGTCTGGGAGACCCTCGAC
Source organism: Micromonospora wenchangensis (assembly GCF_002210435.1). Classification (GTDB taxonomy): domain Bacteria; phylum Actinomycetota; class Actinomycetes; order Mycobacteriales; family Micromonosporaceae; genus Micromonospora; species Micromonospora wenchangensis. Next base: position 69,780 of record NZ_MZMV01000004.1, read on the forward strand.
GTGCCGGCGCTGCCCGCCGCCCGGCCGGTGGTGCTGCGGGCCCAGCAGAAGGTCCGCCAGCTCCAGCTCGCCCTGCGCCTCGGCTTCGACGTGCCGGCGACCGCCGTCGGCAACGACCCCCGCGACGTGCTCGACCTGTTCACGCACACCGGCGGCCGGATGATCACCAAGCAGGTCGGGCTGACCAGCCTCCGCGACGAACTGATGCGCTTCACCGAACCGGTCACCCACCGCGACGTCGGCCACGTCGACGGGGTACGCCACTGCCCCCTCATCGCGCAGGAACGGGTGCCCAAGCGGGTCGAGCTGCGGGTCACCGTCGTCGGCGACCGGGTGTTCACCGCCGCCATCGACTCCCAGCGGTCCAACCACGCCCGGCACGACTGGCGTCGCCAGGACGACCGGAACACCCCGCTGAGCCGCTACGACCTGCCCGACGACGTCGCCGCCAGGTGCAAGGCGCTGACCCGCGCGCTCGGCCTGCGCTACAGCGCCCTCGACCTGATCGTCACCCCCGACGGCCGGTACGTCTACATCGAGATCAACCCCACCGGCCAGTACCTGTGGGTGGAGGAGGAGACCGGGCTGCCCATCACCGCCGCCGTGGTCGACCTGCTCACCACGCCCGCCCCCACCAACGGAGCCACCACGTGACCACCCTGGACCCGGCCCTGCTCGACGCCGCCGTCACCCTCGTACGGGAGCTGACCGTCGACCGCGCCGGCCTGCCCGAGGCCCGCCGACGCCTCACCCCGCTGCGGGAACGCTGGCCCGGTGCCGATCCGGCGGTCGTGCGCGACGAGGAGGTGGCCGACGGGTCCGTCTCCTTCGACGTGCTGCTGCGCGAACCCGCCGGCACGGTCTCCGTGGCGTACAGCCCGACGCCGGCACTGCCCTGGCCGCTGCGCGGGGCGGTCCGGCACTCCGACCACCACCTCGCCCGGGTCGGCACCCGCACGCTGCGGGTGGGCGAGGCGCTCACCGCCCTCGACTTCCTCTGGTACGACCACGAGGTGCTCGCCCGGCTGGTCGACACCGGCCTGGTAGCCGAGGAGCTGGAGCAGCACCCGGTCGAGGTCGACGACGACGAGCTCCAGGCGGCGGCCGACGCGTACCGCCGGGCCAAGGGGCTGCTCGACGCCGAGTCGACCGCGCGGTGGCTCGCCGACCGGGGGCTCACCGCCGAGGACTTCGCCGACCTGATCGCGCACACCGTGGCGGTCGCCCGGCTCCGTGCCCGGGTGGTGGGTGACCGGCTGCCGGAGTGGTTCGCCGCGCACCGGTCCACGTTCGACCGGCTCCTGATCGCCTGGACCGCCGAGGGGACGCCCCCCGCCGACCGCGCGACGGCGCTCGCGGCGGTGGCCGACGCCGTCCGTGCCGGCCGGGCCGCCGGCACCCTGCGGACGGTGGCGGTCGCGGCCCCGCCGGAGCTGCGCGACGCCACCGGGCCGGTGCCGACCACCATCGCCGGTACGGCGGTGACGGCGGTGGTGGTCGACCGCGAGCCGGCCGTCCTCGACGACGACACCCGGGCGCTGGTCGAGCGGGCCATGTTCGACGAGTGGCTGGCGCAGCGACGGGCCGGCACCGACGTCGAGTGGTTCTGGCTGCCCCGGGACCGGACGACCCGGGTCCGGTGACCGGCCGGCGACGGGTGCCGGTGGTGCTCCAGGTCGCCGCCACCGACTGTGGGCCCAGCGCGCTGGCCATGCTGCTCGCCGCCCACGGCCGGGCGGTCCCGGTGTCGTACCTGCGGGCCCGGCTCGACGTCGGCCGGGACGGCCTGAGCCTGCGCGACCTGCGCGACGAGGCGCAGCAGCACGGGCTGCGTTGCCGGGCGATCGCCCTGCCGGCGCTACGCGTGGACGCCACCCGGCTGGGCGAGCTGCCGATGCCGCTGCTGGCCCACTGGAACGGCGACCACTACCTGGTGGTGGAGCGGACCGGCCGCCACGGCGTCGACGTGGTCGACCCGGCCGTTGGCCGCCGACGGCTCTCCCCCGCCCAGTTCTGCGCCGGCACCACCGGGGTGGTGCTGCTGGCCGCACCCGACGGTCCCGCTCCGCCGGCACCGGCGGCACCGTCGCCGGTGCGCGACCTGCTGGTGCCGGTGCTGCGCCGGCACACCGGGCTGCTCGCGCTGCTGGCGGCGACCTCGGTGCTGCTCACCGCGACCGGCCTGGCCGTGCCGTGGGCGACCGCCGCGCTCATCGACGCCGCCGCGCCCCCGGCGGCGACCTGGCTCGCCGCCGTCGCCGCGCTGGCCCTGCTCACCGGGGCGTTGTCCCTGGCCCGGGGGCTGACCGTGACCAGCCTGCAACGGCGCATCGGCAGCCGGCTCGGCACCGAGACGGTGCACCGGCTGTTCGAGGTGGTCTACCGGTACTTCCACCGCCGGTCGGCCGGCGACCTGGTCGACCGGGTCCGGGCGGTGGCCGGCGTCCGGGACCTGCTGGCGTCGGCGCTGGTCGCCACCGCCCTGGACGGGCTGCTGGTGGTCGGCTACCTGACCGTGGTGACCGTGCTGGCGCCGGTGCTGGGGCTGGTGGCCGCCGCCGTGATCGCGGTGCAGGCGGGCACGGCGCTGTGGGTCGGCCGCCGCTCCGGCGCGCTGCAACGGGAGGAACTGCTCGCCTCCGGTGAGGAGGCGGCCCGGCTCTCCGAGGCGGTGCAGGGCATGGCGGCGATCCGGGTCGCCGGGGCCCAGCAGCGGGTGCGGGAGCGCTGGCAGGAGTCGTTCGACCGGGGTGTGTCGGCGGCGCACCGGCTGGCCCGGCTGGCGGCGGTCTCGGACGCGCTGCTCGCCGCCTGGTCGATGGCGTGCCCGGTGCTGATGCTGCTGGTCGCGGTCCGGCAGGCCGACTCGCCGGGCCGGGCCGCCGGCCTGTCCGCGCTGGCGGTCGCCGCGATCACCCCGGCGGTCGCGCTGGCCCAGCGGCTGCCGTCGTTCACCCTGCTCGCCCCCACCATGGACCGGCTGGCCGACATCGTGGACGCACCTGTCGAGCAGCCCACCCCTGGTGCGCCCGCGCCCCGGCTGACCGGGCTGGTCACCCTCACCAGGGTGGGTTTCCGGTACGACCGGCGCTCGCCCTGGGCGCTGCGCGACGTCACCGCCGTGATCCGGCCCGGCAGCAAGGTGGCGGTGGTGGGCGGCTCCGGCAGCGGCAAGAGCACCCTGGTCGGCCTGCTGACCGGCCTGTACGCCCCGACCGAGGGCCGCATCCACGTCGACGGCCACGACCTCGCCACGCTTGACCTGTCCTCGGTGCGCCGGCAGATCGGGGTGGTCCTGCAGGAGACCTACCTCGGCGCGGGCACCCTGCGCGAGGCGTTGACGCTGTCCCGCCCGGACGCCTCCGACGCGGCCGTCGACCGGGCGGTCCGGCTGGCCGCGCTGCACGACGACGTGGCGGCCCTGCCGATGGGGCTGCACACCCACCTCGGCGACGGCGGTGTCGGACTGTCCGGCGGGCAGCGGCAGCGGGTCGCGCTGGCCCGCGCGTTGCTGGCCGACCCGGCCCTGCTCATCCTGGACGAGGCGACAAGCGCGCTGGACACGGTGACGGAGGCGGCCGTCGAGGCGAGCCTGCGGACGCTGCCGGTGACCCGGCTGGTGATCGCGCACCGGCTGTCGACGGTCGCGGACGCCGACCTGGTGCTGGTGCTCGACCGGGGACGGCTGGTGGAGAGCGGACCGCCGGGGGTGCTGCTGGCCGCCGGTGGGCCGTTCGCCCGACTGGCCGGGGTGCCCGGCGCGGCCCGGCCCTGGCCCGACCCGGTCCGCTGAGCCGGTCACGGCGCGTGCGGGACGGCGGCGAACTCGACGAGGTCGAGGCGGCCGTGGACGGGCACGTAACGGGTGAGTGAGGTGTTGGCGACCGGGGTGGTGGCGAGGATCGCGTCGAGGTCGGCGAACGACAGCCCCTCCAGGACGTGCCGGGCGGCGACGACCACGGCGTCGTGGGCCACCACCCACACCCGCCGGCCGGCGTGCCGGCGGTGCAGGTCGGCCAGGGCGGCGCGGACGCGGGCGGCGACGTCGTCGAACGTCTCGCCGCCGGGTGGCCGGTAGGCGTGGAGGCCGTCGGCGGCGAGCCGGGCCGCCTCGGCGGGGAACCGTTCGGCGATCATGAGCGGGGTCAGGAGTTCCAGCTCGCCCATGAGCCGGTCGACCAGCCGCCCGTCGAGGTCGACCGGGGCCGGGGCGACACCGAGGGCGGCAACGGTGTCCGCCACCCGCGCCCAGGTCTGCCGGGCCCGCCGGTACGGGGAGCAGACCACGTGGTCGGGACGCCGGTCGGCGGGTTGCGCCGCGAGCCAGCGGCCGAGCCGGGTGGCCTGTCGCCGGCCCAGCGGCGACAGCGGGACGTCGGCGTCGCGCCCGGTGAGCCCGTGGGTGGCGACGCCCCGCGCGTGGGCCTCGGCGAACGCGACGTTGGCGACGCTCTGCCCGTGCCGGACGATGGTCAGCTCCGCGACGGTGTCCACGGCTCCACTGTGCGGCGGTAGCCGGCGCGGGGCGACCCGGGACGGCGGGGGCGACGGCGGTACGCGGCCGTCCCGACCACCCCGACCTGACACGTTTCCGAAAAGTTTCCGAAAGTCGTTGACGCGTTCGAAATCCCGCTGCAATACTCCGATTCACAGCGACATCAATGCATCTCGATAGAACCCCCGCCCCAGGTAGCACCGCCCCCAGGAGGACCTGCGCATGATCTCCAGCACCGGTGGCTCCGGCCACCCGTCCCGCTCCCGAGCCTCCCGCCTGACCGTCCGGCTGGCGGTGCTCGCCACCACCGTGGCGCTGGGCGCCGTCGGCGTCGCGGTCTCCGCCACCCCGTCCAGCGCCGCCGCCTGCAACGGCTACGTCGGTCTCACCTTCGACGACGGCCCGACCGGCAGCACCGGCACGCTGCTGAACGTGCTGCGTGCCAACAACGTCCGGGCGACCATGTTCAACGTCGGGCAGAACGTCCAGGGCAACCCGTCCGCCGCCCGGGCTCAGGTCGACGCCGGCATGTGGATCGGCAACCACAGCTGGAACCACGCGCACATGACCTCGATGGGTCAGAGCCAGATGCAGTCCGACCTCTCCCAGACCAACTCGGCGATCCAGTCGGCGACCGGCGTACGGCCGCAGTTGTTCCGCCCGCCCTACGGCGAGACCAACTCGACCCTCCAGTCGGTCGCCTCGTCGCTCGGCATGCGCCAGGTGATCTGGGACGTCGACTCCCAGGACTGGAACGGCGCGAGCGTCAGCCAGATCGTCTCCAACGCCGGCCGGCTCCAGGACGGCCAGGTGATCCTGATGCACGACGGCATCCAGAACACCCGCGACGCGATCCCGCAGATCATGGCCAACCTGAACAGCCGCGGCCTCTGCCCCGGCATGATCTCGCCGAGCACCGGCCGGGCGGTGGCCCCGGACGGCACCCCGCCGACCGGTACCCCGACCACCCCGCCCACCGGCACCCCGACCACCCCGCCGGCCGGTGGCGGGTGCACCGCGACGGCGACGTACCCCAACGTGTGGGGCGACCGGTACAACACCTCGGTGACGGTCCAGGGCGGCAGCAACTGGACGGTGGTGGTCGCGCTGACCGCGCCGCAGCGGGTCAACACCACCTGGAACGGCACCCCCAGCTGGGACAGCTCCGGTTACGTGATGACGATGCGGTCCAACGGCAGCGGCAACACCTTCGGCTTCACCACGATGATGAACGGCAACAGCAGCGCCCGGCCGCAGATCCGCTCCTGCACCGCGAGCTGACCGACGGACGGCCGCGAGCCACGGGCCCCCGGGCCGTACCGCCCTCCGGCCCGTCCGCGACCACCGGCCCTCCCCGGACGCCTGGCGTCCGGGGAGGGCCGCCGCGTACCCGCCCGTCGAGGTGGGCTCCGAAACTATCGGGTAACACGCTCGAAACTACCGGTTGAAAACCCCGGGATTACCTGCCAACCTGAAATCCATCGATGACCGTGAACGTTAACAGCATGCTGCGGGCCACCACCACCCACCACCAGGAGGTACCGACAGTGCGAGGACACGCACCGCACTCCCCGCCCCCGGCGCAGCCCCGCCCCGCCCGGGTCTCCCCCCGCCGGCGGGGAAGGCTGCTCACGCTCGCCGCCGCCGGGATCGCCGCCGCCGTCGTCGGGTTGTTCACCATGACGGTGACGACCGGGACCGCGTCGGCCGCCGACAACCCGTACCAGCGGGGCCCCGACCCCACCCGGAGCAGCGTCGCGTCAGTGACCGGCCCGTTCGCCAACACCTCGGTCGCCGTCCCGACCGGGTACGGCTTCAACGGCGGCCGGATCTACTACCCGACCGACACCAGCCAGGGCACCTTCGGCGCGGTCGCCATCTCGCCTGGTTACAACGCGCTGTTCTCCGCCGAGCTGGCCTGGATGGGGCCGTGGCTGGCCTCGCACGGCTTCGTGGTGATCGGCATCGAGACCAACAGCCGCAACGACTTCGACACCGCCCGGGGCACCCAGTTGCTCGCCGCGCTGGACTACCTGGTGCAGCAGAGCCCGGTGCGGGACCGGATCGACCCCAACCGGCTGGCCGTCTCCGGTCACTCGATGGGTGGCGGCGGGGCGCTGAGCGCGGCCCTCCGCCGACCGGCGCTGAAGGCGGCGGTCGGCATCGCGCCGTACTCGCCGTCGTCGAACCTGGCCAACGACCGGGTGCCCACGATGGTCTTCGCCGGGCAGGCGGACACCGTGGTCACCCCGTCCTACGCCACCGGCCTGTACAACAGCCTCCCGGCCACGACGGAGAGCGCCTACCTGGAGGTCGCGGGGGCCGACCACGGGTTCATGGTCGGCCGGTCGAACCCGGTGCTGATCCGGACCATGCTGCCGTTCCTCAAGATGTTCGTCGACAACGACGCCCGGTACAGCCAGTTCCTCTGCCCGCTGGCGGACAACAACGGCGTGGTCAGCTACCGCAGCACCTGCCCGCTGCTGCCGTCGACGCCGACCACCCCGCCGCCGACGCCGTCGGACACCCCGCCCCCGACCCCGTCCCAGACGCCTACCGGCTCACCGACCAGCAGTCCGCCCGGTGCCGCCAGCCTGATCGTCGGCGCGCAGTCCAACCGGTGCCTCGACGTGCCCAACGCCTCCCGCGCCAACGGCACCCGGGTGCAGCTCTGGGACTGCAACCGGCAGGCCAACCAGTCGTGGACGTACACCGCGAACAAGCAACTCCGGGTGTACGGCGACATGTGCCTGGACGCGGCCGGCTCCGGCAACGGTGCGGCGGTCCAGATCTACGGCTGCCACAGCCAGACCAACCAGCAGTGGAACGTCAACGCCAACGGCACCATCAGCAGCGTGCAGTCCGGGCGGTGCCTGGACGTCTGGAGCACCGCCAACGGCGCTCAGGTCCAGCTCTACGACTGTCACGGTCAGACCAACCAGCGGTTCACGCTGACGCCGCTGACCTGACGGTCCGCCCGGCCCCGGCCGGCGACCGTCTCCGCACCACGCGGACCGTGCCGGTGTCCCCCGTACCCGGGGTGGCACCGGCACGGCCGTACGCCGCGTAGGTGACTTCCGCTCGGATCCGGGCGTTCGCTCCGCTAATCGACGTTGGCGGGACAAGCCGTGTCCGGTTTGCGAGGCTTATCGGGTGCGGAGGGATGATCCCGCGCCACACCCGACAGCCGGGGGTCGGCGTCTGGTGGCCCGTGACCCCGGGGCCATCGGCGATGTGAGCTGGGTCGAGCTCTTCGTCGATCTGCTCTTCGTGTTCGCGTTCCTGGCCGTCACCACGCTGATGGGCGAGCATTTCAGCCCCCTCGGGCTGGTCCAGGGCGCGCTCGTGATCCTGCTCATCTGGCACTGCTGGACGCCGTGCGTCTGGCTCGGCAACGTGGTGCACCTCGACCGGGGGATCATGCCCCCGGTCATGCTCGGCATCTCCGCCGCCCTGCTGGTGATCGGGGTCGCGATACCCGAGGCGTTCACCGACCGGCCGGGCGGGCTGCCCGGCCCACTGGTGCTGATCTGCGGCTATCTGCTCATCCGGGCGACCACCATGGTCGTCCTGACCTTCGTCCGCCACCGGGGCGAGAGTGGACGGCGGTCGGCGGGCGTCGCCTGGTTGATCTTCATCGCCGGCGGGCTGGTGCTGCTCGCCTCCGCCCTGGTGCCGCCCCTGCTGCCGCCGCACGTCGACCCCGCACTGGTGCAGGTGGCGCTGTTCGCGGGCGCTCTCCTGATCGACTCTCTCATCCTCGTGGTGGCCAGCAGGGGCGGCTGGCGGGTCGTCTCGCCGTGGCACCTGGCCGAACGGCACGCCCTGATCGTGCTCATCGCGCTCGGCGAGACCATCATCTCGATCGGCGCCAGCGAGGGGCTCGGGGTGGACCGCCCGGTGACCTCCCAGTTGGCCGTCGGGGCCGTGCTGGGCATCACCGTGGTCTTCGCGCTGTGGTGGAGCTACTTCGACCTGGCCAAGGTGATCATCGAACGGGCCCTGAAGGCCAGCGCCGGCAGGGCCCGCGCCCGGGTCGGTCGCGATGTCTACAGCGGGCTGCACCTGCCGATGATCGGCGGGTTGATCTTCTTCGCGCTGGGACTCAAACACCTCAACACGCACACCACCCCGAAGAGCAACCATCCGTGGCCGTCGGCCGGCATCGCCGTCCTGTACGGCGGCGTGCTGCTCTACCTGGGGGCGCTCGTCGCGGTGGAGTGGCGGTCGGTCCGGCTGCTGGGTCGGGGTCCGCTGACGGGGGTGGCGCTGCTGACGGCGCTGCTGACGGTGGTCGGTCGGATAACCGAGGTGCAGGCGCTTGTGGTGCTGGTCGTCGCCACATGCGCGATGTTGGTGCTGGACAACACCGCCTTCCGGCAGCGGCACCGGCAGCTCCACGAGGCGGTCGAGTCGGAGAAGATCCATGTCGGGACGGTCGACCCCCGGGAACTCTTCGTCGACCTCGTGTTCGTGTACGCCTTCATCGAGGTCACCGCGTTGATGAACCGCTTCCCGACCCTGCTCGGGCTGGCCCAGGGCATGATCCTGCTGGCCCTGCTCTGGTGGGCCTGGACGTCGTACACCTGGCTCGCCAACGCCGTCCGGCACGACAGCACGGTGGTACGGCTGAGCACGGCGGGCATCATGACCGCGGTGCTGCTGATCGGCCTGGCGATCCCGCAGGCCTTCGTCCCCCTGCCCGACAGCCTGCCCGGCCCGCTGCTGGTCATCGGGTGTTACATCGCCATCCAGCTCATGCAGGCGTTGATCTTCCGGCAGATCGTCCGGGAGAACTCCGACCTGCACGGCGCCCGCAACCGGTTCCTTGCCACCGGGGCGACCATCGTCATCCTGCTGGCGATCGCCGTCGTCGAGCTGACCGCCCCCGACACGGTGACCCGGCACCCCGCCATGACGCTGCCCTGGGTGGCCGCGCTGCTCGTGCAGTACGTCGCCGGGTACCGGGCCGGTGGGCGGCTGTGGCGGATCAGGCTGGTGCGGCACTGGGCCGACCGGCACGCCCTGGTCATCCTGATCGCCTTCGGCGAGGCGGTCCTCTCCGTCGGTGTCGCGATCGACGACGAACCGATCGCCGCGCCCACGTTGGTGGTCGTCGTCGCGTCCGTGGTCGCCCTCGGCACCATCTGGTGGAGTTACTTCACCGGCATCGACGCGGCCCGGATCGCCCTCGGGGAGTACGAGGGGGACCGCCGGATCCGCGCCGCGCGGGACGCGTACACCTATCTGCACCTGCCGATGGTGGCCGGCATCGTCCTGGTCGCCTACGGCCTGCACCAGACCCTGGCCGCGTCCCAGGACCGGGACAGTGCCCTGCTGGGTCACTACACGTTGTTCCTCGGCGTGGCGTTGTACCTGTTCAGCAACCAGATGTTCTGGCTGCGGATCTTCCGGACCGTCAGTCCCCACCGGCTCGTCGGCGCGGGCATGGTCACCGTCCTGGCACCGGTGACCGTCGCCCTGCCGTCCGTCGTCTCACTGGTGCTGCTGACCGTCCTCGGCGTCGTCTTCGCCGTCGTCGAGGCGGTGCAGGCAGGTGACCCACGGACCCGCCGGCCCGCCCGGACGTGACCCGGGTCCGCCGGCCCGCCGGTGCGGGGCTCAGCCGAGCGTGCAGGGGCCGCCGTTGAGCGCGAAGCCGGTCGGCGGCGCGTTGCTGGCGTTCCAGCTGCCCTGGATGCCGAAGCTGACCGAGCCGTTCGCCGGGACGACGCGGTTCCAGTCGACGTTGCGGGCCGTCACCGAGGCCCCGCTCTGGCTGGTCGTCGCGTTCCAGGCGGAGGTGATCCGCTGGTCCCCCCGGAAGCCGAAGGTGAGCGTCCAGCCCTCCACCGGCGTGGTCGCGGTGTTCTGGACCGTCACGACGGTGACGAACCCGCCCTGCCACTCGGACTGGTTCTGGTAGGTCACCCGGCAGGTGGGCGGCGGCGGCATCGGCGTCGTCGGCGGGGTGGGCGTCGTCGGCGCGTAGACCGTGTTGGAGGCGATCGAGACGTTGCCGGCCGCGTCCCGGGCCCGCACGTAGAACTGGTAACGCAGCGGCGTCGACGGCGGCGGTGGCGGCGGGAGCGCGATCGTGTACGTAGTCGTGGGCACGGTGGCGACCAGGAACGAGGTGAACCAGCCGTCGAAGCGGTAGACGTTGTAGCCGCTCACCCCGACGTCGTCGGTCGACGGCGACCAGGAGAGCGTGGCGGTCGAGTCGGTCACGTCGCCGAGGGTCAGCTTCTGCGGGGCGCTCGGTGGGGTGGTGTCCGGCCCGGTGTCGGTGACCGGGGTGACCACGGTCACCGGCTCCGACGCCAGCGAGCGGTGCCCGACGACGTCCCGGGCGGAGACCCGGAACGAGTACTGCCGGCCCGCGCTGATGTAGTTGCTGATCGTGGTGGTGGTGACGTTGCCGACGCTCGCCGACATGACGACGTCGTCGAAGGGGCTGTAGTACGTGATGTCGTAGCCGGCGATGGCGCAGCAGCCGGGGGCCGCAGCCGTCCAGGTGAGGGTGACGGACCCCGTACGGACCTGGCTGGCGGTGACGTTCGTGGGCACGCCCGGCGGGAAGGGCGAGGTGTCAGGTGTGCCCGGCGGGGTGGTGGGTGCCGCGGTCGGCGGCGGCGTCGTGGCCGTTCCCGTCAGGGGCGCCGCGGCGGGTGCGGGCGCGACCCCGGGGAGTCCACCGGCGGCCGGTGCGTGGGGCGTCGTGGTTCCGGCGTCGGCGGCCGGTACGGCCATCGACCCCATACCGAACACGGCGACCGACGAGACGACGGCGGCGAGCAGACCGGGCCGCACGCGGCGGCGCGGCACGGACGAACGGACCCCTGACATACGTCAACCGTGCGGCAGCACATCGATGGTTGTCAACGACTTGCACCATCCGGTGCGCGGATCCGGCCCGCCTCGGCCCGACCGGGTCCGACGCCGGCCGCGCGACCGGTCCGGACCGCGCCGACGACCGCCGGACGGTGCGTCGCGGACCGCCATCGCCACATAGACACACAGTGTTACGTTGAGCTCGTCCACTGACGACGGTTGGGGGTACGCATGGCGGAGACTGCCGGGCGGGTGCTGCCGGTCTACCTGGTGGCGGACGAGTCCGTCTCCATGACACCGGTGGTGGGTGAGCTGAACGCCGGGCTCCAGTCGCTGCACGACGCCCTGCTGCGCGAACCCCTCGCGGCGGCGAAGGTCAGGTTCTCGATCATCGGCTTCTCCGACGACGTGATCGTCCACTCGGCCCTGTCCGACCTGCGCAACGAGACGGCGCTGCCGCAGTTGTCGGTGCGCGCCGGTACCGCCTACGGCGTCGCGTTCAGTCTGCTGGTCGACCGGATCCCGGCCGACGTGCGGGCCCTCAAGCGGGAGGGCTTCGCGGTGCACCGGCCGGCGGTGTTCTTCCTCAGCGACGGGCAGCCGACCGACCCGGGCCAGTGGGAGCCGGTCTACGCCGAGCTGACCGACCGGGAGCGCACCCCGACCGCACCCAACATCATCGCGTGTGGCATCGGTGAGGCGCGGGCCGAGACGATCCTGCACGTGGCGACCCGGCCCGAGTTCGCGTTCGTGGCCACGCCGGGGGTGGAGGTGGGCTTCGCGATCGCCGAGTTCTGCACCGCCCTGACCCGCAGCGTCATCAGGTCGGGGCAGGCCGTCGGGGGTGACACCGCAGAGCTGGTCGTGGAGCGACCGGACAGCTTCCGGATGGCCGTGGACGTGGTGTGAGCTTCGACTGGGCACCGCCGCTGATCGGGGTGCCGGGCCCGCAGACGCCGGCCCGCGCCCCGCAGACGCAGCCGTACCGGCCGGACACCGTGGCCGACGGCTGGGCGGCGGCCGGTTTCGAGGTACGGGCGGCCTCGGTGCGCGGCCCCGGCCACCGGGCGTCCGGCGTACCCCGGCAGGACGACTTCGCGCTGGCCACGGCGGCCGGTTCGGTGATCGCGGTGGTGGCCGACGGGGTCTCCAACGCCCCGCTGTCCCACCTGGGCGCGACAATGGTGTGCCGGACGGTCGTCGACTACCTGCAACGCGCCGCCGACCCCGTCGACTGGCACGACCTGCTGCGCTGCGCGGGCTGGGCGCTGGTCGAGTACGCCGGGCGGCAACTGGGCGAGACCGATCCGCAGCGGGCCGAGACGCTGCTCGCCAGCACCGTGGTCGTCGCCCTGGTCCGCCCGGACGGCCCCGGACGGGCGGTCGCCCACCTGGTCCGGGTCGGCGACTCGACCGCCTGGCGGCTGCGCGACGGCGGCTGGGAGCCACTGTTCACCGACCCGGCCGACCCGGGGGGCGAACTGCTCCCCGACGGCGTCGCCGCCCTGCCCCGGGTGCCCGCCGAGGTCGACCCGGTGGCGGTGACGCTCGCCGCGGACGACGTGCTGGTGCTGGCCACCGACGGCTTCGCCGAGCCGCTCGGCCCCGGCACCGGGGACCTCGGACGGCTGTTCGGCGACGCGCTGACCACGCCGCCCGCGATGACCCGGCTCGCCTGGATGCTCGACTTCACCGGCGGGTCGTGGGACGACGACCGCACGGTGCTGGCCGTCTGGCCGGTGCCGCCCGAGCCGTCATGACCGGTCCGCTGCCGCCCGAGGTGAGCCTGTCCGCGCTCGGCCCGCGTACCCGGATCGGCACCGGCGGCCAGGGCACCGTCTACGCCCTCACCGAGGACCCCCGGTGGGTCTACAAGGAGTACGCGACCCGGTTCGTCGACGACGTCGACGTCACCACGTTGAACCGCTTCGTCCGGCTCGCCGCCGGGGCCGGACCGGATGCGGAGACGCTGCTCGGTCTCGCCGCCTGGCCCACCGCGGTCGTCCGTAAGGAGGGCGTGGTCCGGGGGTTCCTGATGCCCCGGGTACCCGACCGGTTCCGGGTCCGCATCCAACTGCCACGCGGGCCGGACACCGTCCTGGCCCAGGTGCAGTACCTGTTGAACAGCGACGCCTACCTGCTCGACCGTGGGCTGCACGTCGACGACCGGATGCGCCTGGAACTGCTGCGGGACACCGGCGAGGCGTTGACGCTGCTGCACCGGCTCGGCGTCTGCGTCGGCGACCTGTCACCGAACAACCTGCTGTTCAGCCTCGACTCCCGGCCCCGGTGCTACTTCATCGACTGCGACGCGATGCGGCTGGACGGCGACTCGGTGCTGGCGCAGGCCGAGACCCCCGAGTGGCACGTGCCGGACGCGGACGCCGAGGAGCTGGCCACGCCCGCCACCGACGCGTACAAGTTCGGGCTGCTCGCGGTGCGCCTGTTCGCCGGTGACCAGCAGACCCGTGACCCTCAGGCGGCCCGGCCCCGGCTCGACCGGCAGCTGGTCACCCTCGCCGGCCGGAGCCTGGACCCCGCCCCGCACCTGCGACCCGCCCCGCAGCAGTGGTCGGACGCCCTGGAGCGGAGCATCCGCCGCACCCCACCGACGCCACCGCCGCGCCGGGCGGCTCCCCCGACCGGCCCGGAGCCGACCCGCCCGGCCGCCGCCCGTGCGGACCCGGTACGCCCCGTCGTCCCCGCCCCTGCGGTGGCCGGTTCCCGACCGACCGGCCGGGGTTGGGGTCTGGCCGTCGCGGCACTGGCCGCGGTCGCGGTGCTGGCCGGCCTGCTCAGTGGCAACGACGACTCCCCGGGCAGGCCCTACCCGACCAGGCCGGTTCTGCCGACCGGACTTCTCGGGCAGCCGTCCTATCCCCCGTTGCCGACGGGGATCCCGGGTCTGACCCGGCCCACCGGCGGTGCGGCCGGGGCGACCCGTTATCCCGACCTGCCCCTGCGGACCACCCTCGATCTGAGGGAACTCATTCCGCTGACCCGGGTCTGTCTCTTCACCGACGTCCGGGTGGGCACCGGTCTGGACCGGACGTCCACCCGGACGAAGTCCTCGGTCACCGCCGTACGCGGCTTCCTGTGCGAGATCAACACCGACGAACCGGATCTGGACGACCGGAGCCGGACCCAGCTCGCCCGGGCCGCCACCCTCACGAAGAACGGTCCGTTCCCCGTGGCGACGATCATCGGCATCCGCACCGCGACCGGCGGCCCTCAGGTCAACGTGGTGTTCGACCCGGACGGCGACGGCTCGTCGTCCGGCTGCTGGCGTTCCCGGTTGTCGCTCGTCACCGACGACGACGGATACCACGTCGGCTCGCTCTCCGCGCCGACCCGGTCGTACTGCCCGTGACCGCTGGCACCCTTGTGCAGCAGGTCGTTGACGGCGGCAGCGGTCGACGGCGACAGCGGACGCCCCGGCTCGACCGGGAAGCCCAGCTCGGCGACCAGGCCGCGGTGCCGCAGGTCGACGGTCGCCTCCACGATGTCGGCGAACAGGCCCGCCGCCGACCGGGCCCGCCACCAGCAGACGGCACCGAGGGTCACGCCGAGCGCCGCCGCCGGCCACCACCACGGGGTCAGCGCGAGACAGAGCACCGCCCAGCCGGCCCCGGCGACGGCCCGGTCGAGCCGGTCACGCGCCTGCATCACGTCGGTGCGCCCCTCGGGCGTGAGCAGCAGCCACAGGCGCGGCCAGATCAGGCCCAGGCGGAGCCCGTACTGCGCGGTCACCCGGTCGTCGGCGAGCCGGATCCGGTCGCCGATCCAGGTGGGTCGGGCCGGCAGGTACACCGCCGGAACCACCCGCCCACGGGCGGCCAACCGGCGCGCGGCGGCGGCACGGCGGCGGGCGGTCAGCGCGGTCGCCAGCCGGCGGGCCGGGCCGGCCCAGGTGCCCAGCCAGACGAGGCGGACGGCTGCGGCGGCCGCCTGGGCGCAGGCGGCGGCCGCCGCCGCGGCCGCGACGACGAGCGCCCCGACCACCAGGGCCAGGCCGATCCGCTGCCGCAGGTGGTCGACGGCGTCGGCGGCGGCGAGCGCCGCCCCGGGCACGTCGAAGACGCCACCACGCCCCGGCAGGACGGCGAAGGCGGCCACCGCGAGCCACAGCAGGGCCGGGCCGAGCGCCCGGGTCAGCCAGCGGTCGTTGATCCGCCGTCCGACCTCGCCCAGCAGCACCTCGATCATGGCTCGGACCGGTACGTCATCGCCGTGTCGGCCAGCGCGCAGTGCGGCACCCGGCCCCGGTCGTCGCGGTGGGCCCGGCGCGAGCAGCGGTGCAGCGGGCAGCGGTAGTCGCCGTCGAGCACCACCGGCGCGAGACCCTCCAGCCGGGCGCCTCCGGCGTGGTCCGCCGGGTCGACGCCGACGCTGCGCTCGGTCCCGGTCCCGGTCGTCCAGCCGAGCTGCCGGCAGACCTCCTCCACCGGCCTGCCGGCGGCCAGTTCGTCGAGGAGTTCGTCGAGCAGGTCGCTCCACGCCCCCGCCTCCGCACGTTCCCGCAGGGTCGGCACGGCGGCGCACAACGCGGCCAGCAGACGGCGTTGCTCCATGTACGACACTCCCATCGGTTGACGCCCGAGCTGCCGTCGAATCTACTGAGTCGGTGCCATCGCCGGAGCGGTCCATCGATGCGGTGGATCCGCTCATCGTCGCCTACAACGACAGTGGCGACGAGTCGCTGCTGGTCCGGGCCGAGGGCGTGGCGCGGGAGCTGCTCGCGGCGGACCCGTCCCGGGTGGACGTGCTCGCCGCGCTCTCCACCGTCCTGATGTTGCGGGGCCGCACCTCGGATCCGAAGCAGCTCGACGCCGCCGTGGCCGCCGCCGGGAGGGCGACGGCGCTGACCCCACCCGACGATCCGTGGTGGCCGTACGTCAACGCCCAGCTCGCCATGGTCGTCGGTTTCCGGTTCGAACAGCGGCGCGAGGTGTCGGACCTATCCACGGCGAAGCGGCACGCGGACGTCGCGGTGGCCGCCGTCGACGAGGACGACCCGGTCCGGATCGACGTGCTGATCCGCTGCGTGAACGTGTACCGGCTCAGTTTCGAGCGGTTCGGCCAGCTCGCGGACATCGACACGGCCGTGCGCCTCAGCCGGGAGGTGCACCGCTCGACCGACCCGGACCACGTGCTCACCGCCCACCAACTGCTGGCGCTCTGCCTGGTCATGCGGTTCGTCCGGACCGGTGGCCAGGGTGACATCGACGAGGCGGTCGAGCACTGCCGCAGCGGTCTGGCCGACATGCCCGCGCGGCACGTCGACCGGGCCGCCCTCAACGGTGTGCTGGTGATCGCGCTGGTGCAACGCTGGGTGAGCCGCGACGGCGGCGACGACACCGACCTGCACGAGGCGGTCCGGGTCAGCCGGCAGGTCGTCGCCGACCTGCCGAGCATCGGCACGGTCCGCGCGCAACTGCTGTCCACCCACGGCGCCCTGCTGGTCATGCACGGCCTCAGCAGCAACTCGCCGGCGCACCTGGACGAGGCGATCCGCAGTTCCAGGCAGGCCGTCGACGCGCCGACGGCCGGCACCCAACGGGCCGGCCACCTGGTCAGCCTGGCCCACTCGCTGCTCATCCGGGCCCGGATGAGCAGCGACCCGGCCGGGGTCAGCGACGCCGTCGACACCGGCATGGCCGCCCTGGCCGGGTTCTCGCCCGGCCACCCGGACCGGGCACGGGCCCTCAACGTGCTCGGCACGGCCCTGCGGATCCGCTACCTGATCGATCACGACCCGGCCGACCTCGACGCCGCGGTCGGCATGTGGCGGTCGTCGTCGGCGTCCCGGGCGGGAGCCGTCGAGATCCGGATGACCGCGGCCCGCACCTGGGCGCAGACCGCCGCCGAGGCCGGGAACGCGGAGCTGGCCCTGGAGGCGTACGGCACCGCCGTGGGTCTGCTGCCGCTGCTGGCGTGGCGGGGCCTGGACCGTACCGTACAGGAGAAACGGCTGGCCGCGGTGTCCGGGCTGGCCGGTGACGCGGCCGCCTGGGCGCTCGCCGCCGGGCAGCCGCACCGCGCGGTGGAGCTGCTGGAGCAGGGCCGTCAGGTGTTGTGGTCGCAGGCCCTGCAGACCCGCAGCGACCTGTCCGCGCTGGCCGCGGTCGCACCCGCGCTCGCCGACGAACTCGACCGGACGCGCCGGGAGCTGGACGGCACCGGGGCGACCGTCGAGCTGCCGGCCCGTCCCGGCTGGGAGCTGGGCCGCGACCTGCTGAGCAGCGCGTTGGGCGGACCGCACCGCGCCGAGGCCGAGGACGCCGGTCACCGCCGCCGGTTGGCGGAACGCTGGGAGCAGCTCGCGGCCGAGGCCCGCCGGCTGCCGGGCTTCGAGAACTTCCTGCACCCGCCGTCGTTCGCCGCCCTCCAGCCGGCCACCACGGGCGGGGCGGCGGTGCTGGTCAACACGTCGCGCTGGCGCAGCGACGCGATCATCGTCACCGCCGACGGGATACGCGCCGTGCCGCTCCCGTGGCTGTCCCACGACACGGCACAGCGCCGCGCCTCGGCGTTCCTCGAGGTGCAGCGGGCGGTGGAGGAGGGCGGCGGACCGGTCGAACGGGCCGCGCTGCACCAGACGCTGGTGGCCCTGCAACGGTGGCTCTGGGACACCGTCGGGGAGTCCGTCTGCGCGGCCCTCGACGACATCCTCGGTGGTGGGCCGCAGGAGCGGCACCGGGTGTGGTGGTGCCCTACCGGGCCGCTGACGATGCTGCCGCTGCACGCCGCCGGCCGGTTCGGCGCGAGCGCTCCACTCGCCGCGAGACGCCGGATCTCGGTAGCCGCCCGCTGCGTGTCGTCCTACACCCCGAGCCTGTCCGCGCTGCTGCGCGCCCGCGCCACCCCCACGCCTGACGCAGCGCCGCAGGCGTTCGCGGTGGGGCTCGGCACCCTCCCCGGCCAGGCGCCGCTGCCCGCGGTCAGCGACGAGCTGCGCGCGGTCAGCTCGCACGTGCCCGGCCTGCGGGTGCTCTCCGGCCGCAGCGCCACCGTCGGGAGCGTGCTGACCGCGCTCGAACAGCACAGTTGGGCCCACTTCGCCTGCCACGGCGACCAGGACTTCCAGCGGCCCAGCGCCGCCTCCCTCCGCCTGGTCGACGGCAGGCTCAGCGTCCTGGACCTGGCCGGCCGGCTCGCCACCCGCAGCCAGTCGGCAGGCGGTTGCGACCTGGCCTACCTGTCCGCGTGTCGTACCGCGGCCGGTGGTCGGGACCTGCCCGACGAGGGCATCCATCTCACCGCGGCGTTGCAGATGGCCGGCTTCCGGCACGTCATCGGCAGCCAGTGGGCGGTCGCCGACCGGGTGGCGGCCCAGGTCGCCGACGACGTCTACGCCGGGCTGAGGACGGGGGGACGGCTGGACGCCGACGGCGCGGCCGCCGCGCTGGACCGGGCCATCGACCGGGTACGACGTTCGCACCCGGACCGCCCGGAGGTGTGGGCGGCGCTGATCCACACCGGTCCGTAGCCCTGCCCGGGTCGGCCGGTCAGCCTGCCCGGGGCGGGTCGTCCGGCGTGCGGGGGAGCCGGACCGTGACCGTGAGACCTCCGTCGGGGCGGGCGGCGTGGGCGCGCACGATGTCCGGGCCGGGTCCGAAGCCGGCGTGTTCGTCGGTGCGGACCCGTTCCGTGCCGCGCCGGAACGGTTCGGTGAGGGCGGGGACCAGCTCGGGCGGCAGCCGGCGACCGGTGTTCTCGATCCGCAGCGGGCTCGTGCCGCCGGACGCCCCGGCGTGGACCGTCACGGTGCCGGTGGCGTTGACCAGCTCCTTACTGCTTTACTAGTTACCTAGTAGAGCAGTAAGGAGCTGCCGTGTTCGTCTTCCGGCTCGACACCCACTCCGGTGTGCCGCCGTACCTGCAACTCGTGCAGCAGGTCCGCCAGGCGGTGCTGCTGGGCTTCCTGCAACCCGGCGACCGCCTTCCGCTCATCCGCGAGGTGGTCGAACACCTGGCGATCAACCCGAACACCGTCGCCAAGGCGTACCGGCAGATGGAGCAGGAGAACCTGGTCACCGGCCGGCCCGGCCAGGGCACGTTCGTCAACGAGCAGCAGTCGGCGGCGATGCCGGCGTCGACGTACACCTCGCTGCGTCGCGGCCTCGCGACCTGGCTGCGCCGCGCCTACGCGGCCGGCCTCGACGAACAGGCGGTCACCGCGCTCTTCACCAGCGTCCACCAGCAGACGAGGAACGAGGACGTGGCATGACGGCCACCGGGATCGCGCTGCGCACCGACGGGGTGGGCAAGCGTTACCGCAAGGGCTGGGCGCTGCGCGACTGCACCCTGACCCTGCCGGCGGGCGGCGTGACCGCCCTGGTCGGGCCGAACGGCGCGGGCAAGACCACGCTGCTGCGCCTGGTCGTCGGGTTGCTGACGCCGAGCACCGGGACGGTGGAGGTTCTCGGCCACGACGTCACCGCCAGCACCCCGCAGACGCTGTCCCGGGTCGGGTTCCTGGCCCAGGACCACCCGCTGTACAAACGCTTCACCGTCGCCGAGATGCTCCGCTTCGGGCGGGCCTGCAACCTGCGCTTCGACCAGAAGCTGGCCGAACGCCGGCTGGCGAGGCTGGGCATCCCGCTCGACCGGAGGGCCGGTGCGCTCTCCGGCGGGCAGCAGGCCCAGGTGGCGTTGGCGCTGGCCCTGGCGAAGCGACCGGATCTGCTCGTCCTCGACGAACCGGTGGCCAGCCTCGACCCGCTGGCCCGGCACGAGTTCCTCCAGGTCCTGATGGGCGCGGTGGCCGAGGGCGGGGTGAGCATCCTGTTCTCCTCCCACGTCGTGCACGAACTGGAACGCGTCTGCGACCACCTGGTCGTGCTCAACCACGGCCGGGTCACCCTCACCGGCGACATCGACACCCTCCTCGCCGAACACCGGCTGCTCGTCGGCCCGCGCACGGCCACCGACGTGGACCGGGCCGACACCGTCGTGCAGGCCGTCCACAGCGACCGGCACACCACCCTGCTGGTACGCGACCGCGCGCTCCCCACCGCGCCCGGGTGGCAGGCCCAGCCCGTCGCCTTGGAGGACCTGGTACTGGCCTACCTGCGCCACCCCTGCGGGCCGGACGCGGCGACCACCCCGGAGGTGCCGGCATGACCTGGTTGATCTGGCGGCAGCACCGCACCGAGGTCGGCGTGCTGGGCCTGCTCGTCGGCCTGTTCGGCATCGCCCTGCTCGTGCTCGGGACGCAGGCGCACGACCTGTTCCCCGGCGGTCCCGCCCGGTGCGCGGGGCAGGCCGCCGTCGACGCGGCCTGCGCGGCCTCCTTCCGCCTGCTCGACGAGGACTACGGGTACGTCGAGAACCTCCTCGCGGCCTTCTACCTGGTCCCCGTCGTCGTCGGTGCGTTCCTCGGGGCGCCGCTGCTCGCCCGTGAGCTGGAGGACGGCACCTGGCAGCTCGCCTGGACGCAGGCCGTGCCACGGATGCGCTGGCTCGCGGCCAAGCTCGTGGCACTGGCCGGCGTCACCGTCGCGCTCACCGGGACGTTCACCGCGGTGCTCACCTGGTTCCGGCAGCCGTTCGACGCGTGGGAGGGGCGGTTCCAGTACGACGCGTTCGACCTGGAGGGGCTCGTCCCGGTGGCGTACGCGCTGTTCGCGTTCGCCGTCGCCACCGCCGCCGGGGCGATCCTGCGGCGCAGCCTGCCCGCCTTCGGCGTCGCGTTCGGGGCGTTCCTCGCCGCCCGGATGTCGGTGGCGCTGGTGGCCCGCCCCGCGTACGCCACCCCGCTCACCGCCATGCAGCCGGTCCCCGTCGGCGGCACGAACGCCCGGACCGGACCCGGCGTCGCCGACTGGATGATCGAACGCGGCTACGCGGACGCGACCGGGCACAGGCTCAGCTCGACCGAGTACCACGAGCTTCAGGACGCCGCCGACCGGGCCGGCACCAACCTCAACCAGTTCCTGCACGCCCGGGGCGTCCAGGAGTTCGGGGTCTACCATCCGGCCGACCGGTTCTGGACGTTCCAGCTCATCGAGGCGGCCCTGTTCGTCGCCGTCGCGGCGGTGCTGATCGGCGTGGTGGTGTGGCGGGTACGACGCCGCATGATCTAGCGGCCGGTCGCCCACTGCCAGATCGCCTTCCTCGCCAGGTCGGTCACCTCGGCCGGGCCCGCCTCATCCGCGACCCGCCACTGATCGCCCTGCTCGGGTGGTCGGATGCCTGGAACTCGATGCGCAGTACCTCGCTCTCGGGTGAAGAACGACGGAAGACCATCTTGTCGCGTTCGAAGCCGAACCCGGCGCGGGCGCACTCTCGGTGGGCCCGGCAACCTACAGCGCGTAGAGGATCGTAGGCGGCCTACACCCGCTTTCCACGAATTGCCGCACTGGTTGAGCCAACCCCGGTCAGCCCTCACCGCACTCCACATGCCCTCCGCCGCCGGCCTGATCGCCAGCAACCGGGTTGCGCCGGAATCACCAGGCGATAGGCTATCCTGCCCTGGCTCAAAGACTTCGTACCTACGGGGGCGCGGCGGTGCAGCCAGTCAGCAGTGAGCAAATTCGTCATCATGACGTTGCAACTGCCGCCCCCTCGGATGGGCCGAACACCCGAAAAGCGGCCCGCATCGTGACCCCCGGCCGCCTGGCCACTGCCGTCGGTCTCGCCGGCCTCCTTTATCGGGTCCTCCTGGTGGCGCTTGACGTTCCACCGTCCAACAGCGATGAAGGCACCGCCGGATTGGCGGCACTGCACATCGGGGAGGGTCGGCACTGGCCGGTATTCTTCTACGGCCAGCACTACATGGGGGCGCTTCATTCCTATCTGGCGGCACCCCTGGTCCAGCTTTTCGGCACGCAATGGTGGGTAATCCGGGTGCCGGCCCTGGTCATGTACGCGTTGTTCCTGTTGGCACTCTACCAATTGACGAAGACTCTCTACACGCCATGGTTCGCCACCTTCGCTGTAACGATCATGGCATTCGGGTCGGATCGTGTCGTGAAAGATCAGGTACTCGGTGTCGGTGGATACTCCGACGTAGCCACGGCCACGGCGGCGTTGATGGCGGCATCGGCACTCCTGGCGTTGCGCCGGGCGCGCGGGCCGGGAATCTACTTCGGTTGGGGGCTACTAGCCGGCTACGTCGTGTGGACCCACTGGCTTGCACTGCCCTACGTAGCCACGGCCGTGTTCCTGGCAGGTTGGGCAGGCCGAGAGGTGTTGACCAAAGGGCGGCTCCTCCTTGCCGCCACCGGCTTCGCCCTCGGGGTGGCTCCCCTGATCTGGGACAACCTCCGACCCGGCAACCCCGACTCACTGTCGGTCCTGCTTTCCGTCAGCGGCACCGCCGAGCCGGCCCCGTTGGTCGACCGACTGCACGGAGCAGTTCTTCTCGGTCTACCACTGAGTTCCGGCGTGTGTGGCCCGAGCCACTGCGAAACGTGGCAAATGTGGTGGGGGCCCGTCTACCTGATTCTGCTGATCGCGGCGACCATGATGGCGGCCGTTTCGTTTCGTCGGGCCGACACCCGGGATCGACGGCTACACGCCGGCCGGCTCGCTCTCCTCGCCGGTGGTGGGCTGACCCTGATCGCCTACGTGCTCAGCGCCTCATCAGCACTGACCCCCGTGGAGAGCGCCCGCTATCTCCACTACGGGCTCGTCTCGCTGCCAGCACTTCTCTGGCCGCTGTGGGCCGGCCTGAGTTCCGCAGCACCGGGCAACCCCGGTGCGAACCATCTGACGACGGTGCGAGAGGTAGGCGGCTGCTTCGCGTTGACTGTCGCCCGGGTCGCGACGATCGGTGCGCTGGTGGGCAGCCTACTGGTCGCCAGCGGACAACTAGTTGTTCATCAGCCACAGTACGCGGCAGAGGCGGACAACGAGAGGCAATTGAAGGATCAGCTGCTCGCCGCCGGTCTCACCCGGATCTACACCGAATATTGGACCTGCGACAGACTGGCCTACGCGAGCGCGGAAGAGATTCGTTGCGCCGTGGTTGATGACAACCTGAACCGGGGGCACGATCGGTACCGACCGTATCGCGCCCAGGTGGAACGGGCGGATCGGGTGGCATACGTACTGCCCCGCGCGAGCGGACTTGCGGACACCTTTGCACGATCGATCCCCACCGGGGTTCAGGTAATCGAAATCCGGGACATCGGGGGGTATCGAGTTTACGTCTGCCACCAACGTCAGTAGCTCTGGGCAGACGAACCGGCTGCTCCTCGACAGGCCGGGAGACCGAGAGGCGATGAGGTGTCAGCGCTGCCCGGGCGTCCGCCGAGCCGCCGCCGGCCTGGAGGCGGCGATGGCCGGCGCTGTCATCTGTCCAGCTCTCCCGTACTCGCCCGGACGAAATCCGCCACGCCGCGCTGGGCGGGCGACATCCACGCGTATGTTGCGTCCACCGCGTACAGGTAGAGACCGACAGCACCACGCGCGGCGGTCCAGTGCTCGGACGGCAGGACCCGAGCGAGCGCCTCGAACCACCTGGGGTCGCCGGCGGTGCCGTGCCACAAGGCATTCTCGCTGGTGAACAACTCGTGACGCGCGGCGGCCATGACGGGCGTCAGGTGGACCGCGATCAACTGCGCCTGGGCAGCCGCCGCGACGTCCCTGCGGTCACGGATCGCCGCCATGAGCTTCAGCGCCTCCTCGGCGAAGCCGGTGACCGTCTCAGCCGCCCACTGCTCCAGCCGCCCCTGCACCAGCGGCCAGTCCCACGCCTGAGCCTGGGCCCGCACAGAGGCGGCGACTCCGTCCGGATCGTGCAGGATCCGTGCGGTACGCCACGAGGGCACAGCCTGGGCGCAGATCGCAGGGTCGAGAAGGTCCCCCTGCGCCTGGGTCACCGATTTCCCCTGCAACGCCACCAGGCGCGAGTCCCACACCGTCAGCTCGTACTCCGGAAGATCGTTGCCGAGGCAGATGACGTCCAGATCGGAGAGCGCGTGCTGCTCGCCACGGGCGAAGCTGCCCACCAGGACGATGCCCTCGACGTCGGGACGGGTGGCCCGAACTGCATCGACGATCTTGTCCACGTTGTAGTTGTCACTGTTCACGGCCACCGAATCCACTCTGCCCGGGTCTGCACGCCTGTGGGAGCCGGCGGGCTCGCAGCGCGTACTTCGATCATCGGTTCCTGCGGTGCTCGCGATCAGCGGCGCGGGCACGTGCCTGATCCAGCAGTCGTTCCACCTCTTCCGCGGTGGCCGGGCCCGGGTTGACCACGCAGACCCAGCCCTGCACGGCGTAGGCGGGATGGGGCATCAGCTGGTCGGTCTGCGTGAAGTCGAGTTCGTCGCTGTGCGCGGCGAACTCCTCCGGCCCGTAGCCGAACAGGTTGCGGAACTCGGCGCGCCCGACCTCGATGTTGAGCCGGTATCGTCCGGGCCCGGACAGCCGGGACCGTTCGTCGAAACCGGGCACGTCGTGCCCGACGATCGTGGCGAACGGCCGCATCCGGTCCTCGCCGGCGAAGAAGAACCGGTCGCCCCAGGTGTAGGACGGCATCTCGGAGCCGGCTTCGATCCGCGTCTCGGTCACTGCGGGACGGCCGGCGATCCGGGCCGCGTCAGCCGCGCCGGGTTCCGAGCCGATGTGCAGGATCGCGTCGCAGGTCTCGATCGTGGCCGTGTCCAGCGGGAAGTACCCGAGCAGGTCCGTCACGCGTGGGCGCAGGCCGCTGCCGTCGGGCGGTGCGAAGACACCGGTCTGCGGGCCGAGGCGTTCCTCGTAGGTGCCGACTTCCGGTTGGCCGAGGCCGACCGGTCCGCTCGCCCCGAGGCTGCCGGCCACGTACAGGTATCTGCCGCCGAGCAGTGGCGACACGATCGAGCCGGCGCCGTTCCACTGTGCTGCGAGGTCCTGACCATCCCAGTGGGTGTCCCACCGGCTCGGGTGCCGCTGGAGGTGGGCGTTGTTGGCGGAGACCAGTACCGGTCCGCGGTCGCGTTCCAGGGCGAGGATGTCGAGCAGATTCTGCGCCATCAGCGCGTCCCGTGCCGCGAGCAGGCGGCCGATCCGCTGGGACTGGGTGCCCGGCTCGGCCATTGCGCCGTGGTAGGTGAGCAGGCCGATCGCCGTGGTGGCGAGCACCCTGGCTCGGTTCCAAGCCTCGACGGAGGTGTCGCCGATGAGACGGGGCGCGTCGGCGTACAGCTGGGATCGTAGGTCCTCGGCCAGGCCGCGTAGCGCGGCGGCCTGCGGTGAGCGGCCCGGTGAACGCGACGCGTCATACATGATCTCCGGGGCGCTCCAGCGGTCTTCCTCGCCGACCAGGCGGTCGAGATCGGTCGTCGCCGCGCCGAGGTATTCGCACAGCTCACGCAGCAGCGGGCCGGGACTCGGCGCACCGGTGATCTCGGTCGGGGCGTCGAAGCCATGGAAGGTGACGCGCTCTGCCGGTGGCAGTTTCTCGTTGTGTTCGCGCAACCAGTCCACCAGTTCACGGGTGGCCGGGTGAGCACCCCAGCCGTGACTGATGCCGGTGCTCAGGTCCACCTCGTCGCGCCGACCCTGGACGTAGTCGTCGACGGCGAGGCCGGCGGCCCGGTCCGATTCGATCGCGATCGACCGGAAGCCGCGCCCGACGAGGGTTTCGAGGATCCGGTTACGCAGACGGGGGAACGCCGGCTCCCCGTGGTAGGGCTCACCGATCGCGAGCAGGCGCGGCCGGCGGGCACGGACAAGGGACAGCAACTCGGCGTCGAAAGCCATGACCTCAACCGTATCGTTGAACCAACCTGTGAAACTTCACTCGATTCCTGCTCGGAGACTGCCACGTGAAGCCTCAAACTGCGAGGTACCGGCCGGTGGATCTGGGCCGGGCAGTCGGGCTGTCCGCGCAGGCGGTCCGCAACTACGAGCAGGCCGGGACGATCCCGCCCGCCGCCCGCACGGCCACCGGCTACCGGGTCTACACCGATGACCACGTGCGCGCGCTGACCGCCTACGTCGCGCTCATCGCGGGATACGGCCACCGCGCCGCCGGGGAGATCATGAAATCCGTGCTCGGCGACGACCTCCCGACGGCGCTGGCCGCGCTCGACACCGCGCACATACAGCTTCACCGCGACCGGGAGACCGTGGAACGAGTCGCCGCAGCGGTCGTCCTACTCGCCTCCGGCCCGCCGGCCACGCTGACCTCAGATCGGCCCATCACGATCGGAGTCCTCGCCCATCGGCTCGGTGTCACCCCGGCCACCCTGCGTAAATGGGAACGAGCCGGAATCCTGGCCCCAGCCCGGTCACGGACCGCCCGCACCTACCACGCCGACGACGTACGCGACGCCGAACTCGCCCACCTGCTGCGCCGAGGCGGCTACCCGCTGCAGCACATCGCGGCCGTGATCGAGCAAGTCCACGCTGCCGGCGGCCCCGGCCCGCTGGCAGCGTCGATCGACCAGTGGCGCGAACGGATCACAGCCCGCGGTCGGGCGATGCTCACCGGCTCGGCCCGCCTCGCGGACTACCTGTCCTCCTCGACCTGACGCACAACAACGCGTGAAGCCATCAGCCCACCAGGATGATGGCCGATACGGCACCGGTCGCGACGATCATTCTTGCGTCCACCGTCTTCTCCTTCAGGTCGGCCGCGGCGGAAACCAACACGGCGCCCACCTCGTCACATTTACTATCGCCGATTACTTTATTCGAGCCGCCTGAGAGACGACGCCCGGAATTCCGCAACTCGGGGGACCACGAGTTTCCCTTGGTTGGAACCAAGGGGGCAGGCCAGTGTCAGTGACCCAACGCGTCCGGCGGCCCTGGCCTTGCGGCCCTGTTGGAGTTGGAAGAACGACGGTCGGGCGGCGAGGAGAGCGACGCACCGTTCGGTCGGGACGTGGCCGGCGCGCAGCAGGGTGGCGCAGCCGGCCAGGATCTGGGCGAATCCGTCGGCGAGACCGGTCAGGTCGCGGTGTGAGGTTGCCCTTGTCCGGACCGCTGGACACGGCCCTGGCCGCGCGGGGGCTCAGCCGGCGGGTCGGCGTCGCGGGGACCGGTGATCGGGTCAGCCGGGCCGACCGGCGGCCATCGTGGCGGCCAGACCGGCGACCGTGGGATCGGAGAACAGCGTCCGGATCGGTAGGTCGATGCCGTAGTCGGCGCGGATCCGGGCCATCAACCGGGCCGCCGTCAGCGAGTGCCCGCCGAGGGCGAAGAAGTTGTCCCGCACGCCGACCGGTGCCGGTAGCAGCAGCAACTCTGCCATGATCGCGGCCAGTCGGGCCTCGACCGGTGTGCGCGGGGCGACCCGCTCCCTGCTCGACGACGCGTTCCAGTCGGGCTCGGGCAGGTTGCGGTGGTCGACCTTGCCGCTGCGCGTGAGCGGCAACGTGGGCAGCACCACGTACGCGGCCGGAACCATGTAGTCGGGAAGCGTCCGCCGCAGGTGTTCGCCGAGCCCGGCGGGCGGCTGGTCGGCACCGTTCGCGGTGACGACGTAGCCGACGAGGCGCACGTCGTCACCACCGCCACGCACCGACACCACGGCCTCGGCGACGTCAGGGTGGCTTCGTAGGGCCGCCTCGACCTCGCCGCTCTCGATCCGGTACCCGCGGATCTTGATCTGCCGGTCGACCCGGCCCGCCAGCTCGATCCGGCCGGTCCGGCGCCACCGGCCGACATCACCGGTCCGGTACAGGCGGGCGCCCGGTCGCGGGTCGAACGGGTCGGGCAGGAAGCGGGCCGCGGTCATCCCGGGCGAACCGTGATAGCCGAGGGCCACCCCGGCTCCGCCGATGCAGACCTCCCCGAAGACGCCGGGCGGGACCGGCCGCTGCCGGGCGTCGAGCACGTACAGCCGGGTCCCGGCGATGATCGAGCCGATCTCGATCGGGGCCGGCGATCCGGCGACGGCCGCACCGCCGGAGTAGACCGTTGTCTCGGTCGGGCCGTACAGGTTCCACACGCGCGTTCCTGGGCCCGCCCCCAGCACGTCGGCGAGGTCCCGGGGCAGCGGCTCCCCGGCGGTCATCCGCAGCGACACGGTGTCCGGAACGCCACCGGCGTCGACGAGCATCCGCCAGCCGGTCGGCGTGGCCTGCATGGCGGTCGCGCCGCTGTCGATCAGCAGTTCGCGCAGTCGGGCCGGGTCCTTGACCTGATCGGTGTCGGCGACCACGACGCGTCCGCCGGCCAGTACCGGCGCGATCAGCTCGACCAGGGCGATGTCGAACGCGAACGTCGACACGGCGACGAACCGCTCCCACGGGCCGAGGGCCAGCTTCGGCCCGACCGCGTCGAGCAGCGCCGCGATACCGCCCTGGGTCACGGTGACCGCCTTGGGCCGGCCGGTCGACCCCGAGGTGAAGATGGTCACGGCCGGGGCAGACGGCGGCCCGTCGAGTACCGGCTCGGGTCGTTCGGGGCCGGCAGGGAGCGCGGCCAGGTCGACGACCGGTATCGGCACCGCCGTCGGCGGGAGGGTCGGCGCGCCCGGTACGCCGCTGTCGACCACGATCGCAGCCGCTTCGGCGTCGGCCAGCATCATGGCGATGCGCTGTTCCGGATAGATCGCGTCCAGCGGTATGTAGGCCGCGCCTATCGACCAGACGCCGAGGATCGTGGGCAGAAGCCGGGCACCTCGGGGCAGCAGGATCGCCACCCGGTCGGACGCGCCGACGCCACGGTCGGCCAAGGCGGCGGCGGTCCGCCGGGCCTGGTCGCGCACCTGAGTGCCGGTCAGCTCGCCGTCGCTGCCGGCGACGACGACCGAGTGACCGTCACATGCCGCGTGCAGTCTGGCCACCGCCGTCGCGTCCGGGTCGAGGTGTGGGCCGGCGTCCGGCCAGCGGTCGGTGACCAGGGTCGACAGATCGGAAGACATGATCTCCGCGTCGGCGACGCCCCGGTCCGGGTGGTCGGCGAGACAACGCAGGACCGCTTGGAAGCCGTCGGTCACGAGGCGGCCGGTCGCGTCGTGGAAGAGGTCGCGGTGGTAGTTGACCCGCACCTGGGGGCCGTCCGCCGCCTCGGTGACGGTCAGCTCGATCTCGAACTTCGTCGTGCCGTTCTCCACCAGCTCGGGTCGCCAGTGGAGCCCGCCGCGGTCGGGGACGGCCCAGGACTCCTCCATCGCGAACATCACCTGGGTCAGCGTGAACCGGGCCGGATCGCGGTCGGGGCGCAGCAGCTCCACCATCCGCTCGAACGGCAGCTCCTGATGGGCCAGCGCCCGTACGGTCGCGCGGTGGACGGATCGCACCAGGTCGCCGAGCGTGGCGTCCCGGTCGATCCGGACCCGGATCGGCACAGTGTTCATCAGCAGGCCGACCATGGTCTCGGTCTCCGGCCGGGTCCGGGCGGCCATCGGTACCGCGATCACCAGGTCGTCACTGTCGGTCAGGCGGGACAACACGACCGCGTAGGCGGCCAGCAGGACGGCGAACATCGTGGTGCCCTGGCGGGCCGCGAGCTGCCGGAGCGCCTCGGCCAGGCCGTTGTCCAGCGTGGTGTGGTTGGACCGGCCGGCGAAGGTCTGGCGGGCCGGGTACGGCTCGTCGTTCGGCAACGACAGCGCCGACGGCGCGTCGGCCAGCTCGCTCTGCCAGAACCGGCTGGCCGGCGCGTACCCGCCGTCCTCGGCGTGCCCGAGCTGCCAGATGGCGTAGTCGGCGTACTGGATCGCCGGCTCCGCGACGGTCGGGGCGCTGTCGCGGACGATCGCCTCGTAGTCGGTGGACAGCTCGTCGAAGAGGACGCGGAACGACCAGCCGTCGGCCACGATGTGGTGGGCCACGATCGCGAGGACATGGGCTTCCGGCGACATCCGGACCAGGGTGGCGACGGCGAGCGGCCCGGTCGCCACATCGAAGGTGACGCCGGCCATGTCGCGGATCAGCGCCCGGGCGGCAGGTACCCGTTCGCCGTCGGGCCGGTCCTCGACCGAGGTGATCAGCAGCGGTCGCGGATCCGGCTCGTCGTCGATGATCTGCACGGGCACGCCGGCCTCGTGGCGAAACGTGGTGCGCAGGGATTCGTGCCGGGCCAGGGCCGCGTCCCAGGCTCCCTGCAGCGCGTCGACGTCGAGCGGTCCGTCCAGCCAGACCGCCCAGGAGATGTTGTACGTGGGCAGGTCGGGGTCCATCTCGACCAGCAGCCACATCCGCCGCTGGGCGAACGACGTCGGGAGCTCGTACACGGTCACGCCTCAGCCCTCCTCACTCTGGTCAGCCGTCTTCTGATCCACTGCGACCAGGCGCAGTTCGCTGGTGTAACGCTGGCCGTCGGCATCGACCAGCCAGGCCTGATCCGGTTCCGGCAGCATCTCGACGACGGTCACCGTCGCCTCGGCCCCGGCGCGGTGGCGACAGCGTCGGACCGACCGGGAGATCAGGTCGATCGACACCGGGCTGGTCAGGTCCGCGTAGATCGGCTTGCGCTCGCCGGTGAACCGGAGGAACACGTGTCGGGGCAGTCCGTGGCCGGTCGCCCAGCCCCGGGCTTGCAGGTACCGGATGCTCTCGTCGGCCGTTCCGGCGAACGCGAGGTCGGCAGCGGCGAACGTCCACCGCTCCCGGCCGACCACGAGATCGTCGATGGTGACACGGGGCGTGTGGGCGGCGGGCGGTACCGGGTCGAAACTGTTGACGATCACGCTCATGATCAGGTCACCGAGGACCGGGAGCAGGTCGCGTTCGAAGGTGCCGTCGCGGTGTCGGACCCGCAGCCCGGTCGGCGAGTCGACCACGTCGCAGTCACCCACGGCCAGGGTCGTGGCCGGGTCGTAACCGTTGGCGTCGTGTGACCAGACGAGCCACCGGTCGCCCGGAGACACCAGCACACCGGCCTGCCGGGTGGCGCTGCCGCCGATCTCGGCCGTCTCGGCCTGCCAGACGACCGGTCCGGCGAGGTCGTGCCGCATGGCCGCGTGGTAGCCGTCCGGGTCGTCGTGCAGCTCCAGCCACGTGCCGTAGCGGGCGGTGACCCTGCTGGGGTGGACCTCGCCCAGCACCCAGGTGAACCGCCCGCCGGCGGCGGCGTCCGCTCCGGCGATCATCAGGTCCGGGCTGTGGAACACGGCCGTCGGCCACGGCCGCGGTGGGGCCGGGAACCGGTTGGCGGCCCGTCGCCGCAGGTCGGTCGAGCGTAGCTGGACCCGCCGGGAGCCCTCGGGCAGATCGAGGATCGCCGACCAGTGCTCCTGCAGCGCCGTGACCGCCGGCTGGATGAGGGTCGGTGCCCGGTGGAACAGGGCGTCGTTGACGAGCAGCCAGAAATCGGCGAACGGCACGACGTCGGTGCCGAGCTCGGTGGCCCGCTTCCGGTGGGCCGCCTCGAAGTGGCCGGTGTACGCCTCGGCACAGGCGCCGAGGAACCATCGGGCACTGTCGAGCACCAGCGCCAGCGCCTCGCGGATCCCGTCCAGGGTGTCGGCACCGAGCCGCACGGTGTCGGCGCGTCGGCACTCCTCGTAGGCGACCGTACGGCCGGCGTACAGTTCGCCGGCCCGTCGGGTGGGTGGGACGCCGGCCAGGCGGGTGAACGTCGCCTCCAGGCCGGCCATGGCCGCAGCCAACCTGTCCGGGTCGCCGGCCGCGCCGGCCAGCTCGTCCCGGGCGGCGGTCAGCTCGTCGAGCGCCCGGGTGGCCGCCGCTCGGACGTCGTCGTCGGTGACCCGGGCCAGCAGCGCCCGCATGGTCCGCTCCGGATGGATGTCGGGCGGGGATATCTCGACCTGCCAGGCCAGCCGACGCTGGTCGGCCAGCCGGGCCAGCACAGCGAGAACGTCGTCGACGTCACGTAGCCCGGCCGACTCGTCAGCGAGTGCCAGGGCAGCGACCGCGCCGGCGTCACGCCCACCGTCGACGGCCCGCAGGACCGCCGCCTCGGCCGGGGTCAGCGGCACCGGCGGTGCCAGCGGCACGCGGAGCCGGGTGTCGTCGAGACCGACGAACGGCATCCGCCGCGGTACGAGCCAGGGACGGAGGGCGGTGGTGTGGTCGGCCAGGATCGCGGCCACCGCCCAGCCCTCCAGGTAGGTGATGCGATCGGCCAGGAACCGCCCCGCCGGGTCGTACCTGATCCGGATGCCGGTGCCGTCGTCGATCTGTGACCAGTTCACCGGGCCGAAGAAGCCGATGGTGTCGTTCTTCGCGCAGTACCGCTGCAGGTAGCTCGCGATGAGCGCCTCGTGCTGGCGGGCCTTGGTGTCCCGCCTGGCCGGCTCCGGCCCGCGCCGGACGACCGGATCGAGGCCGGTCGTCAGCGCGTGCCGGTTCTGCCAGGCGACGGCTTCTCGCAGCGCCGGCCGGCTGGCCGCCTCGTGCAGGGTCGCGGACTGGCGTCGCACCGCCGCGGCGAACTCGGCGGAGTAGGCGGCCATGGCCGGCTCGCCCGCGGCCACGACGGCGTCGGCCGCCTCGGCCAGGTCGGCGGCACCGAGGCTGGCCAGTAGGTGGACCGGAAAGCCGGCCCCCCGCAGGCAGACCGTCCGCCACAGTGCCCAGTCGCCGCCCAGGTGGACCAGGTGCGGCGCGGTCTTCCGGCCCGGCGGCGGGCCGGGGGCGGGGGCGCGGAAGGCCCGGCGGTCCTGGCGGCCGATGGCGGCCGGGCGTACCGGACCGGGTGCGGCCCGGTCGCGGGCGGCGTCGATCGCGGCGGCACAGTCGACGAGCGTGGGCTTCTCGTAGAAGGTGGCCATGCGCAGCTCGACGTCGAACACCTCGCGGATCCGGAACATCAGGCGCGACGCCAGGAGCGAGTTGCCGCCGAGGGCGAAGAAGCTGTCCTCGCGACCGATGTCGCCGTCGTACGGGCCCCGGGCGGGCAGCAGCCGCCGCCAGGTGTCGGCCAACCGCTCCTCGGTGCCGCCCCGCGGCGGGGTGACCGGCCCGCGGGTCTGGGCCTCCGGCGCGGGCAACGCGGCCCGGTCGATCTTGCCGTTGGCGTTGAGCGGGAACCGGTCGAGGGCTCTGAACCCGGTGGGTACCAGGTACTCCGGCAGACGATCGACCAGGAAGTCACGCAACGAGGCCGGCCGAAGGGTGCCCGGGTCGACACCGTCGGCCGGTGTCACGTACGCGATCAGGTGCCGCTGCGCCCCCTGACCGGCCACCAGGACGACCGCGTCGCCCACGTCCGGATGCGTGCGCAGGACCGACGTGACCTCACCGGGCTCGACCCGGAAGCCACGGATCTTGATCTGGTCGTCGGCGCGGCCGACGAACTCGAGTGTCCCGTCGGCGCGCCAGCGGGCCAGGTCCCCGGTCCGGTACAGACGCGTGCCGTACCCGCAGGGATCGGGCACGAAGGCCCGTGCGGTGGCCGAGGCGTTGCCGACATAACCGCGGGCGAGGCCCTCCCCACCGGTGAACAGCTCGCCGGCCACACCGACCGGCACCGGCTGACCGCTCTCGTCGAACAGGTGCACGGTGGTGCCCTGGATCGGGCGGCCGATGGGCACCGTCGACGCCACCTGGTCCGGGTCGTGCATGACGTGGCACGTGGTGAACGTGGTGTTCTCGGTCGGGCCGTAACCGTTGACCAGCGGCCGGCGGCCGCGGGCCGACAGCACGGCGCGCACCGTGGTGGGGCTGAGCGCGTCGCCGCCGGCCAGGAGGACGGGGACACCGGCGACGGCCTCGAGATCCGCCTCGGCAAGCTGGTGGAACAGGCCGGCGGTGAGCCACGCGACCGTCACGTCGGCGGTGCGCAGCAGGGCGGCGATCTCCGGCAGCCCGAGCGGACCGGGCGGCGCGATCACCGCCGTCGCGCCGGTCAGCAGCGCACCCCACAGTTCCCACGTGGACGCGTCGAACGCGACCGGGGCGAGGTGCAGGAGGCGCTGGCCCGGGCCGAGCGGGGCGAACGACGGGTCGTGGACGAGCCGTGCCACCCCGCGGTGTGGCACGGCGACACCCTTCGGTACCCCGGTCGAGCCCGAGGTGAAGCTGATGTAGGCCAGGCTGTCCGGGTGGGACAGGTCCGGCGGCGCCGTGCGCTCGGCGGCGGCGCCGGTGGGCTCGGCGTCGACGTACACCGTGTCCACCCCGGGTAATGCGGCCCGGTCGGTGGCCCGGGTGGCCAGCCGGAGCCGGACGCCCGCGGCGGCGATCATGGCCGCCGCCCTGGGCGCCGGGCTGTCCGCGTCGATCGGCAGGTACGCGCCGCCGGCCTTCGACACGGCCAACAGGGCCACCACGAGGTCGACGCCGCGCTCTACCGTCACCGCGACCGGCACGTCGGCGACTACCCCGTGGCGGCGCAGCCGCCAGGCCAGGGCGTTGCTGCGCCGGTCCAGCTCCGCATAGGTCATGGATCCGGCGCCGAAGACCAGCGCCGTCGCGTCCGGCCGGACCGCGACCTGGGCCGCGAACAGTGCGGGGATCGTGCCACCCGATTCGGTGTCGGGCAGCCCGGGCCCACGGTTCCAGGGCTGGAGCCGCCGTGACTCGTCGTCGGACATGAGCCGCAGCCCGTCGATCGGGGTGTCCGGTCGGGCCAGGGCGTCGGCGAGCAGGTTCAGGTAGTGCTCGACCAGCCGGGACATGGTCGACGCATCGAACAGATCGGTCGAGTACTCCCAGATCAGGTGCAGGTCGTCGTCCTCGGGCCGGGACTCCCGGCCCGCCCGCTGCGCCCCCCGCGGCACCACGATGACGTTGAGGTCGGCCTTGGCCGAGCCGTTTGCCCGCTCGGTGACCGCACCGGTGAGCCCACCGAAGTCGAGGTCGGGCACGGCCGAGTCGTGGAAGCTGAACATGACCTGGAACAGCGGGAGCCGCGCGGAGTCGCGTTCCGGCCCGATCGCGTCGATCACGGTGTCCAGCGGGGTGTCCGACCAGGCCAGCGCGTCGAGCACGGTTTCCTGGACCTGGTCGAGCAGGTCGGTGAACGACATTCGGCCGTGCGGCCGGGTCCGCAGGACGACCGTGTTGACGATCATGCCGAGCAGCGGCTGGAGCTCGGGCAGGCTCCGGTTGGCCATGCCGGTGCCGACCAGCAGGTCCTGCTGCCCGGTGTACCGGTGCAGCAGGGCGGCGAAGGCGGTGTACATGGTCGAGAACAGCGACACCCGGCGCCGCCGGCTGAACGCGCGCAGTGCGCGGGCCAACTCGGTCGGGACGGTGATCCGCGGTGCCGCACCACGCAGGCTCATGACCGGTGGCCGTGGGCGGTCGGCCGGCAGCTCCAGCCGGTCGGACGCGCCGGCGAGCCGGGCGGTCCAGTGGTTGACGTGGGCCTTGAGCACGTCGCCGTCCATCCACTCCCGCTGCCAGATCGCGTAGTCCGCGTACTGGATGGTCAGCTCCGGCAGGGGCGACGGCTGACCGGCGGCGAACGCCGGATACAGGGCCGACAGTTCGGACAGGAACACCGCGAGCGACCAGCCGTCGTGGACGAAGTGGTGTTCGACGTGGACCAGCGTGTTCTCGCCGTCCCCGTGGCGCAGGAGGAGCCAGCGGGCCAGCGGCGCGCTGGTCAGGTCGAACGGCTGGGCCAGCTCGACGGCGAGCACGTCGTCGGCCTGTTCGCGCGGTACGTCCAGGACGCGCAGGGGGGCGCACACGCCGGCGACCGGCTGCTGCACCGGGACGCCGTCGACGCTGACGAAGGCGGTCCGCAGCATCTCGTGCCGGCGCACGATCTCGTCGAGCGCGGCGCGGAGCGCGCCGGTGTCGACGTCGCCGTGCAGCGACACCGTGGCCTGGAAGTTGTAGGCGATGTTGTCCGGGGCCAGTTGCGCGAAGAACCACACCCGTCGCTGCTGGAACGACAGGGGAATCGGCTGGTCGCGGTCGGCCCGGGTGATCGACGGCGGGGTCGGTGGGACCGGGGAGTTCAGGTCCGGGTCGGTGGCCACCTCGGATCGGCCGGTCCGCCCGTCGACCAGGTCGGCGAACGCGGCGATCGTCCGGGCGCGGGCCAGCTCGGCCAGGCTGAGCTTCGCGTCGAGTTCGACGCCGATCCGGGTCGCGAGCCGGCCGACCAGCAGCGAGGTGCCGCCGAGGGCGAAGAAGTCGTCGTCGGCGCCGACCGCCACGCCACCGAGCAGGTCGGACACGATCCGGGCCACCGCGCCCTGGGTCGGCGTGCGCAGCGGTGCGGTCACCGCGGTCAGGCCGGCGGCCACCCGGTCGGGCGCGGGCAACGCAGTCCGGTCCACCTTGTCGTTGGGCGTCATCGGCAGCGCGGGCAGTACGACGACGGCCGCAGGCACCATGTACTCGGGCAGCCGGGCCCCCACGAAGGCGATCAGCTCGGCCGGCGTGGCGTCCGCGGCGACGTAGGCGTGCAGCACCGGGTCCGCGCACCCGGTGCGCTGGGCGGCCACGTAGGACTCCCGAACGGCCGGGTGCTGCCGCAGGACGGCCGCGATCTCGCCGGGCTCGATCCGGAATCCGCGGATCTTGACTTGGTCGTCGAGCCGGCCGAGGTACTCGTAGGTCCCGTCGGGCCGGCGGCGGACCAGGTCACCGGTGCGGTACATGCGCTGACCCGGGACCGCTACGTCGGGCACGAACGACCGCGCGGTGGCAACCGGATCGTTCAGGTAGCCCCGGGCTACGCACGCACCGGCCAGGCACATCTCGCCGGGACTACCGTCAGGCACCACGTCGGAGCCGTCGAGCACGTAGCAGCGCACGCCGTCGAGGGGCACGCCGATGGGCGGCGGCACCGGCCCGCCCGACGGCACCGTGGCGGTCGTCGCGGCCACCGTGCACTCGGCCGGCCCGTACACGTTGACCAGGGTGAACGGCAGACCGGGCGGCAGGCTGCGCTGCAGCGCGGAACCGCCGGTGTGCAGCCACCGCAGCGCGGTGTGCGCCGGCCACGGCACGTCGAGCACCGCCTCGGCCAGCGGCGTGGGCAGGAAGGTCGCGGTGATCCGCTCGTCGGCCAGCCAGCCGACCAGGTCCGGTGGGGAGGCGCGCACGGCCGCCGGTGGCACCACCAGCGTGCCACCGGCCGCCAACGTGGGCCAGGTGTCCCACACCGAGACGTCGAATCCGGGGGCGCACAGCAGCGTCGTGCGGTCCCCCGGGCCCAGGCCGAAGGCGCTCTCGTGCCAGCGCATGAGGTTCGCGAGGCTGCCGTGACGTACCGCGGCCGCCTTGGGCCGACCCGTCGATCCCGACGTGAAGATGACGTAGGCCAGCGCGTCGTCGTCCGGTCGTGGGACCGGCTCGTAGCGTGCGGCGGGCGTCTGCGCCAGGTCGACGACCTCGGGGTCGCCGAGCTGCACGCCGGCCGACAGGCGCGACGGGCTGGTGATCACGGCGGCGGCCCCGGACAGGCCCAGCAGCTCCGTGGTCCGGGCGGCCGGATGGGCCGGATCGAGCGGTACGTACGCCGCGCCGGCCAGCAGCACCGCCAGCTCGGCGACGACGATCTCGGCCGACCGGTCGATGTGAACGGCGACCACGTCACCCGGTCGGACCCCACGCCGGGCGAGCCGGGCCGCCAGGCCGCAGGCGTGTCCGGCCAACTCCAGGTAGGTGAGCAGCCGGTCGCCATCCTGTACGGCGATCGCATCAGGCGCCTGGGTCACGCGGGAATGGAATTGATCGAGGATCATCACGCACGCTTCCTCTGGTGGTGGCGGCTTGACTCGTGGCCTCGCGGGTCAGGTGCCCGACGCCATGGCGCGGCGCAGGCTCAGCGGACGCATGTCGGTCCAGATCTCCTCGATGTGGGCCAGGCAGTCGGCCTCGGGGCCACGGAAGCCCTCACCCCGCCACCCGGCCGGCAGGTCACGGTTGGCGTCCCAGATCGAGTACTGCTCCTCGTCGTTGACGACCACGAGGTAGGTGCGGTCCATCGTCAGTTCCCCTTTCGCGCGGACCGGTCGGCCGTTGACTGGGCACCGGCCATGGTCACCGTCGTCCCGGCCCCGGCCAGAGCGCGGCTGATTGGTTCGGGCACCCGTCCGTCGGCGATCCGCACCGAGGTCACCCCGCCGGCCAGGGCCTCACGGGCGGCGACGAGTTTGAGCGCCATGCCGCCGGCGACGGATCCGGGCGCGCCCGCCGGGGGCACCGCGTAGGTGCTGTGCATGCTGGTCTCGTCCCCGGCGTCGGCGAGCACACCCGGCGCGCCGGTCAGCAGCACCAGCCGGTCGGCGCCGAGCGCCACCGTGAGCGCCGCCGCCACCCGGTCGGCGTTGACGTTCACCGGCTGGTCGTGCTCGTTGATCGCGGGCGGCGACACCACCGGTACGAAACCGGACCGCAGCAGCCCCTCCAGCAGGTCGGTACGAACGGCGGCGATCTGTCCGCCGTGGTTGTCACGCACCAGCACGGTCCGGCCGTCGACCATCGCCCGGACGGCCGGTTTGCGGCGGGCCCGCAGCATGCCGCCGTCGAGTCCGGTGAGGCCGACGGCGGGCGCCCCGAGGCCGGACAGCGCGGCGACGATCGCCGGTTTGACCGCCCCGGCCAGCGCGAGCACGACGACCTCCAGCATCGCCGGATCGGTGTACCGGGCCGACACGCCGTCCGGGGCGACCAGGGTGCGCTGCGGCACCCCCAGCTTCCCGGCCAGCCGGGCGATCTCGCCGGAGCCGCCGTGCACCAGGACGACGGACTCGCCCCGGTGGACGAGCCGGGCGACGTCGGCGCAGATGCCCCGGGAGTCCACAGCCGGGTTTCCGCCGCACTTCACGACCGTCAGCAGTCTGGTCACGGCTCTCCTAGACGGGGTGCAGGCCGGGAAAGGACAGGCCGAGGTTCTCCGGCCAGCCCATGCGGATGTTCAGGCACTGGACCGCGTTGCCGGCGCCCCCCTTCATGAGGTTGTCCAGCGCCGCGATGGTGGTCAGCCGGCCGGTGTCCTCGTCGAATGCGAACCCGACGTCGCAGAAGTTCGAGCCCGACAGGATCTTCGGCTCCGGGTACCGGTACCGGCCGCGGTGCTGCGCGACCAGCCGGACGAACGGCTCGTCGCGGTACCGCTCGCGGAACGCCCGGCGTACCGCCTTCTCGTCGACGCCGGGTTTCGGGGTGACGTGGCAGACCGTCTGCACGCCCCGCACCGCCTCGACCCCGGTCGCGGTCATGGTGACCCGTACGCCGACGTGCCGGGCGATCTCCGCTTCGTGCCGGTGTCCGGTGGGCGCGAACACCCGCATCGCCCCGCTGCGGAACGCGTGCAGGTTGTCCTCGCCGGCGGTGGCCCCGGAGCCGCTGGATCCGGTGCGCGCGTCCAGGTGGGCTTCCGGTCCGATCAGGTCTCGGATCGGGTGGAGCGAGAGCGTGCCGGCCACGGCCATGCAGCCGGGCACGCTGACCAGGTCGGCACCGCGTAGGCGCTCCCGGTGCAGCTCCGGAATCCCCGGAACGAATTCGCCGAGCAGGTGCGGCGCGACGTGCGAGGAGCGGTAGTAGCGCTGGAAGACCTCGGTGTCCTCCAGCCGGAAGTCGCCGGTGAGGTCGATGACCTGCTTGCTGTGTCCGGTCCAGCGCTCGATCTGGGCCATCGCGGCGCCGTGCGGGGTGGCCAGGAAGACGGTGTCGTACTCGTCCACGTCGTCCGCCGGACAGAACGTCAGGTCGGTGGCGGATCGCAGGTTCGGGTGGACACCGTCGACCCGTTTGCCGGCGAACCGGGAGGAGACTGCGGCCGTCACCTCGACCTCGGGGTGGCCGACGAGTAGTCGCAGCAGTTCCCCGCCGATAAACCCGGCCGCGCCGACAACAGCGACGCGGATCACTCGCCCCAGTCCTCTTCGATCTCGGGGGCGAGCGCGAGCACCGTCGGGCTCAGGGCGACGATCTCCAGTTCGTTCCGGCAGCCGGCACACTCGACGATCTCGTTGAGCCGTGCCGAATCGCTGATCGACACCTCGTCCGTGCATTGTGGACAGTCCGACATGGTGGTCAAGGGTGACGTCCTTTCGCTAGTGGGTCCCGAAGCGAGCTGTCGCGTCGAGTGCGGTGCGGACCATGGTCACGATCCGTTCCGCCGTGATGTCGTAGTACGTGAGTAGGTACTCCTGGTTGCCGACCGCGTCGGCGAACTGGTCCGGCATCCCCAGCCGCAGGACCTTCGTCGGCGCTGCCTCGGCCAGGGCCTCGGTCACTGCGCCGCCGAGGCCGCCGCCGCACCAGTGCTCCTCGACCGTCACCACGAGCGCGGCCGCCCGTGCCGCGTCGATCAGCGCCTCGGTGTCGAGGGGGCGCACCGTGTGCAGGTTCAGCACGGCGGTTTCGATGCCGTGCCCGGCGAGGGTGTCCGCCGCGGCGAGGCAGGCCAGTGTCGGGTAGGGGCCGCAGCAGGCGAGGACCACGTCGCCGCCCGGTCGCAGCGTCTGCGCGCGGCCGATGACCGGGGCCGGGGCCGGCGGCAGCGGCGGGGACGGTTTGCGGTCGAGCCGGACGTAGAGCGGTCCGGGCAGGCTCAGGCTCTGCGCGACGAACGCCTCCGTGGCCGTCGCGTCGACCGGCACCACCACGGTCATCCCGGGGAGCACCCGCAGCACGGCGAGGTCCTCCAGGGCCTGGTGCGTCGGGCCGAGGTGGCCTGCGGCGAGGCCGCCGTGGGTGGCCATGATCCGGACCGGCAGCCGGTTGTACGCGATGTCGATCTTGATGGCTTCCAGCGCACGCGAGGTGGCGAACGCGGCCATCGTGTTCACGAACGGTGTGCGCCCGCACGCGGCCATCCCGGCGGCGATCCCCATCAGGTTGTGCTCGGCGATGCCGAGGTTGAGGTACTGGTCCCCGGCCGCCGAGACGTGCTCCGGGCGGAACAGGCCGGTATCGGTGTCCAGGCAGATCACCTCCGGGTGCCGGTCCAGCAGGGAGAGCAGGCAGTCCCGGTACGCCTCCCGGACGGCGCGGCTCATCGGGCGGCATCCGTGGCTGCCAACGCGGCGAGCGCCCGGGCATGGTTGCGCGGCGACAGCGTCACGTAGTGGCTGTCGGTCCGGCCGGCGAGGAACGAGAGCCCGTGCCCCTTGACCGTGCGGGCGATCAGCACGCTCGGCCGGCCCGGCTCCCACGGTGCGGCAGCGAGGTGGTCGGCCAGTCGGATCGCGTCGTGGCCGTCCACCTCGCGTACCGCCCAGCCGAAGCTGCGCCAGCGTTCGGCAAGCGGTTCCATCGGCGCGATCCGCTCGGCCGGACCCGTCAGTTGCAGCCCGTTGCGGTCCACGACGGCGACCAGCCGGTCCAGCCGCAGCGATGCGGCTGCGATGGCCGCCTCCCAGACCGAACCCTCCTGGAGTTCGCCGTCGCCGAGGAGCACGAAGCTGCGCGAGTCGCGGCCGGCGTACCGGTTGGCCAGCGCGAACCCACAGGACAGCGCGAGCCCGTGGCCGAGTGATCCGGTGGGCAGCTCGACGCCGGGCACCGCGCGTACCGGGTGGCCCATCAACCGGCTGCCCGGCCGACCGTATCCGGCAAGCTCCCCGACCGGAAAGAAGCCCCGCTCGGCGAGCGTCGCGTACAGGGCCAGGGCGGCGTGACCCTTGCTGAGCAGGAAGCGGTCGCGGTCCGGGTGGCCCGGCTGCCGCGGGTCCACCCTGAGCACCGAGAAGTACAGTGCGCTGAGCACCTCGACGCAGGACAACGCGCCGCCGAGGTGGCCGCCTTCCGGCCCAGCGCACATGTCGACGACGTGCGTGCGGATGCGGGCCGCGACCGCCTCCAGCGTGTCCTCGGCCGTCGTCATGACGCCGCCGCCGCGAGCGTCGCCACCGTATCGCGATTCGCCCAGACCTTCTCGAACGCGTCCGCGTAGAGGCCCAGCAGTTCGCCCGATCCTGGATTGAGGTGACGCTTCTGGAGGGTGAGGGAGTCGGCGACGATCGCGCGGGCCACCGGGTGGTCCGCGTCCGGGGCCGCGTCGCCGGTCACGGTCCACGGATAGCCGGCGCCGAAGCCGACGCGGTCGACGAACACCTTCTGGTCGGGCAGCGGCATGAGCTGGTACTGCGACATCGGCACGCCTTCGGCGCGCAACAGCCGCCGCAGCACCGAGCGCAGCGCCGCCGGCCGTACGTCGTCGGAGAGGCCGAACCCGGCCCGCTCGAACCGGAACCGCAGGATGTGCCAGACGTGTGTGGTGCCCGGGAGCGCGGTCGGTACGCGCAGGCCGGGAAGTGCCGCGAGCCGCGCGAGGAATTCGGTGACGTTGCATTGCCGCTGGCGTTCGTACTCGTCGAACCGAGCGAGCTGCGCGGTGGTGAAGGCGGCCTGGATCGCGTTCATCTTGTGATTCCAGCCCACGCCGTGGGACACGTAGTCACGGTCGCGGCCACTCTCGATCACCTCGCCGAACTGCCGGGCCCGGCGGACCGCCTCGGCCAGCTCGGCGCGGCCGGTTACGAGCAGCCCGCCTTCGCCGCAGGTCGGAATGTTCTTCGTGACCTGCAGGCTGAACGCGCCCGCGTCGCCGATCCCGCCGACCGGCCGGCCCCGGTGGGTCGCGCCGGGGGCCTGGGCCGCGTCCTCGACCACCGCGAGGCCGTGCCGGTGCGCGATGTCGAGGATCCGGTCCATGTCGGCGGGCGCGCCGTGCAGGTGCACCGGGATGATCGCCGCTGTTCTCGGCGTGATCCGACGTGCGACGTCGTCCGGGTCGAGGTTGAACGTGACCGGGTCGACGTCGGCGAACACGGGAACGGCCATCTGGTGTACCGGCGCGAGACCGGTGGCGATGAAGCTGAGCGCGGGCACGATCACCTCGTCACCCGGTCCGATCCCGAGCCCGGCCAGCGCCAGGGACAGCGCGGCCGTACCGGTGGACACCCCGACGCAGTGGTCGAAGCCGAACCGCCGTGCCCAGTTCGCCTCAAGGATGGCGACCGGGTTCACGCCCTCGGTGTTGGACACCAGCCGGCCCCCGTCGAGTGTGTCGAGGACGGCCTTGCGGTCCTCGTCCTCGATCAGCGGCCAGTCCACGCCGCGCCGGTCCTTCGGCACGACGACCGGGCCGCCGAACGCTGCCAGCTTGCTCATCGCTGTCTCCCCCAGGGTGGTCAGATCGCCGCGCTGACGGCGTCGACGGCGTACGCGTACTTGCCACGCAGGACGGTGGCGTGGTGGGCGATGTCGGCGGCGACCGCCCGGGCGTCGGCGATCCCGTGCGCGCCGGTGATGCGCAGTCCGGTCCAGGCGTGGGCGACCGCCTCGACGGCCCGTCCGGCCCCGGCGAGGGCCGGATCGCCCCACTCCCGGCCGCAGCGGCGTAGGAGCTCGCCGTGCAGCGACGCCTGCGCCTGCATGCCCCAGCCGAACGGGTACAGCTCACGCAGCGCGGCGGCGTCCCCGGCCCGGCATCTCCCGACCAGTTCCCCGGCGAACGCGTCGAACCCGGCGAGGCCGGTGCGGGCGGCGGTGGCGGTGGTGAATCCGTCGACGTCGACGCGCAGGTAACCACCGAGCAGTTCGGGGGTCAGCGACGCGGGCTGGGCGCCGAGCCGGACGTCGAGACAGCGCCGGCCGATCCGCGAGTCGCTGAAGAACGCGTCCTGCACGTCGGCCGGGTTGGCCGAACCCCAACTGTTCGAGAACTCCTCGATCGGAACCGGACCGCGGTAGGCCGGCGGCATCGCGTCGGAGACGTACACGAGTCCGCGGTCCTCGTCCAGGCCGTAGACCACCACAAGGTGGGCGGCGTGCACGTCGCGGTAGGCGGGCCGGAACGGCAGGTAGAAGTTGTCCACCGCGGCGACGACCGGCTGGTCGCGGGCCAGTGACTCGCGGACCTCCCGCCACACGTCGTCCTCGTCGGCCGGCTGCCACCAGCGGGCCCGCAGCTCGTGGTGCGGGGCCAGGGCCGCGCCGAGGTCGCTGTCCGGGCAGGGGTAGTAGAACTCGTCGAACCGGACGTCCCCCGGCAGGTGCAGGAACCGCCAGCCCGCTCCGAGCACGGCCAGCGGGTCGGCGCCCAGCCTGGCCACCAGCGTGCCGAACGTGGCCTGCAGGCAGCTGATCAGGTCGCGGTACCACATTTCCGGCTCGGCGATCAGGCAGGTCCGGGTCGACACCTCACCGGTCATGACCGGCCTCCGCGTGTTCGAGAGTGACCGCGAAGATGTGCATCGCGACGTTGCGCGGCAGGCGGATGCCGACGAGGTCGGCCCGCCGGGTGACCGGCACCCGTTGGGCCCACATGACCGCCGGCACTCCCTGCTGCACGTGGTGCGGGTAGTGCATGACCGGGCTCCGGAACGCCAGGAGTTCGCCGAACCAGGCCGGTGCCGCCCAGAAGTCGGAGATCCGCA
This sequence comes from Micromonospora wenchangensis, assembly GCF_002210435.1. Lineage (GTDB taxonomy): Bacteria > Actinomycetota > Actinomycetes > Mycobacteriales > Micromonosporaceae > Micromonospora > Micromonospora wenchangensis. The sequence goes on from NZ_MZMV01000004.1 coordinate 114,263, forward strand.
GCGGCTCGGCGTCGACCGAGCCGTCACCGAAGTGCAGCTCCACGGTGTCCTCGCAGCGCCGCTCGGCCGCGGCCAGGACGTGTATCCAGTCGTAACGGCTCTCCGTCACGGGGACGAACTGTCCTTCGCAGCGGACGTTGTCCGGGCCGGCGCAGACCGGCGGGAACCGGAAGGGTACGCCTGCCACGTGGACGAGGCTTCCGCCGGCCGGCAGGTGCTCGGCAGCGAACGAGTTGCCCCACACGTTGAAGTGACCGGCCTTCGTCGCCGTCGCCGACGAGATGGCGATGTTGTTGCGGTGACGGGATATGTCGACCGGATCACGCTGGCGGGAAACGGTACTGGAGACGGTCATGTCTCTCCCTCGCTGGTACGCACTGCGATGGCACCAATCTAGGCCGCCGAATCCCTCGTTTCGTCTGCACGGTGATTACCGCGAATGGCCTGATCGGCCCCTCGAAGTACTCCCCAGGTAATCCCGCTGACTATTTCCGGGCCGGTGGTCAGGGCCGGAGCGCGACCTCCCGCAACCGCTCGTAGTACGGCAGGTGGTAATCGCGGTAGCCCCGCAGCACCGGATTCGCGTCGACCACCGCGGCACCGTCGCCGGCCTCACGCCGCCCGAAACCCGCGGTCAGACTCGTCGACCGGTGCCACCGGCCGGTCGCCTGCCACTCCGGCCGCATGCCCGGTTGCCAGCTCAACGCCGCCGGCACGAACGGGATGCCCACCGCCGCGCAGTACGCCCGCACGGTGTCCTCCGGCCGGTCCAGCAGGTCGTCCGAGTCGATCACGGTCGGTGTCGTTCCGGTCGCCGATCGCACCGCTTCGAAGACCTCGTACAGCCAGGCGAAGCCGATCTCGTCGCGGCCCAGGTTCGGGTTCAGGGCGAAGTGCGAGGCGATGGCCTCGGTTGGGTGGCGGACGATGAACGTGTGGGTGGCGGCCGTCAGGAATGCCTGGTCGGCGAGCAGTTCCGGGTAGTGGAAGTCCATGGTGTCCTTGAAGAACACCGGCCGCTCGGCGGCGACCGCGCGCAGGGCGTCGAGCACGCCCTGCGGGGTGCGCACGACCCGGTCACCCACCTTCGCCTCGCCGAAGTCGACCACCTGGGAGAACGGTTCGTGCACCACGAGGCGGTCGTTGCGCTCCGCCATCATCCGGGCGAAGGCGGTGGAGCGGCTGCGCGGCGCGCTCCACAGCGCGAGCACCGGTATCCGTTCGAGCGTGTCTTCCATGTGATTCCTTCCGCTGTGACGCATTGAACGCCGCCCATTGTCGTACGGGCCGGACGGGACCGGGTAAGCGAAATGCGCAACCCGCGGTCGGGGATATCAATGCAGTGCGTCGCACCGGATGAACCTCGCGCGGACGCGTTCGTGGTCGGGCCGCCCGTAGCGTCACCAGGCAGCCGAATTGTGCCGTCCTATTACGGAGGTCATGGTGCCATCGATTCCAGCGCGCCCCGACGGCGACCGGATCGCCGTGTTGGCCAGCCGGATCGGCGCGGACGAGAAGCGACTGTTCGAGGCGCTCGATCGGCGTGGTGTCGCCTTCGACCAGGTCGACACGCGGCGGCGTTGGTTCGCGGCCGGGCAGCGCGACCTGCCCTGGCGGCTCGTGCTGAACCGGGAGATCGGCCAGGTCCGGGCCGAGTACGCGGCCCGCTGCCTCACCTGGGCCGGCGTCGACGTGGTCAACAGCGCCGACGCGACCGCGGTGTGCGGGGACAAGTGGCGTACCACCATGGCGTTGCAGGCGGCCGGGCTGCCCGTGCCCCGCACCGCGCTCGGTCTCACCCCCGAGGCCGCGCTCGACGCGTTGGATGCGATCGGCTACCCGGCGCTGGTCAAACCGCTGGTCGGGTCGTGGGGCAGGCTCGTGGTCCGGTTACCCGACCGGGCGGCCGCGGAAGGCGTGTTCGAGTACGTCGCCGCGCTGTCCGGCCCTCGGGCGCACCTCGGCTACGTGCAGGAACTCATCGACAAGCCAGACCGGGACATTCGGACGGTCATGGTCGGTGGGGAACTGTTGGGCGCCGTCTACCGGGTCGGCGAGGTGTGGCGGACCAACGTGGCGCTCGGCGGGCGGACCCGGCCGTGCGAGCCGACACCCGAGATCACCAAGCTGTCGACCGACGCCGCGGCCGCGGTCGGCGCCGACATCGCTGGCGTCGACCTGATCGAGGACAGCGACGGTCGGCTGCTGGTCCTGGAGGTCAACCACCGGGTCGAGTTCTCCGGCTTCGAGGCCGCGCTGGGCGACCGCGTCGACGTCGCGGACCACATCGTGGAACACCTACTGGAACGAGAGCGCCGATGAACTTCGCATTCACCTCGTCGGGCGCGGTCACCGAGACGTACGCCGTCGGCCTGCTACGCGGAATGCTGGAGGTCCCGTCCCCCTCCTACCAGGAGCGCGCGCTGGCCGACTTCCTGGCCGACGCCATGGCGGTCCTGGGTTTCCGGTCGCACATCGACGCGGTCGGCAACGTCATCGGCGTGATCGAACGGGGCGACGGACCGACCCTGATGCTGCTGGGACACCTCGACACCATCCCGGGCGAGATCCCGGTCCACTGCGAGGACGGCAAGCTCTACGGCCGGGGCGCGGTCGACGCGAAGGGTCCCCTCGCGGCGATGATCTGCGCCGCGGCCAGCGCGGTGGACTTCCCCGGCCGGCTCGTGGTGGTAGGCGCCGTGGAGGAGGAGACCCCGTGCTCGCGCGGGGCGGTGGCGATCCGGGTCACCCACGACCAGCCGGACGCGTTGATCGTCGGCGAGCCGAGCGGCTGGTCGAGCGTGGTGCTCGGCTACAAGGGCAAGCTCGACCTGCGCTACACGGTCAGACTTCCGTCCACCCACCCGAGCAACCCGGCGCCGAAGGCCTCCGACCTCGCGGTCGCCTGTTGGGCCGCGCTGGTCGACCTGCTCGGGCCGGACGCGAGCCTCGGCGTGTTCGACCGGCCTGGCGCGACGCTGTGCCAGCTCAACGCGGACCTGACCACGGCGACCGTCGACCTCAGTATCCGCACCCCACCCGGTCACGACGGCGAAGCGCTGGTCCGCGACCTGCGTGACCGCCTACCGGTCGGCGAGATCGAGGTGCTGAACTCGGTCGCGGCCTGCCGGACGGGCCGGTCCACGCCGGTGGCGCGCGCGCTGGTGTCCGGTATCCGGCGGCTGCACGGCCAGCCGCGGTTCCTGGTGAAGACCGCCACCTCGGACATGAACACCCTCGCCGAGGTCTGGGACGTTCCGATGGCCACGTACGGCCCCGGCGACAGCCGGCTCGACCACGCCGACGCCGAGCACATCGTGTTGTCGGACTACCTGCGCGGCATCGACGTGCTGTCCATCGCCATCTCGGAGTTGGCGCACCTGCCCGTCCGGTCGGGCGGCGATCAGCAACCGGTTCCCGAGAAGGCTCTCCAATGATCGCTTCGACCAACCTGAGGGGGAGCTTCGCGTGAGTTCAGACCTGGGATCAGTGCCGAAGAGTGCCGTCGGCGGCAAGAAGCAGTCGCTGGCCGCGATGCTGGCCAACGCGCGTGCGCGGGTCACCGACGGGCCGCGGCCCCGACAGGATCGCGACTACGTGCCGTTGTCCTATTCGCAGAACACCTTGTGGTTCGTGGACCAGCTGCAGCCGGGGGAGACGACCTACAACGTCGCGTTCGCGTTCCGGCTCGACGGCGAGCTGCACGCCGACGCCCTCGCCGCGGCGCTCGCCAGCATCGTCGCGCGCCACGAGGCGCTCCGGACCTACGTCCTCGTCGAGAACGACGAGTTCTTCCAGGGGATCGTCGAGGACCCCGAGGTCGTCGTCGAGCGGTCGCACGCGGACTCCGAGACCGAAGCGGACCGGATCCTCGCCGACCTCGCCGAGACCCGGTTCACGTTGACGGCGTTCCCGCTGTGGAAGTTCGATCTGGTCACCGTCCGTGATGACCTCCACTTCCTGAGCGTGGTCTTCCACCACATCATCTTCGACGGCGTGTCGTCGGCGATCTTCTTCGACGAACTCGTGCGGGAGTACAACGCCCGGCGGGCCGGTGCCGTGCCGGAGATCGAGCCGCCGGCCGTCCAGTTCGCCGACTTCAGCGCCTGGCAGCGCAGGCGTCTGCAGGCCGGGGCGTGGCAGGCCAGCGTCGACTACTGGACCGAGACCCTACGCGACGTCGAGGTCATGGACATACCCGGTGATCGTCCACTGCCACCCGACGCGACCTACCCCGGCAACTCGGAGACGAGCGGCTGGCAGGGAGTCGCGGCCGACGTCAAGCGCCTCGCCCTGGCCCTGTCGACCACACCGGCGACGGTGTACGCGACGGCCATGGCCTGCGTGTACCACCGGTACTCCGGGTCCGAGGACGTCATCTTCGGGATGCCCAACGCGAACCGCGGCGAGATCGAGACCGAGCGGACCATCGGCTTCTTCATCAACATGCTGCCGCTCCGATGCCCGGTCGCACCGGACGAGACGTTCCGAGAATGCCTGGCGCGGGTCCAGCAGCGGCTGCGCGGCGCCCAGGCGCACGGTTACCTTCCGCTTGAGGAGATCATCGCGCACACGAACGTCCAGCGGGACTCCTCGCGGTCGACGCTGCTGCAGTACACGCTGACGATCAACGAGTGGACCGACCAGCTCGAACTCCTCGACGGCGTCTCGCTGACCGGCATCCTGCCCAGGACGACCCGCGCGAAGTTCTTCCAGCAGTGGACGCTCAACCAGGCCGACGAGGACCTGGACGTCAATACCGTGTACAACACGGACATCTTCGACCTGGCGACGATCCAGACCATGCAGCGGGTGTTCGTCGGGTTCCTGCGCCGGGCGCTGGCCGCGCCGGACGTCAGCATGCAGCAGCTCTGGGACTCCGACGAGGAGTCCCGTCAGCTACAGGCCCGTCTCGGCGTCGGCACCCGGACGTCGGTGCCCACCGGCAACGTCTTCGCGCACTTCCGCGACGTCGTCGACGAGCACGAACACCGCATCGCGGTCAGCACGCCCACGGCGCGGCTGACCTACGGACAGCTCCTCCGCCGGGTCGACCTGCTGCGCGCCCGCCTGAGCGCGGCCGGGGTCGGTGCCGGCAGCCGGGTGGGCGTCGCGCTCGAACCGTCGCCCGATTTCCCGGCGACCGTACTGGCCCTGATGTCGCTGGGCGCGGTCTACGTCCCGATCGACGCGATGAACCCGCGCGGCCGGATCGAGGCGATCATCGACGACGCCGACCTGTTGCACGTGGTCTGCGATGCGAACACGGCCGGGATCGCACCGGCGCTGGAGTGGCGGTTGCCGGCCGACGCCGACCCCCCGGCCGACCGGCCGGACGTGACCCACGGCGGGGACGCGGTCGCCTACCTGATGTACACCTCGGGCAGCACGGGGACGCCCAAGGGCGTGCTCATCAGCCACGACAACATCCTCGGTTTCATCCGCAACGTGCGGACGCTGTTCGCGCTCTCGCCCTCGGACCGGGTCCTCGGTTACGCGTCCTGTGGGTTCGACGTGTCGATCTTCGAGATGTTCGGTGCGTTGCTGAACGGCGCGTCGCTTCACCTCGTGCCGTCCGCTCAGCGGCTGAGCATGCCGGATGTCCAGCGGTTCCTGGAGGAGCAGCGGATCACCGTGACCGACCTGCCGCCGTCGGTGATGAAGCTGCTCGATCCGGCACCGCTGCACGACCTGCGGATCGTGTTCGTCGGCGGCGAGGCGTTCTCCCACGAACTCGTCCGGGCGTGGGGCAAGGGCCGCCGCATCTTCAACGGGTACGGCGTGACCGAGTGCACCGTCACCAGCATCGTGAAGGAACTGCGGGAGCCGTTGTCGCCGGCCGCCCTGCCCATGGGCGGGCCGATGGACAACCACACGGCGTACGTGCTGGACGACCGGCACCGGCCGGTACCCCAGGGGGTCATCGGACAACTGGCGCTCGGCGGTGTCGGACTGACGTCGGGCTACTGGCGCCGGGACGAGGACAACCGGAAGAGGTTCGTCTCGGACCCGGTCGGTCCCGATCCAACGGCCCGGGTCTACCTGTCCGGCGACCTGGCGCGGCTCAACGGCGACGGCGATCTCGTGTACGTCGGGCGGCTCGACCGGCAGGTGAAGATCAATGGCGTACGGATCGAGATCGGAGAGATCGAGAGCGTGATCCGCGCGGCCGACGGAATCAAGAACGTGTACGTACAGGTCCGGTCGGACGGGGACCAGAAGCGGGTCGTGGCGTACTGCGCGACCGGGGCGGGCGGCACCGTCTCCGAGGCGGTCCTGCGTGAACACTGCCGCCGGCGCCTCGTGTCCACTATGCGACCCGGCAGCTTCGTCATGCTGGACGAGCTGCCGGTCAACGCGAGCGGGAAGATCGACGAGCGGGCGCTGCCCGCCGCCGGTCCCGACGCCGTCGTCGAGTCCAGGCCCGTGGAGGAGCTCACCGACGTCGAACGCACCATGCTCACCGAGGCGTTCGGGCCGATCCTGGGCCGCGTCGACTTCTCCAAGCGGGCCAGCTTCTTCGACCTGGGCGGGACGAGCCTCCAGGCCGTCCAGCTGATGTCCAGGATCAAGAAGCTGTTCTCCACCACGATCTCCCTGGTCGTGTTCTTCAACGACTCAAGCGTGCAGAGCATGGCCCTGGAGGTCGAGCGGGCCCGGCTGGCCAGCCTGTCGGCCGAGGAGCTCGAAAGGGCCATCGAGCAGATGAGCGAAGAAGACGTGGCCCGACTCCTGGCCAGCGAGTAGGCCGGCATGGATGACGGTAAGCGCCTCAGCACCTACCTCAGTTCGAGGTCGACGGTGACCGGTGTCCCCGGCCTCGTCGAGATGAGCCGGCCGGACCACGCCGGGCGGGTCCTCCTGTTCGCGCATCCGGTCGGCGGCAGCCTCCTCGCGCTCCAGCCGCTGGTGCGCAGGTTCCCCAACCAACGGTGCGTCGGGCTGGAGGCGTCGCTGGCGGTCCTCGTCGACGGGGAACCGGCCTCGTCGATGCAGGAGCTCGCGCGGCGGTACGTGGCGGGCTTCGGCGACCGGTGCCCCGACGTCGACGTGGTGTGCGGCTGGTCGTTCGGCGGCGGCCTCGCCTGGGAGGTCGCCTGCCTGCTGGCGCAGCAAGGAATCCGCCCGAAGGTGGTCCTGCTCGACTCGACGTGGCGGTTCCGCGACTACGAGGAGCCCCTGCCGGGCGAGCGGTTGCAGGAGTTCGTCGGCGACGCGCTGAGGTCGGGCGGCCAGGACGGCGAGTGGCTGGCCGACTCGCCGGCGGCAGCCGCCGAGACCCTGGGCATGGACATGGAGACGTTCTCGGAACGCTTCGAGATCTTCGTGCACAACTCCCGCCTCATCGGCACCTGGTGGCCCACGCCCGGCGATCTCGACATCGTCTCGGTCCGCGCCACCCAGTCCTCCAAGTCGGACTGGGGGGCGGTGACGTCGGGCGACGTCGAACTCCATGACCTTCCCGGCGGCCACTACGACCTGCTCAACGATCCCGAGAACCGCACCGCCATCGAAAAGATCATCCGGCACGCTCTTCCGGCCGCGGGTCCCGTCGCGGGCACGGACACGGGCGACGGGGACGCCGCGCCCGCACTGTTCGCCTCGCTGACCGAGCTGATCGGCACGGCACGGTGGCGCGACCTCGTGATCCGGTCCCGCCGGATGGACGGGCACGCCATCGCCGAGGCGTACCGGGAACTCGGTCGACGTGGTCTGCTCACCCCGGACTGGCCGCGCGAGTTCGGCGGCTCGGGGACGCCGACGTGGGTGAGCGTCGCGCTGTTCGAGCGGTTCATCGCGACCGGCCTGCCCGACCTCGTGTACGCGCTCACCGTGCAGATCGTCGGCTACTTCGTGCTGAAGTCCGGCTCCGACCGGTTGAAGCGCGAACTGCTCCCGCGCATCAGCCGGGGCGAGGAGTTCGCCACCGTGCTCTACAGCGAGCCGGGCGCGGGCAGCGACCTCGCCGCGCTCCGCACGCGGGCCGAGCGCCGTGGCGACCGGTATGTTCTCAACGGCGTCAAGGTGTTCAGCATCTACAGCGACATCTCGGGTTCCGCGCTGGTGGCCGCTCGTACCGGGACGGACGGCAACAGGTACGACGGCATCACCCTCTTCGTCGTCGACCTGGCCGCGCCCGGCGTGACCGTCGAGCTCGTCGAGACGATCCAGCCCGAACGCATGTGCCGGGTGACGCTGCGCGACGTCGAGGTCGAGAGCTGGCGCCGGATCGGTGCGGACGGCCGCGGGTGGGGACTGCTCGACGGTGCCCTGGCCATCGAACGCACCGGCATCGACCACGTCGTCCGGGCGGCCCGGTGGCTGGGCGCGCTCCGTGCGGCGACCGGCCGGCCCGACGACCTCCGACTGCTCGATGGGAAGGTCGAGTGCGCCACGACGGTGGCCCGCGCGGCGACCGAGGTGTTCCTGCGGGCCGATGTCGCGGCGACCGACACCGCCGTGGCCAAGTTGTACACGAGCGAGACCTGCCAGCAGGTCGGCCACGAGGTACTCCGCCGCTGGCGGACGCTCGCGGACCGGACCGACCTCGACGATCTCGTCCGCGAGGAGCTGTACTCCGCGCTCACCGAGTCGCCCGGGCTCACGCTGTCGGCCGGCTCGTCGGAGATCATGCTGTCGACCATCAAGGTGGACCTCGGCGAGGAGTACTCCCGCCGCTGTCGGGAGATTGCCCTCCGCTTCGGGTCGGAGCTGGTCGACACCCTGGTGGAGGTCCTCGAACCGGTCGGCGCAGGCGTCCGGGTGCAGCCCTTGTTCGCCTCCTCGCCGACCCGCCGCACGGCGCTGGCGGACACCCTGGCCGAACTGGGGTTCGACCGCGTGGAGCGCCCCGAGGACGAGGGCGGTCTCGGGCTCGGGCTCACCGCCGGGTGCGCCATCAGCCTGAGCCTCGGATACCTCGGTTACGAGAACGCCTACCGACCCGGTCCGACCGGGTCCCGCGAGGACCGCGTACGCCACGCGGCGTACGTGCTGGGCCTCGGCGTCGGGCTGTTCCGCACGGCCTGGAGGTACGCGTCCGGCCGCGAACAGTTCGGTCGACGTCTGGTCGACCTCGACGCGTTGATGTTCCCGCTCGTGCGCTCCTACGCCGAGATGCACGCGGTGGGCACGCGCCTGTACGAGATCGCGAACACCGCGGTGCGCCTGGACGAGCGTGCGCTGCGGCGGTTCGAGCTGGTCCAGCAGGACGCGATGGTCCGCGTCGTACGCGCCGCGATGCAGGTCATGGGCGCCCGGGGCATCACGGAGTGGTCGGTCGCGTCGCGCTTCTACATGCGGTGCGCGGAGAACATCGGACTACTCGACCCACGGCCAGGCAAGGAGACGTGCTGATGCGAGTCGATCTCGCCGCGCTCGGATCGTCGGAACTCTACGACGAGTCGCGGTATTCGGACCAGGGCATGCACGCGGTGTGGCGGGAGATGCGCGCGCGTGGTGGCCTCCATCGTCAGGTCACCACCGATGGTCAGGAGTTCTTCGCGGCGGTGCGGCACGCCGACGTCCGGGAGGTGCTGGGCAACCACACGGCGTTCTCCTCGGCGTACAGCACCATGCTCAGCGTGCGTGGCGACGGGGACGCCGCAGCCGGGGCGGCGATCCATCTCACCGACCCGCCGGTGCACTCCGAACTCAAGCGCATCTTCACCCCGCTGATGACGGTGCCGGCGACGCAGCGGCTCGCGCAGGGGATCGAGGGGCGCATGCGCGAGTTGTTCGACACCATCCGGGGTCGTGAATCGTTCGACTTCTGCGCGGAGATGGTCACCCTGCCGATGACGATCACCGGGGCGCTGATGGGCATTCCCAGCAGTGAGTGGCCGGTCACCGGCCGGGCCACCGTGCGTGCGATGGGCGGAACGGACGCCGCCGAGTCGGACCGCCAGCGTCGGGTCGGCCTCTTCGAGGCGCACACGACGATCATGACGGTGCTCGGGGAGGTCCTGGAAGACCCTCCGGCGGGTGACTCGGTGATCGGCCGGTGCCCACGGACCGCGGAAGTGCTCAACGACCCGGACCGGGACGTCGCGTTGCTGAACGCCTACGCATTCCTGATGGGGGCGAATCCGACCGTACCCCAGACGATCAATCAGATGCTGATCCTGCTGGCCGGCGACGACGACCTGTGGTCGTGGTTCACCCGCCAGGAACGCACGGATCAGAAGTTCGTCGACGAGGCCCTGCGGTGGGCCAGCCCGGTCAACCACGTGCTGCGGCGTACGACCGCCGAGCTGACGCTCGACGGAACCGAGATCGCGGCCGGGTCGTTGGTCACCGCGTGGCTCGCCTCGGCCAACCGCGACGAGGAGGTGTTCCCGCAGCCGTTCCGGTTCGTCCCTGACCGTTCCCCGAACCAGCACACCGCGTTCGGGTTCGGCGTCCACCGGTGTATCGGCCAGCATGTGGCCGTCGCCGGAATGAAAACGTTCTTCGATCTCTGGCGCGAGAGCGTCCGATCCGTTTCCCTTGCTGGTGAGCCCAGGCATCTCGTGTCGAACTTCCTGAACGGCGTCGTGAGCCTGCCGCTCTCGGTCAACTGGAGATAGGCGGCGACCACGCCGCGGAGAGAAGGACGTGTGAGTGACCTGGTGGCATCCGTGGTCGGTCCGGACGACTGGCCGAGGGTCGACCCGTTCTTCGGCCCGAATGGGCTCGTCGAACACTGCTTCTGCCAGTACTTCCGACTGGAGCGGAAGGACTACTCGGCATGCCGTTCCACGGCGCGACGGGACCGTCTCGCCGAGCTGATCACCACCGGCGAGCGGGTCGGGGTCCTCGGTGCGATCGACGAGGTACCGGTGGGCTGGATCGGGGTCGGTCCCCGCCTGGGCTTCGCGCGGCTGCGCACCTCCCGTGCGGCGAAGTTGCTCCCCGGGGACGACCCGACGCGCATCTGGTCCATCGTCTGCGTCTACCTGGCTCGTGAGCAGCGGCACCAGGGCCTGCTCCGAGTGCTGATCAACCGGGCCGTGGAATGGGCCCGGGACGAAAAGGCCGACCTGATCGAGGCCTATCCCGAGGACGACCGGGATCCGGCGACCCGAATCGACCGGCGCAGCTTCCGCGGCCGGGTCACCACGTTCGAGGCCTGCGGATTCACGGTGGTCGAGCCCAGGCTGAAACACCGGGCGCTGATCCGCAAGGACCTTCGATAACCTGTTGAGGAGTGCACATGGGCTTGGGGCGTAGTTTCAACCGCCTGTGGTTGTCGCAGGGCCTGTCGAACACGGCCGACGGCCTGGTGTCGGCGGCCATGCCGCTGCTCGCCGTGGCGATCACCCGCGACCCGCTGCTGATCGGCGGGATGACCGTGGCGAACTTCCTGCCGTGGCTGCTGTTCACCCTGCCGTCCGGTGAGCTCGCCGACCGCATCGACCGACGCCTCATCATGGTCGCCGGCAACGTGTTCCGTGCGGTCGCGTTCGGTCTGCTCGTCCTGACGCTGCTCGCCCACCTGCACAGCATCGCCATCCTCTATCTGGCGGTGTTCCTCTCCGGTGCGGCCGAGACGATGGTCGACAACGCGGCGCTGACGGTTCCGCCGCGCCTGGTCGAACGCAAGGACCTTGAGCGGGCGAACGGACGCCTGTTCGCCGTCCAGTCGGCCATCAACACGTTCGTCGGTCCGCCGGTGGGCGCCGTGCTGTTCTCGGTGGCAGCTTGGCTGGTCTTCGCCACCGGTGCCGGGTTGTTCGCGATCGCCGCGCTGGCCCTGATCACGCTGCCCCGGCTGCTGCCGACGGCGACCGAGGTCAACGACTCCCGGCCCACGCCCGGCTCCATCGCGCGCAACATCCGGGCCGGCTGGTCCTACTTCTGGAACCACAAGCTGCTGCGTCGGGTGGCGTTCATCTCCGCCTCGATCAACGGCTTCGGAGCCGCCACCGGCGGTCTGATCGTGCTCGTGGCGACCGGACCGCTCGGCGTCACGCCGGCGTGGTGGGGCGTCTTCATCGCGGTGCCGGCGGTGGGTTCCATCGTCGGCTCGCTGATCGCGTCGAGGCTGGTCCGGGCGATCGGCGGCGGGCCGGTGACCTGGCTCGCGGCCCTGGTGCCCGCAGCCACCTACGCCGCTTTCGGCCTGAGCACCAGTGTCGTTCTCGTCGAGATCTTCCTGTTCTGCAGTGCGGTGGCCACCGCGATGAACCAGATCGTGGTCAGTACGCTGCGGCAGGCCGCGGTGCCCGACGAGCTGCTGGGCCGCGTCACCGCCGCCTATCGCCTGATCGTGCTCGGCGTCGTACCGCTGGGTGCGTTGTCGGGCGGGGCGCTGGCCCACTGGCGGGGAACGTCGGCCACGTTCATCGCCTCCGGTATCGGGTTGACGCTCGCCGCGCTCGTGTTCGCCTCGCGGGTCACGACGCGGGGTCTCCGCGAAGCCGAGGGGACCGGGCACCAGGCGACCGCACCGCCGCCCGAGCCCGACCAGGGCGGTTCCGGCCCGGGTGGGCCCGCGGACGCCGCGGTCGTCACCCGGCAGACCTGACCGTCGGCGCGCGCACGGAGCCGACCCCGGATGCTCCGGGGTCGGCTTCCGCGTGGCCCGGGGTACGTGGTCCCCTCGCTGCGGGCGGTTCCGGGAGCGGCCGGCTGCGGATGTCCGCTGGCCGGTGTTCGCCCAGCCCGCCGGTGCGGGCCGGGCCTCCGCCCGTAGGTCGGAACTACCCACCGTGTGTGGACAGACTCCAGCCGTACGAACATTCACGCTGGCGGGTATGTGTGATTCGATGTCCGGGCACACGCGGGAACGATGTTTGCACACGCAGGCGGTCGCGTGGTTCAGTCCCTCCGAGCGTTCTTAAGCATCGGACATAGGAGGCCGCGATGCCATGGACTTGGCGCTCGAGTCGCTAGAGCAACTTTGCCAGGACCTACGGCTACTCCGACTCCAAGCAGGCGGCCCCAGTCTGCGTGACCTGTCCGTCCTCGTGGGCATCAGCAAGAGTCAACTGGGATCGATCCTGTCCGGGCAGGTTCGCCGGCTGCCCGACTGGGACGTGGTCAAGGGGCTGGTGGAAGCCGTCCGCAAGTACAGCGTCGACCGCGGGCGGCTGGGCCAACTGTCGTTGACCACCGGCGTGGAGGAGTTCTGGCGGCCCCGTTACACGGCGGTCGAACACGCGTTCAGCTACCGACAGGTCCAGCGCTCCGAGACGCCGCGGGTCCTCGAACCGGCTCCGCACCCTCCGGTCGTACCGCACCAACTGCCGCCCGCCGTGTCCCACCTCAGCGGCCGATCGCCCGAGCTGGCCGCGTTGGACGCGGTGATCGCGCAGGAAGCACCGGCCGGCTGCGCGATGATCGCGGCCGTTGGCGGCATGGCCGGCGTGGGAAAAACGGCGCTGGCCGTACACTGGGCCCACAAGGTCGCCCACCGCTTCGCCGACGGGCAGCTGTACGTCAACCTCCGTGGGTGTGATCCGGACGGGCCACCGATGTCTCCCGACACGGTGGTGCGGGACTTCCTGACCGCTCTCGGCGTACCGGCCAGTGGGATTCCCGCGACCCCGGCGGCACGCATCGCCCTCTACCGCTCCCTGCTCTACGACCGCCGGATGCTGTTGGTGCTGGACAACGCCCACACGGTCGAGCAGGTGCGCCCGCTCCTGCCGGCGAGCTCGGGCTGCCTGGTCCTGGTGACCAGCCGACGCCGGATGGCTGGTCTGATCGTCGCCGACGGAGCCCGCTCGGTGATGCTCGACGTACTGGCCGACAACGCGGCCGGTGACCTGCTGGCGCGCCGCCTGGGGGCACGGCGGGTGGCCGCCGAGCCGGGCGCGGTCCGCGACGCCGTCGAGCGGTGTGGTGGGCTGCCGCTGGCGCTGGTCCTCGTCGCCGCCCGGGCGCTGACCCATCCCGGCGTGGCCCTGGGCACGCTGGCCGCCCGACTGTTGGACGGCGGCCGCGAACCGAACACGCTCGCCAGCGATCCGGCCACCGACCTGAGGGCGGCGTTCTCCCGGTCGTACCGGACGCTCAGCCCGCCGGCCGCCCGACTGTTCCGGCTGCTGAGCCTCCACCCGGGACAGGACGTCAGTGCGGCCGCAGCCGCCAGTCTGGCCGCCCTCCCGATCGCCGAGGCGACCCTCCGGCTGTCCGAACTGAGCGAGGCGGCCCTGGTCACCGAACGGAGGCCGGGCTGGTACGCGCTTCACGGCCTGGTCGGCGCCTACGCCGGCGACCTCGCCGCGCACACCGATCCCGAAGACGTCCGGCGCGCCGCGACGGTCCGACTGCTCGACCACTACGTCCACAGTGCGCGGGCCGCCGCGATCCTCGTGGCGCCCGGCGACGATCCGGACCCGGTACCGCTCGACCCACCGTCCACCGGCGTCGTCCCCGAGCCGTGGTACGCCGACCGTGCGCCAACGACTGGCTGGTTCGACGAGCGGCGACCCGTGCTCCAGACCGTGCTGGACCACGCGATCGGCGCCGGGTTCGCCGCCCACGCCTGGCACCTGGCCTGGAGCCTGGACGCGTACCTGGCCCACGGCGGCCACCGGCCCGACCGCGTGGACATCTGGCAGATCGCGCTGCACGCCGCAGAGCGACTCGACGACCCGGACGCCCGGACGACGGCCCGCCGCCGCCTGGCCGCCGCCGTCCGACTCGACCGGACGGTCGAGGTCCTCGCCCACCACGAGCGCGCCCCCGTGCCCGATCAGCGCCGGCACGGCACCCGGCGCACCACCCTCGACGCCGAGGTCAGCTCGCCCGCTTCTCCAGGTCGGGGCCGCGCCCAGCCGGCGGGATGAGCCCGGACCGGTAGGCGAGCGACACGAGCTGCGCGCGGTCGCGGACGCCGAGCTTGGTGCGCACCCGGTAAAGGTGCGTGCGCACGGTGGCCACACCGATGATCAGCTCACGGGCCACGTCCTCGGTCGACATGCCCCGGGCCACCATCTGGGTCACCTCCCGCTCGCGCGGGGTCAGTTCGGCCACCTCCGGATACTGCGTCGAGGACGTGGTGTCCGGCTGTTCGCGGAACCAGGTGACCAGGCGCTGCGCGACGTTCGGGGCGAGCATGGCCCGCCCCGCGGCCGCCGCCCGGATCGCGGCGACCAGGTCCTGCGGGCTCGCGTCCTTGCCGAGTAGGCAGCTCGCGCCCGCGTGCAGTACGTCGCTGACGGTCTTGTCGGCGTCGGACGCGGTGAACACGACGACGTGGGGCGGCGGGTCTTCCTTGCCGAGCCGGCGGATCATTTCGAGGCCGCTGATGACCCGCAGGTTCAGGTCGGTGACCACGACATCGGGCCGTGCGGTGCGCACCAGCATGATCGCCTCCATACCGTTGTCGGTCGTCTCGATCACGTCGATGTCCGGCACGGCGTCGAGTAGCGTCCGCATGCCGTCTCGGACGACCGGCAGTTCGTCGCAGATGAGTGCGCGGATGGTCATCGCGTTCCACCTCGCGACGGGTCACCGGAGGCCCGGTCGACGAAGGCCGCGACACCGGCCACGGTCGGACCGTCAAACAGATCGAGGAGCGTCATCTCCACTTGAAACCGCGTGCGTACCAACGCGACCAGCCGCGCGGCGAGCAGCGAATGGCCGCCGAGGGCGAAGAAGTTGTCGTCGACATCGACCTGCTCCAGGCCGAGCAACTCGGCGAATAGCGCGGCCACCTCCTGTTCGACCGTCCTGCGGTGCGCGGTCGGGTCGTCGCCACCCTCGTGAGGTGGGAGACCCGCCGTGTTCGTGCTCTGCCACACATCAGCCATCTGTCCGTTGTTGTGCCCACCGGTATTGACGGGATATTCAGAAGATATCGACGCCCGAGGATGCGTTGCCGACCCACCCTTCCGTATTGGTGGGTCTCGAGCGTTTCGCCCGGTTACCGGTCGGCCGGGGTCCTCCAGCCGGTGAACGGCACACCATGGCCACTCTCGACACGAGCGTCGGCGATCGTCGGGCGATAGCCGATCGATATCGCCCCCGGGTTGCCTGGAACGCCGGCGGGACGACGAAGGGGCCGGCGGTGGAGTTGACGACGTGGCGGGAGCTGTGCAACCGGGGACGTGACCTGGTCCTGTGCCTGGATTTCCCGGGCGGGCGGGCCGCCGCCGGCTTCGCCGATCTGGCCGCCGGGGCATCCGTCGAACTGTGCTTCCTTCACCTCGCCTGGTCGGGCCTTCACACGGATGCGCGACTGGACGAGCACATCGCGCAGTGGGTGGACGAGGCGCTCGGGACCCGTCGTCCGGTGCGGGCCGTGTTGGGCTTCTGCGCCGGAACGGCCCTGGCGACGCGCGTCGCGGACGCGGTCAGCGCGACGGCCGGCGCGACACCGCCCGCAGTCCTGCTGTTCGACGCGGCGGCGGTGCCCGGCAGCGCGCTCCGCGACCAGTTCGTGTCGTCGGTCCAGGCCTCCGCGGCCTACCTGGCCGAAGGCGAGCTGGACGATGCCCGGCAGTGGTCACGGGAACTGCTCGCCACCGGCCGGGACGACCTGCCGCGGGTCGCCACGGCATTGATCGACCGGTACGACCAGCTCATGTCGGGCATCGCCGACCGGCTTTCGCTGGGCGAGGCCATTCGCCGGGAGCTCACCGACGGATTTGCCGCGTACCTGGCCTACCTGCTCCTGGCCAGCCAGGGCGGACTGGACCTGCGGGTGGGAACGCCGATGTTCCTGTCCTCGCGGGACCACAGGCTGCCGGTGAATCCGACGCGCGGCATGTCGTTCGGGGTCGACCGCGAGGGACTGCTGGGCGACGCCGACGTGTGGAAGGTCGTCGCCGGCGTGCTCGGCGAACAGCGGCCGTAGTCCGGATCCGCGCCGCGCCGACAGTCACGAACCTGACGGTCGGCGGACACTCACGCCTGCTCTCGCCCCGGCGTCGCCGCTTTCATAGCTGACCGTATGCGAACAAGACGCGCGCTGACCGGTGCTGGATTTCGGCGGCGTCCGTCGCTGTCCGCAGAATCTGTCGGACAAGCGTGTAACGGCCTGCACACACCATCTCGGATGTCCGCATTCTGTCCGGAATCCAGGCATACCAATTTCCTGGCGAGCAACAATTCCCGTGACGGCATGGAGCCAGAGGTGACACCGATACGGGTTTATGTAGCGCGGTACCGCCAACTTTGGGATGGACGCGCCGAAGCCACCTCATATTGAGGAGGGAGCACATTTGTGTGGTTTCGCGTTCTCGGTCCGCTGGAGGTCGTCGGTACGACCGGCCACCTGTCGTTCCCGCCCCGACAGCGGACCGTTCTGTCCATGTTGTTACTCGAACCCAACCGGGTGGTGACCGTCGAGCGCCTCGTGGACGCCGTCTGGGACAACACGCCACCACCGACCGCGAAGGAGCAGGTCCGGATCTGCGTCTCCTTCATCCGGCGCGCCCTGACCGGCGGCGGCCGGCCCGACGCGATCGTGACCCGCCCACCGGGCTACTCGATCCAGTGCACCGACCACGAACTGGATCTGCTCGAGTTCAACGACCTGGTCGCGAGCGGTCGGCGGCTGCTGGCCCAGGGCCGACCGCACGACGCGGCCGACACGCTCCGCGACGCCCTGCGGCTGTGGCGGGGCGCCGTCCCACTGGCCGGCGTACGCAGCCAACTCGTCCAGTCGATCGGCACCCAGCTGGCCGAACGGCGACTGGCCGTGATCGAGGAGTACGTCGACGTGCGGTTGCGGCTCGGTCAACACCACGAGTTGACCAGCGGGCTCGCCGAACTGGTCGCGGCAAACCCGTTCCGCGAGCGGCTGCGGGCGCGACTGATGATCGCGCTGTACCAGGGCGGACGGCAGGCCGAGGCGTTGCACACCTACCGGGTCGGCCGACAGTTGTTCGTGGAACAACTTGGCCTGGAGCCCGGGGTCGAGCTACGCCGCTTGGAGCGGGCGATCCTCGCCGGCGAGGTGGCCGACCTGCTGGAGCCGGAGGAGGCGTCCCGCCCGGTGCCGGTACGGCCGGCCGCACCCCGCCTGTTGCCGGCCGACATTGGCGACTTCACCGGCCGGCGGGACCTGATCGAACGGGTGCGGGCGGCACTGCGTGGACCGCGCGACACCGGGTCCCGGGCCGTGCCCGTCGTGATCGTCACCGGCCGACCCTGGCTGGGGAAGACCACCCTGGCCGTGCACGTCGCCCACGCCCTCGACGGGGAGTACCCGGACGGCCAACTGTTCGCCCGGCTCGGCGGTGCCGCCCGCCCGGCCGACGCCGAAGGGGTGCTGGCCCGTTTCCTCGGCGCGCTCGGCGTGCCGGGCCGCGCCGTACCCGACACCCTGGAGGAGCGGACGGACATGTACCGCAATCTGCTCAGCGACCGACGGATTCTCGTGGTCCTCGACGACGCGGGCGGCGGGCAGCAGGTGGCACCGCTGCTGCCCGGCAGCCCGACGTGCTCGGTGATCCTGACCAGCCGGACCCGGCTGGCCGTGCTCGGCGGCGCGACCACGCTGGGTGTCGACCCGCTGGATACCCAGGAATCGGTCGAACTGCTCACCAGGGCGGTCGGCCAGGAGCGGGGCGACATCAAGGCGGCCGACATCGCCCTGCTGGCCGACCTGTGCGCCGGCGAGCCGCTGGCGCTACGGCTGGCCGCCGAACGGCTGAAGAGCCAACCGCACCTGCCGGTACGGGACCTGATCGTCCGCCTGTACGACGACCGCCGCCGGCTGACCGAACTGTCGTACGGCGGCCTGGACCTGGTGGCGATGGTCGACGAGATCTGGCAGGGGCTCAGCCCGCTGGCCCGGCGCCTGCTGCGACGCGTCAGCCGACTGGACGATCGGGGCTTCCAGGGCTGGATGTGCGCGCCGCTGCTGGACGTCGCCGAGCAGGACGCGCAGGACGCACTCACCGAACTGTTGGGCGCCGGGCTCCTGGACATCGAGCGGCAGGACGGCCAGGTCGTGTTCCAGCTGCGGGGCCTGCTGCAGGCGTTCGTCCGGCGGTTGGCGGCCGAGGACTCGCTCATCGGTGACACCGGCCACGCGGCGGAGCAGCCCGACGAGAGCCGCGACACCGCCGTGCCACCTTGGTGATCGACGCCGAGACCCCCGAGCGGATCGACCCGCTACCCGACCGCACCGCCGACACCCTCGAAGCGTGGTTGCGCGCACCTCCCGGCGTCGAGGTCATCTGCTGTGCTCTGCCCAAAACGGCGCAGGTCGCAGACAGGTGGCACCTGTGGCGCAGCCATCCCCAGCGAGGTGAAGGCGCACAGCACCTGCTGGGCCCCCGTCCTGGACGCACCCATCACCATGACGGCCGCGCCTCCAAGACCCTGGGGGTGCCGAGAAAGACCTGGATTTTGATGGGTAGCGAGGATCTGGCGGGCCCGTTCCAGCACGGATTCCGGGCTGGCCGGCCACCGAGCTTTGCCTTCTAACGGTGGAACGGGCAGGAGATCCATCAGGTTGGTGGCGACTCGCCGGACCCACCGTCGGTCGCTCCATCGCCTCGATCTTCCTCGCTGGAGTGCGAGGAACGGATGGAACCGCCATCAGCCATCAGGATCACCCGGTAACCGTCAGCGACGAGAGCATCAAAGATGTCCAACCCAGAATTGCCTTCGGCAAGAGTGCCCACCACCGACCGACTCTCACCCGGCATCTCTCGAACGGTCGCACCCGCCACCCGAGCGACCACGTCCACCAGCCGCTCGAACGACCGCGGCGGGTCGACATATCCCACCACGAGCTCGTAGTCCGTCATGACTCTTCACTCCTCCCACTGTCGATCGCCGGATGATCGCGACGGTCGGCGGTCGTGCGGAGGGGTTGCCGCTACGGGGTCGCCGCCCACGGCGGCGCGGGCGGGTTTGCGCTGACCTCGGTACGGGGTGGGACCGGCCAGTCTGGGATCAAGGTGGTTTCTCCGGTGAGTTCGAGGGCGGTGATCGTGACCAAGTCCTGTACCGCCTGGACGAAGCCCTCGACCCACATCAGCGTGATGGACGTCTTGCCGTCCTTGCGGTCATACAGGGTTCCGGAATCGTTCGGCGCGGTCTGCGGGTCGTCGCCGTGCGCGAGCCGGTTCCGGACCGCCTTGGCATCCCGTAGGTAGTTGTCGAGGCGCTGCGCCTCGATGGTGGTCCAGAGCCAGCGCCCACCGCGACCCGGCTCGGGCTGCGCGCGGACCCGGGCCCGCCACTGACCGGTGACGTCTGGGACGCCGAGGTGCTGGCCGAACTGCTGCCGTATCCGTTCCATCGTCGCCGGCGTGTTCTGCCGGGGGCCGCCGTGCGCGCCGATCAACTGGTTGAAGAACATCTCGAACGGCCCGTACGTCAGAAGGAACGCCCCGTACCTCATGCTCCGATACCGGGAGTTTCGCCTCGCCTCGTCCATGTTGTCGCGGTGGATGGTGATCAGATCCACCGGGGTGACCAGCCGCGCCGCGAAAACACCCAGCGCATCCTCAACCGCTGCAACATTCACCACGACCCGCGAGGGTACTGACCGACCACCAAGGCTGCCCCACCCCTCCAACAAGCCCCGATTCCGACGGCCTCGGCGAGCACCCAACCGACCACAAGAGACAAGAAGGCAAAGGGGCCTGACCGCCGTTTCGGCAGGTCAGGCCCCTCATGATCTTGTGCGCCCGAAGGGACTCGAACCCCTAACCTTCTGATCCGTAGTCGGCAGCCCTGTAGGCAGAGTAATCCGTATAGCACCTTATCAAAGCTGGTCCGAGTCTAGCCCTAGATCCTGGTGGGTCCGACCGGATAACCGCAGTTCCACGCCCCCTGCCGGACCAGAAGCCGCGTATCACTACTCCCCGCGATCGGGGCAGGGGCCCAACTTCCGCGTCGGTCCGAGGGGGTCCATGCCAGTCCCCGACGTCCGAGCACCCATAGAGCACCCAGGGAGCTCCGGCCCGGCTGGTCAACATCGCGCTCCACGACACCAAGCGTGCCGCGACACGGCCGGCCAGCAGCAGACCCAGATTCATCAGGTTGATGGCGGCTCGCCGGACCCACCATCGGTGGCTCCATCGCCTCGATTTTCCTCGCTGACGTGCGAGGAACGGATCGGACCGCCATCAGCCATCAGGATCACCCGGTGACCGTCAGCGACGAGAGCATCAAAGATGTCCGCTACCAGCTTCGGTTCCCGCGAAGGAAACTCCAGCTTCAGTTCGATCACGCACGGATGACTGGCGAACGGCTCAAGATCAGCGGGATCGAACCGCACCCAGAATTTGCCTTCGGCAAGAGTGCCCACCACCGACTGACTCTCACCCGGTATCTCCCGAGCGGTCGCACCCGCCACCCGAGCGACCACGTCCACGAGCCGCTCGAACGACCGCGGTGGGTCGACACAGCCACCACGAGTTCGTAGTCCGTCATGACTCTTCACTCCTCCCACTGTCGATCGCCGGATGATCGCGATGATCGGCAGTCGTGCGGAGGGGGTGCCGCTACGGGGTCGCCGCCCACGGCGGCGCGGGCGGGTTTGCGCTGACCTCGGTACGGGGTGGGACCGGCCAGTCTGGGCTTAAGGTGGTTTCTCCGGTGAGTTCGAGGGCGGTGATCGTGGCCAAGTCCTGTACCGCCTGGACGAAGCCCTCAACCCACACCAGCGTGATGGACGTCTTGCCGTCCTTGCGGTCGTACAGGTCCCGGACGCGTTCGGTGCGGTCTGCGGGTTGTCGTCGTACGCGAGCCGGTTCCGGACCGCCTTGGCATCCCGTAGGTAGTTGTCGAGGCGCTGCGCCTCGATAGTGGTCCAGAGCCAGCACCCACCGCGACCCGGCTCGGGCTGCGCGCGAACCCGGGCCCGCCACTGACCGGTGACATCCGGGACGCCGAGGTGCGGGCCGAAACGCTGCCGCATCCGTTCCATGGTCGCCGACGTGTTCTGCCGGCAACCGCCGTGCGCGCCGATCAACTGGTTGAAGAACATCTCGAACGGCCCGTACGGCGCAGTGACGGCAGGTAGTCGAGGTTGAAGTATTCCCGGGTTTGACCCGCGCGGGAAGTGCTTACCGGACTCGCGTCGCAGTGACAGCCTTCGACCCCTAGCCCTACTCGGCATAACTCAAATCTTCACTTCTATAATATGGCCGCCGGCAATCTCCTTGCGGAGTCGGACGGCCTCAAATTTGCCTCCAATTTTTATTCCCGAAGGCCAGAATGGATCAAAAAGCAAAATTCGATCACCGGCGAAGTGAAGCTCGACCGCTCTGAACCGATTTTCAGGACCGCTGGAGTCGACATCTAAGTGCAGAACAACAGCCAAGCATCGCAATGGGGCTATTTCTGAGAGGTAGTTAATCGACAGATCTGCGAATACCGGTTCGAGCGATGGCTCGGCACTCAGGGCTGGAGGGGTCACCAGGGCGTCGCTATCCGCTAACCGAATCTGGCCCGACTTCTCATCGATGTTCATGGCCATGAGCCCGCGGGTAGACTCAACAAAAACGCTCCTTGGGAAGAGTTTCACCTGCCTTGGTAATGTATCGAGATCCACGAAGGCTGGGACAAAAATAGCCTCCATCATTGAGTGCCGCTTGACCATCTCAACAGCCCAACCAAGACCAGCACCTTCGCACTCGTTCACCAGAGTTCCTTTCTAGCTAGGCGGCCCAGACAGCATCACGATTGCCTTATCTAGACCTTCCCCTGTTCTGAGAAGAGTCCAGAACTGGTTTTCGGCTGTAGTGACAAGCGTTAGACCCTGTCCACGATATATCTTTGCCGCAGGTTGCCCCTGCTTCAGGGTACCCCAACCCGCGAATGCAAGATCACCACTTTCCACCATCATTGACAAATCGTCCAGAAACATGGGACCCCCTTTAGCAAGGGTTGTATATCTATTTCCAGTTACCCCTTGCAGCAACGTCTTGTGGTTGAGGAAATGCGACTTAAAGTTTCGACCGGGCGTGACGCGTGCGCCACCGCCCCCGGTAGCGGCTGAAAAAACCGCTGCCAGGGCTACGGCCTGGGTGTCCTCGCAGTCATCCATGCACTGGCCCGCGATGCCTGCGATCGCCCCAGCGGCGAGCAGGCAGGCTGGGCCGGTTTCGGCACAGAGGACTGCACCTACGGTGGCCACCACGGTTGAGACGACTGTCTGGTCCAGCGCCTCCCAGTAGTCCTTGAAGCTAGGGGTTCCGAACAGGGCATGCTTGATACGGACCATGATGGCGTTGTAGGCATACGAGCCGGGGATGTTCCAGGTGTCCGGGTTCTGGTCGATCACCATCCGGATGTAGTTGTCAAGTTGCCGCGCCTTCTCCGGTGGAATGGCCGGCAGGTTGGCAGAGGGGTTGTTGCCGGACCCTGTGCCACCGGTGGCTTCCCCTGCGCTCGTATTCTGCCCGTTGCCTTGGTTTTCCTCACAGTGACGCTGGGCGACCCCAGTGTAGTTGTAGCATTCGTCCTTGGGTGGCTGGCCTACTCCTTCATCGGTGCCGCTGCAGGTATAGAACCCCGCGCATTCTTTTAGCCCGCTGGGGTCGCTGGAGGTTATCGGTGAGCCGCTGGTGTAGCCGTAGCCGGTCCAGGACTGCGGGTTCTGCTGGTCGAAGACTGGGTCGACGGAGACGAACCGGCCGATGGTCGGGTCGTACTCCCGGGCGCCGAGGTGGGTCAGCCCGGTGTTGTCCTTCGTGCCGCCGACGAAGCCCTTATCGTTGGCCCAGGTCGGGCTGCCCCCGCGTGGGTTGCCGTAGGGATTCTGGCGGCGGACCGTGGCTGTCTGCGCGGCGGTGGCGCTGACGGAGACGTTCGCGGTGCCTTGGTGATCGGCGGCTAGCCACGTTAGTCCTGCGCTGGTGCGGGAGGCGACCGTGGACCCGCCATAGGCGTAGTAGCGGGTGCAGGTGGTGTTTCCGGTACTGGTGGTGTACCGCAGTTCCTGTCCGGGCAGGTAGAGCGTCTTGCCGGTCGGGTCCCGGCGTACGAGTCGGTTGCCGTCCGCATCGTAGATGTAGGTGGTGGTGCCTGTCGAGTCGGTGCTGGTTTCGAGGTGTCCCTCGGAATCCCAAGTGAGCACCTGAGAGCCGGTGCCACTCGGGCAGGTATTCGCGGCCGTCCCGGTGGGCCGACAGGTTGTGTTGCCTGACTCGTCGTATCGGTAGTCCTGCGTTATCGAGCCAGTCGTGGTGGTCGACAACGCATGGGGTCGCGATGCTTGGGCAGCGGGGTATTCGTAGGTCGTGGTGGTGTTGCTGGATGTGGTGTGCACTGTCTGGGTTTCGCGGTTGCCCACGAGGTCGAATGACCAGGAGTGCCAGTATGGTGCAGGACCGCCGAGGGAGGTAGCCACCGGATCGGCGTCGCAGTCGCTGTTGGTCGGGGTCCAGGCGTGCCTGAGGCGGCGAAGGTGGTCGTATCTGAAGCACTGGGTGTCGTCGACCGGGTCCGGTGCGGTGTCCATCGCCTTGGTGATGTTGCCGGCCTTGTCGTACGTGTAGCGGATGTCGGACAGCGTGTTCGGCGCGACCGTGTCCCGATCTACCCGGACTCCGGTCAGCCGTCCTGTCTCGAGTTCATGGGTGAAAGCCTGCAGTACCCGCCCGCCAGCGGTGTTGTCGGTGTCGAGTGTGAGTTGATTGAGTTCACCAAGGGCGTTGTACGTCGTGCCCACCACATAGGACAAGTTTGCCGCGCCGTACAGCGAGGTCATCGTGGTCGGCTGACCCAGTGAGTCGTAGGTGTAGGAGAGTGTCTCGGCCGGCAAGTCACCCCCGGTGGACGGCAGACCGGTCGAAGCGACGCTGCCGTCGACGTTATAGGTGTTGGAGAAAGTATAGGTGCCGGCTAGGTTGCTCTCTGCCGTCGGGATCACCACCTCGATCCCGTTCGGTTGATATTGGTCGGTGTAGCTGGTGACCTTGGTCTGGTAGGCGGCGCTGCCCACGAACCGGGTCGACTGAGAGAGGCGGCCCTTGGCGATCGTGTCGTAGACCCACTGGGCCCGCATTGTGCCACCGACTGCGTTGTCGTACACCGCCCGTTTACGGCCTAGCGCGTCATATAGGTATGCCAACTTTTTACTGCGGGCGTCGGTGGATGAAGTGACGCGGTCCCCCGCGTCATAGGTGAAGGTAGTGACACCAGTGTCGGGATCGGTCTGCCTAGTGCGACGGCCCTGCAGGTCGTACTCGTAGAGCCACTGGTTATTCATGGAATCGGCGACGCTGGCGAGTTGGCCCTTGCGGGTGTAGGCGTAGGACGTGGTGTCCCACGAGCCGACCGTGTTTGGTGTCGGGCTCGCGCCGTGGTACTGGCGCACCGAGACGGTCCGGCCGAGCGCGTCGGTCAGTTTGGAGGTGGCGGTGCCACCTGCGGGTGGGGTCACGTCGGCACGGTCACCGGCGTAGTAGACGGACGTCCGCCAGCGTTCCGCGTCGTAGGGTTGGAAGACCGATGCGGTTGGGCGTCCCGCGCCGTCGAAGATCGTTCGATTCTGGTTCGGGACGAATGCCCGATCGGTGGCGGTGTCCAGCGTCGTGCCGGGCACCCCGGTTGCGTGGTAGCTGCCGAACATCTTCACCTCTCGACCGGCGGTGTCGTAGAAGGTGTCCGTGAGCAGCCGGCCGCCGGAAGGTGATGGAGTCTGGGTCTGCCGTGGCCGGAGCAGGCCGTCGTATAGGGCGTACATCGTGTTGTAGGCACCGGCCGGGTTCAGCCGGGAGGTGGATACCACGGTGGCGGCGTCGTTGCGGATCAGGTAGTTGAAGGTGGCGGTGGCTGTCTGGGTCGCCTTATTCCGGCCGGGGAGCCACACTGCGGTCAGCCGGCCCAGGCCGTCGTAGGCGAGGTCGGTCCGCTTGTTGTTGGGGTCGATGATCGCGGAGTTGTTGCCCCATGCCGGGTTCACCGTGGTCGAGGCCACGTGCAGCAAGGGGTTGGTGACCGTGGTTGCGGTCACCGGGCCACCGGTGGTGGGGGTGTACTCCGTGGTGGTCTTGGCGTTCAACGCGTCCCAGGCCGCAGTCACTCGCCCGTTCTCGTCAAAAGTGCCTCGCGAGACCGTTGCGAAGGTTGGCGCGCCGGCATTCCAGGAAGCCATCTTCTCGGTCTTCGTTGCGAGGCCGCGGATGGGTGCCGTCCCGAATGTCTGCCCGTCGAAACTGGTCCGTTCCTCGGAGATGACGTCCGCGTCTGCCAGGGCCGCGGTGGGTGTCGTGGCCGAGCACTGAACTGCGTACGTCTGTGTGCGTTGCACCTTGTCCACGAGCCATTTTGTGGTGTTTCGGGGTTCGTAGTCGATCTTCTTGCACTGCTCGTCGCCAGCGACTCCGTCGTGGCCGAAGTCGTCGATCTTCGTGGGCATGCCGAAGGAGTCGAAGCTGGTCGTGGTCTTGGTGGCGCGCTCACCACGCCCGTTGTCCAGGGTGGTGTATTTGCGGGTCGTGGTGGTTCGAGCGAAGCGCGCGGTCACTGTGTCACCGTTGATGGTGCGGGTGGCGGTCGCGGCAGAGCCCCACGGATCGTTGGTCTCGCGGGACACTACCGCCCCATTCGGACCGTTGAGCGTCTTGGCCTCGCGGGTCATGCCGGCGTACCAGTCTGCGTCGGTGAACCCGTCGATGGTGACTGTCTTGGTGCCCCCCGAGGGGGCCGCCCTGTCCCCGTCCATGCCCCGGAAGTAGCGGGTCTCGGTGTAGGTCTGCTCTCCCGGGTCGCCGGTTGTCACTCCGACCCGACCGTAGCCACGGAAGCTCGACCAGGTCTTGTACCTCTTCTCGATTAGGCCGTCGTCGTCGCTGTAGTGCCAGGCCGCGCCGTCGAGGTAGGAGTACTTGTACACCGTGCGAGGGCTGCCCTGCGGTGGCGTCCCCCCTGTGTTGTCCTGTTCGTAGACGGTGGTGACCA
The DNA here is from genome assembly GCF_002210435.1 of Micromonospora wenchangensis. GTDB lineage: Bacteria > Actinomycetota > Actinomycetes > Mycobacteriales > Micromonosporaceae > Micromonospora > Micromonospora wenchangensis. The sequence continues at coordinate 141,074 of NZ_MZMV01000004.1, forward strand.
CATACTTGTGGAACCAGTCGGTCACCGGGTTGGCGTAGCCCTCCGGAGTCCAGACAGACGGGTAGCAGCGCTTGGTGTTGGTTTCTGCCGTCGGAGTCTGGCCAGCCACGCAGTCCGGGCCGGAGTAGGTGACGCTGATGGTGCCGCCGGTCTCGTTCCGGATCTTGGCGATTCGCCACCAGTTCATCGCCGCCGCGAAGTCGATCGTGTCCACCCGGTTGGCCAGTTGCACCCCGGTGAACTCGATATCCGGGACAGCGGTGGTCGTGCCGACCAGGCCGGCATGGGAGATCTTGGACAGCCACAGGCCGGCGCGGGTGCCGTCCCCGGGGTCTGGGAACGTGTGGGTCAGCGTCCAGCGCTCCACGTCGGAGTAGGCACCGCCGGAGCGGATCTGGGTGGTCACCGACGCCAACCGCTTCTTGGTCCAGAAAGTGGGCGAGTACACCGTGCCGCAGTTCGACCCGGTGCACTGCTGGTCCCACGGAGTATCGGGCCAGTGCGCGGCATCATGGGTAGTGCAATTGGACAGGCAGCGGTCGGCAACCTCGAAGACCACCTGCGCCGGCGCCGGGGTACTCAGCACTGAATCGACATCGTTGCTACGCCGAGTGCCGTAGGAAATATGGTCGAGATAGCCGGCCCGGTCATACGAAGCGGCGTCGTCGGCGTCGAGATTACGTCCGTACTTGTTGGTCTCCTTGACGTACCAGTACGAGGCGGAGTTACCGTGGACGTCCACCACATAGTCGAGGTTCCACCGCCATGCCTGTGTACAGTCGGAGTCGATGAACGCGGCGGCGTGGCACGGCTCATTCGGTTCGTTGCCGAACACCGGGGCAGTGAGCGTGGAGTTCGTCACCGGTTTGTCGGAGACCCAGCCGGGCAACTGGTTTAACCCGAACCAGTACTGGGTGCCATCGGTGGTGGTGACCACCCAGTGCTCGCCGTCGTTGTCGTCATTACTCGCGCCGGTCTTGTGCGCGATTCGCGAACCGTCGTCCGACCGCAGGTGCCAACGGTCCTCGGTCGCGTTGTAGATCAGCTCGCCGGAGTGTCCACCTAGGGAGAGCGTGGCGTTGCTGGTCTCCCAGCACAGGTCACTGGTCTTCTTGCTGTTATTGGCTGAACCTTCCATGTCCTGGCCGCAGCCGACGTATCGCCGCTCAATGAACCCGCCGGGGTTAGCCTCGAAGCCCTCGCCTGCCCAGGAGGGCTGGTTGTTGCTGGCCGCTTGCCGGCCGTCCACGGATTGCGAGGAGTACGAAAGCGCCAGGGTCGGTGCCGGCCCGCCGAGCGACGGCGGTACCCGCATGGGGTACGACCAGGTGAACGCCCCGGAGTTCCCGCCAGCGCTCCAAGTCGACGACGGCTGGAGCGAGGTGGCCTTGTAGTCACCCGCAGCGCTGGAGTCGCCGGCCGTCAACGCCACCAGGACGCTGCTCCCGGACACCGGCACCGCCGCCGACACGTCGTGCGTCCTCAGGTTGTTAGTTGACCGCAGTGGGGTGCCTGCACATGCCTGTGCCTCCGCCTGTTCGGGGGCGCAGGCCGACATCGACACCATACGCAGCCGCGACGCCCAGTCGCCGCCGTAGGCAGACGCGAATGCCCCGTAGTTCACCGTCAGCTGTAGGCTGCCCGCGCTTGCAGCACCGTCGGCTCGGCCCACCCTGAGCAGGAGCCCACGGATTCCCGCCTTCTCGGTGTCTGCCCGGTTCAACAACTCCACCCGGACCCGGGTTGGGGTCGTGGCAGGAGCGAGTGTTCGGCCGGTCGCGGACACCGCGGGCGAGGACGCCGAGGCGACCCGAACTGGCAGTGCTCCTGCCGTGACAGGCGTGGAGGTCCTCCCGGCGATGTCGACCTCTACGGTCCCCGCTGCGGGCCACACCGGTGCGGGCTGGCGGCCCGCGTCGGGCATTACCGCTCGTGGTCCCGGTGTGCTGGGTACTACAGGAGCCACTGGAACAGTCGGCACCTTCTGCGGTGCCGGTGGCTGATAGCGCTTCGCGCCCGCAGCCGACGTCGGTGCACCAATGAGCGTCGCGGCCATCAGCGCTGCGGTTGCGGCTGCTATGACCATGCGGACTCTACCGAGTCCACGGAATCGGCGGAGTGGGCGAGTCGAGTCCATCGTGTGCTCCCCGAGGTTATCCGTGCTCGTCATGAGTGTGGATCTTGGGTACCCGCGGCCCCAGATTGGTTGCGGTCCGAGCCTGGTTCGGCTCGCCGACTGCTGATGTGCACTTCCTGGCAGTCCGGTGGCGGCCGCCCCGACGGCGCTGAGGAAACGGCCCGTCATGGGGTGGGTGGGCTCAGCCGCAGACCGAGGCCGGGGCGGAGGACCGGCTGGCGGTAGGTGTATTGGACGGCGGTGGTGCCGTCGGTGTTCTCGATGCCGATGGTGGCGGCGCCGCCGCGTTCGAGGAAGGTGCCGTCGTTGTCGGTGTAGGTGAAGCTGTAGCCGCCGGTTTCGTCGAGAATGACCTGGAAGGTGATTCGGGTGAGGGGGTCTTCGTAGGAGTGGACGTTGCGCCATTCGATGACAAACTGCCGGCTTCCTGTGCTGCCGCGGACGGTGGTGCGGATGCTGGCGTTGCTGTCGACGACCCAGTCGTGCCAGAAGGGGTAGAGGGCGGCGTTGGGTTCTTCGGGGCTGTCCGGTGAGGGGATCGGCCAGGCGTCTGGTGAGGGTTCTCCGGGGTCGATGAAGCTGATCACGCCGTTGATGTCGACCCAGCCGGTGTTGTAGGTCTGGCCGTAGAGGTTCACGGGGAAGGGCAGGGTGACGGGGGTGTAGGCGTCGTCTCCGGTGAGTGGCAGCACTGTGGTGTTGGCGGGGATGTAGGGCACGGCTTGTTCGGCCAGCGTGTAGCCACCGCCTGTGGGCGTGGCCGCCAGGGTGAAGTCGGCGAGCGCCTGGGTGCTGGTGCCGACCGCGACCTGTCGTGCGTCGGAGCCTTTGCAGGTGCCGCTAGTCGCGGTGCTGATCGCCGCCCAGGTTCCGGCGGGTACGGCGTCGACCTGGTAGGTGCCGTCCGTTGCGGTTGTGGCGGTCTTGCCGGCCACCGCGATGGTCGCTGCGGCGATGGGGGTGCCCTGGCAGGTGACGGTCCCGGCGAGGCTGCCCTGTCCTGGCGGGTTGGGCTTGAAGGTCACGCCTTGACCGCTGGCCAGCCAGTTCTCCCGGTGCAGGTACTGGAAGCCGATGGACCCGTCGGCGTTCTCGATTCCGACGGTGGACTCGCTGCCCCGCTCGATCGGTTTGGTGGGGTCGATGCCGTTGTAGGCCAGGGTGATGTCGCCGCCTTCGGTGAAGATGACTTCGAAGGTGGTTCGGGTGGTGGTGTCGCCGTGGGCGTGGACGTTGCGCCATTCCACGATCCACTGCCGGTTGGGGGCGGTGCCGCTAATCTTGGTGGCGATCGCTGCCTGTGAGTCGATGACCCAGTCGTCCCAGTGGACGTAGACGGCGGCGTTCGGGGAGCCTTCGGCGGCTGGCGAGGGGATGGTGCCCGGTGCGGAGCCGATCCAGCCGAAGTACGCCGGGTCTTTGAAGCTGACCAGACCGTTGGCGCTGATCCAGGCCGAGGTGTATGACTCGCCGTAGAGCTTGACCGGGAACGGTGGGTTCTTCTGCCATACGGTGTCGTCGCCGCTCCAGCCTTCGGTGACGTCGCCGGGGACGAATGTCTGTGTGCCGGTGGTGCACTTGTAGCCGAACTCGTCGCCGTCGACCATGACCGACAGGTCGACGTCGGAGGTGCCGCCGGGGTGGTTGATGGTTTCCTTGGCGTACTGGCCGGCGCAGCGGTTGTCACCGGTCGAGGCGGCGACCGCGTATTCGCCCACCGGTACGGCGGTGAACTGGTAGCTGCCGTCCGCGCCGGTGGTGGTGCTGCGGTTGCCGGGGTTCATGGTGATCGTGGCTCCCGCGACCGGTTGGCCGGTCACGGCAGTGGTGAGCAGGCCCGTGACGGTGCCGGTGGGGGCGGGGGTGTAGGTGATCGAGGTGTTGCCGGGCAGGGCCGCTTCCTGGAAGGAGTAGAGGGCCGCCACGGTGCCGGAGGCGTTCTCCAGGCCGACGGTCGCGCCTGCGCCCTGCTGGGTCGGGGTCGACATGGCGCCGTAGTGGAACGCGATCCGCCCGTCCTCGTGGAAGATGACCTCGAAAGTCAGCCGCTCCGTCTTGGTCGGGCGGAATCCGACGTTGCGCCACTCCACCACGTAGGACCGGTTCGGGGTGGTGCCGAAGGTCTGCGTTCGCACGCTCGCGGAGGTGTCGACCTCGAAGTCGTCCCAGAACGGGGCCACCACCGCGTTGGGTGCGGTCGCCGTGGGCATGGTCGGGTTGGCCCAGGTTTCCGGCAGGCCGGAGGCCGCGCCGAAGCTGACCAGGCCGTTGGTGTGCACCAGGCCGGTGGTGTACGACTGGCCGTGGAACTGCACCGGGAAGGGCAACGTCACCGATGTCGCCGCGTCGTCGCCGGTCAGGGCGAGCACGGTCGACGCCGCCTGGTAGCCGGTGGCGCCGGTGGCGCAGGCGTACCCCAGGCCGCCGTAGTCGGGGCCGAGTTGGAGGTTACGGACGGTATCGGTCGAGAGCTCCACCTGGTTGCGGGCCGTGACGCCGCACCGGCCGGCGAGCTTGGCCGACACGGTGTAGCTGTCGGCGACCAGGCCGGTGAAGCTGTACGCCCCGCCCGCGCCGGTGGTGGCGGTCAGGCCGCTCGGGTCGAGCGAGACCGTGGCGCCCACGACCGGGGTGCCCGCAGTGTCGGTCAGCGCTCCGGAGAGGTTGTGCGTCTCCAGCCCGCCGGCGACGTCCGGGCGGACGAAGGTGATCGACCGGGCGTTGGCCAGGGCCGGTTCATTCGCGGAGTACGTCAGGCCGTCCTCGCCGGCGTCCGCCTCGATGCCGACGATCGCGTTGGCGCCTTTCTCTGCGGCGTTGTCGAGTTGGTCGTAGTTGGTGGTCACCGTGCCGTCCGGGGCGAGGATCGCCTCGAACGACAGGCGCTGGGTGGTGTCGCCCTTACGGTGCACGTTGCGCCACTCGACGATGAACCGCTGTGCGCTGCCGGCACCGGTGGTCGCCGTCCGCACGCTGGCTAAGCCATCGACCACCAGGTCGTCCCAGAACGGGGCGACCACGGTGTTCGGTTCCGTCGGAGTGGGCAGCTGACCACCACCGGTGTACGGGTGTGAGCCGCCGGGGTCGGTGAACGAGAGCAGGCCGTTGGTGTCGACCCAGGCGCTGCGGTACGCCCCGCTGTAGAACGGAAAGGCGAAGGGCAGTTGCACCGTGGTGACGGCGTCGTCGCCGGTCAGTGGCAGAATGCTGTTGGCGGCGGTGAAGGCGGTGCTCTGTTCGGTGCAGGTGCTACCGAGGTCGTCGCTGATCGCGGCGAGGAAGATGTCGAGGGTGAGGCCTTGGCCGTCGATGTCGATCGGCTGGCTGAATGCCGCGCCGCACCTTCCGCCGACGGTGGCGGTGATGATGTATGAGCCAGTAGGGAAGTTGGTCAGCAAGTAGCTGCCGTCAGTGCTGGAGGTGGCCTGGTGGCCGCCGGGCTGGAGTTGGATGACCGCCCCGGCCTGGGGCAGGAAGTTCGGGTCCCACACCGTGCCGGACAGGCTCGCCGCAGACGTCACGGTGAACTCACTCTGGTTCAGGTCGCTGATCCGGTTGCCGTCGTCGACTGCGGCGGCGTAGACCGGTCGTGTACCGGTAGTGGCGCCGATGTTGATCGTGACGGTTGCCGTGCCGCCCGCCGTGGTGGCGTTTACCGTGCTGCCCAGGCTGGTGCCGTCGATGCTGTACTTGAACTTCGTGACGTTGGTGTCGCCGCCGGCGTCGAACGTGACGGCGAGGTTTCCGCCGGGCGTGACGTCGCTGCCGTTCGGGAAGGTGATCTTCGGCTGTAGGGGCACCGCCAGCTTCGCCAGGTTCGTCGGCGTCTCGATGAAGTGGTAGAACCTGGCGTCGTCGACCGATCCGGTGAAGAAGCTGTCGGCACCGCCGTTCCACATGCGTCTGCCGATGGCCACCTCGGTGGTGGCGTTGAAGCCGCCGGAGAGAGTCGCGGTGGCGGTCTGGGCCACCCCGTTGACGTAGAGCGTCAGTTTCTTGGTCGACGCGTCGTACACGCCGGCGAGGTGGGTCCACTTGCCCGCCGTGGGCGCCGAATCAGAGGAGACGCTGTACAGACCGGCGTTGTCGGTGTCGGCGGCGGCCATCGCGAACCGCCAGCGTTGGTTGCTACCGGCGTAGCCGAGGTGATAGGCGGACATGCGGGATCCGCTGGCACTCATCACGGTCTGGACCCCGGTTCCCGAGATCGAGTTGATCTTCACCCAGGCGGTGACGGTGAAGCTTGAGTCCGTTCGCGCGGGCGTGGAGGCCCCGGTGTCCGGGTGGGGATAGGTGATGGTGCCGGTCTTGGTCACCGCGGTGGTCCCTGGCAGCGACAGGGCCGTGCCGACGCCGGAGCGACCCGCGACCCGGGTGGCGGGCGTGCCGAGGGTCAGGGTGTTGCCGTGACCGGAGACATCGGTGCCGGTGGTGCCGGTTTCCTCGAAGGTCCACTCCGCGGCCGGGCCGGACCCGGCACGGACGCTGAAGGTGTACGTCACCGGGGTTGAGAACCGGGTGGCGTGGTCCTTCGACCATACGTAGAGCGTGTTGATCCCGTCGTGCAGTGGCGCAAGGGTGATCGACGCGCCGTAGTCCGTGCTGCGCGCCGGCACGGTCTTGGCCGCGGTCAGCACGCCGGAGTCGAGGCTGTACGCGTACTCCTTCACCTCGTGCGGGCGGGTGGCCGGGGCGGCGACGCTGAAGGTGCCGCTGAGGCCGACACCGCCGCGCGGCACTCCATCGTTGGTGTAGTTGGTCGACGAGACGCTCGCGGGCGCAGGCGGCGCTGTCGCGTCGACGGTGAACTCACACGTGCCCGACCAGGGTCCGTAGTGTGAACCGTCCCAGGTTCGGGCCTGCCACACGTAACTCGCGCCATCGGTCAGCTTGCCCGCGGGTATCGCTTTCGACGTGGTGGACGGGTTGCCCGCGGCCTGCGAGATCTTGTTGGTCTCGTTCCGCGTGCCGCCTACCGGCCACCAGTAGAAGTAGGTGGTCAACGACTGTTGCGAGCTGTCCGGGTCGGAGTGCTTGGCGGCCAGGACCGGTGTGGGGGTCAGCACGTACGGCCGGGAAGCGCCGGTGGCGCAGGCCTTGCCATCGGACTTGCGGTCGCCCGGCGCGTTCGGATCGCTGTTGAAGGTGATCGCCAGCTTCGGTGAGGCGTGGTTGAACCGCTTCCACTGGTCCTTGGTGCCCTCGTCGACCGCCCGCAGCCCCACCGTCAGGTTCGGCCACTTGCTCGCCGCCGCCTTCGCCACCATCGAGGTCACGTTGAACTCGATCGTGCCGGTTCCGAGGCAACCGTGCGCGGAGCCGTACTTGCGGTTGCCAACGCTCTGCGCCGTGTAGGTGCTGTGCCAGGTCGGCTGGTTGTTCCACGTCGTGCCCGACGAGATCGACCCGGTCATCCACAGCTTCGCGTTCGACTTCGGGCTGCACGTCCACGACCACCGCTGCTCCACCCGGAACTGCGCGCTCAGGATGTGCTTGCCCGCCACCGCCGAGGTGTTCATGCGGAACAATGACCGGATGATGTGATCGGCGCAGCCCGAGCAGTCCTCGGTGCGTCCCGCACCCGCCGAGCCGATGATCTTCCCGTTGTACAGCGCCGTGGTGTTCTGCCAGAAGGAACTCGACTTGTGCTTGCTCCATACGGAGGTCCAGGCGTTGCTCGCGATCCCCCCGGTCCACGACGGATCGATGTAGATCGGCAACCTCGTCCGCTGATCGGTCAACATGGCCTTGTCCGGAACCACCGTCACCGATTTGTCATCGACCCTTACGGGCATCACCGCCCTACGGGCAGCCTCCGGCACCTCATCCCGGCCTGCCGCACCGCCGACCCTGGCACCAGCGGCGCCAGCCTCGGCCGCTGTCGGCTTGCGCGACGGGCTGACGGCAGGCTGCCCCTTGTCCTTCTCCGGCGCTCCGCCGGCAGGTTCTCCGGTTTCGGACGAGTCCCACATCAGGGGCGCCGGCGCGGCGAAGACGATGCCACCCTTGCTATCCCGCGCGGCGAGCCCGCCACCGGCGGACGGGCCGACCGTGACGCCCTTCGTCTCGACTCCGAACGTCAGCGTCGCCAGTTTCGGGTTCGCGGCAGCGGCGCGGGTCTTGACGACCAACACCTGCGAGAAGCCGAGAGGCTGAGCGGTGACCTGAAGATCCACATCCGGAAGCACGTTCCGGTAGGTCGCCGTCGAACCGCTAAGCACCGGAGCCGGCAGCTTCCCAGGCCAGGACACGCCCAGCTCGCGACTATCGTCACGCAACCGCACGAACGGACCCCTGCCCTCGCCGGAGAAGACCATCGGCAGGACCGTGGCCCGCGGCACAACCCCCTCGGAGGTCAACTTCAGCGTCGTGTCCACGGGCACCCACGACCCGCCCTTACGCACCCGGGTCGGCTCGATCGTCTGCTCCAACGTCTGCGACCCATCGACGTTCAGGAACGTCCGCGACCACTCCGTTCGAGCCGAGATGTCCTCCACCCGCCGACCACAGACCACCAACATGCGTCGGGCCGCGGCCGCGTCCGGCTGCTCATCGACGCAGGAACCCTTCGGTGGTGTGACAGCCGCAGCAGCGGCGACAGCAGGGACCGAAAGCCCTGCAACGGTCGTGGCCAAGACCACCACTGCCGCACACCAGCGCCGCGGGGAGAGAGACCGTCTCTGTGACGCACGTGCATGCAAGACCAAACCAGCCACGCTGACCCCCGTGCCCACGACCGACAGTGGACACGACCCTAGAGATAAAGGATGCTCTATGTAAAGACTCAACTACTGAAGGTGACCACAAGTCGGGCATTGCACTGTCAAATCCAGGAGCCCATCACGCAACGTCGATCAGGCTCTCCAGACAACCGAGCTGGTTTGCAACAGCCCCCGCGCCGATGCCGAGAAGATCACCCAGCCCAACTCAAACACCAACGGCGCAGCCCTGGAAGCAGACAGTCCTGCTTCCAGCCATCGCACGTCCATATCCCACATCCTGATGACGTACGCCGGTGACGAGGGGAGCGCGACGATGAGCGAACCAGGGGTGATCTTCAAACGGTGCGGATGCCGAGACAATCACCGCCGACGACTTGAACAGTCCTGTCCCCGCTTGGCGGAGCGTGGGCATGGCAGCTGGTACTTCCACTGCTCCGCGACGAACCTGCTCGGGCGCCGCGAACGCGTCCGCCGTGGTGGCTACCGGTCGCAGGCCGCCGCTCGTCGGGCCCGCGACCAGTGGCTGGCAGGCACTGCTGCTGACCGTACCGCCGCCGGCTGGACCGTCGAGCGGTGGCTGCGGCACTGGCTCGACACCCGCACGAAGATCCGACCCACCACCCGATTCCACTACACCCGCGACGTCGACACCGTCCTCATCCCCCGTCTCGGCCGCTATCGGCTGGCCGACCTCGACGCACCACTGCTGCGGACGGCCTTCGCGCAGATCGCCGCCACGACCAACAGCAAGGGCCGACCACAGTCGGCCTCGGCGATGCAGCACCTGCGCACCACGCTGCGCCCCGCACTCAACCTCGCCGTCCGCGAGGGGCTGATCGACTGCAACCCGGCCCGGCACATCGAGGTCAGCGGCTACCAGCAACCCCACGCGAAAGTATGGACCGACGCCCGCGTCGAACAGTGGGTACGCACCGGTGACCGGCCGCCGGTGGCGGTCTGGACCGCCGACCAACTCGCCGAGTTCCTCGGCGACGTGACCGACGACTCGCTGTTCGCGTTCTGGTGGCTCACGGCCCTGCGCGGCCTGCGCCGCGGCGAGATGTGCGGACTGCGGTTGACCGACGTCAACCTCGACCAGGGCGTCCTCACCATCGAACGCAACCGCACCACCGCCGGCTACACCATCGTCGAAGGCGACCCCAAGACCCCCGCCGGCCGCCGCGCCGTCGCCCTCGACAAACGCACCGTCCAGGTCCTGCGCGCACACCGGCGCCGCCAACTCGACCAGAAGACCGCAGCCGCCGAGAACGGCAAGGCATGGACCGACACCGCGTATGTGTTCACCCGCGCCGACGGCCTGCCGATCAACCCGAACTACGCCACCACCCGGTTCCGCAAACTCGTCCAACGCGCCGGACTGCCCCCGGTCCGGCTGCACGACCTGCGCCACGGCGCCGCGTCCCTCGCCCACCAGGCCGGCGCCGATCTGAAGACCCTGCAAGATCTGCTCGGCCACTCCAGCATCGTGATCACCGCCGATACCTACACCAGCGTCCTACCCGACGTCCAGCGTCGCTGCGCCGACGCCACCGCCCACCTCGTCCTCGCCGCAGCTCGCCGCACCCGGAGAAAGATCAAGAAAAGGGCCCAGAAGAACCGACCCACCCACCGACCGAAAACAGGTGCTCCGATCCCCAGCGCCCCGGGCACGGCGTCGAAGCCGCAGGCCAGAACCGCAAAGCGCGAGAAGAAATTACCTTCAGGTGTAGCACCCACATCGCACCCACGTGACACCCACCATCCACACAGGGCGGACAACAAGAAGGGCCTGACCGCCATTTCGGCAGGTCAGACCCCTCATGATCTTGTGCGCCCGAAGGGACTCGAACCCCTAACCTTCTGATCCGTAGTCAGATGCTCTATCCATTGAGCTACGGGCGCCCGGTGCTCGACCAGTCTACACAACCGGTTTTGCGCGGAGACTCCGGGATTCGAACCCGGGAGGGGCTTTAAGACCCCAACCGCATTAGCAGTGCGGCGCCATAGACCAGACTAGGCGAAGTCTCCTCGGTGACCCTGCGGACCACCGCGGACGAGGATACAGGTCCGCCCCCACCCGGGGCAAAGCGACTATCCCGACGGGCGGCAACCCCTGGTGGGGGCCGCGCCGGGGGCACTGCGGCACCGTCCGGCCCGGCGTATTCCCGCGTGTGCGAGGTCACGTTCGCGGCTACGCTCCTGTTCCATGCAGGAGCAGCCGCCGAGCGACCCGCCCCGCCGCCCCGCCAGCGACCGGGCGCGTCGCCGCTCGCCGGAGGCGACCTTCACGCCGCCGCCTGCGCCGCCCCGGCAGCAGCAGCCCTCCGACGACGACGCGACGCCCCGGCCGAAGCGGACCCGCCCGACGAAAGCGGCACCGGCTGTGCTGTTCCAACCGCCTGCCGCCGAGTCACCCGTACCGCCGCCGACGGCTGCCGCCCGACCGCGCCGCGCGGCCGAGGACCGGTCGGCAGCCGAGCCGACCGGCGCGGCGGACGCCCCGCCGACGGCACCGACGACGCCCGGCACCGGCGACGCACCGGCACCCGGCACCACCACCGCGACGCCCGACGCCGCCAGCGAGCCGGCACGCCCCACCACTGCGCGGACGCCGGCCGCGCGGCGTACCCCCCGCAAGCGGGCGGCGGGTGCGGTCGCCGGCAGCACCACCGACCCGGCCCCCGGACAGCTACCACCGGACCAGGCCGCCGGCCCCGCCGACGCCACCGCGAACACAGCACCCGAAACAGCCCCGCCGCAGGAATCGAACCCACCACCGGAAGCAGCCGGCCCGCCGCGCGCGGCCACCGCCACTCCGTCGGAAGCGGCCGCACCGACGACGAAGCGGGGCACAGGAACGACGAAGCCCGGCACAGAAACGACGAAGCGGGGCACAGAAACGACGGAACCGGGCACAGAAACGCCCGAGCCGGGCACGGCAGCAGAACCGGTCACACCGCCACGTAAGCGCACCGCGCGAAAGGCGACGACGGCGGAGGCCGCCTCCACCCCCCGCCGGGCCGCGCCCCGCACCCGGGCGACCCCGCCGAAGAAGGCTGCACCGGAACCCGGACCCACCAGCCCTCCAGCCACGGAACCCACCTCGACCGCCGGGCAGCGCCCACCCGCCGGACCGGACCCCGTCGCCACCCTAAGCGCCGCCGCCAGCGCACCCGCCGGAGCGGAGGGGACGGGCCCGGGTGGCGCGGTGCCGGGACGCCTGGAGCTGGCGGTGATCCGGACCCGGCTGCTGGCCCATCCGGGGTTCGCGCCGGAGTTGCTGGCCCTGGCGGCCGTCGAGGGGATCGGGCCGCAGGCCCGGGAGTGGGCGCGCGGGCTGCGCGCGGCGTATCCGGATGCCGGTCCGGACGGGCTGGCCCGGCTGGCCACCCGGCGGTTCGTCAGGTGGGCCGGGGTGGGTGGGGCGACGGCGGCGGTGGCCGGGCTGTTCGCGCCGCTGGCCGAGCTGGTGGTGGTGCTCTGGACGCAGTCGGCGCTGGTGCTGCACGTGGCGGCGGCGTACGGCCGGGACCCGGCCGACCCGGAGCGGGCGGTGGAGTTGCTGGTGCTTACCCGGGTGCACCCGGATGCGGACAGTGCCCGTACCGCACTGGATGCGGCGCGGGCGGCGGACGGTCCCGGCGACGGGCCGTGGCCGCGTGCGGCGGAGGCCGCGTGGCGGCTGGCGGCGCCGTTGGCCGTGCAGGCGGGCGGCTGGGCCGCGCTCCGGCTGGCGGCCCGGCTGCTACCCGGGGCGGCGGTGCTGGCGACGGCGGCGGGTGACGCGGCGGCGACCGACCTGCTGGCCGCCCGCGCGGTGGCCAACTACCGGCCCGCCCGGACCGGCAGCTAGACCGCCCGAAGATCGGCGGGGACGGCGGTGGTCAGAGCCAGTCGAACCAGTCCTTCGGCAGCAGCGAGTAGCCGACGAAGGCGACCACGTCGAGCAGGGTGTGCGCCACGATCAGCGGCATCACCCGCCGGGTGCGCAGGTAGAACAGGCTGAACACGACGCCCATCACGGCGTTGCCGACGAACGCGCCGAAGCCCTGGTAGAGGTGGTAGGAGCCGCGCAGCAGCGCGCTGGTCGCGATGACCGCGCCGAGCCGCCACTGGAGTTGGCGCAGCCTGGTGACCAGGTAGCCGACCACGATCACCTCCTCCAGCACGGCGTTCTGCACGGCGGCGAGGACCAGCACCGGCACCGCCCACCACAGGGGCGGCAGGCCGGCGGGGACCAGGGTGGCGTTGACGCCGAGCTGCGCTGCCGCCCAGAACAGGGCCAGGCCGGGCAGGCCGATCAGCGCGGCCAGCCCGGCGCCCCGGGCCAGGTCGGACCCGGGCCGTCGCAGGTCCACCCCGAGGGTCCGCGCCGGGTCGCCGGGGTCACGCGCCAGCAGGTGTACGGCGAGCAGCACCGGCAGCAGCGCGAAGGCGATGCCGAGCAGCTGGTACGTCAGGTCGAGCCAGGGGCGGGCGGACCGTGAGGTGTTGAGCGAGGCGGTCTGCTGGGACAGCGGCCCGTCGGCGGTCAGCTTCGCGGCCAGCGACACCACGGCGTAGACGGCCGACTGCCCGAGTGACAGGCCGAGGACCAGCAGGGTCTCGGTGCCGAGGACCCGCCGGGACTCCGGGCGGGTGTGCTGCTCAACGGTCACCGCACCACTCTGCCCGACGGGGTGGCCCGATCGCACCGGCCGGTGGGTCAGATGAGCCGATCGCACATTCTGTGCGACCGGTGCACACGCTCCGTGGACATTCTATCGGGGCCCGATCCGCCGTCAGGAGGAGGACCGCCCCCCGTGGACAACTTCGCTCGGCTGCTGAAGGAGAGTTGGACCCTGGTCGAGGAGGACCGGGACCGGCTGAGCGGTCGCTTCTACGCCCGGCTGTTCCTGCTCGACCAGGAGCTGCGCCGGTTGTTCCCGGCGGAGATGACCGGCCAGGGCGACCGGATCCTGGACGCGATCGTCACCGCCACCCAGGTGATGGACGACCCGGAGAGTTTCGACGAGTACCTGCGTTCGCTGGGTCGGGACCACCGCAAGTACCACGTCGACGCCGCGCACTACGCGACGATGGGGGTGGCGCTGCTCGACGCGCTGCGTACCACCGCCGGTGACGGCTGGAACCTGGAGTACGACCAGGCTTGGCGGGACGCGTACGCGGCGATCACGGCGACGATGCTGGCCGGGGCGGAGTCGGACGAGAACCCGCCGTACTGGCACGCGGAGGTGCTCACCCACGAGCGGTACGGCAGCGACACCGCCGTGCTGACCGTCCGCGCCCTGCAGCACCCGCTGGTCTGGAAGGCCGGCCAGTACGTCAGCGTCGAGGTGCCCCGGCACCTGCCCCGGGTGTGGCGCACGTACTCGGTGGCGAACGCCCCGAACGACGACAACGTGCTGGAGTTCCACGTCCGTACGCCGGCCGGCGCGGGCTGGGTCTCCGGGGCTTTGGTGCGCCGGACCAAGCCTGGTGACCTGCTGCGGGTGGCCGCCCCGATGGGGTCGATGACGGTGGACCGCGATTCCGGGCGGGACATCCTCTGTGTGGCCGGCGGGGTCGGCCTGGCCCCGGTGAAGGCGATGGTGGAGGAGCTGGCGGGCTGGAACCGGGCCCGCTGGGTGCACGTCTTCTACGGTGCCCGGCACGCCGGCGAGCTGTACGGCCTGGCCGGGCTGGAGGAGTTGGTCGCCGCCCATCCCTGGTTGTCGGTGACCCCGTCGTGCAGCGACGACCCGGATTTCGCCGGTGAGCGGGGGGACGTCCCCGACGTGGTGGCCCGGTACGGCCCGTGGACGTCGCACGACTGTTACGTCTCCGGTTCGGCCGCGATGGTCCGGGCGACGTTGCGGGCGCTCGCCGAGGACGACGTCCCGCCGCAGCACATCAGGTACGACACGTTCGGCAACCTGTAGAGCTTTACTCCCCCCGAACCGGGGCGCGTGCCCCCGCCCCCTGGGGCACGCGCCCCGGTCCCCTCCGTGCCCACCCGGACCGGTGTCCGGGGCAGGGTTCAGACGTTGCTCTCGCGGTACTCCTCGACGGGGACCAGCGGCACGCCGGGGGCCATCCGGTCGGTCCAGGCCCGGCCGTCGAGGTGGTCGATCTCGTGGGCGACCAACCGGGCCATCCCGTACGCGAACGAGGTGATCATCCGGCTGCCGTCCGCGCGGGCGTGTTCGACCTCGATGCGCAGCGGGCGGGGTACCAGGCCACGGTGGTCGGCGGCGGCGAGGCAGCCTTCGTACTGTTCGACGGTTTCCGGGCTCTCCCCGACCACCCGGGGGTTGACCAGGACGACCGGCGGGGCGGACCGGTCGGCGGGGCGGACCACGGCGACGGCGACGTCCAGGCCGATCTGCGGCGCGGCGAGGCCGGTGCCGGCGCTGAGCGGGTGCATCTCCTCGGCCCGGGTCAGCAGGTCGGTGAGCCGGTCGGCCACCTCGCGGGCGGCGGCGGCCTCCCGGGGCAGGTGCAGGGGGCGGGCGGGTCGGCCGGACGGGGTGGCGTCGGGGGGCAGCACGCCGAGGGCGCGCATCCGGTCGGCCGGGCGGGTCGGCACGGGGGGCGTCTCGGCGGCTTCCTGCCGGAACCGCCACTGGAGGCGGAAGCGGGTGTTGAGCGGCGGGTCGTCGGTGGACCAGTCGAAGACCACCCGGTCCCCCCGGTCGTGCCGGCGGACCGGGGTGCGCAGCGGCCCCTCGTCGGCGGACAGCGAGGTCTCCACCCCCCAGACCCGGGGGTCGAGGGCCGCCGGGAGGTCCAGTCGTACGGCGAGGTGCCGGGTGGGCAGGCGGACGGCCCGCTGGAACCAGGGGCCCCACTTGACCCGGCCGACCCGGTAGGCGTACTCGACCTCGGCGCGTTCGCCGGGGTGCAGCGGGAACCGCCCGTCGGCGTTCTCGAACAGCAGCCAGATCTCCTTGTACGCGTCCCGGTCGTGGCGGACCCGCCAGTGCATCGGTTCGCGGGCGCCGTCGTCGTGGTGGATGGCACGGAAGCGCAGCTCGGCGAAGGTGAGCGGGTGTTCGCGGTGGTGCCGGTTGGAGCGGCCGGGGTCGTCGGGCCACCTGTCGACGGCGACCCGGACGAGGTACCGGGTGACCGGTTCGGTGCCGGCGTTGTGCAGCCGGCGGCGGATCACGCACCGGTAGGTGCCGTCGACCAGGGTGAGGGTGGCGGTCTCCCGTTCGACGACGAGCCCGGTGCCCGGGGGGAGCCAGCGGCCGGGGGGTGCGGGTTCGCGGGGGCCGGGGGTGGCCCGGGTCTGGCGGAGCTGGTCGTACTCGCGGAACCGCTGCCAGATGACGCCTCCGGCGTCGAGGACGGCCTCGGCGCGGCGGGCGAAGTCCTCGGTGGGCCGGTGTCGTCGCCCCTCGACGTGGCTCACGTACGACGGGTCGAAGCCCATCATCGTGGCGAGCTGTTTCTTGGTCAGCCCTCGCCCCGTCCGGTGCCGGGCGAGTTCCGCCGCGAACGAATCGGCGGCCCGCTCCAGGGGAGAGGTCGTCATCAGCTTCCTCACGCAGCGCAGCCGGGATGACAAGTCTTCACGTTCCTCCCGCCGCCCTGTAGCGAACTGGCACGTTGCCGACATATGCCTTGACATCGCCCGCGTTTTTCCCATGTTCGGCCGGGTAGTAGCCAAACCGGGCCGAGCCTTACCGACGGAACGGACATGGTGACGCCGGCCTCCCGATCCACCTCTGCGGAGGCTTCCCTCAGAGCCCCAGGCATGGTTAGGCTAGCCTTAGCTTCGCGGACGAAGTTTCACGGACGACCCCTCCGGCACCGGAGTGGCCGAGGAGACCGCCACCACCCGTGGCGGGCCGAGCGGGACGGGAGGGGTCCGGATGACGGCGGTGCTGCCCGGCCAGGATCTCGCCGGCCGACTCGCCCCGGTCACCGCCACCCTGCGCGCCATGTTCGGCACCGACGCGCTGCCCGGCCTCGCGCCCGGCCTGGTGGTCACCGACGACATCGGCTGGAGCCCGGCCACCACCCTCGTCGAACGCACCCGGATGCCCGAGTTCCTGCGCGCCGCCGCCCGCCGCTGGGGCGGCACGCCGCACGCCTGCGCCGCGCTGGCCTGGAAGTCCTACAGCTACTGGACGGCACTGCCGGTGGCGCTGGGCTGGGCCTCGGCCCGCCGGGTGCCGCTGCTCGACCCGGCCGACGTACTGATCCACTTCGAGGACCACAGGCAACTGCTCACCATGGGCCTGCGCCGCTCGACGAGCGTCGCGGTGCTGCCCGGTGACCCGCTCGCCCTCACCGGCCAGCCCGGCGTCCGGGTCGCCGCCGACGAGGCCGAGCTGCTCGGTCTCCTGCGCGCCTCGCTGCTCGACGCCCACCTCGCCCCGATGATCACCGCGATCCAGGCGGAGGTACGGGTCGGTGCGCGTACCCTGCTCGGCTCGGTGGCCTCGGGGATCGCGCACGGCATCCTGCGCGCGGCGGACGCCCTGCCCGGCCCGTCGGTGACCACCATCGACACCCTGCTCGGCACCCTCGACCTGGCCGACCTGGTCGAGCTGGTGCCCGGCCGCAGCGGCGAGCCGACCGTGCAGCGGCGCACCTGCTGCCTGGCGTTCACCCTGCCCAGCCCGAAGGTCTGCCAGGGCTGCTGCGTCCGCACGGCCTGACCCGGCAGGCTCACCCGGTGAGCGGCCGGACGTCCCACCGCCACACCCCGCCGGTCCGGACGGGCGTGATGCCCGTCAGCGCGGTCATCGCCCGTCGCAGCGCGTCGGCGTGCGGGTGCGGGCCGAGGATCACCACGCCGGCCCGCCAGTAACGCAGGTCGGTCACGGCGGCCCGCCGGTCGGCGGCGGTGACCGGCGGGACGGTGCCGGTCCGCGCGATCCCCCCGAAGAAGTTGCTGGTCCGCCGGTAGGGGGCGGTGAACAGGGCGGCGTCCGGTTCGGGCGACCACGGCCGGGTGTCGGGGGCCAGGAAGTAGCCCCGGGCCAGCGGCATCTCCAGCCCGGTCCGGGCCGACCAGCGCAGCGGCTCGGCGTAGGTGTTGTCGGGCAGCGGCAGGGTCACCACGCTGCGCCCTCCCGCCACGTACGGCCGCCAGTCGCCGCCGGTGACGAACTGCGGCACCGGGTCGAGCCGGGTCGCCGGCAGCGGGGTCGGCAGCAGCGGCACCAGGGCCATCAGCAGGACGGTCACCGTGGCGAAGCGGATCTGCCGACGGGCGGCCGGGTGCCGGCGGGCGAGGTCGCGGGCCCGCTGGGCACCGAGGGCCAGCAGCACCCCGACGATCGGGGTGATCGCCAGCGACCAGCGGGTGGGCACCACGGAGTGCAGCAGGGGCAGGTCCTCCAGCAGCGCCCAGGGGGCGGGGACGCCGGTGTCACGCCCGTTGAGCTGCACCTCCCGGCCCAGCGACAGGACGGCGAAGAGCAGGCCGAGGACGGCTAGGCCGACCACCAGGGCGCTGCGCCGCAGCCACCAGACCAGGGCGACCGTCAGGACGGTCAGCGGCCAGCCGAAGAAGGCGTTCTCCTCGGTGGGGTTGCTGGCCAGCGGGTCGGCGGACCGGGCGTCCCCGGCCAGCGACTCCCGCGACCAGCCGACGAACGCGCCGAGGTCGGTGCGGTAGCCCCGGATCAGCCGGGACAGCCCGTGGTAGGAACCCGGCCCGAAGAGCTGCACGTACAGCGGGTAGGCGAGCAGCACGGCGGACAGCAGCGCTGCCACGCCGAGCCCGGCGAGGAACGGTCGGGTCGCCGCGCGCAGCGGCGGTCGGCCGATGGCGAGGGCGCCGACCACCACGGCCAGGGCGATCGCGGTCATCAGCAGGATCTCCAGGTTGAGGAAGGCCTGCCAGACGACCAGCAGACCGAGCAGGAGTCCGTTGCGCAGCCACCGGCCCGGCTCGGCCAGCCGCAGGGTGCGCCAGATGATCAGTGGGACGACGAACTGGGAGACGATGTTCGGGTGGGCGTTGGCGTGCGACACCATCGCCGGGGCGTACGCGCAGAAGACCGCGCCGAGCCAGGCCGGCCCCCGGGAGCGGGTGACCACCCGGGACAGGAAGAAGTACCAGGCGGTGCCGGTGGCCGCCATTCCCAGGGTGAGAAAGACAAGAAATGACCAGTGCGGCCCGAAGAGGACAGTGACCGGGGTCATCGGGATTGAGACGGATAATACCGAGGTATTCGCCATCAGGTTGACGCCGTCGGGCACGTTCATCCGGTCCGAACCGAACGGATAGCTCCATTCCGTGACCACCCGCGCGCCGTGCGCCATCATCCACTCGAACTGCGCCTGGTCCGACCGGTTGTCGCGTACCCCGGCCGCCGGGTCGCGCCAGAACCGGGCGGTCACCCAGAACGCCAGCAGGACGTAGCTGACCACGGCCAACGCGTCCCACCGCCACCCGGCGGCCGAGGGACGGGCCGGCACCGACGGCCCGGCACGCGGTGAACGGCCTGCCGGGAGCACCCGTCGCCAGCGCCGCCGGACGACCCGTCGGGCCGGCGTCGACCCGGCGCCCCCGACGTCGGATCGACCGGTCCCGCGCTCCGATTCGGGAGTAGTCATAGCAATTCAGAGCGTAGTTGGCCTATGGCGCTCACGTGACATGTTTCGGGTACTGCCGTACTATGTGCCGGGTTCGCCGACCGCCGATCACGTGCCCTCCCCCGACCACATTTCGGCCCTCACAGTGCCTCGTTTCCTCCGCCCCTGACGCGGATGATTCACTCTGTCGGTCCAGGCGCGGGTCAGTCATATCGTGAGGAATCGACGCATGGCAGAAATCCTTGGGGACCAGCGCGTCCAGGCAGAGGTGCTGGAGGGCCTGGCCACCGCGGTCAACCACCGTCGGTGGTTCGTCGAACTGGCGGTGCCCCACCTCGGTGACGACCCGATCGAGATCGGCAGCGGCCTGGGCGACTACGCCCTGGAGTGGGCGCGGCACGTGCCCCGGTTCACCGCCACCGAGGCCGACCCGGACCGGCTCATCCTGCTCAAGGAGCGGCTGGTCGACGAGCCAACCATCGAGGTCCGCGAGATGCTGCTGCCGCACCCGGGCGGCGGCGACTACAGCGCGGCCGTGTCGTACAACGTGTTGGAGCACATCGAGGACCACGTGGGCGCGCTGCGCAGCATGCGCGACCTGGTCCGGCCCGGCGGCGCGGTGATCATCATCGTGCCGGCGTTCCAGTTCGCGATGGGCCCCGCCGACATCGCCACCGGCCACGTGCGCCGCTACACCAAGAAGACCCTCGGCGACGCGATGACCGCAGCCGGGCTGCGGGTCGAGACGATGCACTACGCCAACGCCCTCGGCCTGATCGGCTACTTCATGGCCACCAAGGTCTTCCGGCTGATGCCGAAGGAGGGCCCGATGGTCAAGGTGTACGACACCCTCGTCCTGCCCGCCACCAAGGCCGCCGAGCAGCTCGTCAGGCCGCCGTTCGGCCAGTCCGTCTTCGCCGTCGCCCGGGTGCCCGGCTGACCGGACCGCGCGTCCGCCGGTCCCGCGCACGCGGGACCGGCGGACCACCGGTCACTCCTTGATCTGGTACGTCGGCCGGATGACCGCCCGCGCCAGGGTGTGGAACGCCAGGTTGAAGCCGACGTACGCGGGGCTGGCGTCCGGCCCGACGCCGAGCGTGTCGACGTCGACCGCGTGCACCGCGAAGACGTACCGGTGCGGGCGGTCGCCAGGCGGCGGGGCCGCGCCGCCGTAGCCGGTGTCGCCGTAGTCGTTGCGGACGCTGAACGCGCCGCCCAGGTCCGCCTCCCGCACGCCGGTCGGCAGGCTGGTCGTCGAGGCGGGCACGTCGACCAGCACCCAGTGCCAGAAGCCGCTGCCGGTCGGGGCGTCCGGGTCGAAGCAGGTCACCACGAAACTCTTCGTCTCGGCCGGGAAGCCCGACCAGGCCAGGTGCGGGGAGACGTTCTCGCCACCGGTGCTGCCGTGCGCGTACCGGGCGTCCATCGGCTCGCCGTTGTGCACATCGTCGCTGGTCAGGTCGAACGACGAGACGGTCGGCAGCAGCTCGTACGGGTCCGGGGCGATCGGTCGTTCCAGGGTCATCGGGAAGGTCCTTCCGGTGTACGCGATGTTCTCCGCCCTTCTTACCCCGCCGGGCCCGGACGACGAACCGGAAGCACCGCGCACCGTCGGACCGCCAGAATGAGGGGACGCGGCGGACGACCGGGAGGGCGCATGCAGGACACCGAACGTGAGGCGGAACTGTTGGAGGCGGAGCGCCGTCTCCAGGCCGCCCAGCGGGCCGGCGACGTGGCCGCGCTCGACGCCCTGCTCGACGACCGCCTGATCGCCGTCGGGCCGGACGGTCGCATCTTCGGCAAGTCCGACGACCTGGCCGCCCACCGCAGCGGCACCTCGGTGCTCGACGAGCTGGTGGAGGAGGAACTGGAGCTGGTCGTGGCCGGGACGACCGGGGTGACGTTCTTCCGGGGGCGGGTCAGCGGCACCTTCGCGGGTGAGCCGTTCGCGGCGCGGTTGCGCTACACCCGCACCTGGGCCTACGACGACGGGTACGGCTGGCGCATCCTCGCCGCCCACCTCAGCCCCGTCCCCTGACCCGACTGTCCGGGCTGCTCGCCGGCCGACGCAGGGCGGCTGCCACCGGCGTCGGGGCGGCGGCGCACACCCGGGGGTCGCCGCTGTTCAGGCCGGCCGACCGGTTGCCTGCTCTCCAGCTTCGCAGGCTGTACGAAGATCGACCGACGAGCGACCGCGTCGCCTTTGGCATCCAGTTGGTAGACGTCGAGCCAGCACCACCCGTCGTAGGTGATCCAGTCGAGCACCCGGATGACCCGGCACCAGATCGGCTTGACGAACTGCACGCTGGCGGCGCGGGTGACGTACACCAGGTCGCCGGCCTTCGGCAGCGGCGCGTTCACCGCTGGCCCCGGACGTGACGTAGCCTGCGCCATGCCCTGATCCGGGCACGGGCGGCCTCGACCAGCGGGCAGAAGCCGCCCTCGGTGCATCTGCCGCACCGGCTGTGGCGGTGGTGCTCCAGGCAGTCCCACGCGGACTGGACCAGGAGTGGCACTCCGCTGCGCGCATCCACCGCGCCCCGGCGGACAACCGTCAGACGGCAGGGGCAGTCATCAGGGGCGGCGCGCGGGTAGGGCTGCGGCGGCGCACTCCGGACCCGAGCCCACGCGCCGGTCTGATTCGGATACGCGGTCGCCGGTCCGGTGCGATCCAACGGCGGGGAGGCAACCGGACGACCAGCCAGCCGGCGCAGGGCATGCATGACCAACGAGCGCAGCACGAGCGTCCGATCCTTCCGTCGACGTTTGCGACCCGAGCAAACGGTAACGCCTCTGGTTCAATAAGTACAGGAGGTTCAGCTTGTCCAGTAGGTATAGTACCTACCTAACGACCCGAGCTTTCTGGTCGTCCGTAGGTTGACGTCATGGTCGACCAGTTCTCGCCGACACCTCTCTACGTGCAGCTCGCCGACCTGATCACCAAGCGCATCGAGTCGGGAGAGTTGCAGCCGCTCAAGCCGCTACCAAGCGAGCTGCGGCTACAGCAGGAGTACGGGGTGGCACGCGGCACGGTCCGCGCGGCGATCGCCCTACTACGGCAACGCGGGCTGGTCATGACCATGCCCCAGCGCGGCACGTACGTCACCGAGAGCCGTGGAGACGCGTAGCTCTCGAGCCCGATGACGGCGCGGACGGTCCAGCTTGACGCCAGTAGCTGGAACGGTAGAGCGCTTGGTTCTACATTCGGATCCATGGAGCGCATCGGTGTCCGGGAGTTGAACCAGACCATGAGCCAGGTGTTGGTCCGGGTGAGTGGTGGCGAAACTGCAGAAATCACCGATTGCGGCCACCCGATCGCCCGACTTGTGCCGGTGGGTGACGACAGATCGGTGTTGGCCAAGTTGGAAGCCGCAGGGCGAGCCGTGGCCCCTACCGACGGTAGCTCGGTGCCGCTTCCACCGAAGCTCGGTGACGAGAACGTGGACGTGGCGGTCTCGCTCGCCGCGATGCGTGACGAGGAGTGCTGGTGACTTATCTCGACTCCGCCGCCGTCGTCAAGCTGGTTCGACAGTAGGAGCGCACCGATCTCGTCTCATGGCTCAATACGCACCACGAAATGCTCCGCAGCCTCGACGCCATTCACCTAGCCACCGCCCACGTGCTCACCGACGAGTCCGGCGCGGCGCTCACCACCTTCGTCACCTAAGACCAGCGACTGCTCCAATGCGCTAAGGAGGCAGGACTACCCACAGCGAGCCTCGGCCAGAACTGATACCCGACGCCCCCGTCCCGGTATGAAATTCCGCCACCTATACGGCACCGCATCGGCCACGGCCTGCACCTGCGTGACCTCGCGTCCCTCCGTCGGGATACTCGAATCGAGTACCGGCCGTGGAATTCGGTCTACCAACGCCACCCTGATGGGCGTCCGCCCTAGTTTAGGGTGCATTTATGCTGCCATAAAGACGGAGGGTGTGGGATTGGGCCTGTCGCAGTGTGCATGTGCTGCTTAAGGCCCATGCCTCATTTATCGACGGCAGATGATGCGGCACGTAAGCGGATCGAGGCTGCGCTAGAGGCGACTGATGCCCGAGAAGAGATCGCCAAACTTTGGGCTCCATGGCAAAAGACGGTCCTTTGGGGATCGGCCCTTTGCGTGTTCAGAAGCCTGAACCTGCGCCGGATGCGAGCATCAGGCGGCCATCGGCTCTAGGTGCCGACCCACCGCTTCATCCAACTCCGGGTCGGCTAGGCGCAGCGCGCCGTCGAATCGGTGCTGAAGGTTGCTGACGAGCCGGGCGATCGTATTGCCACAGCTACCCTGCTCCAAGTAGATCCGCATCCAGAGGTCCCCGACATCAAACCGCAGCCTCTGGCCCACATGTAGATCTACCGCCTCAACCTCGGCCACGCCCTGAGAGGTGATTTCTGGGATTCCCCATAGTCGGAAGGGGGCACGTGACGAGAAGAGGGTTTCAAGGAAATTGGGAAGGTCGGGAATTGGTTTACTAAACAGGATGACGACTGGACCTCCGACTACATTCCCGCCACCCTCTTCGGTGCCCGAGGATTCCCAACCTAGCGCCTTTTGTTCGCAGAGTTGCACCAGCCGACTATACCGGTCAACAACTGTGCTTACGAACAGCGAATGCAACTCGAAAGAGTCACCGGATACGGCGAACTTGCCCATCCGATTAACAGCCTCTCGCACTACGCCGAAGTCAGGGTCAGCCAGACTTGTTTCGACACCATCGAACGAAACTGCAGACCGGAACTCATCACTACTCGATATGAAGTCAAGAAGAGCTTCGGCATTTCGGCCGGAAAGTTGGACCCTAAGGTCTTCGGTATCCGCGCCAGCGCCTCCAAGCAGTGCTCTACCCCGAAAATCGGTTCGAACTCGACGCGCCCGAGCTCCTGGCCAGATATGGCGAAGGTGCTCCGATGGAAGCCAAACCCAGTCCAAGTCACGCCGACTTCCGACCCACGAATTCAAAGCAGAAGACGCGCGATCCGTCCTCATATCGGTGTGAAAACTCCAAAACCGAGGATTTAGCTGGTCTACCCAGAAAGTTCCATGTTCAGTTCCAACGCGGAAGATGTACGCGTCATCAGTGGCTTCAACGTTCGGCGCACCAGCAAGATCCTCCAGGTAGGCCCCGGGCTCGTCTGCGTGCGCTTCAAGCACGAACGTCTTGGTCGGCGAGGCGGGGTTAAGAGTCAATGCGTCAGCCATGGCAGCCCTTGCGCTCACGACTGGCTCCCTTCCTCGTCAGCCATCGTGTCTATGTCCTCGGCGTCATTATCCACCGTGCTCAACTCGCTGAGCAGGTCCATCTGGTCAGGGTTCGGGTTCGTAGCGGCCCGCCGTCGCCTCGGCGTCGCCTGCCCCATCCTGGCCAGCGCCTGGTAGGCCTGCGTCCGGCCACGCGGGTCGTGATCTTCCGGCGTCCTCAGGAACCGGATCAAGCCCTCAGGGCGAGAGTTGGCCGGGGGATCGAACGCGAACCGGTCGGGCGTAGCTTCGGCGATCTTCACAACCGCAGCTCTGACTACCGACTTTAGCTTGTTCTGGGCAGCGTGTCCGTAAAGCCCGTAATGCGGCGCGACACGTTCGGTGAGTCCCGTAAGGCTGATGTGGGACGTGCGCTTTGATAGCTCGGCCACCATCGTCGGTCGTACTTGGCGCTCCACCGCCTCGGCAGGAGACTCAGGATCGAAGGCGATGAGTCTCGGTGGCGGAGCCTTGAGCGTGACGCCCCCCTGAAGCGGGGCGCGAAGGAGCTCCGATGCGTACTCATCGTCATGGAGCTCAAGACGGCGATAACCAACCCCGAGTACAGGAAACGCGATGTCGATCGTCTTCAAGCCGAGGCGGATCCGCTCGGCGTGCTCTTCAAGGCATAGATACAGAGTCTCGATGGTAGGTGTCGTTCGGTGGCGCAGGTTCACGTAAGCGGCCTGCACCGCGTTGGCGGCTGGCATGGCCGCGTAGGCCCTCGCCTGACCTTCCTCGATGTTGGCACCGGACTTCGACTCGCATTGAACCAGATGGTTGGTCGCCTCGTGGAAAAGCAAGACGTCGATCACCGCTTTGCCGGCAGGGCCGACCGCTGGCACCTCCAGACCGACCACCCGGAACCCGGCATCGGCCAAGAGCGGAGGGTTGACGTCTCCCGCGATGACCAGCCCAAGGATCGCGTTGACTGGTTGGAGGCGTGCCTCCATGCTGGATCCTCCCTTCTCCGCTCCGCTGACCATATCGCCAAACGTGAGCTGGGGGTTACTCCTGCAACGTCTGGTTCAACGCGTGCCGGCACCAGCTCACTTACAACTCCTAACTCTTCGAGCGTTGGAGTCGGCGCCAGCAGATGATGGCGCAGGCGAGGGTGAGGAAGGCTTCGTGGATGTCGTCGCGGATCTCCCAGCGGATGCGCAGGCGGCGAAACCAGCGCAGCAGTGCGATGGTCTGCTCGACGACCCATCGTCGGGTGCCGAGGCCAGAGCCGTGGCCGGTGCCGGGTCGGGCGATCACAGGGGTGATGCCCCTCGCCCGAAGCTGGCGGCGGTAGCAGTCGTAGTCGTAGCCACGGTCGGCGTGCAGCCACTATGGTCGCTGCCGGGGCCGGCCGCGGATGCCCCTGATACGGGGGACCTTGTCGATCAGAGGCATGAGTTGGGGTGCCCGCGTCGGTGATGACGTGGTGTTTCGAGCCTGGTTTGCGGCGGTCGACCGGACTCGGACCGGTTCTGGGCCGCCCCTTGAGCGCTCGGACGTGGGAACCGTCAATCACCGCCCGAGACATGTCCAGTTGCCCGCTGGCGCGGAGCTTACCGAGCAGGACCTCGTGCAACCG
This sequence comes from Micromonospora wenchangensis, assembly GCF_002210435.1. Lineage (GTDB taxonomy): Bacteria > Actinomycetota > Actinomycetes > Mycobacteriales > Micromonosporaceae > Micromonospora > Micromonospora wenchangensis. The sequence continues at coordinate 167,290 of NZ_MZMV01000004.1, forward strand.
CTGCCAGACACCGGCGTCGTTCCAGTCCCGTAACCTGCGCCCACACGTCATTCGCGAGCCGAAGCCGAGTTCCTGGGGCAGGTACTCCCACGGGATCGCGGTGTAGAGCACGAACAGGATCCCGCAGAGCACCTTGCGATCGTCCAGGGGCTTCCGCCCGGGGTAGCGGTACCGGCGAGGCGGACGGGGTAGCAGCAGCGGCGCGATCTGGGCCCACAGGTCGTCCGAGCGATCCACGGCGGCTGCTCACCCCTCCCCACGTTCACACAGAACGATCCTCACGTCCGCCTGGTAACGCCCAGCCTCATTGAGTTAGGAGTTGTTAGCAGCTTTGCCGCTCATTTGCCGCGACCAGTGAAAGCCGGCAACCCTCGGCGAGGCAGAGTGAGACCTCGCCACGGCCTCTTGGTGGACCATGGAACCGCCGCTGCCCTGCGCAAAAGGCGTTTTTGCTGCTATGGATGCGGAGGGTGTGGGATTCGAACCCACGAAGACATCGCTGCCTTACCGGTTTTCAAGACCAGCGCCATCGGCCACTAGGCGAACCCTCCCGAACCGCCACCCGGGGGTACGCGGCCCGTGCCTAGTCTGCCACGAACCGCGTCCGGACGAGCCGGCCCATCGCCGTCGGGCGGGGTTCGGCGTACCGGAGGGGGGTCCTTGATCCCTGGCATGACCAGCGTGACCTCACCCGGACGGTCCACTGTGGCCGAAATTCCGGCCGTCGTGGGCGAGCGGTGGACCGCCCGGGGCGACGGCCGGTGGATATTGCCGGCCGGACCTGCCCACATGGCGCTTGTCGTCGGACGGGCGTGGTTCGCGGCCCGGATCGGTTAAGTCTGCGGCCCGGATCGGGTAAGACTGGGCCATGCACGCGATCACGATCCCGGAACCCGGTGGACCCGACGCACTCGTCTGGGCGGAGGTGCCCGACCCGGAGCCCGGTGCGGGTGAGGTGGTCGTCGAGGTGACCGCCAGCGCGGTGAACCGGGCCGACCTGCTCCAGCGGCAGGGGCAGTATCCGCCGCCGCCGGGCGCGCCCGCGTACCCCGGGTTGGAGTGTTCGGGGGTGATCGGCGCGGTGGGTGAGGGGGTGACCGGGTGGGCGGTGGGTCAGCCGGTGTGCGCGCTGCTGGCCGGCGGCGGGTACGCCGAGCGGGTGGCCGTGCCGGCCGGGCAGTTGCTGCCGGTGCCGGCCGGTGTCGACCCGGTCGACGCCGCCGCGCTGCCCGAGGTGGCCTGTACGGTCTGGTCGAACCTGGTCCGGGTGGCCCACCTGGGCCGGGGCGAGACGCTGCTGGTGCACGGCGGCGGCAGCGGCATCGGCACGTTCGCGGTGCAGTTCGGGGCGGCGCTGGGCGCGACGGTGGTGGCGACCGCCCGGTCGACCAAGCACGACAGGTTGCGGGAGCTGGGTGCCGCGCACACCGTCGACTACCGCGAGCAGGATTTCGTCAGGGAGGTCCGGCGGGTCACCGACGGGCGGGGGGCGGACGTGATCCTCGACATCATGGGCGCGTCCTACCTGGGCCGGAACGTGGCGGCGCTGGCCGACGGCGGCCGGCTGGTGGTGATCGGCATGCAGGGGGGCCGGAAGGCCGAGCTGGATCTTGGCGCGCTGCTGGCGAAGCGGGCCTCGGTGGCGGCGACCGCGCTGCGGTCCCGCCCGCTGGCCGACAAGGCGGACATCGTCCGGGGCGTGCGCGAGCAGGTGTGGCCGCTGGTGGAGGCGGGCGCCATCCGGCCGATCGTGGACCGGCGGCTGCCGATGCGCGACGCAGCGCAGGCACACCGGCTGGTCGAGTCCAGCGACCACGTGGGCAAGGTGCTGCTCACCACCGGGTGACGGTCCGGGCGCGGGCCCGGGAAGATGCTCAGGCCGGCGGCGGGCCGTCCCGGCGGGGCAGCACCAGGCGGGCGCCGGGGCCCTCGCCGGCCAGCGTGTCGCCCGGGTTGTAGAGGGTGCAGCGTTGCAACGACAGGCAGCCGCAGCCGATGCAGCCGTCGAGGTCGTCGCGGAGCTTGCCGAGCAGTTTGATCCGTTCGTCCAGCCGTTCCCGCCAGGTGCGGGACAGGGCGGCCCAGTCGTCGGGGCTGGGGGCGCGGGAGGAGGGCAGCGAGTCCAGCGCGGCACGGATCTCGTCCAGCGAGATGCCGACCTGCTGGGAGATCCGGATGAACGCCACCCGGCGCAGCTCGGTGCGGGCGTAGCGACGCTGGTTGCCGCCGGTGCGCTCGGCGTGGATCAGCCCGAGGCGTTCGTAGTAGCGCAGCGCCGACTGGGCCACCCCGCTGCGCGCGGAGAGCTGGCCGATGGTGAGTGACTCGTGCATCACTGCCCTTGAGTTGAAGTTAACTTCAAGTAGCACGCTAACCACATGACCACACCGACCGCAACCCACCCGCCGGGCCACCCCCTGCCCGCCCCCGTCGTCGCACCGCTGGAACGCCTCCGCGCCGGCCGCCACTACGACGCCAACGTGTACTCCACCGTCGACGTGCACTGGGTGCTCTACGACCGGGTCCTACGGGTCACCCCGGCCACCGTCGACGACCCGGACCGGGACCGCTTCCTGCTCTCCAAGGGGCACGCCGTGGCGGGCTACTACGCCGTACTCGCCGCCAAGGGGTTCATCCCCGTCGACTGGCTCGACGACGCGGGCGGACCGGACAGCCGCCTCGGCGGCCACCCCGACCGCACCCTCGTCCCCGGCGTCGAGATCGGCTCCGGCTCGCTCGGCCACGGCCTCGGGCTGGGCGTGGGCACCGCGCTCGGCCTGCGCGCCCAGGGCCGCACCACCCCCCGGGTGTACGTCCTGCTCGGCGACGCCGAACTCGACGAGGGCTCCAACCACGAGGCGATCGCCTACGCCGGTGCCACCGGCCTGGCCGGGCTCACCGCGATCGTGGTCGACAACGCGTCGGCCAGCCACGGCTGGCCGGGCGGGGTGGCCAGCCGGTTCACCGTCAACGGCTGGACCACCGCCACCGTCGACGGGCACGACCACGACGCCCTGCACGCCGCCCTCACCGGCCACGACGGCCACCACCCCCACGTCGTCGTCGCGGTCGACGGACCGACCCCGGGGAGCCGGTCATGACCATGCGGGACACCTTCGTCGCCAGCGCCACCGGGTTCCTCGACGACCCCCGGACCACGATCGTGCTGGCCGACATCTCCGCCGACGCCTTCGCCGGGGCGGCCCGACGGTATCCGCACCGGGTGGTCAACGTGGGCATCCGGGAACAGTTGATGATCGGAGTGGCCGGTGGGCTCGCCCTCGCCGGGCAGCGCCCGATCGTGCACAGCTACGCCCCGTTCCTCGTCGAGCGGGCGTACGAGCAGATCAAGCTGGACCTCGACCACCAGGGCGTCGGTGCGGTGCTGGTCAGCATCGGCGCGTCGTACGACCGGGCGGAGGCCGGCCGGACCCACCTGGCCCCGGCCGACGTCGCCCTGATCGACACCCTCGACGGCTGGACCGTGCACGTGCCCGGCCACCCCGACGAGGTGCCCGACCTGCTCCGCGACGCGGTCTGCGGGCAGCACTCGACCTACCTGCGGCTGTCGCTGAGCACCAACGCGCGGGCGTACCCGAAGGCGGGTGGGTTGCAGGTGGTACGCGACGCCGGGCCGGGCGCGGCGCTGCTGGTGGCGGTCGGTCCGGTGCTCGACGCCGCGCTCGCGGCGGTGGCCGGCCTGCCGGTTACGGTGGCCTACACGCACCGGCCCCGGCCGTTCGACGTGACCGGGCTGCGGGCGCTGGCCGCGACCGAGGTGATCGTGGTGGAGCCCTACCTGGCCGGCACCTCGACGCGGGTGGTGGCCGGGGCGCTGGCCGACCGGCCGCACCGGCTGCTCGGCCTCGGCGTGGGTCGGGCGGAACTGCGGCGCTACGGCACCGCCGAGGACCACGACCGGTGGCACGGCCTCGACCCGGCCGGGCTGCGCCTGGCGGTCGGCGGTTTCCTGACCCCGGCGGGATGACCGCGGGTGAACCGGGAGGGGCGGGTCAGCGGGGCGGGTGGGCGGGCCGGCGGCGGGTGCGCTCCCGGCCGAGGATCCAGATCGCCTCGACGCCGTCCCGCCAGGTGATCTTCTTGCCCTCCTCGCGCCCGCGCGCCCGGTAGCTGATCGGCACCTCGTACGGGCGGATGCGGCGGCGCAGCAGCTTGCCGGTCACCTCCGCCTCCATCCCGAAACCCCGGGACCGGATGCCCAGCGACCGGTACAGCTCGACCGGCATCAGCTTGAAACAGGTCTCCAGGTCGCCGATGTAGGAGTTGAACAGCACGTTCGCCGCCATCGTGACGCCCTTGTTGCCCATCACGTACCAGAAGCTGTAGGCGCTGTGGCTGCCGAAGGTGCGGTTGCCGTAGACCACGGTGGCCCGCCCGTCGAGCACCGGGGCGAGCAGCCGGGGGATGTCCTGCGGGTCGTACTCCAGGTCGGCGTCGAGGATGACCATGTACTCACCCTCGGCGCTGTCCACGGCCGTCTTGATGGCCGCGCCCTTGCCCGCGTTGCGGGGGTGGGTGATCACCCGCAACCGCGAGTCGTCCGCCCGGCCGAGGATCTCCCCGGTACCGTCCCGGCTGCCGTCGTCCACCACGACCAACTCGATCTCGCAGGGATAATCGACCGCCAATGCCTGCTTGAGGGCATCCGCGATGCGTTCTTCCTCGTTGTAGACCGGCATGAGGATCGAGAGCTTCACGGGAATCTCCACGGTGGCGACAGTAAGTCGGGCATAGCCTAGCCTGGCAGGTCAGCCGCGCGAGGGTCGCCACCGCGGTGGCGCGTGCCCGTCATCGGCGTCCACCGGACCGGCCGGCACCCGGTCATCGCGGCGAATGGTGTTTACTTCCGCCCATGTCGGCAGCCGGCTGGATGCTCGTGGCGGCCCCCGTCGCGGCGCTCGTGCTACTCACCGCCCTCCTGCGGCCCCGGGCCGCCGGGGTGGTCGCCCCGCACCGCCTCGGCGTGGTCCGGGCCGCCCTGCTGACCGGCGTCTTCGCCGTGCTGACCGTGGAGGTGCTGGGCGCCCTCGACGCGCTCACCCTGCCCGCCTTCGCCCTGGCCTGGCTGCTCTTCGTCGCCGGGGTCGCGGTGCTGGCCGGCCGTCGACGCGACACCGCCGCGCCCCGGGCCGCCACCGCGGGCAGCCGGCGGGCGGTGCTGGTCGGCGCGACCGTGGGCGGCCCGACCGTCGGCGCGGCGTCCGGGCCGCAGCCGCCCGCCGACGCTCCGGCACCCCCGGCCACCGTCCGGGGCGGCGTCGCGGCGCTGCTGGCCGGCTGGGCGGACCGGCTGACCCACCTCCGGCGTACGGCGACCCGGGGCGAACGGCTGCTCGCCGGCACGGTGCTCGCCGTGGTGCTGATCGAGCTGGTGGTGGCGCTGCTGGCCGAGCCGAACAACTTCGACTCGCAGACGTACCACCTGCCGAAGGTGGAGCACTGGGTGGCCCAGGGCAGCCTGGAGTTCTGGCCCACCGCGATCCACCGGCAGGTGACCATCCCGCCCGGCGCGGAATACCTGCTGCTGCACCTGCGCCTGTTCACCGGCGGGGACGCCCTGCACAACCTGGTGCAGTGGGCCGCCGGCATCGGTTGCCTGCTCGCGGCCACCCGGATCACCGCCCAGCTCGGCGGGGGCCGCCGGGCCCAGCTCGTCACCGCGTTCCTGCTCGCCACCACGCCGATGGTGGCCCTCCAGGCGACCAGCACCCAGACCGACCTGGTCGCCGCCGCCTGGGCCGCCTGCGCCGCCACCCTGGTGCTGGACGGGCTGCGCCGCCGGGCCGGCCTGACCGACGCGCTGGCGCTCGGCGCGGCCACCGGCCTGACCGCGCTGACCAAGACCAGCGGGCTGATCGCCGTCGGGCCGCTGCTGCTGCTCTGGGGCCTGGCGCAGCTCCGGCTGGCCCGCCGTCCCGCCGGGGACGCCGCCGACCTGGAAGCGCCGGCCGGGGCCCGGCAGGTGGCCCGCACGGTCGGCGGTTCGCTGCTGGTGCTGCTGGTCGCGGCGACGGTGGTGGGGCCGTTCCTGGCCCGGGAGACGGCCGAGTTCGGTCACCCGCTGGGGCCGCCCCGGCTGCGGGAGTCCATCCCGATGGAACGGCACGACCCGGCCGCCGTGCTGGTCAACGCGCTGCGGATCGGACACACCGCGTTCGACACCCCGCTCGCCCCGCTGCGCGCCGGCACCGCCTCGGCCATCATGGACGGCTCCCGGGCGGTCGGCGTCGACCCGCAGGACCGGGCCATCACGTTCGGCCGGGAGGTCTTCCCGGTGCCCGCCTGGTATCCCGACGAGGACCGGGTGGCCTTCCCGTTGGCCGGGGCGCTGGCGCTGGTCGGGGCGGTCGTCGCGCTGGCCCGGCCCCGCCGGGTCGTCCCCGTCCGGTCGGGGGCGCTGCGGGCGTACGCGGGGGTGGTGGTGGGCGCGGTGCTCCTGCACACCGCGATGATCAAGTGGCAGCCGTGGGGGAACCGGCTGCTGCTGTACGCGCTGGTGCTGGCCGTACCCCTGGCGGGGCTCTGGGTCGACGCGGTACTGCGGCGGCGGGCCGGGACGGGCCGCCGGTCGGTGGCCGCCGGGCTGGTGGTGACCGTGCTGGCCACCTCCGCGCTGGCCGGCGTGCTGGCCCTGTCCTACGGCTTCCCCCGCCGGCTGGTCGGCGCGGGTTCGGTCTTCACCACCGGCGAGTGGGACACCCGGTTCCTGCGCCGGCCGCAGTGGGCCGACGAGTTCCGCTGGGCCGCCTCGGCGGTACGCGCCAGCGACGCCCGACGGATCGGTCTGGTGCAGCAGAACGACAACTGGGAGTACCCCTGGTGGCTGCTGCTGCGCGACGACGACGGCCGGTCACCCGAGCTGGTGGCGTTGCAGTCGGTGCTGCCCGACCGGCCGCCGGCCGACCCCACCTCGGTCGACGCGATCGTCTGCACCGGCCCCCGCACCGAGTGCGCCCGGCTCGTCCCGGCGGGCTGGACGATCGAGTACCGCGACCACGTCGGCTACGCGCTGCCACCGACCCACTGAGCCACGGGGAACACACGTCGGGGCCGGCGTGGTGGTCCACGCCGGCCCCGACCGGTCCCCCACGGGTCAGTTCTGCTTGATCGGCACCACGATCAGCCGGGCGACGCTGGCGTCCCCGTCCTTGGCCCCGGCCACGTTGACCTTGGTGCCCACCTTGACGTCGCTGGCCTTGACGGTGGTCCGCCGCTCGACCACCCGGAGCTGGTCACCCAGCTTCCAGGTCAGGGTGAAGCCGTCGGTGGACTTCACCGTCGCCGAGTCCCCGTCGATCGCGGTCACCTCGCCGCGCTGCACGACGACGGTCTTCGTGCCGTCCTTGGTCTGCACCACCGCCTCGCCGTGCAGGCCGTTGCGGCCCAGCAGCACCCGGGCCTGCCGGCGCTGCCGCAGCTCCTTCGCCCGCTCGCCACGCTTGCCCTTGTCCCCGGCCTCCGGGGACGGCGTGGTCGACGCGGCGGGCGCGGCGAGCAGGTCCAACTCGACCGGGTCGAGACCCAGCGCGGCCAGCGCCTGACCCTCGACGCCCAACGCGGCGGCCACGTCCACGGCGGCGGCCTTCGTGCCGTCCTGCGCGACCTGGGCCGTTCCGCAGCCGGCGACGCCGAACGTGAGCGCCGCGAGCAGCGAGGTGGCGGCGACGGCGATTCCCCGATGTGCCATGACTGTCCTCTCGTCCGTGATGCCACCAGCCTGGCGGAACGGGATGGGCGCGGGGTCAGGCCGATGTTCGGGTCAGGTAAGGACTCGCGGGCAGCCGGACGGTGAACGCCGCGCCCCCCTCGGCGGCGTGCCCGGCGACGATCTCCCCGCCGAGCCGGCGGACCAGCCCGGCGGCCAACGCCAGCCCCAACCCGCTGCCCACCTTGCGGACCCCCCGGTAACGCTGGTGCAGCGCCCCCCGCTCGAAGGCCACCGCCAGGTCGTCGTCGGTGAAGCCGGGTCCGCCGTCGCGGACCTCGACCAGCCCACCGGCGGTCGGCCCGGGACCGGCAGCCCGGACCGCGAGCACCACCGGCGCCCCCGGCGGTACGACCCGCAGCGCGTTCTCCAGCAGCCCGTCCACCACCTGCCTGATCCGCCCCGGATCGGTGTACGCGGGCACCGCCGTGCCCGGCGTCTCCAGCCGGAACGGCACCCCGACCGCCGCACACCGCTCCGACCAGGTGCGTTCGGCGTCGGCGGCCAGCCGGGTGAGGTCCACCGGCACCGGTTCCAGCGGGAAGTCCACCGCCTCCAGCCGGGCCAGCGCCAACAGGTCGGCGACCAGCCGGTCCAGGTGCTGCGCCTCGGCGAGCATCGTCCGGCCCGTCGCGGTCGCCTCGTCCGCGCCGATCACCCCGTCGGCGAGCGCCTCCGCCCACCCCCGGATCGCGGTCAACGGGGTACGCAGCTCGTGCGAGACGGAGAGCAGGAACTCCCGCTGCCGGCCCTCACTGGTGGCCAGCGCGGCGGCCAACCCGTTCAACGCGTACGCCAGGTCGGCGACCTCGTCGGGCGGTTCGACGGGCACCCGGACGGCCCGGTCACCGGCGCGCAGCCGGGCGGCGGCGGTGGCGGCGTGCCGGATCGGCCGGGCCAGCCGGCGGGCCAGCAGCAGCCCGGCCGCCGCCCCGGCGGTGAGCCCGGCCAGCAGCGGCAGCCACAGCGCGCGCAGCACCTGCCGCCACGGCCCCTGCGGGGTGCCCCGGGTCAGCACCACCCCCTCCCCACCGGGCAGCGCCCGCCCCTCGACGAGGGTCCGTTGGCCGTTGACGAACCGGCGACCGGAGACGTCCCGGCCGGCGGAGATCCGGTTCACCACCTGCCGGGGCAGGCCGGGGCGGTCGGCCAGCCCGCCCTGGACGACGTACACCTCGATCTGCTGGTCCTTGAGCTGGCGGATCAGCCGGTCGCCGGCCGCGTCGCGCTGGCGGCTGGGCCGCACCTTCAGCACGTCGGCGGCGAGCCGGGCCTGCGCGGCAAGCGCCTCCTGGTCGCGGCGTTCCACCCCGCGTACCGCCAGGGGGACCGCGACCAGGGCGGTGACCAGCACCGACACCAGCGCCACGGCGCAGGTGACCAGCACCGCGCGGGAGGTCAGCGTGTGCAGGGAGCGGCGACGGCGGGGGGCGGTGTCACCCCGGGGGGCGGCCGGCGGCGCGGGGGGTTCAGCCATCGGCGGCGTACCCGACGCCCCGGTGGGTGCGGATCACGCTGGCCGGGCCGAGCTTCGCCCGGACCTGGGCGACGTGCACGTCGACGGTACGGGTGCCGGCGTGCGCCGCGTACCCCCAGACCCCGGCCAGCAGTTCCTCCCGGGTGAACACCCGGCCGGGGCGGGCCATCAGGTGGGCGAGCAGGTCGAACTCGGTGGAGGTGAGCTGGACGGGGGTGCCGGCCGCGAGCACCGTGCGCCGGGCCGGGTCGAGGGTGACCGGGCCGACGGTGCGGGGCCGGTCCGCGCCGTCGGGGGCGCCGACGGTGCGCCGCAGCACCGCCCGGACCCGGGCCACCAGTTCGCGGGGGCTGAACGGTTTGGTCACGTAGTCGTCCGCGCCCAGCTCCAGGCCGACGATCCGGTCGACCTCGTCGTCGCGGGCGGTGAGGAAGATGACCGGGGTCCAGTCGCCGGACTCGCGCAGCCGTCGGCAGACCTCGGTGCCGGCCAGGCCGGGCAGGGTGATGTCGAGGACGCAGGCCACCGGGCGCAGCCGGCGGGCGGCGGCCAGCCCGGCCGTGCCGTCCCGTTCCAGGTGTACGCCGAACCCGTCCCGGCCCAGGTAGAGCCGGACCAGGTCGGCGATGGCGGGCTCGTCCTCCACGACGAGGACGAGCCCACGTGGTGCGGTGGCATCGACGGTCACCGGCCCATGATGACCGACCCGGGGTCGGGCGGAACGGACGGCCGTGTTCGGGTCAGGTAAGAACCCGGTCAGCGGGTCGGCAGGGGGCGTAGCAGGGGGGCCGGCGCGACGGGCGGGTTGTCACCGATGGTGGCGACGACCCGTTCCTCGGGCCGGCGCAGCCGGGTCCGGAACGCGTGGTGCAGCAGCGTGTCGAGCTGCCACACCTGCTTCGGGTGCTGGGTACGGATGACGAACCGCTCGCGTACCCCGTCGATCGCGGTGGCGGCCAGCTCGACGGCCTGCGCGCGCGGGTCGGGGCTCCAGGTGACGTTGCTCAGCTCCCGCAGCTCGGTGTTGAGGTGCAGCCGTAGCCGGTGCAGCACCCGGGTCTGCCGGGTCACCACCAGCCGGCGGTGGGTGAGCAGCAGGAGGTAGTCGCCGTCGACCGGGCGGTCGGGGCGGGCGCACCGGGCGACCAGGATGGTGGCGTCCCCCGATCCGACGCACTGGCGGAAGACCGGCATGTGCCGGCTCACCGTCTGGACCGCCAGCCCGGTCTCGGCGGCGGCCGGGAGGAAGGTGCGCGAGAAGACGTCCATACCTGGCCAACGAGCCGTGACCAGGGGTGATATGGGTCACTGTCGACTTTTGGAACTTCCACTCCCCCGGGTCGCACCACCGGTGCGTCTTTTCCGCACCGGCGGCTGTCCGGGGGTGCGGGGCCTCAGACGGGCATCGGCGCGAACAGCTCGCCGAGCCAGCCCGGCACCGCGTCGGCGTACTCGGCGCGACCCGGGTCGGTGGTGGCCAGCGCCCGCCGCCAGGACAGCGCCCGGCTCACCGTGGTCACCCGGACGGCCAGCCCGGCGGCCTCCCGCAGGGCCGCCCGGTCGTGCCGGTCGGTCCACGCCTCCAGGTAGGCGTCCCGCAGCCGCAGCAGCACCGGGTCCCCCTCGGGCAGCGAGTAGGTGTGCGCCACCGAACGCAGGGTCACCAGCAGGGTGCCGAACGGGTGCGCCACGGATGCGTCGCCCCAGTCGAAGAAGCGGTAGCCGTCGGCGGCGAACACGTTCCCGTCGTGCAGGTCGTCGTGCTGCACGCTGGCCGGGATGCCGGTGTCGGCGAGCCGCCCGCAGTCGTCGGCGAAGCGCGGCAGGTACGCCCGCAGCCGCTCGTAGGTCGCCGCGTCCAGCCCACCGTCGTCGCTCCCGGCGCCGTCGCCGTCGACCCCGGCGGCCGGGCGGGTATCGCCGTCGCCATCGTCTCCGGGTGCCGGGCGGGTGTCGGTGCCGCCGGTGGCCGGGCGGGTGTCGGTGCCGTCGTGTTCCGAGGCGAGGAGCAGGGCGGCGCGGTCGTCGAGCAGGTCGGCGAGCAGGGCCGGCAGGGCCGCCGGCCGCTGGTCGGGCACGCCGAGCGCGACGAGGGCGTCGGCCCGGGGAGCGACCGTCCGTTGGAGATCGGCGTAGGCGGCGAGCACGTCGGCCCACCGGGTCGGGTCCGGTTCGGCCAGGTCACGCAGGGACGGGCCACCGTGGGGCAGCAGCGACCAGCCCCGCGCGGGGTCCACGGCCACCGGGTCGAGCACCCGCCCGGGGGCGTGCCGGGGCAACTCGGCCAGCAGCACCGCCTCGTACGCCGTGCCGGGGTTGTTCGCCTTGAACCAGTACGGCCCGGCGTCGGTGGGCACCTGCCAGACCAGTGACCAGGGGCGCTGCCGGGCCTCGACCGGGCCGGTGACCCGCCGGCCGTGCCGGTCGAGCTGCCCGGTCACCCAGTCCAGCGCGGTGGCCCGCCACTGCGGGTCGGCCCAGCCGGGGGCCACGGAGACGATCGTCACGTCGCGCAGAGTAGGCCACCCGCCCACCCCGGCACCCGCCATTTTCGGCCGGGCGGGATCGCAATGAGGCCCGTGTGGCGGCATCAAGGCCACCCGGACACCGCATCATCGGCCCCGTCACGGTGACCTCGACGGCCCGGCCCGGCCCGGCCCGCCGCCGGCGGGTGGCGTCAGTGCGTGTTTGAGAAGGTCTGATGTGGACGGCGTGGCGGCATGACATCGGCTGCCGCGGCGGGCAGGGTGGCGCGGTGTCTGCGCGTCGTGGTTACCCCTCGGACCTGACCGACGCTCAGTGGACGCTGATCGCGCCGTTGTTGCCGGAGCCGAACACCGACGGCCGGCGGGAGAAGCACCCACGGCGGGAGATCGTCAACGCGATCCTGTACGTGGTGCGGTCGGGGTGCCCGTGGCGCTATCTGCCGGCTGACCTGCCGCCGTGGCAGACGGTGTACTGGTACTTCACCCGGTGGGAAGAAGCCGGCGTGACGGAGAAACTCCTGACCACGCTCCGGATCAAGGCCCGGGTGCAACAGGGCCGCCAGCCGGAGCCGTCGGCGGGGATCATCGATTCGCAGAGCGTGAAGGGCGCCGACACCGTCGGCCGGGACAGCCGAGGCTACGACGCGGGCAAGAAGATCAACGGCCGGAAACGGTTCATCATCACCGATACCCTGGGCCTGCTGGTCACCGTGACCGTGCTCGCCGCGAGCTGGCAGGACCGCGACGGAGCCAAGACGGCCCTGCTCAGCGCTTACATGGTCACCCCGATCCGGCACGTCTTCGCCGATCAGGGATTCGCTGGGCGACTCGTCGACTGGACCCGCGACACCCTGCGCACCACGCTGGAGATCGTCCGCAAACCCGCCGACCAACGCGGCTTCGCCGTCCACCCACGCCGTTGGGTCGTGGAACGCACCCTGGCCTGGCTCACCGCCTGCCGCCGGCTCGCCCGCGACTACGAGCGCCAACCGGCCGTCTCAGCAGCCCTCATCCGCTGGGCCGCGATCGCCGGCATGACCCGCCGCATCACCCACGACCAACCAGCACGCCGTCAAACCCGCCGCACCTTCACCTAGGCCTGATCAACACCATCTCAAACACGCACTCAGAGGAGTTCGAGGATGGTGGCGTTGGCCATGCCGCCGCCCTCGCACATGGTCTGCAGGCCGTACCGGAGGTCGTTGTCCCGCATGTGCTGGAGCATCGTCGTCATGATCCGGGCACCGGACGCGCCGAGCGGGTGCCCCAGCGCGATCGCCCCGCCGCGCGGATTCAGCCGCTCCGGGTCGGCCTCGGTCTCGGCGAGCCAGGCCAGCGGCACCGGGGCGAACGCCTCGTTCACCTCGTACACGCCGATCTCCTCGATGCCCAGGCCGGCGCGGCGCAGCGCCTTCGCGGTGGCCGGGATGGGGGCGGTGAGCATGGCGACCGGGTCGTCGGCGGCGACCACGGCGGTGTGCACCCGGGCCAGCGGGCGCAGGCCGTGCCGGCTGGCCCACTCGCTGGTGGTGACGGCGAGCGCGGCGGCCCCGTCGGAGATCTGCGACGCGGACCCGGCGGTCACCACCCCGTCGGCGCGGAACGGGGTCTTCAGCTCGCCGAGCGCGGCGAGCGAGGTGTCCCGGCGGATGCCCTCGTCGGCGGTGAACGAGCGGCCGTCGCTGAGCGGCACCGGGGCCAGTTCGGGGTCGAACGCCCCGGCGTCCTGCGCGGCGGCGGCCTTCTCGTGGCTGGCCAGGGCGAACTCGTCGAGCTGACTGCGGGAGAAGCGCCACCGGGCGGCGATCAGCTCGGCGCCGACCCCCTGGTTGAACGGCAGCGGCTGGTCGTCGGCGAAGCCCTCGACGCCCCGGTAGCGGGCCCGGATGCGGTCGCTGAACGGCATGCCGTCGCCGACGCTGGACCCCATCGGCACCCGGGTCATCGACTCGACGCCACCGGCCACCACCAGGTCGGCCTGCCCGGAGACGACCGTCGCGGCGGCGAAATGCAGGGCCTGCTGGCTGGAGCCGCACTGCCGGTCGAGGGTGGTGCCGGGCACCGACTCGGGCCAGCCGGCGGCGAGCACGGCGTTGCGGGCGACGTTCCAGGACTGCTCGCCGACCTGGGACACGCAGCCCCACACCACGTCGTCGACCTGGCCGGAATCGATGCCGGTGCGGTCGGCGAGGGCGCGCAGCACGTGCGCCGACAGGTCGACCGGGTGCACCTCGGCCAGGCCGCCCTTGCGTCGCCCGACCGGGGTACGCACCGCACCGACGATGACTGCGTCACTCATGACTACTCCCCGGTAACTTCGGCTGTGTCGATACTACGTCCCCGACCGCCGGTCCGCCCCCCGCGTCGCCGGGGCCGGCCCGGCGTGGCTGGCATGCTGGGACGGTGCATCCACCGACGTCTCCGGCCCGCCAGTGGCGGGTCCCCCCGGCGGTCCCGGCGGTGAAGCTGGCCGGCGCGGTCGGGCTGGTCGCCCTCGGACTGCTGCTCGCCGACGGCGACCCGGTCCCGCTGGCGCTGGCCGTCGCCGCCGCCGTGGGTATCGCCGCCTGGGCGGTACGCGACCTGCTCGCCCCGGTCCGGCTCGCGGTCGACGCCGACGGGATCACCGTCGTGCGGGGGTACGCCGGGCGGCGGCACCTGCCGTGGGAGGCGGTGGAGGCGGTCACCGTGGACCGGCGGACCCGGTTCGGGCTGACCGGCGAGACGTTGGAGATCGACGCGGGTGAGACCCTGCACCTGCTCGGCCGGGCCGACCTGGGCGCGCCCCCGGCCGAGGTGGCCGAGGCGGTCCGGGCCGCCCGCCCCTGACCGGCGCACGGCCCCGCCCCGGTACCGCTCAGCCGAGCAGCATCACCGTACGGACGATCACCAGGCCGAGCAGCGCGAGCAGGATGACCCCCGCACCGGCGGCCTGGAACACCGAGCGCCGCATCCGGGGGGCGTACGCCAGCACGAGCGCCATCAGCGCCCCGACGATCAGCCCGCCGACGTGGCCCGGGATGGAGATGCCCGGCACGGTGAACGTGAAGATCAGGTTGATCACCAGGATCGGCAGGATCGCCGAGGTGTCCCGGCCGAGCCGGCGCATCAGCACGAAGACCGCCGCGAACAGCCCGAAGATCGCCGTCGAGGCACCTGCCGAGGCGGTGTTGGGGCTGCTGAACAGGTACGCCGCGACGTTGCCGCCGAGCCCGGCCATCAGGTAGAGGCCGAGGAACCGCAGCGGCCCGAGCAGGGCCTCCAGCTCCCGCCCGAGCACCCAGAGCGCCCACATGTTGAGCAGCAGGTGCACCACGCCGTAGTGCAGGAACATCGCGGTGACCAGCCGGTACCACTCGCCGGAGGCGACCCCGTGCGCCTCGCCGAACGGCACGTACGAGGCGTAGCTGAGCACCGAACCCCACTGGGTCAGCGGGGTGCCACCGCCGAGCAGGCCGCCGAAGCCTGAGCCGCCGATCAGCGAGTCGCCGCCCCGGTCACTGAGCACCGAGACGACCATGACCAGCACGTTCAGCGCGATCAGGGTGCGGGTGACCAGGCCACGACGGCCGGCGGCACCGCCACCGAAGGCGGTACGCGCCGGCCGTACGCTGCGGCGTCCCTCGTTCACGCACTCCGGGCACTGGTGGCCGACGGGAGCGTCCCGCATGCAGTCCGGGCAGATCGGCCGGTCGCAGCGGGAGCACCTGAGGTACGTCTCCCGGTCGGAGTGGCGGTAGCAGACCGGGGTGGTCGGCACCGACCCGCCGGTGGCGTCGCCGGCCGGCCCGGAGCGTTCAGTCATGCGTGCAAAGGTACCTCGCAGCCGCGGTCAGGCCCCGGTGCGCTCGATCTCGACCCGCTCGATCACCACGTCCTGCAACGGCCTGTCGCTCGGGCCGGTGGGGGTGTTGGCGATCGAGTCCACCACCTTCGCCGACTGCTCGTCGGCCACCTGGCCGAAGATGGTGTGCCGGTTGTTCAGGTGCGGGGTCGCCCCGACGGTGATGAAGAACTGCGAGCCGTTGGTGCCCGGCCCGGCGTTCGCCATCGCCAGCAGGTACGGCCGGTCGAAGCGCAGCTCCGGGTGGAACTCGTCGGCGAACGTGTAACCCGGGCCGCCCCGGCCGGTGCCGGTCGGGTCACCCATCTGGATCATGAAGCCGCTGATCACCCGGTGCGAGATGGTGCCGTCGTAGTACGGCCCGTTGCCCGGCTGACCGGTACGGGGATCGGTGTATTCCTTGTTGCCCTCGGCCAGGTCGACGAAGTTACGAACCGTCTTCGGAGCGTGATTGCCGAAGAGTTCCAGCCGGATCGGGCCAGCGTTGGTGTGCAAGGTGGCGTAGACAGCCTCGGCCACGGGTACTCCTCACTCGTTGGTCAGTTCCATGCGGATCCTCCCATGTGCCCCATCTGGCAGTGCGGAGGCATCCGTTGGTGGAGGATGACGAAGGAACAACTCCCAGGAGGTGGGACCGTGTTTGGAATCGGGCGGCGCAAGACCCAGGGGCAGCTGGCAAAGGTGGAGCTGCACCAGGGCATCGGTCACCTGAGGCAGGCCGCCACGCACGCGGCCAAGGGCGCCGGCGCCACGGTCGGCCCGCGGGTCCAGTCGGCCCGCAGTGCCGTCGCACCGACCGCGGTCGCGGTGCGGGACCGGGCCTCCAGCGGCCTGGCGACGACGGCCGCGGCACTCGCCCCGGTGGCCCTGGCGGTGCGCCACGCCCAGGCCGAGGCCGCCGGCAGGGCGGTGGCCGGCAAGAAGGCCGCCGCCGCGAAGCAGGCCAAGGTGAGCAAGAAGATCAAGGCGAAGAGCCCGAAGGCCCGGAAGCGGAAGCAGACCTCGCGCGGCATGATGGCCGGCCTGCTGGTCGCCGGCACGGTGGCCGGGGTGGCCGGCGCGATGGCCCTGCGTCGCCGCCGCGAGCAGCAGGAGTGGGCCGAGTACGACCCGACCCGCGGCATCGGCACCGCCCCCGTCCCGCCGGCCGCCGGTGCCTCCACCACCGCCGACGTCTCCACCGCTTCGGCCGCCGCCGGCGTCGACGCCCCCCGCGACGACGTCGACATCCTGGTGGTCGAGACCCCGTCGGCCGACGGCACCACGGCCACCGGTTCGGCCACCCCGCCCACCGGCGTCGGCAGTTCCGCCGTGGCGGCCGCCACCCCGGCCGGCAAGCCGGTGATCCACCCGAACGACAAGGTTCCCTCGGTCGCCGAGGGCGCCACCGACGTCTCCGGCCGGCCGGCCGACGACCTCGGCAAGGCGCTCGACGCCGGGAAGACCGCGTCCAGCACCCGGCGCTGATCCCCCGCACCTCGACGGCGGCGCGGCGACGACCCCACCGGTCGTCCCGCGCCGCAGCCGGCTTCCGGCGGGTTCCGGGCCGCCCGGCACGTCGACGTGCCGCCCCTACCCGGAACCCCCGGCACGGTACGGCCCGCCAGCGGCACCGGACCCGCCCCGGGCTGCGCCCCCACGACAACGTAAGGATTTTTCAGGGTTCTCCCCGACCGTCACGGGCCCACCCGGCGGGCGTCCGGCTCCTACAGTGCTCGTATGTCGCCGACCACCGACCCGGAGCGTCCGGCTCCGGAGCCGAGCGGTACCCCCTCGACGGGGCGCCGGGACCTGTCCGCCGAGCGCCCGGCCGGGCGTGACCGGGCGCTGTCCCGGCGGCGGGTGCTCTCCGGCACCGCCGCCGCCCTGGCCGGTGCCGGGGTGGCGCTGACCGGCGAGTTCGGGTATGCGGAGGCGACCGCCGACAGCAAGCTGCCCGTCTACGGCGGGTACGCCGCCACCGTGCACGCCGACCGGCGCACCCCGCCCCGGTCGTCCCGGGTCGACGTGGTGTGGAGCGTGGACACCACCCGCCGGCTGATCGCGCTCACCTTCGACGACGGGCCCGCGCCGAACTGGACCCCCCGGGTGCTGTCGATCCTCGCGCAGACCGACACCCCGGCCACGTTCTTCATGGTCGGCCGCCGCGCCCGCGAGTACGGCCGGCTGGTGACGCACCGGCTCGACGGTCACGAGATCGGCAACCACACCTGGGCCCACCAGGACCTCGCGAAGATGACCTACGAGCAGGCATGCACCGCGATCAGCCGGGCGCACAACGAGCTGACCCGGCTCTGCGGCCGGGAGCCCACCCTGCTCCGCCCGCCGTACGGGCACCTCGCCGGCAGCACCCTGCTCGCCGCCAACGATCTCGGTTACCAGGTGGTCCTGTGGAACCGGCAGATGCTCGAATCCCGGTTCACCCAGAATCCGGACGGCCTGGTCGACTACGTCGTCGACTCCTGTGACCCGGGCACCATCCTGCTCGCACACGACACCGGGCCGGCGGACCGGCTGGTCGCTATCCGGGGGCTGGCTGCGATGATCACCGGGCTGCGGCGGCGGGGCTTCGAGTTCGTCACCGTCTCCGAGCTGATGGCGGCGGCCACCCCGGCCACCGCCCCGGCCCACTGACCGGCGGGCGGTCAGAGCCAGCCGTTGCGGCGGAACCACCGGTAGAGCGCCAGCGAGATGGCAAGCATCAACGCGAGCACCCCCGGATAGCCGTACGTCCACTTCAGCTCGGGCATGTTCTCGAAGTTCATGCCGTAGACGCCGGCGAACGCGGTCCACACCGCCGCGATGGCCGCCCACGCGGCGATCTTGCGCATGTCGTTGTTCTGGTCGACGGTGACCTGCGCCAGCCGGGCCTGGAGGATCGAGTTGAGCAGGTCGTCGTAGGAGTTGACCTGCTCGACGGTGCGGCTGAGGTGGTCCTGCACGTCGCGGAAGTAACGCCGTACCTCCTGCGGCACCTCGCGGTTGACCTGTGCGGTCAGCGTCAGCAGCGGCCGTTGCAGCGGGATCACCGCCCGCTTGAACTCCACCAGTTCCCGCTTCATCTGGTAGATCCGCTGGATACGCCCGCTGCTCTGCCGGTCGAAGACGTCGGCCTCCAGCACGTCGAGGTCGTCCTCCAACTGGTCGGCCACCTCCAGGTAGAGGTCCACCACCCGGTCGGTGATCGCGTACGCCACCGCCCACGGTCCATGGCGTAGCAGGTCCCGCTTGGCCTCCAGGTCGGCCCGGACGGGCGCGAGCCGGCAGGCGTCCCCGTGCCGGACGCTGATCAGGAAGTTCGGCCCGATGAACAGCATCACCTGGCCGGTCTCCACCACCTCGGAGGTCTCGGTCAGCTCGGTGTGCTCGCAGTAGCGGGCGGTCCGCAGCACCAGGAAGCTGACCTCGCCGAAACGTTCCAGCTTGGGCCGCTGCTGGGCCTTCACCGCGTCCTCGACGGCCAGTTCGTGCAGGCCGTACGTCTCGGCGATGGCGGTCATCTCGGCCAGTTCCGGTTCGTGCAGCCCGAGCCAGACGAACCCGTCGCGCTCGTCGCGGGCGGCGGCCAGCGCCTCGGCGTACTGCCACTGGCCGGGGCGGCGTTCGCCGTCGACGTAGAGGCCGCAGTCGACCACCCCGCTGCGTCCCGGGCCGGTGGGCGCGGGGGTACGGGGGGAGCCGTCGGCGTTGAGGATGCGGGACATCGCGCGTACCGGGGAGACCCAGGCGCGGGGGTTCAGCACCCGACCGCCGTGGAGTGTCGCCGACCGCTCCCGTGCCGCCCGGTCCGTCATGGCGTTCCCCCTCCCGGGTGTCCTGCTGCGGCTTGCAGGCTACGCCGCCGCCGGGGATGGCGGGTGTGGGCGCCGGGCGGGTCGGGCCGCGTTCAGGGGGGTGAGGGGGCGACCCGACCCACCCGGCACCGCTGGGGGCGGGGGTAATGCTGCCGCGTCGCCCACCCGTCCGGCGGGAACGACCGGGTCACCGGCCGAACGTGAGTGACGCTCGCAGCATTGTGGGTCGCCGGGCCGGCCGAGGGGAGCCCTCGACCGGCCGACGTCGTACTTTTGTCAGAAACCCGACAGATATTTCAGCCCCGGACGGCCGCCACCGCGTCCGCGAGCCGGCGCACACCCTCGTCGATCCGGTCCGCGGTCACCGCGGAGAAGGCCAGCCGCAACGCGTGCCGCCCACCGTCGACCATGAAGTCGCTGCCCTTGACCACGGCGACACCCCGCTCGGCGGCGGCCGGGGCCAACCGGTCCACGTCCACGTCGTCGGGGAACTCCACCCAGAGGAAGTAGCCGCCGTCCGGCTCGACGAACGTCGCCTCGGGCAGATGCCGGCGCAGCGACTCGGCCAGCACCCCGGCCCGCTCGCCCAGCGCCGACGACACCGTGGCGATCGACCGCTGGATGTCACCCGAGACGCAGAACTGGTGCACGATCGCCTCGGACACCATGCCCGGCGAGATGTAGAGGCTGGTCGCCTTCTTGGCGATGTCGGCGATCAGGCTCGCCGGCCCGACCAGGTAACCGACCCGGACCCCGGGGCAGACGGTCTTGGTGAAGCTCGACGCGTGCACCACCACACCCCGGGTGTCCATCGACAGCATCGACGGCAGCGGCTCGCCCCGGAACCGGATGTCGGCGTACGGGTCGTCCTCGAAGATGGTGAAGCCGTACTCGGCGGCGAGGTCGAGCAGCTCACGGCGCTTGTCCAGGGAGAGGGTCACCCCGGCCGGGTTCTGGTAGTTCGGGATCACGTGGGCCAGCCGGGGGCGTACCCCGGACTCCAGCAGCTTGCGCAGCTCGGCGGTGTCCAGACCGTCCGGCTCGATGCCCACGCCGTGGATCTCGCCGCCCATCCGCTGGAGGTTGAGCAGCGTCCGGTCGTACGTCGGACGCTCCACCACCACGGCGTCCCCGCGCCGGACCAGGTGGTCGAAGAGGAACGCGTCGGCCTGGAGCGAGCCGTTGGTGACCAGCACCTGATCCGCCTCGACGCCGTGCTTCTCGGCGATCCACTTCCGCAAGGGGGGGTAACCCACGGAGGTGCCGTAGGCGGTGACCCCGGCGGGGTCGGCGTCGAAGGCACGGACAGCGGCGGCCTTGAGCCCCTCGACATCCACGATGTCCAGCGAGGGCGCGCCACGGGCGAACGAGATCAGCTGCTCGGCGGTCATGCGCACGAGCCTAGGGCCTGGCCGGGCCGCTCCGGCCGGCATACACGCCAAGTTCAACATGCGGGCACGCCACACGGGGCGGTAAGGGTCGAACCGGTCGACTCCGGTGCAGGTCGGGCCGGGACCGGGCATCGGCGCGGCCGGCCCGCGCTCGCTACTGTCGAAGCGTGCCCACCGAGCCCCTCCGCAGCGCCGGCGCGTTGATCACGGATGATGGCGTCGAGCTGGCACCGCACCGCTTCGCCGGGCTGGTCGCCCCGGCGGTCGAGCGGGCGTTCGTCGCCGGGATGCTCGCCGGCCGCGACGGCGGCGGCGCCGAACTGAGCCAACGGTACGGCGGGCCCGCCGCCACCGGCTTCCTGGTGGAGTTCCGCACCCGGCTCGCCGCGCCGGGCGGTTCCGTCGACCGGGCCGGCTTCGCCGCCGTCAACCGCTACCGCGACCCGGCCACCTGCCAACGGGCGCTGGACAAGCAGGTCGCCCACGGCACGATCGCCCGCCGGCCCGACGGCGGGATCACCGCCACCGAACGCGGCGTCGACTTCCTCACCGAGCTGTACCAGGTGCACGCCGAGGTGACCGAGGAACTGTGGGCCGGGCACGACGACCGGGTGCGCCGGCTCGTCGAGGCGTACGGGCGGGTGGTGGCGTACGCGGTGCTGCTGGCCGGGGAGCCGGACGCCGGGCCGGGGCCGGCGTTCGCGGCGGTCGCCCCGCCGTACGAGCCGGACGGCACCCCGCCGGGCGTGCTGCTGCTCAACCGGATCGGCGCGCTGCGGTACCACCGGGCCGACGCGTACGCCGACGCGTGGACCGCCGCCGGGCACACCGCCGCCAGCGTCGGCGAGCTGCCGGACGGGCCGGAACGGCGGGCCATCGAGCTGGAGACCGACCGTCGGGCGGCCGGCCCGTACGCGACGCTGACCGCCGACGAGCGGCTGTGCGTGCTCGCCGACCTGGCCGCCCTGCCCGGCTGAACCCCCGGTTGACGGCGGCCGGCCGGTCACGCGGGGCTATCCTCCACGGTGACCTGGAGTCGTACGAGGGAGGCCCCGCATGATCGGGATGGTGCTCGCGGCCGGTGCGGGACGCCGACTGCGCCCGTACACCGACACCCTGCCCAAGGCGTTGGTGCCGGTGGACGGTGAGACCACCATCCTGGACATCGCGCTGCGCAACCTGGCCGAGGTGGGGCTCACCGAGATCGTGATCGTGGTCGGCTACGCCGCCGACGCGGTCGTGCAGCGGCAGGCGGCGCTGGAGCAGAAGTACGGCGTCACCCTCACCCTGGTGCACAACGACAAGGCCGAGGAGTGGAACAACGCCTACTCGCTGTGGCTGGCCCGGGAGCACTTCGCCCGGGGCGTGCTGCTGGTCAACGGCGACACCGTGCACCCGGTGAGCGTGGAGAAGACCCTGCTGGCCGAACGCGGGCCGGGCATCCTGCTCGCCGTCGACACCCTCAAGGCGCTGGCCGACGAGGAGATGAAGACCACCTTCGACGCCGCCGGCCAGCTCACCCGGATCACCAAGCTGATGGACCCGGGCGAGGCGTACGGCGAGTACATCGGCGCGACGCTGATCGAGCCGCAGGTGGCCGGGGCGCTCGCCGACGCGCTGGAGGCGACCTGGCGGCGCGACCCGAACCTCTACTACGAGGACGGCTACCAGGAGTTCGCCGACCGGGGCGGCGAGGTGCGGGCCGCGCCGATCGGGGACGTCTCCTGGGTCGAGGTCGACAACCACGACGACCTGACCCGGGCGCGGGAGATCGCGTGCCGCTACTAGCCCGTACCATCCTGACCCCGCTGCACATCGACGTGCGGCGCGGCGCGGTCGCCGACCTGGCCACCATCCTCGCCGACGGGCGGATCTCCTCCGGCGGCGACGTGGCGGTGGTGGTCGGCCCCGGGCAGGGCGGGCAGATCGCCGACCTGCTGCGGCCGTCGCTGCGTTCGGCGGACGTGTTCACCGTGGCCGGCGGCACCCTCGACGCCGCCGACGAGCTGGGCGGCAAGCTCCGCGAACGCTCGTACGACGCGGTGGTCGGCATCGGCGGCGGCAAGACCATCGACGTGGCGAAGTACGCCGCCACCCGGCGCGGCCTGCCGATGGTGACGATGGCGACCAGCCTCGCCAACGACGGCATCGCCTCCCCGGTCGCCAGCCTGATCACCGGCGGCATCAAGGGCTCCTACGGGGTGCACATCCCGATCGCGGTGATCGTCGACCTGGACTTCGTGGCCGCCGGCCCCGACCAGCACAACCGGGCCGGCATCGGCGACGTGGTCAGCAACATCAGCGCCCTGGCCGACTGGGAACTGGCCCGCCAGGTACGCGGCGAACCGGTCGACGGGCTCGCCGCGTCGCTGGCCCGGATGGGCGCGGAGGCGGTGCTCGCGCACACCGGCGACATGACCGACGACGCGTTCGTCACGGTGCTGGCCGAGGCGCTGATCTCCAGCGGCCTGGCGATGGCGGTCTGCGGCAGCAGCCGACCGGCCAGCGGCGGCTGCCACGAGATCATGCACGCCGTCGACGCCCTCTTCCCGGGCACCTCGTCGCACGGCGAGCTGGCCGGGCTCGGCGCGCTGTTCTGCACGTTCCTGCGCGGTGACGAGCGGCGCTTCGTCGAGATGGCGGCCTGCCTGGGCCGGCACCGGCTGCCCCGGCACCCCGCCGACGTGGGGCTCACCGACGACCAGTTCGTCGAGGCGGTGCAGTTCGCCCCGGCCACCCGCCCCGACCGGTACACCATCCTGGAGCACCTGGCCATGTCGGTTACCGAGACGCGGGAGCGGCTGGCAGACTACGCCGGTGCACTCCGCGACCACAGTGGCTGAACCCCGTCCCACCGTTGCCGACTTCCACCGGGTCAACCGGGGCGGCGGCCTGTTCAGTGAGTCGGTCAGCCAGTGGCTGGGTGCCGTCTTCGCCCTGGTCGCCCAGCGCCTCGGGCTGCGCCCGACCGCGCTGACCATCACCAACCTGGTGCTCGGCCTGGCCGCCTCGGTGACCGTGGTGGCGCTCGCCGACCGGGTCGCCGCCGGCACCGTACCGGCCTGGCTGGTCGGGCTGGTCGCGCTGGTCGGCTGGCAGGTGGCGTACGCCCTGGACTGCGCCGACGGGCAGCTCGCCCGGGTGACCGGTCAGGGCAGCGCGGCCGGTGCCCGGGTCGACGTGCTCTGCGACGTGGCCGCCCAGATCGCCCTGGTCGCCGCCCTGTCCGCCACCGCCGTGGCGCAGCGCCCCTCCACGCCGACCTGGCTGGTGGCGACCTTCGCCGGCACCTGGATGGTCAACCTGGTGACCTCGGTGATGCAGTCCGGCCCGAACGCCGCCAGCATGGTCACCTCCACCTCCCTGCCGGTACGCCTGGTCAAGCTGGTCCGCGACTACGGCGCGGTGATCTTCGTGGCGGGGTTGGTGCTGATGCTGGTGCCTGCGCTGGTGTTCTGGGTGGTCGTGGCGTTCACGGTGGTCAACGGCGGGTTCCTGCTGGCCAGCATCGCCTTCTCGGCCCGCGCCTCGCTGTAGGGGCCGGCGGCACCGCCGTCACGGTCCCGCAGGGGGGTCGGCGCCGTGCTCCTCCGCGCGTTGTCGCCGGAGTTGTTCGAGGACGGCGGTGTCGGCTTCGAGGTCGGGGTGCTCGACCTGCCGGTCGAGGTCAACCACGCGTACGAGTTCGTGGATCGCCTGGTCGAGGTCACCGTTTGCCCAGTGCACCATCGCAATGCTGTACCGCGTGACGGCTTCTCCGACCCGGTCGCCGACCTCCCTCGTGAGGGGAAGCGCCTGATGGTAGTGGTCGAGGGCCCGCTGCAGATCCCCCAGACCTTGGTACATTTGGCCGATGTTGTTGAGGGTGATGGCTTCGACCGCCCGGTCGCCGACCTCCCTCGTGATGGGGAGCGCCTGGTGGTAGTGGTCCAGAGCCCGCAGTCGATCCCCCAGACTGCCGTACACACTGCCGATGTTGGCGAGGGCGATGGCTTCGCCCGCCCGGATGCCGACCTTCCTCGCAAGGAGGAGGGCCAAGCGGTGGTGTTCTAGAGCCCGCTGCAGATCCCCCAACCCGTTGTATACATTGCCTATGTTGCTCAGGGTGGCGGCTTCGCCGGCCCGGTCGCCGACTTCCCGCGTGATGGGGAGCGCCTGGTGGTAATGGTCGAGGGCCCGGTGCAGATCCCCCAACCCGTCGTATGCCTTACCGATATTGTTGAGGGTAGCGGCTTCGACAGCCCGGTCGCTGACCTCCCTCGTAATAGGAAGGGCCAGGCGGTAGTTGTCCAGAGCCCGCACTCGGTCCCCCAACTCGTCGTACACGAGACCGATGCTGGTTAGGGTGGCGGCTTCGTTTCCCTGGTGGCCGACCTGCTGGTACATAGTCAGGGCCTGCTGGTAGTCCTCCAGCGCAGGCCCGGGCCGGCCCGTTGACGACCGCGCCTGGCCCCGGTCGTAAAGAGCGTCGGCGTCCGGGCCGAGGGTCAGAGTCGCGGTGGCCATGGACTCGACGGCGCCAAACCGCGAGGTACGCAACCACACCCGACACACCCGGCCTGCGACATCTCGGGCGATCTCCGGCTGCTGCCCGGCGACGGCGAGCCGGTGCACCTCGACCCAGAGGGCGATGGTCCTCGGGTCAGTGGCCATCGGCGTCGGTGGAGTCGAGGACCCCCAGATCTGGTAGAGGGACCGGGCGGCGGCGGCGCACGCCTCGGTGTGTTCGTCGTCGGTGAGCAGGGGACGGACGAGGGGGTGCAGGACGTTGGAGACGAAGTAGCGGGGTTCGCGGGTGTCGGGGTCAATGCCCTCTTCGAGCAGGCCGAGTTCGACGGCCCGCTGGAGGTGCCGGGCGGCGTCGGGATGCTGGTGCAGGGCGTGAACGGTGGCGGCGGGGATCGGTAGTTCGACGACGTTGACCCGGGCAAGCATCCGGCGGAGTTCGAGGGGTTGGGAGTCGAGCAGGTTGTCGGCGAGGACCGTCTCGCGGCGGAACCGGTCGGCTTCGCCCTCGATGGCGGCGAGTAGGCCGTCGACGTCGAGGGTGGCATCGTCGACGATCCGGTTGAGCCAGTCGAGCAGGCGGGGGTTGCCGGCTGCGGCCCCGATCGCCCGGGTGCGGATGGTGGGGTTGATGGTGGATTCGGGGCGCAGGTTGGTCAGGTTGGCGATCTTCTTGGTCTGCTCGACGGTGGTGAGGGTTTCCAGCGCTTCGACGGCGAGGGTGGTGCCGGTCGGGGTGGGGAAGCGGTAGCGGCTGGTGATGACGACGCGGCTCGGGCTGTCGGTGTCGCGGATGGCGGTGAGCAGGGCGGGCAGGATCTCGGCCATCGCCGGGGCGAGGACCCGGCTGCCGTCGTCGCGGGTGTCGAGGTTGCCGGTCTCGAAGTCGTCGAACACGAACAGGCAGGGCGTCTCGCCGAGCGGCCCGTCGGCGTCGAGCAGGTACCGCAGCCGAATCGGAAGCGGGAGCTGCTCGTTGTCGAGAAGTTTGGCGGCCTCGGTCCTCTGGTCAGGGTCGTCGAAGCGGACCTTGTCGATCAGTTCGCGGAACTTGATGGCGTCGACCCGGCCGTACCAGACGGCGCGCTGGTGGGTGGGCATGCGTTCCAGGAGCCGGGAGGCGAGGCTGCTCTTGCCGAGCCCGCCCATGCCGGCCAGCAGCAGGCCCTGGGCCGCGCCGGGGGTGTCGGCGGGTTGCCGCAGGACGCGTAGGCAGCGCTGGATGACCCGCCGCCGGCCGACGAACTCGGCGCGGGAGGCGACCCGGGACAGTTGGGTCTGCGGGTCCAGGAACTGCTGGTCGGCGGCGCGTACCTGCAACCGCTTGCGACCCTTGGTGTGCAGCGGGGTGACCAGAGGTGCCAGCGGCGACCGGTCGGCGTAGACGCGGAGCAGATGCCAGTAGCTGCTCTTCCTGTCGTGGAACAGGTGGCGGCGGGCCGCGATGATGGCCCGGTCCAACGACCCTCCGTCGGCCAGGGCCTGGTAGAGCGCGGCGGCGAAGTCGGTGGCGGCGACGTCCCCCACCGGCAGCGCCCAGCCCAGCACCGCAGGGGCACCGGCCTGCACCAGGCTCTCACTCATCGACGGGACCACGCCGCCCTCCGGGGCGTCAGCGGTCAGGCAGCCGGAGACGAACACCAGCCTCGGCCAGTGCCCCTGCATCGCCTCGGCGAGCTGGTCGGCCGTCGCCCTGGTGGGCGCACCGTACTCGTCCTCCAGCAGGAAGACCGGCTGCCCACCGGCGGTGGTGGCGTGCCCGCTCAGGTGCAGCACGTCGAAGTGACCCGGCCCGTAGTCGCGGCTGAGGAACCGCAGCCCCTCCAGGGTGCCGCTCTCCTCCACCACCAGATCGGTGCCGGTGCGCCGGGTCGCGGCCAGGATCGCCGCCTCCTCGGCCTCGAAGTTGAGCACCGGCTCGACACCTTCGGGCGAGGCCGCCATGAACAGCACCCGCAACGGCCGGTTGCCCGGCTCGACCGGACCGGGCAACACCGCGTGTTCGCCGACCGCCCGGACCGGTAACAGCGGCGCCCGCCCGGCCACCGTCAGGAACGCTCCTTCCCGGGCCAGCAACTCCCACGGCAGGTGCCGCAGCCGCTGTTCGGCGCTGATCCGCAGCACCGCCCCGGCGGGATGGGCCAGCATCGGGGTGAGCCACCGCTCGTCGCCGTCGAGGAACTCCGCCAGCCGGGTCCCCAGCTCGGCCAGCCGGGTCGCGCCGTACACCTTCTGCGCGGTGGCGTCGGTGCTGTAGTCGTGGCGTACCAGGGTGATCAGCTCGTCGACCGCGGCCCGGTCCAGGTTGCGGGTCCGGGGTGGCTGGCTGGCGGCGGACAGCCGCAGCTCGTAGTGGTTCGAGGTCTGCGCGAAGACCTCCAGGTCGAAGGTGCTCATCTGCCCATCCCCGTCGTGGTGGTGGTCAGGTCAGTGCGGCCCGGTGCCGTCCTGCCGCATGGCGATCTCCAGCCGGGCCTGGCTGCCCTCGGCCAGCTCGATCCGGGTACCGTCGGGCAGCAGCACGGTGACGGCAGCGCCGTCCCGGCGGCGGGCACCCCACCACCCGGTGATCGTCTTGGCCGCACCGACCCCGGAGAACACCAGCCCGATCACCGCGATCACCATCTCGGCCGAACGCTGCACCTGCACCGGCGACACACTGCCGTCGGGCCCCACGGCACCGAGCAGCGCGGCCCGCAGCTCCGCCGCCCAGCTCGCAGCCTGCGCCCCGGAAACCTCCACTGTGGCGTTCGCCATCGCCCACACCCTCCCCGACGCACCTGGTCACACCGGCTCAGACCGCCCCCGCCGGACCAGCCGGACGATCAACGGTACGGACCTTGGCGGCTACTGTACGTTTCATTCGCGTCCCGGGACCTCTCGGAGAACCGGCCTCAGGTGACAGCTTTCCGACTCATCGACCGCGCCCCCGGTCACCGGGGAAAGAACAACGACGACCGGTGCCACCGCCCGTACGCCTGTGGTGTCACCGCACTACCCTCGGCAACGGGAGCAGCAGGAAGAGCGAGGTGGACCGGCCATGGAGGATCGAGAACGCCCCGTCAACCCCGCTGCGGCGACCACCATCGCCCGACGCGTGGAGGTGCATCGACTCGCGGTCGCCGGCCGACAGCCGGAGATCGCCCGGGATGTTGGTGACCGGGTGTGTCGGGTGTGGTTGAGTACCTCGCGGTTCGCCGCCGTCGAGGCCATGGCCACCGCGACGCTTACCCTCGGCCCGGACGCCGGCTCCTTCTACGACCGTGGCTGGGCGCGGTCGTCGACGGGCCGCCCCCGTCCGGCGCTGGAGGACTACCAGCAGGCCTTGACCATGTACCAACAGGCCGGCCACCGGGGCAACGAAGCAGCCACCCTCACCAGCATCGGTCGCGTGTACGACAGCCTGGGGGATCGGCAGCGGGCCCTGCACCACTACCACCAAGCCCTCCCCATCCGGCGGGAAGTCGGCGACCGAGCCGGCGAAGCCACCACCCTCAACAACATCGGCAGCGTGTACGACAGCCTGGGGGATCGGCAGCGGGCCCTGCACCACTACCACCAAGCCCTCCCCATCACGCGGGAAGTCGGCGACCGAGCCGGCGAAGCCGTCACCCGATACAACATCGCGATGGCCCTCCGGGCGGGCGGTGACCTCAACCAGGCGATCAGCGAGCTCGAACACGTCGTCGACCTCGACCGGCAGGTCGGCCACCCCGACCTCGAAGCCGACACCCGTGTCCTCGAACAACTCCGTCAGGAACGCGCGGAACGCCAGTAGGAATGCGCTTCGGCCATGGCCGAGCGAGACCCTTCCGGCGCATCGAAAGGTATCGTAGTGTGGCGTTCGCAGGTAAGCGCTTTCCAATCCTGTTGCGGCACTTTGGCGGGCACCCCTGCGCGTGCGGACGGCTGTCCGCCACCACCCCGTCCCATCACCCGTCTCGGAGGACACGTGAGCACACGTGACAACGGCGCGACGTCGCGCCGTCGACGGTGGCAGGTCGCCCTGCTGCCGTTCGCCACCGTAGGGCTGGTCGCCGCCGGCCTGGTCGTGACCCAGACCGGTGCCCAGGCCGCCACCTGGCCCACCGCCAAGAGCACCACCACCGTCACCAGCACCCAGTCGATCAGCGGCACCCGGGACTTCGGCCTGGTCCGCTACAAGGCCGGAGGCGCGATGGGTGACGGCGGTCAGAGCGAGAGCCAGAAGCCGATCTTCGAGCTGGCTGACGGCGCGACGATCAAGAACGTGATCATCGGTTCGCCGGCCGCCGACGGCATCCACTGCAAGGGCAGCTGCACGCTGATCAACGTGTGGTGGGAGGACGTCGGCGAGGACGCCGCCACCTTCAAGGGCGGCTCGTCGGCGAATTACACCGTCGACGGCGGCGGTGCCCGGTCCGCCTCGGACAAGGTGTTCCAGCACAACGGCGGCGGCAAGCTGACCATCAAGAACTTCGACGTCAGCAACTTCGGCAAGCTGTACCGGTCGTGCGGCAACTGCTCGACCCAGTACAAGCGGACCGTCGTCATCCAGAACGTCACCGTGACCGCCCCCGGCAAGGTGCTCGCCGGCATCAACACCAACTACGGCGACACCGCGACCTTCTCGGGCATCACCATCTACGGCGACAGCAGCCGGAAGATCTCCATCTGCGACCGCTACACGGGCAACAGCTCCGGCGCTGAGCCGGTCAAGACCGGCAGCGGCCCCGACGGCACCTACTGCAAGTACACGTCGTCGAACATCGTCTACCGGTAGGGCCTGCTAGCAGGCAGGGCCCGGCATCGACGTTCGGCCACAGCCGAGGCGGGCCGCGCACGCGCCCAGGTGGGCATGCGCGGCCCGTCGCCGTCACTGGCACCGACGCCCCAGCGAGCGGACCAAACCACGACAACAGTCCAGGTCACAGCCGCGCGAAGGGTGTGACGGAAGACGACTGACAGTTGGCCCTGACATGCGGACGCCTGGACGCCAGAGGTGCGAGAATAGGCGACGATCCAAGACGCAGGAGGTGAGCCGGGATGTCGAGCAGCGCCGAGCAGATGCCTGAGTGGCCGACCGCTGAGCACGTACCGGCCGAGGAGATTGCCCGTCGCCAGGGTGTCCGGCCGATCGCCTCCGTCGACGACCTCGCACGGCCGGGCCTGTTCGAGTCCGACGACGAGTTGGACGACTTTCTCGCTGATCTTTATGCCTCCCGCCGGGCCAACGCCGCGTGAGCCTGGTAGTCCTGGACACTGACGTCGCATCGGCCATTCTGCGCGGCCGGCTACACGACAGGCTCCGCACCCGACTGGTCGGTAAGACCCTGTGCATCACCTTCGTCACGCTCGGGGAGCTGACCAAGTGGACTGCGCTGAGGAGTTGGGGGCCACGCAAGCTGGCCGACCTCGCGCAGTGGCGATCCGGCGTGGTGCTGCTCCCCTTCGACGAGGCGGTGGCGACGACCTGGGGCCAGCTTCAGGCTCGGGCGCAGCATCGCGGGCGGCCCCGGCCGACGAATGACTCCTGGATCGCGGCGTGCTGTCTCGTCGATCGGCTGCCGCTGGCGACCTTCAACGACAAGGACTACGCCGACTTCGCCGAGCACGACGGCCTCCGGCTCTTCGACGTCTCGTAGGTGGTAGGGAGGCGGGAAGTCCGTCAAACCGGGTCAGGCCCAGATGTTCTTGGGCGTCTTCGACCGCCGCACCCACCTTGATCGACTCAGTTGGGGCGAAGTTGGGGTGTCAACCGCGACGGGATACCGCTACTTCGGCCCACAGATTTGCCGCTCAACTCTCGGGCGGCGGTTCGTCCGCACCGCAGCGTGCCCCGGGCTCCCGAGACGGGGCCGGTGCGTGCCACTTCCGCAGTCGGTACGACGGGCAACGTCAGTTGTGCTTGAGGGAGTCGACGAAGGTGCGCCAGCCGTGGGCGTCGAAGGCGAGGGTGGGGCCGGACTTGTCCTTGCTGTCCCGGACGGCCACCCCGTTGCGGAGGTCGGCCACCTCGACACACGCGCCACCGTTGCCGTCGCTGCGGGTGGACTTGCGCCATACCGCGCCGGTGAGGTCCGGGTTCGACATGTCAGCCTCTACTTCATCTCGCCTGCTATCCGCAGCATGAGCCTGCGGGACTCCGCCGGCCCCAAGGCCGCAGCCCGGAGACGGTCCCAGTGCCGATTGTAGGCCCGAAGCGCCTCGGGGCTGTCGAGGTAATCCGCGTCCGTGAACGTCTCCAGGTAGACCACGTCGGAGGCGACTTCCTCCCCGAACCGGAGGAGGATGAAGCTGAACGAGGAAACGACGTACGTCTCGGCATCCAGCGGAAACACCTGGATCGTGACGTTCGGGCGATCGGCAAGCGCGGCGAGGTGAGACAACTGCTCCCGCATCGTCGCGCGGTCGCCGAGGTTCCGCCGGAGGGCGGACTCGCTGAGGATGAAGTTCAGCTCCGGGCCGTCCGGGCGGTCGATGACCTTCTGCCGTTCGAGGCGCACCTCGACCTGCCGCTCCACGTCATCCCGGTCGATGATCGCCCTGATGTACGGCTCGGTCTGGAGGATGCCGGGGATGACCTCGGACTGGTACCAGCGGATCTCCGCCGCGTCCGCCTCCAGGTCGAGGTACTGCCGGAACCAGTCCGGCACCACGTTGCGGTACCCGCTCCACCGCCCGCGCTGCCTACCGGCGCGGGCGAGTTCCCGTAGCGGTTCGGCCTCCTCCGCCGACACGCCGTAGAAGTCGAGCAGCAGCTTCAGGTCCGTCAGCCGGATGCCGGACTGACCCAACTCCATCCGGCTGACCTTGCTCGATGCGGAGTCGATGACCTCCGCCGCCTCGTCCTGACTCTTGCCTGCCGCCTCGCGGGCTCGTCGGAGGGCGTTGCCGAGGCGACGTCGCTGGATCGTCGGGGTGACCATCCGGCGAGTATCCCGCCCCTGTCGTCCACGATCAGGCGACACGCCGTGGGTTCCCAAATCAGTTGTCGCCTCCTAGCATGCGTTTTTAGGTTCCTAAATTAGGTAACCAGAAGAACTCTCGGGAGGTCCCCATGGCTCGGCATGCGAAGAACCCGACGCACTCTGGCCTGCTGGTGAGGCTCTGGCAGCCGTTCCGGCGGCCGCTGCTGACCCTGGCCGGGGAATACCGGGCGGGGTGCTGGTCGTGACGGCGCGGCGCGGGCCCGACCACGACGACCGGGGCGAGCAGATCCAGGCGGCGGAACGTGAGGCGGCCCGGCAACGGATTCTCGCCCAGGCGGAGGCGGAGCGGATACCGGCCGAGGAGACCACCCGGGCGGTACCGGACCGGCGGTGGCGTCGTGGACGGCAGTGAGCTGCTGCCGGTCGGCCGGCGGGTGGCGTACTGGCGGGGGCGGCGGAAACTGTCGCAGCAGGTGTTCGCCGATCGGCTCGGCCGGTCGAAATCCTGGGTGGACAAGATCGAGCGGGGTGTCCGGTCGCTGGACAAGGTGTCGACGTTGCGGGACATCGCCGCCGTGCTGCGGATCGACACCGCCGTGCTGCTCGGCCGGGACGCGCGACCCGCCACGACGACCGCCCGGATGGAAGGGGTGGAGCGGATTCGGGCGGCCCTGTCGACGTACGAGATGGCGCTCGGGCGACCGGCGACCCGCCCGGCGGTGCCGGCCGGCCGGGTGGTGCGGGACGTCGGGCACGCCTGGGTGCAGTTCCAGTACGCCAGGTACCCGCAGGTGGTCGACGTGCTGCCGGGTCTGCTGGCCGGCGTGCAGCGGATCTCCGCCGACGATCACGAGTCGAACCGGCCGCTGCTGGTGGACGTGTACCGACTCACCGCCGCGCTGCTGGTGAAGCTCGGCGAGGTCGACCTGGGTTGGCTGGCCGCCGACCGGGCGATGGCCACCGGGGCCGGCGATCCCCTGCTGGTGGCCGCCGCCACGGTGCAGCTCGGCCAGGTGTTCCGTGCCTCGGGGCGGCCCCGCGCGGCGGTGTCGGCGTCGCTCGCCGCCGCGTACCGGATCGCCCTGCTCGGCCCCGACGACGGCGGCCCCGGCGAGTTGTCGTTGTGCGGAACCCTGCTGGTGCAGGCCGCGCTGGGGGCGGCCCGCCGGGGCGACGACCGCGCCACCGCCGACCTGCTCGACGAGGCCACCGGGATGGCCGCGCAGGTCGGCGACGGCCACGACCACCACCGGACGGCGTTCGGGCCGACGGCGGTGGACCTCGCCCGTACCGCCGCCGCGCTCGACCTGGGCGATGCCGGCGAGGCGGTGGCCTGGCACGAGCAGGCGACCCGGCGGGACGCCTGGCGGTGGCTGCCGCTGGAACACCGGGCGGCGCACCTGATCGACGCGGCCCGCGCCTACCTTCAGGCCGACGACCCGGCCAACGCCGGCCGGGTGCTCGCCGACGCCGACCGGATGGCACCCGCCGAGGTACGCCACCGGCCCGCCGCCGGGGAGGTGCTCGCCCAGGTGGCCCGCACCCCGCACGCCCCGGCCACGATCGTCACGCTCGCCGCCGCCCTGGGGGTGACCTGACGGTGACCGCGCCGCACCTGTCGCTGGCGCAGATCCGCAACCGGTTGATCCTCACCGCCCGCGCGGTCCTCCGCGCCCACCGGCCCGACCCGGACGGCCGATGCCGCGTCTGCCGGGTCGCAGGCTGCCGGGTGTCGGCCGCCGCCCGCGACGTCCTCGCCGCCGCCGCTGCCTGCCGGCCACCCGGCGAACCCCACCACCCGGCGTGAAGCGCCCGCCGCACCGCAGCAGCTCACCGCCCACCACCGGCGGCGGGGCACCGTCGCCCACCACGCTCAGCCCCCGGGGTCGCCCGAGGCGGACAGCAGGGGAACGGCCCACCGAGCTGGTTCGGCCGGAGTCGTCATGCCCAGCAGGCATAAATATGGATCTTGTGTCGGGTTTGTGGGTTGTGGGTGGGGTCGGTGACGGCGCATGCCGTTGTTCCGTTGGAGTTTTCGACCTGCGAAAGTACGAGAACTCGGTGACGGAGCAA
>NZ_MZMV01000005.1 GCF_002210435.1 Micromonospora wenchangensis
CGGCCACCGCGCCGGGCGAGGATCGCTTGGTTTGTTCACCTGCCGGGCCGACAGCGACCCGGACATGGCCGTCGCGCCGATCCTCGCGCTGCTCGGCGGCGATGTCGCCCTCAACGGTCGAGTTCCGCGTCTTCCGCTACCGGCGTCCATCGCCGCCTAGACCGCGACCGATACGACGAAGGGCCCGCAGGGACGACGACGCTGTGGGTGAATTCGGGCCATGCGTGCCGTGCATATACCCGTCGCGGCTGGATCATCTGCTGCGTACGGCTGGGGCCAATGCCGTGCTCGTCGAGGTGCGTATCGAACTCTGCATGGAGCGTGGGCTCGAAACGGTGCCCGGTCCTCCCGGCCGTGCCAGGGCCTCACTCCGTCGATTTTGGCCTGCTTGGACCGCTACTGAGAGAACTCCCGGTTAGGTCGGCTCGCTCCCGTTGGAGCCGTCGGATTGTGTGACCAGACGGCGGACGGCGCTGGCGTGGGGGTCTCCGAGCGGATCGAGGATCTGGAGTGCCTGCTGCCAGCAGCGCTGGGCGTCATCGGCCTTGCCGGTGGCCTCAAAGGTGTCACCGAGGGCGGCGAGGGTGAGTCCTTCGCAGCGTCGGTCGTCGAATCTGCGGAAGAGCTTCAGGGCCAGCTGATGCTGGTTGAGGGCCTCGTCGTGGTGGCCGATCTGCTGGTAGGCCAGGCCGAGGGGGTAGGAGGCCCAGGCGACACTCCATTGGTCGTTGATGCCGTCGAGGATGGCAACTGCTTGCTGGTAGTGGGCGATGGCGGTGTCGAATTGTCCGCGGGCGCGGTGGCAGTTGCCGAGGCTGAGTAGGGACATGGCTTCGCCTCGGGTGATGCCGTGGTGGCGGAACACCTCCCGGGCCTGCTCGTACAGGTTGAGGGCTTCTTCCAGGTGTCCGAGTTCCTCGTGGATGAGGCCCTGGCCTCGGAGGCTGAAGCCTTCGACCCAGTGGTCGTTGACGTCGCGGCTGGCGTTGGCACCTTGGCGGTAGCAGTCGAGGGCGGTGTCGCGTTGTTCCATTCGCCAGTAGGCGTCGCCGAGGCAGCGGAGGTTGGCGGCTTCGCCAAGGCGTGACCCGGCGGACCGTGCGGCGCGGAGGCCGGTGAGGTGGATGTCGCGCCAGTCTGCCCAGTACGACTTGAGTTCGAAGAACCCGTCGCTGACGACGGGCAGTTGCCAGGCGATGTCGTGATCGCCGAACTCGTCTGCCTGCCGGATGGTGTCGAGGAGATTGAGCCGTTCCCGCTCGAACCAGGCCATCGCCTCGGCCACGGTGCTGGGTGGGGCGAGTGGTACGTCGGGTCCGGCCGGGTCAAGGGCGATGGCGTGGGAGTAGGGAAGGATGACCTTCCGGCCTTCCTCTGCCATCCACAGGTACCAGGTGTAGACGCGGCGTCGTGACTGGTGTTGTTGTTCGGGGGTCTCCTCGGCTTGCGCGCGTTCGAGGGCGTAGGCGCGCAGGAGGTCGTGGAACAGGTATCGGTCGCGGGCGGGGTTCTGCACGAGATGCGCCGCAGTGAGCTGGTCGAGGAGGTTACGGGCCCGGGGGATGCTCACGCCAACGATGGCTGCCGCTGCGGCGACGCAGATGTCGGAGCCGGCGTGCAGCCCGAGGAGGCGGAAGAACCGCGCCGTGTCCTCGGGCAATGCCTGGTAGGACCAGGAGAACACGGCTCGGACGTCGGAGAGTTCGTCATCATCGACGGTGAGGGCGTCGAGCTGATGGTCGACAAGCGCAAGGTCGGCCACGAAGTCGGTGAGGGTGGCGTAGGGGGTGTTGGCGATGCGCTCCCCGATGATCCGCAGCGCGAGCGGGAGGTAAGCGCAGCGGCGGGCGAGTTCGGCAGCGGCCTCTGGCTCGGCGCTGACGCGGTCTCCGCCGATGCTGTCGCCCAGCAGCGTGATCGCTTCGTCGGGGGACAGGACGTCCAGGGTCATCCGTGACGCTCCTTCCCGCGCGACAAGGCCGGAGAGGCGACTGCGGCTGGTGATGATCGTCATGCAGGTCGGTGTGGCGGGCAGCAGCGGCCGAACCTGGCCGACCGTGGACACATTGTCCACCACGACCAGAACACGCTTGCCGGTCAGGACGGACCGGTAGAGAGCGGCGCGTCCCTCGGTTTCGGTCGGGATCTGCTCGGCCGGCACGTGCAGGGCACGCAGGAACGTGTCCAATGTTTGTCCGACGTCCAATGCCGGTCCCGGTCCGTAGCCACGCATGTCGACATAGAGATCGCCGTCGGCGAACCACCGCCGGACCCGGTGCGCCCAATGCACAGCCAACGCGGTCTTGCCCACACCGGGGGCACCCGCAATGGCCGCGACGATCATCGACCGGCCGCCCGCAGCCGTGCCGTCGGCGGGCAGTGCCGCGTCCAGTCGGGTGAGGGCCTGCTCGCGGTTGACGAAGCGGGTCGCGTCGAGGGGCAGCTGACGAGGCGGAGGAGTAGGCGGTCCCGCGCGCCCGAACAGGTTGATGCCACCGTGCACCGTTCCGGCTTGAACGACAGCTTCGGCATCGCCGGACGACTCGTTGTGCGCGGTGGGCACGCTGCCTCCTCCCCGACGAGCGGCGGATCTATGGAGAGCTGGGTTGGAGCTGGACTGCGTACGCCCGGTAGGGGATCGACGCGGAAACGGCGGCGTCACGCCAGAGGTTGGCCTGCACGATCTTCTCCGGCTCGCTGATCAACTCGCCGGAGACGAACCGGCCCTCCTCGTCGTAGTACATCGCCACGAGCTGAGAGGAGTCGAATAGCCAATAGTCGTAGCGAGGTAATGCAGCCGGCCAGTCATCACCGGAAACCACGATGAGGCGAACGTCCTCGCCCGCCTCGACCGTGTGCTCGTAGGCCCAGCCGCATTCGAACCGGACGTAGTCCGACAGCGGCTCAACGACGACATGGACCCGGTGCATGCGCTTACCAGCCGATACCGCAGCCCGCACGGTGTCGCACCAGGCAGCGATCCCGGGAAACTCCCCACGGGACTCGCCCGCCAAGAACCGGGCGAACTCGTCCTGCTCGTACGATACGTCGTACCGCTGAAGCGTTTCTAACCGGTAGGCCGTATACCGGAAGTCGCGGAACAGTTGGTTGAACTCGGCATCATCCAGCGACGTGAACGATCGGGTCAACCTCCCTCACCGCTGCCCGGACTCGCGGTAACGCTCGATCGCGCCGAGCACCACTTCGGCAGAGATCCGCACCGCGCCCTCACCGGGCAGAACATTCTCCAACTCGCCGAAGGTGTCGCCGTCGACCAGGGGCCCCTGGACGACCAGCTCTCCACTGTCGGCGAGGTAGATCGTCGGGCAGCCGTTGCCACCCGACCCGGGATCCTTGTAGAGCTGGGTCAACTTCACCGCGACCTCCTTCGCGAATCACACGGCCAACAAGCGCCGTCGGTGAGGACATTAGTGCGTAGCGTAGCGGCTGAACAAGGCGATATCGTCTATTCGATCTTGGCGCATCGGGGCACGCGCATCACCGTGCGTGCCCCGTCCGAAGACCCGGCGAGTGCGAATCGGGTACCCCGAGAGGGGCCATCTCGGTTGCGCTCGTCCCTGGGGCGCCGGGGCGGGGCCAGGGCACGGTCCCGGCGCGGGGTGCGGTCAGAAGGTGATCGTGAGGGTGGTGTCGAATCGGCTGATGTCGTCGTGTCTGGCGGGTCGGGTTCCTGCGCGGTGGCCGGTGACGGTGGGTTGGTTGGGGCGGCCTGCGGTGTTCCATTGGTCGAGCAGGTTGGTCAGGTCGGTGGCGAGCGTGTTGGCGTCGGGTCCGTGGGCGATTGCGCCGAGTTCGTGGTGGCCGTCGCCGGTGTCTTGGAAGGCGAGGTAGGCGATGGTGCCGCCGTGGTAGATGGCGGCACCGGCCCATCGGTAGGCGGGGGTGACCAGTCCGTTGGTGCGGGCGGTGTCGCCGACGCCGAGGCGACCGAACGGCGTGTTGGCGTGGACGAGGAGCCACAGGTCGAGGTGGCCGATCGGGTCGGCGTCGCTGACTTGGATGCCGGTCCAGCGTTCGAGCCGGGGGTGGCTCAGAGCCTTGGCGAGGGCGGCGCGGTCGGGTTGGTCGGTGGCGTCGAGTTTGAGGACGACGTCGGTGTCGAGGCGTACGTGGTGGTCGGTGTGTTCGGTGCTGCCGCGCATGGGGACGAATCCGCAGACCAGCGGCGTCGTGGTGCTGACGAGCTGGTGGGGGCCGGTGCGGTCGAAGGCGAAGCAGCGGGTCAGGCCGCTTTCGTGTACGCGCAGGGGTACGACGATGCGGCCGTGGTCGGCGAGTTGTTCCCACCAGGCGGCGGCAATGTCCCAGGCTCCGGCGGTGACGATGATCCGGTCGTAGGGCGCGTGGTCGGGGTCGCCCAGGGCTCCGTCGCCGCAGACCACTGCGACGGTGTCGTAGCCGGCGTGGCCGAGGCTGGCGCGGGCGCCGTCGGCGAGGTCCTGGTCGAGTTCGATGGTGACGACCGTGCCGCCGGGGCTGGTCAGCTCGGCGAGGAGGGCGGCGTTGATGCCGGTGGCCGCGCCGATCTCCAGGACGCGGTGGCCGGGTTGAGGGGCGAGTTGTTCGAGCATGTCCGCGACGAGGCTGGGGCTCGACGCTGACGACAACGCGGCACCGCTGGGGTCTCGTTTGGTGACGATCTGGCGGCGGGTGTAGACGGTGTCCAGGTCGAGGCCGGGGAGGAACTGCTCGCGGGGGACCGTGCGGAAGGCGTGCGCGATGGGGGCGGAGCGGATGTGGTCGCGCTGTTCGAGCGTGCTGGCGAGTTGTTCGCGCAGCGTCGCGGCACTGGACGTTGCTGGTGCGGTGGGGGAAGTGTTCACTGCGTTGACCCTACTGTCGATCTTGGTGGCGGTTTGGTAGCCGGATGGGGTGTCGAAGGGGTGGTGGAAGGTGACGGTCACGGCGGCCGTCGCGAGTAGCCAGGTGTCTGCGGCGGAGATGCCGAGCCGGTTGAACAGGAACAGAAGGTGGTGGGTCAGCACCTCGCGTAGGTTGCGGGTCAGCGCGCTGTGCCGGTCGAGGAAGCCGAGCTCCGCGCCTGCCTGCTCATGGGCTTTCGGCCATTGCGGGGTGACGGCCAGTGGGCTTTCGGCCGTGTCGTCGGCTGCGGTGATCAGGCGCTGCACCGCCGCGATGAGCCGTGGGCTCGGCGCGGGGGCGTTCGGCTGGTGCCGGCAGGAGGCGACAAGCCGCCAGACGTCGACCCACTGTCCGAGGCCTCAGGGTTCATTATTTTCCACTCGCGGCGTCAGGATTGACATGAAGGTGGACCCGTGAATGTTCTAGGAACACTCGGCGCTCACGGAAAGGCTGGAGGTTCCGAACCGCTGAATGAGAATGATTGGGATATATCGGTTCCAGATCGCCTGGGTGGCCCGCTGGCGAGGGTCGATTTCTTCTGGTGGAGAGGCTGCGCCCGGCCACCGCGCCGGGCGAGGATCGCAACTGAGGTTCCCCGGTTCGCCGGAGGGTCTCCATCAAACCCGGTGGGGAACAGACCCTTCGACCACATCCATCGATTGACGTGAACTTCCCCTCTGAAGTCCTGCATGGGTGAAGACGCCACGCAGGATCCGCCGGAACCAGGGAATCCTTCTTCTCTGCGTCTCCGACTACTGCTCCGACGTGATCGCTTATGCCCGCATGGTTCAGCCGACCTTGACATCGCTGGTGGGTGTCAAGGTCGGCTGAACCGTGGCCGGTGGTGCCGTCAGCGTGTCAGGGACGGGGTTCGTCGTTGAGCTGATCGACGGTGAACAACTTGCCCGGCGACATGTTCACCATTTTCAGCTCTTTGTTCGAGTACATGTAGTCGGTGGGCAGCCTCATGGTCCAGAGCAGTTGCCGGGGTTCGTTGGCAGTTGGGCCGCTGGTGTCCACGGTTTCTAGCAGCTTGCCGTCCCAGTAGATGCCGATGGTTCCGTGGTTGGGACCGCGCTCGCCGAACAGGGAGATACGCCGCCCTCCCTGTGTCAGGTAGGTGACGTAGTCCCCCTCCTGCGCCGTGGCGTGGATGTCATTGTCGTAGTCCCCGTAGGGCCGGTTGCTGGAGTAGGCCCACCCGCTGCCGACGTACCTGAGATACCCGGGCGTGTTGTCGGGGATGCCAGTGATGGAACTGTTGACGTAGTGGGTGAGCGTTGCGGTGGACGGGGCCGTGGTCGTGGTGCCCTCGTACACTGCCCGCAACGAATTCGTGTAATTGCTGATCATGTTGGCTGCCAGGACCACATACCTCGCCTCGGCGAACCCTCTCGAAGTCTCCGTCGGCAGGACGGTCCCCAGCTTCCGGGTCCCGTGGTAAATGGTGATCGCTCCGAGTGGCTGCTGGACCGGTGCACCCGTCGCTTGCACCGATGCCACCAGGGTGATGTTCTGCCCTTGGCCGGTGGGGACGTCGTCGGTCCGGTTGCCGAATTCGAAGATCCGTAGCTTGATTGAGGTCTCGGCCCTGACCACCTGGCTCAAGACGGCCGTGGCAGGGCTGCTGGACGTGGAGCCAGAGTACGATGCCCGGATCTCGTGCGTGCCCACCACCCAGGAGGTGTTGGGGACGGCAGCACAGATGGCCCTCCCGTCTCGTACCGCGATGTCCCGGCAAATCGTGACGCCGCCCAGGGCGAATGTCATCGAACCGGTGCTCACCGCTGGAGTGACGGTCGCGGTGAAGACTGCCGGACTGTAGTAGGTACTCGGGTTGGCCGACGAGGTGAGGGCCACTGTGGAGTAGTAGCTGATCCGGACTCGTCCGTTGCCGGAGTTCACGCCGCGTCGGTAAGTCGCGGAAGCCGACGCCTTGCTGCTGCCACCGCCGCCACCGCCGCCGCCGCCGACCTGCCAGGCGCCCTGCCCGCCGTTGCCGCCGCCACCGCCGTACCAGCCGCCGCCACCGCCGCCACCCCCACCACCGGTACGCGCCATCGCATCAGTGCTCAGCGAGCACACGGCGATCTGGATGCACTCCCCGTCGTTGCCCTGCCCCGGGCCGGCGACTGCCGCGCCGCCCTCGAAGTTCGGTCCCTTGCCGCCGGCGGTCTGCCCGCCGCCCTTGCCGCCCGAGCCCTCGTACGAGGATCCGGTCTCCCGGAACCCATCTTGACCGGATCCACCTGCCACGCTGTCGCCGCCGCCACCGCCGTAAGCGTCGCTGTCCCCTCCGAAGATGCCGCCGCCGGCACCCCCGCCACCGCCTCCACCGGCCGCGACGATCAGCTTCGTGCCGTCGGCGCTCCGGATATCGGACGCACCGCCACCGCCGCCGCCGCTGGCGGGCACCATACCGTTGCTGCCACCGCCCCGGCCGCCGCCGTTGAAGCCGCCGTCGGCCCAGCCGCTGCCGCCGCCCTGCGCCGTCGTCCCGTCCGCGCCGGAACCACCCACGGTGATCGTGAGTCGCTGGCCGGGGGTGACGGCGACATCGTCGATCACCTGGGCGCCCAGACCACCCGGCGCGCCGTGGGTTCCGCCCCGGCCCCCCTGCGCGCCAGA
The DNA here is from genome assembly GCF_002210435.1 of Micromonospora wenchangensis. Taxonomy (GTDB): domain Bacteria; phylum Actinomycetota; class Actinomycetes; order Mycobacteriales; family Micromonosporaceae; genus Micromonospora; species Micromonospora wenchangensis. The sequence goes on from NZ_MZMV01000005.1 coordinate 7,513, forward strand.
GATGTCGAACTTGATTCTCTGGGCACCGGCGGGCACGACGAAACAGTAGGTTCCCGCCGCCGTGTAGTCGGTGGCCGACGAACAGTCCGCCGCCGAGGCCGACACCGGGGCGATGCCCACCAGGACGGCGCCGCCGAGGACCAGACCCAGTCCGCCGGCCGTCAACCTGAGGTGATTCATCGGTGTCTCCTTCGTACTGTGCGTGCTCAGTGTTGTCACATAAAGTTCTACGGCGGCCAGGCCGACAGCACCCTGGGCGAAATTCCTAGTCCGTGACGAGGGGCTTCCTGGGAGGCGACGTGCGGTTGTGGCACGAGGACGTGAGGCGTCGGCTCGACGAGGCGCTGACGTCGGCCCGTTCAGGCCGCAGTACCGTGATGCTCATCGAGGGGGAGCCGGGCAGCGGCAAGACCACGCTGCTCGACGAATTGGCCGAACGCGCCGATGGGTTTCGGGTGCTCGCCGCCGAGGGACTGCCCGGGGAGTGCTTCGCCTACAGCGTCCTGCTTCAGTGGGGCGTCGACCTGCCACATGACTCACCTGGCGGGCCGATCGCGCCGTTTCTCGCGGCGCAGCGGCTGCGCGAACATCTGAACCGAGTCGCGTTCGACCGACCGGTGCTGCTACGCGTCGATGATCTGCAATGGGCCGACGACGAGTCGATCAGCGCGCTGTCCTGGCTGGTCGGTCGGGCCACCGACGACCAACTGCTCGTCGCGGTGGGGGCTCGACCGGGGTTGCGCGGTGCCGCCCCGCGCTGGCAACGGCTGCGCACCGGCAGCGGGCTCTTCGTGCGAATCGAGCTCAGCGGGCTGTCGATCGACCAGATCGAGACTCTGCTGACGGCACGTGGACAAAAGCTCTCTCGCGACGCCGCAGTCGCGCTGCACCGGCACACCGACGGGAATCCGCTCTACGTCACCGCGCTTCTCGACGAGCACGATCCGGCCGACCTCGCCGCCAGGCAGTCGCTGCCTGCCCCGGCCGCCTTCGCCGCCACGGTCGCCCAGCGTACAGCGCGGCTAAGCGAGCCGGCGTTGGCGCTGCTGCGGCTCTGCGCGGTCTGGGGTGCTGACTGGCACTCTCTGCGCGACGTCGCCGGGTTATCCACCGCCGATCCTTCCGAGGCGATCGAGGCGCTCGTCGAGCAGGGGCTGCTGGCGGTTCGCTCGGAGCCGGGCGCGGTCCGGGTAACGCACGCACTGGTTCGCGCCGCCGTCTACGAGCAGACGCCGCTTGCGCTGCGGCGCGACCTGCATCACCAGATCGCCAAGGTTCTTACCGATCGTGGCGAGGTGCTCGGCCAGCGGCTCGCGGCCTCCTCCAGCTATGACGACCAGTTGGCCGGTGACCTCGACGCGTACGCCCAAAGCCTGCGCCGACGGCGCGCCTGGCAACGGTCGGCGCGGTATCTGCGGGGCGCGAGCGACCTCACGACCGACCCCGGGCATCGGCGCCGCAGGCTGCTGGAGTCATTGATGGATCATGCGTTGTCGTCGGATCCGGCGGTCGTGCACGCCGAGCTGGCCGGGTCGGACGGAGCGGACGATCCGGCGGCGTTGGTAGTGCTGGCGGTAATTCGCCTCGCCGCGCACCAGTTCGAGGAGGTGGAGGGCATGCTCGGGCGGGTGCTGCACACCCCCGGTCTGGACAATCTCACCGCCCACCGGGCTGGTGTGCTGCTCGCCTTCGCGATGCTTCGCACCAGCCGGCCGGCCAGCGAGGTGCATGAGGTTCTCGGGGCCGCGGAGGACCTGGGTATCAACGATCCCTGCGTCTTCTACCACGCCCGGTTGGTGCGCACCATGGCCGATCATCTTCGGATGTCTCCAGCTCAGCAGTGGCGGACACTGGACCCCGCGCTGTCCGACGCCGCCGCCGTGCCGGTCGAGGCGAGTTACGAGCTGGCCCGGCGCGCGATCGTCGCGGTGCGGGCCGGCCTGTTCGACATCGCCCGTTCCGATCTGCAGGAGGTGATGCGCCGATTCCGCGGCGGTGAGCTCACCGGCGCTGACGGTCGCATTCCGCTCGGGCTCGGTTTCGTGCAGTGGCTACTCGGTGACTGGACGAACGCCCGGATCTCGATGCACCTCGGTATGGAGCTCGATCCGGATCCGGTCTATCCGTTGTACCTGCTACTGGGCGATGGGCGCTTCGACGAGATGGATCGGGCGATGGCCCCGCTGGTCGAGCAGATGCGGCAGGGCCGCGCAGCGGGCGATTCGAACCTGACCCACCTGATGGTGTTACGAGCCCACGCCGAGGGCGACCGCGACCGCATGCGCGGGGTCGGGCGAGCCGAACTGCCGAGCATCGAGGCAGTTTTGGCCGGGTCGTACCGCCCGACGGCGCTGTGGCTGCTCAGTGCCGGCGTCGCGGCGACCTGGGCCGGCGCGACCCACCACACCCGCACGTGCGCCGAGGAACTGGTGCGGCTCGACCCGTTGCCCGCCTGGGCGCCAGCGTGCGCGTCGTGGCTGCGAGCCCTGGCCTCCGAACAGGAGGGCGACGTACCCGGCGCCGTGCGCGCGATGGAGCCGGCTCTGCGCGACCCAGGGATGAACCTGCCGCTGTTCCGCGCCCACATGCACGTCGACCAGGCGCGGATGGTCTCCCCTGACAGAGCACGGCCATTGCTGCAGGAGGCGCTCACCGCCTACCGACGGCTCGGCGCCACCCCGTACGTTCATCAGATCCGGCAGCGCCTCGCCGAGCCCGTACCGATCGCCGCGCCAACGTTCGTGGTCACCGACCGAGAGCGCGACGTGCTGAGCCTGACCGTCTCCGGGATGAGCTACGCACAGATCGCCGACGAGCTGTTCATCACGCGAAAGACGGTGGGGTACCACCTGTCCAACCTGTACGCCAAAGTGGGCGTGACCGGCCGGCACGAGCTGGCCGAACTGGCCCGCCGTCAACCCGAGCTCTTTCGCCCGGTGCCGGCCTGACGCTCAGGACGGCACCGCCAGCAGCCGGGCGTCGTCCCACGGACTACTCGACCGGATCACCAATGCGATGCTCGTCGACGGCAGCCAACCCGGCGCCGAGATCATCGCGCGGATCGGATCGCGGACGTCCACGGTAGTGACCAGTGCGGTGCCTCGACCCCGCATCCGCCAGCGGACGGTCTGCCAGAGGAACCGCCCAGCAGCCACCGAGTCCGGACGATGCCAGGCCCACGTCACCGACAGATTCCGCATGACCCCACCGGCGCCGACAACGCCGAGCGCACGACCGGCCAACCGCATGGCGTACGGCATGGCGCGTACCCGCATCTCCGAAAGCCGTGCCTCGTCGATCACACCGAGCCCGGCCAGCAGCCGGCCCCGACGGTCCGTCACTACCACGTAGGAGTTTACCTCCGTGATGTCCCCGACCGCAGTCTCCAACCAGGCGGTCAACTCCTCACGGCCCGTCACCGGCGCCACCCCGAAGTCCCGGTAGCGCCGTTCAAGCTCCGCCACGATCGTGTCGAGGTCATCGCGCACCGCCGCCCGGACGGTCCAACCACCCCCGCCCCCTGGCCGGGCCCGCCGCATCGGCACCGGCGTGACCCGCAGGTCCCCGGTGACTCGCGACGCCCACCACTCCGCGTTCGCCATCGACCCGGCGTTGCCCCGCTGGATGGTAGCCACGGCGACCACCCCCGGACCGCGCGCCTCGACGCGCCGTAACCGGAAATCGGTCATCGCCCGAGCCACCCCTTGCCGCCGGTAGTCCGGGTGTACGGCCAGCCCGTGCAAAAACCCTACCTGCACCACCTGCCCGCCGATCCGCGCCCGATCGAACCGCACCCACCCGGACCCCACGAGCCGCCCGTCAGCCTCTGCGATCACTCCGACGCTGTCCGGATGCCGGGCCCGCCGTACATCAGCGGCGGGCACGTGGTCGCGGATGGTGAAGGCGACCCGGCCCCCGTCGGCGACCTGCTCACGCAGAGCCGCCAACGCCGCCTCGTCCGCCTCGACCCGCTCACGAACCTCGAACTCAACCACACCATCAAGCTATCGGACGGCGGGCAGCCGACACCTCAACGCTCAAACCGCCGAATCGCATACTCCGATCGAGTTCGTCGACTGGGGCGCATCGTGGCACTTCGAGCACAGGGGGATAGGTCGGCCCATAGGACATGACGGACGTTCTTCAGGTAACTCTCCGATACGCTCCCAGTGAGCCGCTCCGGGTAAGCCTTCGGTCCCCGGGAGTACTGTCCGGGATGATAGGTGACGTACGGGAATCGCCCCGATGGGCGTGATCAAGGTGGGCAAGGACGCGGAACTCCGATACGAAGTGGTCTTCTCACGGATCAACTTCACGGAGCCCCGCGCCGACCATGAGTATCACCTACACCGCCACCCTGCCGGTACGCGACCGGACCGTGTTCTACCTGTCGAAGCTGGTGCACGCCGAACGGCAGCGCCGTGCACCCGCAACAAGCGGCGCGCGCTGAGCTGTTTCCAGCAGTCCGTGCTGTTCCTGCGCTGGCTGTTGGACGGTACCCGGATGCGCCAACTTGTCGCCGACAGAAAGATCAGCCTGTCTGCCGGTGACGACAACCTGCACGAAGCCATCACGGTCCTGGCTGCAGGGGCATGTCTTCGACTGCTACTCCCCGACGCCGGCGAAGAGCGTGCGAGGCGTGTGGAGCGGGGTTGACGACAAGATCGCCAGCGGGCAGACCCAGCGAGTGGCGGTCAACCTCCACGACTGGCGCGGCGATCTCGCGGCGTTGCAGAAGCAGTTCGACGGCTGGCCGATCGCAGGGTTGAAGGAACTGGTGGCGGTGACGCGCAGCGGGGCGATAATCCAGATCCTGCGACGAGACTGAAGGGCTATCCATGGCGACCGAGTACCGCTTGACGCTGGCCGGCGACGTTCCGCTCGATGTGCTGGCCGGCGTCGTCGCTCCGGGGGTGTCGAGGAATCGGCGGTGGGCGCATCTGATTGCGATCGGCCCGACCGGTGTTATGGGCCGATCGGCGGCAACCAGCAGGTTCGGCGGTGCGACTACCCCACGAATGGTCGGCACATGTCTAACCATGGCGTGGCGGGGGTAGCACACCGAGCACCGCCCCCCGCCACGGTGGCGAGCAGCAGCACACCGTAGGCGGTGCCGCTGTGACCGTCGTCGAGATCCTCGGCGAACGCCGGCATCGTCGACTGCAGGGATGCGCCGACGAAGAACGACCTGAGGCAGAGGGTGAGCGGCAGGTAGAACGTGACGTTGAGCAGGATGCCGGTGCTGGGCCCGAGCAGCAGCAGTACCGAGCCCACCACCGGTCCGCAGAGCTGTCCGAGGCTGCGGAAGGTGGCATTGAGGCGTACCGCGCTGGGCAGTTCGCCGGGTCGGCTGAAGTCATACAGCAGAAGTTTTTCGGCGGGTCCCCACAGCGCGCCGGCGCAGGCCATGCAGCACGAGCAGCACGGCTGCGTGCCAGATCTGCAGGTATTCGACAACGAGGAGGATGCGGGCTGCTTTACCAACGTCCATCCCCGGGTTCGCATTATCGACCTCGATAGCTTCGACCCTGAGCGCTTCTTGTAGGCCGGACAGCGTCCGCGGACCGGCCGCAGCGGCTGTCGTCGCCGTGTCACCCTCGGCTCAGCAAGGATCGGGCCGTTCGTTTGACAGTCCCGTCATCCTCGACGGCCAGCCACATCGGCCGCGAACGCGGCCACCCAGGTCAGTGCGGAGTTCCAGTTGATGGTGATCTCGTTGACCGACCAGGCTTCGAGATTGTCGACGTAGCAGAGCTGTGGGGCGCACCCGGATAGCCAACTCGCCGAGAGCGGGTCTTGGAGGCTGGAGTTGGGCCCACCGGCGACCGACCCGACGGGCGGGTTCGGCAGTCGGGCGTCGAACGATTTCGCGTACCACCGGCTGTGCTGGTTCTTCGCGTCGTTGCTGCCGTAGCCGGTGATGTACGACTGCCCGAGGGCGTTGCGGCCCAGCAGGTAGTCGAGGCCCTCGAAGACGGCGTCGGCGTACCTGGCGTTGCCGGTGAGGTCGTAGGCGGTGGCGAGAACGACCTGGTTGTTCAGCATGGAGGCGTTCGAGCCCCAGTCGTAGCGTCCGGTGGTGGGGGTGTAGGTCTGCCCGAAGCGCTCGGCCTTCTGGAAGGAGATCAACCGGTCCGCGGCGGCGACCACCCACCCTGTGATCTGCTCACGGTCATTCAGCTCGGTGCCGAACCGCGCCAGGTCGAGTTGGGCCAGCGCGGCCACCGATCCCCAGTAGAAGCCGTTCTGGCTGAACGCCGTACCGGCGGTGTGGAACCGGCTGACCCGGACGGCGGTGAGGTAGGTGGTGTCCCTGGTGGTCAGGTACAGCTCGGCGGCGGCCCAGTAGAACTCGTCGGAGATGTCCCCGTCGTTGTAGGGACCGCCGCCGCTGCGGTCCTCGTACGGTGCGAAGAGCGCCGGGTTGGCCCGGGCCGCAGCATACGCGCGCTCGGCCGCCGCGCGCAGCCGGGCGGCGAAGCCGGCGTCGTACGGCTGGTAGATCCTCGCTGCCTGGGCGGCGACGGCGGCCAGGTTCAGGGTGGCCGCGGTCGATGGCCGGTGCAGTTCCCGGGGCTTCTTGTCCTGGTGCGGCAGCATCGGCGGCCCGGTCCAGGTCTCGTCGTGCACCTTGTGGTGGACCATGCCGGCCAGCGGGAGACCGTCGGGCACCTGCATCTTCAGCATGAAGTCGAGGTTCCAGCGGGCCTCGTCGAGGATGTCCGGAACCCCGTTGCCGCGTTCGGGCACGGCCAGGGTGCCGTCGCCGAGCGCCGCCGGCCGGTTGCGTTCCCACGTCGACAGGAGCTGGTACGTGGCGATGCCACCGTTGACGACGTACTTGCCGTGGTCACCGGCGTCGTACCAGCCGCCGGTGACGTCCAGCCGGTAGGAGCAGGTCCAGTTGTTCAGGAACGACTTCGGCTTCTGGCAGGGCACCTGGGTGTCGCCACCGTTCGGTGAGTCGGCGACGTGCCCGGCCGGGCGGGCGTACGCGGCCCCGGCGATGCCCCCGTCGATCGCGATCCCACTGCGGTTGGTGTAGAAGAACCGTGTCGCGTCGGTGCGCAGCCGGTCATACAGGTCCGCGCGGATGTCGAACGCGTGACTGGGCCGGTCGACCCAGCCGTCGTACACCAACTCGAACCGGCCGGTGGTCGTGACGTGGCTGAAGTCGATGACGTGTGTGATGGCGCTGGCCGACGCGTCGAAGCCGGTCGGGGTGGTGAGGCCGGTCGCCACCGTCGCGCCGCCGCCGGCCCGGCGCAGCGTCCACGGCACCGCCTGGGACGCGCCGTACAGCAACGTCGCCCGTTTGGGCCCGTTGGGTAGATAGCCGTGTTGGTTCACCTTGATGTCCGGCCCGGCGTCGGCCCGGTACGCGTACTCGACGCCGGTGAGCGTCACGTCGTCCATGCAGAACTCGTACGGCGCGGTGGACTTGCCGAGGCGGAACTGGAGCTGGGCCAACCGGTATGGCTCCGGGTAGGTCGTGATGATGCTGTACTCGTACTCCTTCCAGGCGGTGCCGGTGTTGAAGCCTTTGTTCAGGTACGTGACGTTCGTCGGGTTGTCGAAGGGCGCGAGGTAGATCAGCGGGTTCGCCGCCGTGTTGGTGCGGGCGCGGAACCGCAGCGTGTACGTGGTGCCGCCGGGCAGGTAGATGCTGTTATGGCCCACCAGGACGTCCCACGGGTTGGTGGACGCGGGCGCGGTCACGCAGAAGGTCCCGCCCTCCAGTTTCGGCGTCATCCCCGCGTTGGTCCACCACGGCTTGTCCGTGCCGGTGAACGTGCTGTTCTGCAACAGCCGGCCGTCGAGCTGCGGTCGCGGTGGCCCACCCCCGTACGCCGGCAGCGTTCCGGCCGGCAGGTCCTGCCCGCCGCTCTGGCCGGGCTGTCCCGGGCCGGGATCAGCGCTGCCGTAGCGGGGCAGCAGCCAACCGTCGAGACCACCCGAGACGGCGTTGACCAGGACGAAGTCGCTGATCAGGTCGGCGTCGAGGTCGACGAACAGGCCGGTGGTGCCGGCGAACGGGCCATCGTCACGGATCGGGCCCAGCGACCGCCAGCCGGTCGTCGCGCTCCACGGTGCGCCGGTGTTCTCCCAGGCCAGCACTTTGCCGCTGGGGTAGTCGACGCGCAGCACGTCGGCCCGGCGGTCACCGGTGACATCCGCGAACGACGTCTGGTAATAGCTGTCGGCGGGGGTCGCGAAGCCGCTGACCGAGTGCCAGTCGCCCGGCACCGGCATCCGGCCCGGGGACCGGTTCTCCCAGAGGCTGGCGTTGCTCAGCCGATCCGAGTTGATCAGGTCGTCGTCGCCGTCGCCGTCGATGTCGACGAAGCGCGGGTTCTCGTAGAGCAGGTTGTTGGCCACGATGGTGGGTGCTCCCCATCGTTTCTGCGCGGCGTCGGACTCGTTGCGGGACACCTGTATGACCCGGATCCCGTTTGGCGACTCGTCAGCGGCCAGCACGCGGATGTAGTCGTCCCGGTCGTCGCCGTCGAGGTCGCCGAAGTGCACCGTAGTGGGCAGACCCCGGTCCGGCGGGCTGATGTCACCGAGGGCGGTCCAGGTGGATCGGGGGCCGTTGTTGCGCCACGCGGGTATCCGACCGTCGGGCTGAACGATGACGTGGTCGGCGTCGCCGTCGCCGTCGAGGTCGGGGAAGTGGGTCTCCGAGCCGGCAGGGGTGGCGTCCCGGAACTCCCCGATCGGGTCCCAGCGCGGGCCGATGCCGTTGCGGGGCTCCGGTCGCCACTGGTAGAAGGACTGCGCGACCATCAGCCGCGATCCGAGAGCCGCGGCGGAGGGCTGCAGGGCGCCGCTGAGCCCGGGCGTGAAGATCTGCCCGTCCTTGAACTGCCACCGCGAAACCTCCGCCTGCTCGGAGCAGAGGGTGCTGCCGGTGCTCCGGGAGTTCGTCTCCCAGGTCAGGCAACGGTCGGTCGCCGGGTCGGCCTGCGGCCAGGCGAGCTGGTACTGGCCTCCAATCGTGCTGAAGCGCACCTGAATGGCCTCGTCGAGGCTGCCGCGCGGCGTCCTGACGTGCGGTCCGATGTCGACGCCGTCGTTCGTCTTCAACGCGATCACCGCGTTCTCCATGTGACGGGCGAAGAAGCGGTACGTGTCGCCGGGGACCGGGGCGTAGCAGTCCCGGTCGGCGGTCGTCCGGGGTGCGAGGCCCCCGCCGGAGCCGCAGCCGGCGTTCACTACGTAACGGACGTACGCGTGGTCGGAGTTTCCGCCGCGAACCTCGGCGTTGATGGTGTTGTTGTTTTCGTTGCTGGCATAGGCGAAGTCCAGCTCATGGCCACCCTGGTGGGTGGGCTGGTTCGCCGCGACGATGTGGTTCTGTAGCGCGGCCGGCATCCGTGCCGGGTTCTGGTTGAAGTCGGCGAGCACCATCCATTCGCCGGTGGGGCGGCGAGCCATGAACTGCCGCGCCGTCTCGATGATGTCGGCGGCGTCGTTGGCGCTGTTCTCACCGTTGGACAGCGCGTGGGCGGTGAAATACCAGTCGGTGCCGATCTGGACGCCCATCATCGGCCGCGAGTTGAACCGTCCGCCCACCGGCAGGATCACGGCGTCGCTTACCGTCTCCCGGGTGACGATGGCCAGGCCGTTGCGTTGCTGACCGGGGTCGGCCCAGTAGATCTGCACCAGGTCCGGGCGGCTTTCCGAACCGATGTTGTACAGATGCTCGGTGACGCCGGGATCGGCGAACCGACGATCGGTCCACACCGCTCGGTCGGGCGGTGTGCTGCCCGCCTCCTGGAGTGCAGCGATCTGCACCCCTTCCTGGTTGAGCATCTGCTGCACACCGGTCAGCCACCGCGACTCCGGAGGCCCCCCGGTCCCGTCGCTCTGGCCCTGCATGTTCCAGGACGCGGTGACCCGGTCCTGCGGGGCCGCCACCGCCGGTGTCATCGGTTCGACTGCGGACAACAGCGTCGCTGCCGTCGTCGCCGCGATGATCGTGGCCAACCGTTTGCGTGCAGAGCCCACGTCAGATCCTCCAGACCTCGGACACAGAGACCATGCGGTAGCGGGGCTCGACATCGCATCGGTAGGAATTACTTAGAGGGACCGGCAGTAGGTGTCACTTGAGTCGGCGGGTGGTGGGCCGGGTGTCCCCGCGGTAGAGGGTTCGTGCCCGGTGGATGAGTGACGGACGGTGACGACGGCGGCGGCCAGTTACCGGTAGAAGTCGGTGACTGTGGCGTCGCGGTCGGTGCACCAGCGGATCTTGCCGAACGCGTTCATCGACGAGTTCGTCCGCTCGACCACTCACCGCTTGCCGACCTGGATCGGTACGGGCAGGCCTTTGCGGGCGATCTCGGCGTCGAAGCCGATCTCGTCGAGCAGCTCTCGGGTGCCACGGCTGTCGTATCAGCGGTCCAGATGGGCGGTGACCCACTGCGGCCATTGGTGGCGCAGTTGGCGGCTGCACTCCTCGAAGGTGCCGCCAGCAACGGCGCGTCGTGCCGGTTGGCCGGAGCGCCGACGAGGCCGAGCGGGATGCCGTAACCGTCGACGCCGGTGCAGCGTTTCATGCCGTCCTTGCCGCGGTCGACAGGAGACCGACCGGCCCGGTCACCGCCACACGGGGCCTTGGTGATCGCGCCGTCGGCGCTGACGTCGAACAAGTCCAGACCAATCATCCGGTCGTAGGCCGGCGAGCAGGCCTGCGGCAGCCGCGACGCACCGGCACAGGTACGCCTGGACGGTAATACCGTGCGCGGCGCCGTCGGGATCGACGGCGAACAACCGCACCTGCTGTCCGCCCTGACCGGCTAACCCTGCCCCGACCCGACCGCCGTCGTCACCGCCCAAACGCCCACCGACGGCGCGAAACCCGAGAACCAGAAACCGCCCGCGCCCTGCTGGAAACCCTCGATCTGCGCGACGTGACCGTGACCGCCGACGCCCTGCACACCGTCAAGGCCACCGCCGACCTCATCCACCAGCAGGGTGGCAACCTCGTGCTCCCGGTCAAGGAAAACCGGCAAGCCCTGTTCCACGCCCTCGACGCGCTGCCCTGGGCCGACACCCCGATCGGCCACGAGAACACCGACACCGGACACGGCCGGACCACCCGCCGCACCATGCGAGTCCTACCCGCCCCGCCCGACCTACCGTTCCCCAACGTCCACCAGGTCTGGCTGGTCGAACGCTACGTCACCACTAACGGCAAACAGCCCGCCGCCGCGCAACTGAGCGTCACCAGCCACCCCGCCGAAACCGCGTGACCGGCCCAGATCGCCGCGTTCAACCCCAGCCAATGGACCATCGAAACCCTCCGCTTCGTCAGAGACACCTGCTACCGCGAGGACCACTCCCGCGTCCGCACCCGTTCCGGCCCCTGCGTACTCGCCTCGCTCCGCAACCTCGCCATCAATGCCCTACGCCTCAACGACCGCACCGACATCACCGAAGCCACCAGTGGGCCAACCGCAACATGACCAGGCCATTCACCATCCTCGGCATCACCAGATGATGTTGAAACGGCCGTGCCGTCAACCGCCGTGCGTCGACCACCGATTCCCGGGTGACGATCGCGAGGCCGTAGCGCTGCTGTTGGACATCGGTCCAGTAGACGAAGACGTTGTTCGGGCGGGTCCCGGTGCCGCAGTTCCAGCAGTACTCGACCACGCCGTAGAGGATCCGCCCGGTCGGCTGAGCCGTCGGTGGCGGATCGCTGCCCACCTCCTGCAACGCCAGGACCTGGACCGTCGGGTCATCAAGGATTCCCTGCACGATGGTCTGCCGACGGAACTCCGGTGGACCTTGCCACCCTGGCTCTGCCCCTGCACATTCCATTGCCCGGTCGCCTGGCCATCCTGCAGCACGGCGAGCGCCCGGGCGGCGGGGAAGAGCCCGACCAGAACGGACGCGGCGATCGTGAGCACGGTAAACAAGGCAATTTCCTCGCACTCTGCCGACGATAGAGGTCGTGGTGAGAGGGCTTGTTCACCTAACTTTCCGTTGCACCACGTACGTAGTTGTCACCGACGCGGAGCCGAACGGCGCCAACGTACCTTCACGTCAAGCACTCGCATCGGAGGTACTGTGAAGAACCTGCTCACCCGCAGCCTGATCCGCGTCACCATGACCATCGGCTTGGTGGCGTCCGGTCTCGTGGTCGCCGCCCAGCCGGCACTGGCCGCCGACACCACGGCCCTCAGGAACTACGCCACGAAGCGATGCCTAGACAGCTCTGGCAACTCGGTCTACACGCTTCCCTGCTATCCGAACGTCCACAATCAGCACTGGATCCTCAACGTGGTGAACGGGGGGTACACCTTCGTGAACCGGGCCTCCGGCTGGTGCCTGGACAGCAATCTCAACGGCGCTGTGTACGCCTTGCCGTGCAACGGAGGCAACTACCAGACATGGGACATGATCGGCAATGATCACCAGATCTCTTCATACCTCTGGGGCAACCGGGCGACGGGCCTGATCCTGGACAGCAACTTCGACGGCGCGGTCTACACCGGGCAGTCCAATTGGGGACAACACCAGTGGTGGACCCGACTCGGCGCATGATCTCCGGGCCTGCCCCGGGGAGCATGGCGTTTTCCGTGTTTGACCGCTGGGTGTGATCGAGGTTGTTGGATGTTGATCCGGTCGCTGTAGGCGAGGATCAGGGCGTTGAGGGCTTTGGCCAACCGTAGACCCGGCCGGTGATGCTGCTGCCGCCTCGGTGTTTCTGTTGGACGACGAGGTAGAGGACTTTCATCGCGGCCTGCTCGGTGGGGGAGTGCCCGCGTCGGCGGGCGGCTTGCCGGAACCGTGCGTTCAGGGACTCGATGATGTTGGTGGTGTAGAGGACCTTGCGGACCTCGTGGTCGTAGTCGAGGAACGGCACGAACTGCGGCCACGAGGTCCGCCACAGCCGGATCACGGCCGGGTACTGGTCACCGAACTCGGCGGCGAAGGCCTCGAACCGGGCCTCGACGGCCGCGACGGTGGGGCGGTGTAGATGTCCCGCAGCGCGGGAGTGATCTTCTGCCACTCCTTGCGATTCGGGTAACGCAGGCTGGCCCGCACGAGGTGCACGACGCACTGCTGGTGCACCGCGAGGGGCCAGACCTGCTCGATCGCGTCGGTCATGCCCTTGAGCCCGTCGGAGCAGACCATGAACACGTCGTCCACACCCCGGTTGCGCCGTTCGGTGAGGTAGCCGGCCCACTGCTTGGCGCCCTCGCCGCCGGTGCCGGCCCACATGCCGAGGACGTCGCGTTCCCCGTCGAGGCTGATCCCGACCGCCACGTAGACGGGCCGGTTCGCGACCTGCCCCTGCCGGATCTTCATCACCAGTGCGTCGATGAACACCACCGGATAGATCCGGTCCAGGGGCCGTTGCCGCCAGGTTTCCATGTCGGCCGGGACGCCGTCGGTGACCCGGCTGATTAACTCCCGGGACACCTCGGCGTCATACGCATCCGCCAGATGCGCGGAAATCTCCCCGGTCGTCAGTCCTTTCGCGTACAGGGACAGGATCGCCTCGTTGAACCCCTCCAGACGGCGGGCATGCGTGGCATGATCCGCAGCGTGAACGATCCCGCCCGGTCCCGAGGAACGTAAATCCGCACCGGCCCGACCTCAGTCGGCACCGTCTTCGCACCGTGACCATAAGACGCATCGCCATCGGCGAACTCGGAGGGACCGTCAACAGGTAGGTAGGCCGCTGGCCGACCGGGACGGGCCCGTCGAACGCCGCTTGGTGATGGTCGCAGCACCCATTATGACGAGAACAACGACCATCGATGCTCAAGGATCCGCTGCCGTGCACGGGCGCGATGGGCCACCTGAGGCCGCTTACCGAACTCGGTGAGCACGCGGCGACAAACCAGACATCGCCCGTGGCGACCGAAAGGCCGGGGGCAGCCGCGGCTCCGTGAAACCCGGGGAACATCACCCCGCATGCGCTGGCTCTAGCCCGACTTGCCGCGGAACCGGCCCTCGTCAACCCAGTCGGTCCAGCTTCTCGCGGGCTGTGGTGTCGGGCCGGGGTGTGAGGACGACGAGGCGAAGGTCGGTGTTCCGAGTAGTCAGGACGTTGGAGTCCAGCGGGATTGGGCCCACGTCCGGATGTAGGGCGGTCTTGTGTGCGCTCTCGTGCAGGGCCACCGTGCCGAGGGCCCAGAGTCGGCGGAACCGGTCGTTGCCCGCCATGCGCGTGATCAGCGCCGCCACGTCGGGTTCATTCGGGTAGCGGGCGCTGGTGGCGCGCAGGTCGGCCACCAGCGACTGTTCGAAGTAGGCGCGCTCGGTGTCGGTCTGGCGGACGCGGGTATTTCGGGATTCGAACTGGACGATCAGCGCGTTGCGGTCGTCGGCGGAGCAGTGCGCGGGATCGCCGAAGACGGCCGCGAACAGCCGGTTCCAGTGCAGAAGTCGCCACGCGGCGTCGTAGACGGCCGCCGGGACGTCGCCCAGGTGGTCGATGACGCGGCGCATGCTGCCGGGGATCCGGCAGGGTATCCGGTCCGGGGCCGCGGCGAAGCCGGCAAGGCGCATCAGGTGCGCCTCCTCGTCGTCGGAGAGTCGTAATGCGCGGGCCAGGGCGGCGCATACCTGCGCCGACGGCGTGCCGGCCCGGCCCTGTTCGAGGCGTGCCACGTATTCGGAGGAGATGCCGGCCAGCGTCGCCAGCTCGCCACGTCGAAGCCCGGCGACGCGGCGACGGGATGCGTTCGGGAGACCGACCGCATCCGGGTCCGTACGCTCCCGCCAGGCCCGCAGCGTAGCGCCGAGGTCATTCATGAACACATGATCCGCCAACGGTCAGGGGATTGGGTGGTATCAGCGGTACGCGGAAGATCCGTGCCTTCCACCACCGTGGCTCGCTCGCCAGGATGGGTTCATGAGCAGAGTGACGAGGATGAACCATATTGGCGTGCCGGTCAGCGATCTGGCCCGATCGTTGAGGTGGTACGAGGACGTCCTCGGCATCGCGCCGAGCGGCGTGACGATCTCCGCCACGAACCCGGCGATCGGTGCGGTCGTCGAGGTCGAAAACGCGTCGATGCGGGCATCGTTCGCGCTGGCCGGCGACAACGTCCTCCTGGAACTCATCCAGTACGACAGCCCGCGGCCGAAGCCCTTCACCGGACGCAACTGTGACGTCGGGGTGATGCACCTGTGTTTCGAGGTCGACGACCTCGACACGGCGCACCGGGACTTGGTGGAGCGGGGCGTGCATGTCAACGCCGATCCGGTCGTGCTCGAGGACGGCGACGGTGTCGAAGCGGGGGCGTTGGCGGGGACGAAGATCCTCTACCTCCGCGACCCCGATGGAATTCAACTGGAGCTGTTCCAGCTGCTCTCGTAGCGCGGGGCTGATCTCATGGCTACGCAGTTGTCGCCGACGCGATGGAATCGCCGGCTGCGAAACGGTTGTGCCATGAGACGTCGTACGGTGCTGAAGGCATTCGGGTGGGGAGTGGGGGGCGCGGTCGCCCTGGGTGGCGGTGGCTTCGGCGCCTACTACCTGAGCGTGAAGCGGGACACCGTGGGGAAGCTCGCCTTCGACACGGCCTTGTCGATTCCTGCCCTGGCCCGGTCGACGAGTGGCGCCTTGGGCGCCCGTGTCTTCACGCTCGGCATCCAGCCGGGTGAGACCCGGTTCAAGGACGGGAAGGCCACCCGCACCTGGGGTGTGAACGGCACGTACCTGGGCCCGACGATCCGGGCTCGGCGCGGCGAGCGGGTCGAGTTCGCGGTGCACAACGGTCTGGACGAGGCGACGTCGCTGCACTGGCACGGCATGCACCTGCCGGCGGTGATGGACGGCGGCCCGCACCAGACGATTGGGGCCGGAGACACCTGGGCGCCGCAGTGGACGATCGACCAGGCCGCCGCGACGCTCTGGTACCACCCGCACGTACACGGCGCGACCGCCGACCACATGTACCGGGGCGTGGCCGGGCTGTTCCTCGTCGACGACGAGCGGGTCGAGGCGCTGAACCTGCCGTCGGAGTACGGCGTCGACGACGTCCCGATGATCGTGCAGGACCGCGCGTTCGACGAGGAACAGCAGTTCGTGCAGCGGGAACCGCTGGCGGGCTCGCTGGGTGTGATCGGCGACGAGATCCTCGTCAACGGCACGATCGGGCCGTACTTCGACGTGACGACCCGGCTCGTGCGGCTGCGGATGCTGAACGGCTCCAACGCGCGCCTGTACCACTTCGGGTTCTCCGACGATCGGCGCTTCTCGCTCGTCGCCACGGACGGTGGTCTGCTCGCCGCGCCGTGGGAGACCGACCGGCTCTACCTCTCGCCGGGGGAACGCGCGGAGATCGTGGTGGCCTTCGAGCCGGGGGAGCGGGTGGAGCTGCGTTCCTACCCGGCGGCGCACGGCGGGGTGCTGGGACGGCTCGACGGCTTCGACGACCGCTTCGACATCTGCCAGTTCCGGGCCGTGGGTTCGCTGTCCGGCCACGCCGCCGTGCCCGCCGTGCTCGGCGCCGCACCGGACCTCGCCGGCCGCGCGGTCGCCCAGGAACGCTCCTTCGTGCTCGCGTCGAATCGGATCAACGGGCGCTCGATGGCCATGGACCGGATCGACTTCGGTGTCCGGGAGGGCACCGTGGAGGTGTGGGAGGTGACGAACGACAACGGGTATCTGCACAACTTCCATATCCACGACGTGCAGTTCCAGGTGCTGACGGTCGACGGCGGTATGCCGGAACCACCGTTGCGCGGCTGGAAGGACACCGTCCTGCTGGTCCAGGGGAAGCGCTACCGGTTGGCGCTGCGCTTTCGGGACCACACCGATCCGAACACGCCGTACATGTACCACTGCCACCTGCTCGCCCACGAGGACGACGGGATGATGGGTCAGTTCGTCGTCCTGGGCGAGGGCGAGCAGGTCGGCGTTCCGCCGGGCCATCACCGGCATCCGTGATCAGGGCACCAGGATGATTTTGCCGGCGACGGTGCGGGACTCGGCGAGCGTCAGCGCCGACGCGGCCTCGGCCAGGGGGATCTCCGCGGCGATCTGCGGGTCCAGCACACCGTCGGTGAGTAGACGGAACACCTGGGTCAGGTCCTCGGCCAGGTTGCGCCGGAAAGCCGCCAGATTACGGTGGCCCGCCCAGAAGTTGTAGAAGTAGGCGCTTCGGTGGTTCGGCAGGGTGTGCCAGAGCTTCAGCTGCGCGAAGAGCTTCAGCACGGGCAGCCGCGAGTTGCCCGCCTCGTCCTTCGTCGCCGCCGTGCCGTAGGACACCAGCGTGCCGCCCCTGCGCAGCAACTGCCAGGACCGTTCCACACCGGGGCCGCCCACGTGGTCGAACACCGCGTCCACACCGTCCGGGGCCAACGCCCTGATCCGGTGGTACATGCCGGGCTCGCGGTAGTCGACAGGGGTGGCGCCCAGCGCGCGTACCGCGTCGTGGTGGCGCGGCGAGGCGGTGCCGATGACGCGGACGCCGGCGTGCCGGGCCAGCTGGACGAGCGTGGAGCCGACCCCGCCGTTCGCCCCGAGCACGACGACGACGTTCCCGGAGCGGACCTTGGCCAGCCGGTGCAGCATCTGCCAGGCGGTGATGCCGTTGACGACCACGGTCTCGGCGGCGGCGGGGGACACCCCGTCCGGCACCGGAACCAGGTCGGCGGCCTCGACCAGCACATGGGTGGCCCACGCGCCGATCTTGGTGACGGCGGCGAACCGGCGTCCGACCAGGTCGGTGTCCCCGCCGGGTCCGACGGCCGTGACGGTTCCGACCAGGTCATATCCGGGTACGAAGGGGAACGGCGGTTGATCGTAGTACTTGCCCCGGCGCATCTGCTGCTCGGCGAACGACACACCGGTCGCTTCCATCCGCAGGACGACCTGTCCCGCAACCGGCGCGGGCAGTTCGCGGGCGCATACCTGCAGCCCGCTCGGATCGACCACGCCCGGTAGGACTATCTCGGTCGTGCTCGTGGTGACGGGGTTGGTCATGACGGCGTCCCTCCGGTCAGCGGTTGTCGTCGGGGCCCAGCGCCCCGCGGCGCCAGGTGTGCCAGCCACGGCACAGCACGTAGGCGGCGATGGTGGTCGCCGAGACGAACCCGTCGGCGAACAGGGTCCGCAGCGCGTGCGGGACGTCGAGGATGAACGCGGCCTGGACGGTGACCGCGAGCTTGTGGAAGAGCAGGAGTTCCCACATGCCGCGCTGCTTGCGGGGCGCGACCGCCAGCATGGCCCACATCCCGGCGAAGACGATGTAGGCACAGGTTCGCCAGTACTCGGTCAGGATCAGGTCGTCGGGGAGACCCCCGAGGCGGGAGACGCCCTCGACGAACGGCACCAGGGTGGCGGCTGCCGTGATCGCCATCAGGATCCGGCCGGTCCGATCCTGCCAGCGTGTCGGTGCCGCGACTGGTGCCTCCGCGACGACATGGGTGCGGACTGCCATGAGATTTCCTGTCTGCTCAATCACTTCGTGCGCGTGGACACGGAGACCATCGGTCATCGGAGAGCGGCGTCGCGTCGGTGGGAATTGCGTAACCGTTTCGGTCGTCGCGGACGCTCCGGGTGACGTCGGGTGGCTCGCCCAGCCCCGGCGGCATGTCGACGACGGATGATCGAGCCGGATCCCGAGCCTCGATCGGGACGACTAACGGGGCATGACAGCTCACCACCGGCCCGACGCGGCGACCGGCCCGCTGCGCGTGCAGGTTCTCCTGTACGACGGCATCGAGGAGCAGGACTTCGTCGGGCCGTACGAGGTCTTCAGCATCGCCCGCAGTGCCGCCCGTGCGCCGCTGACCATCGACTACGTCACCGCCGACGTCCCGCGGACGATCACCGCCGGTGGCGGCACCCGGGTCGAGGTCGGCACGGGTTGGTCGCCGTGGGACGCGGATCTTCTGATCGTGCCGGGCAGCGGCTTGACCGGCCCGACCCGGCCCGGTGTCGAACTGGAGATCGCGAAGGGTGACCTACCGCGGACACTCGCCGCGGCACCGCGCCCCGGCCTGGTCGTCGCCTCGGTCTGCACCGGAGCGCTGCTGCTCGGCGCGGCGGGTCTGACTCGTGGTCGGCGCTGCATCAAGAATCAGATGGTCAAGGACAAACTCGCGGCGTTCGGCGGCCTCGTCACCGAGGCCCGCGTGGTCGACGACGGTGACCTGGTCACCTGCGGCGGCGTCACCTCCGGACTCGATCTGGGACTGCACCTCGTTCGTCGTAAGTTCGGCGCGGATGCCGCCGATCTGGTGACGCGCATCCTGGAGTACGAGCCCCGGGGCACCGTCTGGACCTCCTGACCCGCGTCGTCCGCTCGATCGTCAGCGGTCGGTCACCCGGCCGCTGACTCGGTCTCACATCAGCGGGAAGCGGCAACCGTCTGGCGCACTGCAGGAGGCGAACAGCGTGACTTCCCGGCTGCTAACTCCGGACCGGACAGGGGGTAGCCTGGCCGGCGTGCGATCCGCGGCTGGCTCCCGGGGCTCACTGGTCGGCAGGTCGGTCGAGCTCAAGGTTCTCCACGAGCTGACCGGGGAGGCGCAAGCGGGGCGGGGCGGGGCGCTGGTGGTGCGCGGCGAGGCCGGCATCGGCAAGAGCACGCTGCTGGCACACGCCCGCGACGCGGCGTCCGGCGTACGTGTGATCCACGTGGCCGGGGCGGAGTTCGAGCGGGAACTGCCCTACAGCGCGCTGCATCAACTGTGCGTGCCGGTGCTGGGTCACCTCGCGGACCTGCCACCCCGGCACGCCGACGCGCTCCGGATCGCGTTCGGACTGGCGAAGGGCACGCCCGACCTCTTCCACATCGGCGTGGCGACGCTGGGTCTGCTCGCCGCCGCGGCCCGGGTACGCCCGCTGCTGTGCGTGGTTGACGACGCCCACTGGTTGGACGCGGCGTCGGCGAGGGCGTTGACGTTCGTCGGCCGGCGGGTGGCCACCGAGCCGATCGCCATGGTGTTCGCGCTGCGGTCGCCCGCCTCGGACGAGCTGCACGAACTGCCCGGCCTCGACCTCACCGGGTTAACCGACGCCGAGGCGCGGACGGTGCTCGCGGGCCGACGGCACCTCGTCCTCGACGAGCAGGTGCTCAGCCGACTGCTCGCCGAGGCCCGGGGTAACCCGTTGGCATTGCTCGAACTGCCCGAGGCGGGCGGCTTCGGGCCGCCGGACACCTCCCCGGTACCGACCCGTATCGAGCGCAGCTTCCGGGACCGGCTGTCGGCACTGCCGGACGACGCCCGTCTCCTGCTGACCGCGGCGAGCGCCGACCCCACGGGCGATGCCACCCTGGTGTGGCCGGCCGCGCAGCTGCTGGGCATCGACGTGCCGACCGCCAGCGCCGGCGTGGCCGCGACCGGCCTTGTCGAGTTCGCCGCCGACATTCGCTTCTGCCACCCGCTGGCCCGGTCCGCGGTCTACCGGGCCGCGTCGGCGCGGGAACGACAGCGGGCCCACCGGGCACTGGCCGAGGCGACCAACGCCGGCACCGACCCGGACCGGCGGGCCTGGCACCGAGCCCAGGCCACCGTCGGCCCCGACGACGACGTCGCCGCGGAACTCGTCCGATCGGCCACCCGTGCCCGGTCGCGCGGGGGCGTGGTGGCCGCAGCAGCCTTCCTGGAACGGGCGGCCGAGCTTTCCCTGGACCCCGCCGGCCGGCTCGAACGAACGTTCGCGGCGGCGCATGCCGCCCTCGTCGCGGGCCGTCCCGACCGAGCCGCCATCCTGGTCAGAGCCGTCGAGCACACCGGGCTCGACGAGTTCCAGCTCGCCCACGCCGACCTGCTGCGGGGACAGGTCGCCTTCCAGAGCCACCGGGACGAGAACGGCCCAGAGTTCATGATCCACGCGGGAAGGCGGTTGGCCGGGTTGGATCCGGAACGGGCCCGCAGGTGCTTCCTGGACGCGATCGAGACGAGTCTGCTCGTCGGCCGGGCCAGCGGCGTGCTCGATCTGGTGCTGGCCGCCGTGCGGTCGGTGCCGGCGACCGCGTCGCGTCCGCCGGACGTGCTGGATGCGCTGGGCCTGCTGAACTCGGCGGGCCACCGCAGCGCGATCCCGCTGATCCGGCAGGTTCTCGACGGCCGCCACGGTTCCGGCAGGCCCGGCTGGATCGAGCACCCCGCGCTCGCCCTCATGCTCGCGGCAGAGATCTGGGATCCCCATCGGTATGCGGCGATCGTCGAGTGGCTGGTGCGGACCGGCCGCGAGTCCGGTTCTCCGCTGCTGCTGCGTCTTGGGCTCGCGCAGGCGGGGTCGTACGGCGCGCTCACCGCCGACCCTGGCCTGGCGATGGCCTCGATCGCCGAGGAAGAGGCCATCGCCGACGCGATCGGCGGGCCGCCGATGCCCTACCACCGGATCCATCTGGCGGCCCTGCGTGGTCGCCGCGCCGAAGCGCTCGCGCTGTTCGAGAAGGCCACGGTCGCGGCGACCACCAGCGGCAGTGGTCTCCTGACCGGCAACATCGACTGGGCGTCGGCGGTGCTGTTCAACGGCCTCGCCGACTATCCGGCCGCGCTGGCGGCCGCTCGGCGGGCC
Source organism: Micromonospora wenchangensis (assembly GCF_002210435.1). Classification (GTDB taxonomy): domain Bacteria; phylum Actinomycetota; class Actinomycetes; order Mycobacteriales; family Micromonosporaceae; genus Micromonospora; species Micromonospora wenchangensis. The sequence goes on from NZ_MZMV01000005.1 coordinate 29,021, forward strand.
GTCGCGGACGGCACCCTCTTCCTCGCCAGTTTCTCCCTGCCCGAACTGGTCGAAGCGGCGGTCCGCTGCGGTGACTCCGAGGCCGCCAGCTCGGCGCTGGAATCGCTCGTGGAACGCGCCGACGCCAGCGGGACCGCCACCGGTCTGGGCATCGCCGCATACGCCCGAGGGATGGTGACCGGGTCCGAGGAGCAGTACCGGACCGCCGTCGCGCACCTCGAACGGAGCCCGTTGTCGGCCTACCGGGCCAGAGCCCATCTCGTGTACGGAGAATGGCTGCGACGCGAGGGCCGCCGGCGGGACTGCCGAGCGCACCTGCGCACGGCACACCGCCTGCTGTCCGAGGCCGGATTCGAGGCGTTCGCCCGACGCGCCGCCGTCGAGCTGCGCGCCAGCGGGGAACGGCCACGCCATCGGTCACCACAGACGTACGACCAGCTGACGATTCAGGAGCTGCACATCGCCCGGCTGGTCGCCGCCGGCGCGACGTCCGGCGAGGTGGCCGCCCAGCTGTTCATCAGCCCGCGCACCGTCGACACCCACCTGCGCAACATCTTCCGCAAGCTCGGCATCAACTCTCGGCGGCAACTCCGGCACCGCTCCGATCTCGGCGCGTGACATCGCCGGGCCGGCCGGCGGCCGCACGGCGCCGGCCGGCCCAACTGGGGGAATCCGGTCAGACAGCGGAAGGCTCGACCGACTGCACGCGCAGCTGGGTAAGGAGCAGCAGCATGTCGGAGTTGAGCCAGTACTCGATGATCTGACCGTCGTGGACGCGCAGGAGGTCGACGCCGGTGAAGTCGACAGGCGTGCCGACCGGTGCCCCGGCGCCGGGGAAGCCTCCGCCGTAGGTGCCCGTGGCACGCCAACGCAGGGCCAACAGGTCGTCTTGGACGATCGGACCGACCTCGATGTCGAACACCAGGTCGGGTAGTGGACCGCGAAGCTGTGCCACCCAGCCGGTCATGGCCTCGGCGTCGTCGATCGCGCTGCCGTCGCCGCCGTCGGCCAGGGCCGCGTGCACCCTTACCCCAGGTGCGATCAGTTCATCGACGTCGCTGAAGTCTCCGTTCCACAACGCCTTCCAGGCACCGACCAGGCGGGTGATGTCGTCGCTCATGTCATCTCCATGTCTCTCGTGGTCAAACCGCGCAGGGGCGTCACCGGGCGCGCGCCCACGCGACAGGGCACCCGGCCGATGTCGCGGTTCCGCACGGGATCACCGTGCCCTGGCGACTGTCGCGTCCGCGTCGGCAGAACCTACGTACTCCGGAATACTCCGGCGGCTATGCACGGCGTCTGCGCAGTGCCGCTCCCGCGAGGACGAAGCCGATCAGGAACGGATAGATGATCCCGCGTTCGAACAGGCCGATGAGTACGCCCGCACCCGAGGCCACCATGGTCCCGAAGACCACGAGCGAGAGCAGGCCGAACATCCCGGACATGGTCAACAGACGGCCCAGCCCGGACGACATTCCGAGCAGCCGATACGCTCGACCGAGCAGGATGACGAGCACGTTGCCGGCGACGAAGGCCAAGATCGCGCCGATCCCGTGGTAGTCGGTGCCGTCAGTGCCGCCGTCCCCCGGAAACAGCCCCACCAGGACCATGCCAACCGCCAGCACGACCGCCGAGATGACCGTCGCCGCCCGCCGCCCACCCGGCAAGCCCTTCAGCATCGCGACTCCGGCCAGCGCGGCCAGGCCGGTCAGCCCGAGTCCGGTATTCATCACCAGGGCCAGTGGGGAGTACATGTACTGACCGAACGCGGTGAGCGGCCCGTGGACTCCGAGATTACTGATGAAGTGGTGGGTGTAGCTGTAGGGCGGATCCGTCCACGCCGCAGCGGCGACGAACTCGCCGGTGAAGTAGATGATTCCGCTGGCCATGAGTGCCACTGCGGCCGCGGTGCGCTGCCTGATGTCGGTCACGACGTCCTCCTGTAGATGAATCAGTGGCGTCAGCCTGCGGCGCGGCGCTGACACGCGGCACACACCGCGCGGACACCGCCCCGCCGCCGGACCGGACGGGGAAACGCGGGAGGATCGGGGGATGGACGGAGGTGAACGGCTACGGGTCACCCTGCTCGGCGCCTTCCGGGTCGCCCGCGGTGACACCACCCTGGCTGTACCCGGAACGCGCCTGCGGAATCTGCTCGTCCGGCTGGCGCTCGCTGGCGGCCGGCCGGTCACACCGGCCGTGCTGGTCGACGCGATCTGGGGGGAGGACCCGCCGTCCGACCCCACGCAGGCGCTCCAGCGACTCGTCTCCCGGTTACGCCGCGCGCTCTCCCCGGACGCCCCGGATCCCACGGTGGTCCGACAGGTCGCGGGTGGATACCGGCTGGCGGTGGAGGCATCCGATGTCGACGCCGTGCGGTTCGAGGAACTCGCCGCGACCGGCCGAGAGGCGGCACTCGCCGAGGCGGTGGCGCTGTGGGGCGACCGGCCCGGCGTCGAGCCCGCAATCATCGCGGCGGTCGCGCCCACCGTCGCGACCCGCCTGGTGCAGACCTCGATCGAGGTGGTCGCCGACCTCGCCGGTGCTGAACTGTTCTCCGGACGGGCCGAAGCCGCGACTGCCCGGCTGTCCGTGCTGTTACGGGAGCAGCCGGGACATGAGCGGGCGGCCGCCCTGCTGATGGACGCGCTGGCCGGTCTGGGGCGACAGGCAGAGGCCCTCGCCGTCTACGAGCGGGTCCGCGAGGCGCTGGCCGACGTGCTGGGCACCGATCCCGGCACCGCCCTGCGTGAGCGTCATCTGCGACTGCTGCGACCCGAGCCGCCCCGACCAGCGCCCGGCGCCTCGACGGCCGACCCAGTCGTGCCCGGGCTCCCGGCCGGGAGCCTCGGGGCCGGGCGGCCGAATGCTGACCTGCCCGTGCCTCTGACCAGCTTTGTCGGCCGCGATGACGACCTTGCCCGGATCTCCGCCCTGTTCACGGCCGGGCGGCTGGTCACCGTCGTCGGACCGGGCGGCGCCGGAAAAACCCGCCTCGCGCTGGAAGCCGGCCGCCGCCACCGTCACGACTACCACGATGGTGTACGGCTGGTCGACCTCGCATCCGTCACCGACCCCACCAAGATCATATCGGCTCTGCTCGCCGCGATCGGTCTGCGGACCGGCGGCCCGCTCGGGCGGACCGGCGACGACGAGTCCGACGTCCTCCTCACCGAACTCAGCGACCGGGAGATCCTCCTCCTACTGGACAACTGCGAGCACCTGATCGACGCCGTGGCGCGCGTCGTCTCCTCGCTGCTGCCCCGCTGTCCCGGCCTGCGGGTGCTCGCCACCAGCCGTGAACCCCTCGCGGTCGACGGCGAGGGGCTCGTCCCATTGGCTCCGCTCGAACTACCCGGCCCGGACGCCGACGTCGCGCAGGCCCGACAGACCACGTCGGTACGCCTGTTCACCGCTCGCGCTGCCGCCGTACGCCCGGGCTTCGATGTCGACGAGACGACGCTGTCCAACGTCGTGCGCCTCGTACGTGGACTTGACGGCATGCCTCTCGCATTGGAGCTGGCCGCCGCCCGGCTTCGGACGCTGTCGCTGCTCGACCTCGCGGAGGGGCTGGCCGACCGGTTCCACCTGCTCGGCAGGGGCAGCCGCACCGCACCACTGCGGCACCGCACCCTGCGCGCGGTGATCGCGTGGAGTTGGGATCTGCTCGACGCCGGCGAACGGGCCGTCGCGGAACACGTCGCCATCCTGCCCGGCGGCGCCACGGCCAGCTCCGCCACCGCAGTCTGCGAGGGGAGCGCCGATGTCCCGAACGTGCTTGCCACACTCGTCGACCGGTCGTTGCTCCAGCTAGATCCAACCACCGGCCGCTACCGCATGCTGGAAACAATCAGGGAGTACGGCAGGGAACGGCTGGCCGAGGCCGGCACGCTCGGGCGAGCTCGTGACCTGGCCGCGGCCCACTTCGCCGCGCTGATGGCCGAGCAGGATCCCCGACTGCGTGGACCCCACCAACTGGCCGCGATCGGGATCGTCGACGCAGAATACGACAACATCCTCGCCGCCCTCGACCATCTGTGCGCCGCCGGGGACGCCACGGGTGCGATCGCTCTCGCTCTCGACCTCACCTGGTACTGGCAGATGCGTGGCCGCCATGCCGACGGCATCCATTGGCTGGGGCAGGCACTGGCGGTGGCGAACGGCGAATGGACTGTCGCACGCGACTGCGCCCGTGCCGCCTATCTACTCAACCGAGCGGACATCACCGCCGGCGTCTCCGCGCGGTATGAGGTCGACGAACAAACGACGGTGCAGGAGCTGGCCGGTCGGCTGCTCGCCCATCCGCACCTGCCGGGCCACTTCCGTCTGCTGGGTTCGATCCTTCTGTTTCTCCAGGACGAGCCAGCCGCGCTCGCGACCTTCACGCGTTTCACCGACGGCGACGACCGGTGGTCGGCCGGGCTGGCGCACATGTTCCAGGCCGAGATCGCCGAAAAGGAAGGGGCGCTCTACCGGATGCGCCGTCACGTCGAGGTGGCGCTGGACCACTTCCGGCGCATCGGTGACCAGTGGGCCACGGCTGCCGTGCTACCGATGCGTGCGGCCCTGCGGCGGTACGACGACGTCGACGGCGCCATGTCCGACCTCACCGAGGCCCGGACGCTGACCGGCCGATTCGGAGCGCTCGGCGTCAGCGACCAGTTCCACAGCGACCTGCGCTGGATCGACCTGCACCTGCGCCGCGGTGACACCGATCTGGCGGCAGACCTGCTCGACGCCGCACGAGCGCGCGCCCGGCGCGCGTCCTCGACGGAGATGCTGGTCCTCATCGACATACACGAGGCGGCCCTGAGGGTGCGGCTCGGCGACCTCGACCGTGCGGGTGACCTCATCGACGCCGCAGAGCGGGGGCTGTCCGTCGTCCCGGCCTACCCGGCCGATCACGCCCGTGCGCTGGTGAGTAGCACCAGGGCGGCGCTCCTTCTGCAACTGGGCGACCTGTCCGGTGCCGACGAGGCGCTGGCGGTAGCGCACGAGGCGGCCCGGGCCACCCGGGAGCTACCGGTCCTCGCCCAGGTGACAGTACAGATGGCCGCGGTTGCCGACCGGCGGGGAAGACATCACGAATCGGCCGCGCTCCTCGGTGTCGCCGCCCGCCTGCGCGGCGCGCACGACCACACCGACCCGCAGGTCAGGGAGCTGACCCGCAGGGGAAAGACTGCGCTGGACGAGGACGGGTTCGACGCGGCGTACGCGGCGGGTCGTCGCTGCGTGCAGCAGACCACGGTGCAGGTGGCGGCTGCCACCTGCACCGTGACCGACAGCGACCGGTAGCGCGGCGCGTCATGCCGTCGCGGACCGGCCGGACCGGCTCACGGGCGCTCACCTTCTTCGGCCAGAAGCGCGAGCACGCTGTCGGGTGGCGTGCCGCCGAAGATGCTGGCCATCAGCTCCTCGTCCTGCGAGACCTCGGCGGTACGCGGGAACATGGCCTGTTCGTACTCCGCGATGGCGGCCTCGATGTCGCCGGGGCGGGCGGCGAGAGCCTTGCCGAGTTCGGCGCCGTCCAGCATGGCGAGGTTCGCGCCCTCGCCGTTCGGGGCGACCAGGTGCGCGGCGTCACCGAGCAGCGTGACGCCCGGGACGCGATCCCATCGGTGGCCGAGCGGCAGTGCGTGCAACGGGCGCAGGACCGGTCCGCCGTCGGCGTCGGTGATCAGCGCGGTGAGTTCGGGGGCCCAGCCCTGGAACTCCTGAACGACCCGGGCGGCGGCCGTGGCGCGGTCGGTGAAGTCGATGTCGTCGAACCAGTCCAGCGGGCGGGTGAGGGAGATGTAGGCGTGCAGGGTGCCGCCGCTCTCCCGGTGGGCGACGATCCCTTCGGTGGCCGACGGCGCGTACATCGATCCCTCACCGACCATTTTCGCCACCCTCGGGTGCCGGGTGGTGGCGTCGTACAGGTAGGTCTCGACGTACGACTCACCGGTGTACTCCGGAACGGCGTCGGACAGCAGCGGCCGGATCCGTGACCAGGCGCCGTCCGCACCGACCAGGAGTTCCGTCTCCATGGTCGAGCCGTCGGCGAAGGTGACCGCGTGACGACCGTGGCCGAGACCGCGTACGGTCCTGGCCTTCGCCCCCCAGCGGACCGTGCCAGTCGGGAGTGAGTCGAGCAGGATTCGCCTCAGGTCGCCGCGCTGTACCTCGGGGCGTCCGCCGGAGCCGTCGTCGCCCTTCTCGAACAGCACCGTGCCGTCCGTGCCGAGGAACCGCATCGCCTGGCGGCCCGCCAGCACTATGCGACGGAACTCGTCGGTCAGCCCGGCGGCCTCAATGGCGAGTTGCCCGTTGTAGTCATGGATGTCGAGCATTCCGCCCTGCGACCGTGCCGCGGCCGTGGCCTCGGCTTCGTAGACCTCCACCGGCATGCCGTGCCCGGACAGCACTCGGGCCAGGACGAGACCGCCGAGCCCGGCGCCGATGATGGTGACTGGGTTGTTCATGATGCCCTCCCGGTGCGTGGATCGCTGCTCGCCAACAGTCGCCACTGCCGCTGACGTCTGGCTCTCACGGCGCGGACACGGCGCACCACCAGCCGTCCTGCGGTCACCGGACCGTTCCGCTCGGCCGCCGGGCGGAACGACTAGGACGTGACCCGGGGAAGGTGGCGCTCTGGCGGTCCGTCGCCAGCGAACTCGCGCTGAGGAAGTCGATGCGCAGCACGTAGTTGCTGTGCACAGGTAGCGGTCGGGGAAGTTGTAGGAGCGGAACGAGGACCAGGAGTTATCGGCCAGCCCGGCGGTGCGGTAGAAGGTCGCGTCTGCCCGGAAGAGGGCGGTGTTGTCGTTGGCGGCGAGCCCTGCCACGTAACCGCTGTGCCGCAGGTAGTTGCCCGGGCGGTTCACCGACTCGAACGACACCCCGGCGGAGTCCGCGAGGCCGGGGACCATCCGCCACATCTGGTCCTGGCAGGGGTCGATAGGCGTACGGGTCGATGCGGACCGATCCGTTGGAGTGCCGAACGTAGTAGTCGGGGAAGTCGGAGGACTTCAGCCGGACCCAGTTCGGGGTACCCCAGCTGCTGGTGGCGGCACTGTACCCGGCATCGGTGATGCCGGTGATCGAACCGTGCTTGCTGTTCAGCGGTGGGGTGTAATCCCGCTGGTTGGTCACCGTCCACGAGTTGCCACTGACACTGCTGGTGGACCAGAGGTACATGTCGTTGTTGACGGGGGAGAACGAGTCGCCCCACAGCCACCAGGCACCGCCGACCGGGGAGGACAACACCCGCTGATCGCTGGATCACCTGGATCGCCCCAGGGAAGCTGGGGATGCTCCTTACACGCTACCGGCCGCGCCGCCGTGGATCGCCGAGGGTTGGAGCTGCTCGGGCCAGCGCACTCGGCCGCGTCTCGGAACCGTCAGAGGCAAAGTTGCGAAATCCGGCCCAGGGCCAGGCGGCTGTGCCGGGCCTCGGCCGACACGAACTTTCCGCGTTCGACGCCGATCACCGCTGGACGACCGTCCCGGGAACTTCTTCGACGAGGTGTCGGCCGGTGGGGACATCCACGCGTTGCAGTAGATCCTGCACGACTGGGACGACGACCGGTGTGTGCGCATCCTGCGCGACTGCCGGCGGGCCAGGAAAGCCCGGACGGCCGGGGTGGTTGGCACTGGACAACGTCCTGCCCGAGGGTGACGCCGCCATCCGGGCAAGAGCATCGACCTGAGCGGCCGGGCAATGGCCGGGCACTGGCCCGCACCGTCCGATCCCGGTGGGTAGAACAGCCTGGCCGGCCCGGACGGCCGCATCCCGACGGACCCCACGGCATGCAGCGCCGTGGGGTCCGTCGTCGGAAAGCCGGGCACGTCGACGCACCGGAGACTCCGCGCGGACCGCGCAGGACGAACCTCGCCCCCAGCCGCCCAATCCCGGACGACGACCCGGGGCTTAGCTGGTGGTGCAGGTGATGCTGGCCGGCGGGTTGTTGGTGCCGTTCCACGTCGCGGTGAAACCGAACGTGGTGGAGGTGCCTGCGGCGAGCGTGCCGTTGTAGGCGACGTTGGCGACCGTAACGCTCGCCCCGCTCTGGGTGTGGCTGCCGTTCCAGATCTGGGTGATCACCTGCCCGTTGGGGAAGCTCCAGGAGACCTTCCACCCGTTGATGGGCGTCGCGCCGGCGGTGACGGTGACGTCGGCCTGGAAGCCACCGGCCCAGGAGTTGGTGATGGTGTACTTCGCCGTCGCCTGGCCGGCCGGCGGTGCGGTGGTGCCGGTCGGCGTCGGGGTGGGGGTGGGGGTGGGAGACGGTGTCGCGGTGGGGGTCGCGCCGACGAAGGTCAGCTTGACCACGTACGCGAGCGCGCTGTACGGAGCGCTCGCCGAGGGCATGGTGACGTGCAGGCCGGACCCGTCCTGGGTGGGCCGGGGCAGATTGACGTACGTACCGGCGGTGGAGCCGAGCAGCTGCACGCCGGTCAGGTTGCCCAGGTTCACCCGGCTCGACGTCATCGTCGAGATGGTCAGGGTGCTGCCCGGCCAGCCCAGCACCGTCGCGTACAGGACGGTGTTGTTCTTGTTGCGGGTGAACCGGATGTCCCGGTTGGTGCCCGCGCGCGGGGTGACGAAGGACCCACCGCCCATCTGGGTGGGTCCCTCGCCGAAGACGGACCAGGCCCGGGTGCCGTAGATCGACTCGCCGAACCGCTTGAGGTGGTCGCCGATGCCGCGCAGGATCGTCTGCTGCCCGGACGGGATGACGCCGTCGGCCGTCGGCGCGACGTTGAGGACCATGGTGCCGTTCTTGCTGACCCGGTCGATCAATGCGTGCAGCAGGGCGGTGGTCGAGTAGTAGCCGATGCCCTGCGTGTAGCACCAGCTGCTGCTGGAGACGCTGTCGTCGGTGAGCCAGTAGGGGGACTGGATGCCTGCCGGGCCGCCGCGCTCGAAGTCGTAGACCTCACCGCGGTTGTTGAACCCGTCCTTGTAGGTGACCACCACGTCCCGGTTCCACGCGACAGCCTTGTTGTAGTAGTACGCCAGGAAATCGAGCCGCCGTGCCTCGTCGATGCGGCCCAGGTAGAGGTCCTGCCAGATGAGATCGGGTTGGTAGCCGTCGATGACCTCCCGCAGCTTGTCGGTCCACAGTTGCTGCTCGGTGGCGTTGTCGAGCTGACCGTAGAGCTTGCGCAGGGTGGTGCTGGACTGCTGCGGCACGTACTGGTAGTAGCCGCCGAAGTTCCACTGGTGGTGCAGCGAGACGAACAGCTTGAGACCCTTGGCGCGGATGGCGTCGGCGTGCAGCCGCAGCAGGTCCAGCTTCGGGCCGGTCGCCACGGAGTTCCACTCGTTGACCCTGCTGTTCCACATCGAGTAGCCGTCGTGGTGCTCGGCCACCGGGCCGGCGAACCTCGCCCCGGCGTCGACGAACAACTGGGCCCACTCGTTGGGGTCCCAGTTGCCGCCCGCGGATCTGAGCTTCGGCGCGAACTGCACCCAGTTGCCGGCCTTGTCACGGCCCCCGTTGATGAAGTTGTGGTACGGCCAGGCCGCCGGATCGCCGTACACGCTCTTGTGATGGTTGTTCTCGTACGAGCCGTTGTTGTACATGTTGCGCGGGTACCACTCGTTGCCAAACGCGGGGACGGCGAACGCTCCCCAGTGGTAGTAGATGCCGAACTTGCCGTCCTGGAACCACTCGGCGGCCGGCGGGTGCTGGTCGACCGACGCCCAGGTGGGCGTGTAGCTCTGCGGCCCCGCCGTGGCCAGGGCGTTGCGGACGCCCAGCAGGCCGGTGGTGGCGGCGATACCGGTGGCACCGCCCGCGACGAGCAGTCCGCGGCGGGTCAGTCGGAGGGGGATCGAGGACATTGGACGCTCTCCTGGTCGAACGGTGGTGGGATGACCTGCCGCGGAAGGTGTCACCGGTAGCCGGCGGCGACGATGTTCGCCTGGACGGCGTTCTCGGTGGCGTCCGTGGGGTAGCCGGCGGTCATCACGCCCTCATAGAAGGTGCCGGCCGCGCCGTGGCTGTTGTCGCCGCCGATGCCGAGGATGATCGCGCCTTCCTTCTTCATCGGGTTGTAGCCCGGCACGTTGGGCCGTACGCCGTTGTAGAAGGTCGACAGACTGCCGGACTGGGCGTTGCCGCCGCGGATGGCCCAGTGGTTGGGCTCGCCCTTGATGATGGCGGTGAGGTAGCGGTGGCTGATGCTGGGGTCGTTGGCGTTGTATTTCTGGTTGACCCCGGAGAACAGACCGTTCTCGAGGTCGGCCATGATCCACGGGCCGTTGCCGGCGCCGTAGCCCCAGACCTTGTTGTTGCCGAAGTAGATGGCCTCCATGGTGCCGTTGCCGTTGTCCCGGCTGTTGGTCTCGGCGTTGCCGTAGTCGAAGCAGCAGCCGCCGTTGTAGTGGGTGCCGTCGAGGATGGCGTACATCCCCTCGGGTTGGTCGCCCTTGGCGATGCCGTTGGTGGTGTTGTTCCGGTAGCCGGTGCCGGGGGCGACGAACACCCCGTACGCCTTCTGGCCGTTGAGCGTGGTGGGGGCGGCGGTGGCGTTGGCGAGGTTGTCGTATCCGCCGGGGGCAGGGCCGGGGAAGCCGCCGGGGGGCGCCTGGGTGAGGTGGTTACCGCGACCGCTCTGGTCGTAGATGATGGTGATCAGGCAGGTGGTGTTGGCGCAGAACGAGTCCTGCGCGGCCGCGTTGGCGACCCCGCCGGCGGCCAGCGGGGTGATGTTACGGGTGGTGTTGTCCGAGGCGCGGCGGACTTGGTAGAGGTTGCCGGTGTACGCGGCGTACAGGGCCCTGGTGGTGCTGTGCGCGGCCACGCAGGGCGTGTTGCCGACGGCGTAGAGGTCGCAGGGCAGGCGGGTGCCCGGCGGCGGCGTGGTGGGCGGGGGCGTGGTGGGCGGAGGGGTGGTGGGCGGAGGGGTGGTCGGCGGCGGTGTGGTGGGTGGCGGTGTGGTGGGGGTGACGCCGCCGGTGCAGGTCGTGCCGTTCAGCGTGAACGTGGTGGGTGCCGGGTTACTGCCGGTCGCCGCGCCGTTGAAGCCGAACGAGGTGCTGCCCCCGGTCGGGATGCTGCCGTTGTAGGACACGTTGGTGACGGCGACCTGGGCGCCCGACTGGGTGTAGGAGCCGTTCCAGAGCTGGGTGACGGTCTGTCCGGCGTCGAAGCTCCAGGTGAGCCGCCAACTGCTGACCGGGTCGCCCAGGTTGGTGATGGTGACGCCCGCGCCGAAGCCGCCGGGCCACTGTGAACTGACCGTGTAGGTGACCTGGCAGCCGGCGGCCGCCGCGGACGCCTGGGGCGTCCCGATTGTGCCGCTGCCGATGAGCACCAGCGTAGCCAGGGCCGCGACCGATGCCGAGGCTTGACGCCAGACAGTGCCACGTTTCATGGAGTCCTCCAGATGTGGACGAGAGTTCACGGGCCCACTCGGGGTGGGTCCCTCCGGTTCGCCGCCTGTCGGGCCCGAACTCCGGCAGGCAGGAGCAACCGTGCAGCCTGGCGAGTCCGCTGGTCGGTGCCGTTGGGGCTGGCGGCCCGGACGCCAGGGCCAACGGTCAGCCGAATCGGCGGCAGAGGGCGTGACCCACACTGCTGCACTGATGAGAAAGTTAACGTTCACATACGAGCATGTCAATGGATATGGCGACCGGGGTCCACCCTGCTCTCGACCGCCTGCTGGGGGAGCGAAAGACCCATCCACCAGGGAAAACGATTGACGGTGGCGCTGCGTCCTGGAGCTGATCGGGAAGAACGACAGCTTTCGCGAGTGGTGGGGGTGTCGCATCGGCGGCGGGCCGGACGTGCGACATCGTGCCGATCGGAGTGTCCCGTGTGGGTGGGAAGCCGGGCCGGGGTGCCCCCGGCGGGCGGTTTGCCGTCGTCGGGCAGCTCCAGAGTGCACTGACGGCTAGGTTGCTCCGATTTCATCCTGTGCCGATGCGGTCCTGCTCGTTAGACCTACTGCACTTTTCGACCAAGCCAACCGACAAGCATGCCGACAGAAGGGGCCCGCACCGTGGCGATCAGCCGACGAGCACTCGTCAAGGCCGTGGCCGCGTCCGGTGCGCTCACCGCGGCATCGGTGGCTGGGCTGCCCGGTGTTGCGTGGGCGGCGAACACCGCGTACGCGATGGCCTACTTCACCGAGACGCCGAGCTTCCAGGGTGCGGACTACGGTCCCGTCCTGGCAGTGATCCAGGACGAGCCACGGTGGGTGGCCCGCTGCCCGGCGCAGTTCATCGGTCACGTCGGAGGAGCCGACGATCCGGAGCCGGGCGGGGCGGTGCTGCCACGGGCGACGAGAGTCGTGCCGACCTCGTATCGTTCCTGGCTGAGCGACCGGCCATCGACCATGGTCAGCGCGAGTCGGGCGGCGGTGGCACCGATCTCGGCGAACGGCTGCCGCACGGTGGTCAGAGGCGGAGCCAGCCACGCCGCTGATTCGACGTCGTCGAAGCCGACAACGCTGAGATCGTCAGGGATCCGCAGCCCCGCCTCCCGCGCCGCCACGTAGACGCCCATCGCCTGAAGGTCGTTGCCGCAGACGACGGCAGTCGGCGGATCCGGGCGGGCGAGCAGCTCGGCGCCGAGGTCGCGGCCGTCCTCGACGGTGAACATCCCGTGCCGTTCGAGGGCTGCGTCGAACGGGACACCGGCGTAGTCCAACGCGGCCCGGAAGCCGTCCAGACGAGCCCGTGCGTGCAGGTCCCTGACCGGCCCGGTGAGCACTCCGATCCGCCGATGACCGAGGTCGAGAAGGTGCTGGGTGGCGGCGACGGCACCGCTCCAGTTGTTCGACCCGACGGCGGGGGTGGGAAACAGGCTCCCGATCGGGTCGACCGCGACGAGTGGTGTCCCGGCCGCCGCGAACTGCTCGCCGTCCTCGGCGGTGAACAGGGAGAACATCGTGATGACGGCGGCTGGCCGCCGCCGCAGCAGCGGCGCCGCCCAGGGTTGCCCCGCTCTCAGGTGCTCACCCACATCGGTGAAGCCGACCGTGTAGCCGCTGGCAGAGGTGACCCCCTGGACACCGAGCAGGATCTCCATGGCGATCGATGACAGCATCTGGTGGAAGACCACCTCGATGCAGAGGGCCGTGCCGGTGGTCTCCCGCCGTCGGTAGCCGTGGTCGCGGAGCAGTGCCTCCACCCGCTGCCGGGTCTGTTCGCCCACGCCGCGACGGCCGTTGAGGACCTTGGAGACCGTGGGTGGGGAGACGCCGGCGAGTTCGGCGATCGCGGCGATGGGCAGGTCACCGCGCCGGAGTCTGCGGAGTGGCTGCTCGGGGCCTTTCTCAATCACGAAGGAAGTCTATGGGTCGAGGTGCGGGGGTTGACCAGTGCCGCTCAGGCCGCCGGACCGCCGCCTTGTCGTCTGTCGACGACTGCGGCAGGCGCGAAACCGTTATCGATAACATTCGAAAGTCCCGATGGTGGATCGCGTCGTCCTCGAATCGGTTCGTAGCAGGTGAAAGAGGGTGGGACACCGTGCGGGCGGCGGTTTCGGGGGTTTCGACCGAACGTCAACGGACGGGAACTTTCGCGAAATCTGATCGTCACATCTTGACGGCTGAGACAGCCATCCACGAGAGTCCATGTCAGGGAGTGTGACGCGCGGTCGGGAGCCCGGGCGTCGGAAGACCCTCGGGTGAGGATGCCTGGGCAGCATCCTGTGAACGCTAACAGAACGTCGGTTCCACCTGGCGCGAACCGGTGTTCGTCGGCATCCGGGCTGATGGCTGCCGGTATCGATGGCAGCCGACGTCCGCACCTCCTCCAGCGGGACCAGGGTCGCGATGGTGGCGGCCGGCCGCACCCTGCCCCGCTGCCGCTCCGCCGCTCAGACGTACTGCATTTTCGCAAATGGACGACCAAAACGATGGCAGAAGGGTTCCGTATCGTGGCGATCAGTCGACGAGCACTCATCAAGGCCGTGGCCGCGTCCGGTGCGCTCACCGCGGCATCGGTGGCTGGGCTGCCCGGTGTTGCGTGGGCGGCGAACACCGCGTACGCGATGGCCTACTTCACCGAGACGCCGAGCTTCCAGGGCGCGGACTACGGTCTGCACCTGGCGGTGAGCCGGGACGGTCTGAACTGGACACCGTTGAACCAGAACAATCCGGTGGTGACCCCCACCCAGGGGCAACTGGGCCTGCGGGACCCGTTCGTGTTCCGCAAGCAGGACGGCACCTTCGTGGTGTTGGCCACCGACCTCAAGGGCACCAACTTCGGCCTGAACAGCCAGTACCTGCACATGTGGGACTCGACCAACCTGACGAACCTCACCGGCTACCGCCGGATCAGGATGCACACCCTGCCCAACTCGCACACCTGGGCACCGACGGCGTTCTGGGACGCCGCCCGGGGGCAGTACGCCATCGTCTACTCGTGCAACAGCGGCGGCGACGTGCTGATGGTCAACTACACCAGCGACTTCGTCAACATCGGCCCCCAGCAGGTGTTCTTCAGCCCCGGCTTCGGCGTGCTCGACGGCGACGTCGTCGTCGACGGCAGCACCACGTACCTGTACTACAAGAACCTCTCCACCGGTCTGCTGCACGGCGCACGCTCCTCGACCGGGGCGCCGAACAGTTTCACCACCTACACCAGCGGGCTGCGGATGGGCAACGCGATCGAGGCACCGCTGCTGGTGAAGAACAACGACGGCAGTGGCTGGCGGCTCTGGGGTGACTCGTTCAGCCCGGTCAACGCCGACTACTACATCTGGTCCACCTCCAACATCGCCGGCAACTCGTGGACGGCGCTGAACCAGCGGGACTACACCCCGCCGTTGAACGCCAAGCACGGCTCGGTCGTCGGGATCAGCGACGCCGAGTACAACGCGATGGTGTCCCGGTGGGGCACCCCCAACTGGGTGCGGCTCAAGTCGTCGAACCTGCCGGACTACTTCGTGCGGCACAGCAACGGCGTCGGCCGGATCGACCCGTTCCCGTTCGACCCGTACCAGGACCAGCTGTGGCGGATGGTGGCAGGTCTGTCCGACTCTGCCGGGGTCTCGTTCGAGTCGGTGAACCGACCGGGGAACTTCCTGCGGCACAGCAACTACGCCATCCGACTCGACCCGAACGACGGGTCGGCGACGTTCCGGGCGGACGCCACCTTCCACCGTACCGCCGGCCTGGCCGACGCGGCGTGGACGTCGCTCCGGTCCGCCAACTTCCCCGACCGGTATCTGCGGCACGCCGGAAACGTCCTGCGGATCGACCCGCTCAGCGCCGGTTCGAGCGTGACCGACCGGCAGGACGCCACCTTCCGCATCACGCCCTGAGCGAGGAGAGCACCGTGACGAGAAACCTGCTGCGACGTGGCACCGCGCTACTCGCCGGCCTGCTCTGCCTGGTGGTGCTGACGCCGGCGGTCAGCCGCGCGGACAACCCCGTCGTGCAGACCATCTACACCGCCGACCCGGCCGCGCTCGTGCACAACGGCCGGGTCTACCTCTACACCGGCCACGACGAGGACGGCTCGACGTACTTCACGATGAAGGACTGGCGCGTCTACTCGTCGGCCGACATGGTCAACTGGACCGACCACGGCTCCCCGATGAGCCTGGCCACCTTCAGCTGGGCCAGCGCCGACGCGTGGGCCGGCCAGACCGTCTACCGCAACGGCCGCTTCTACTGGTACGTCCCGGTCAAGAACCGGGCGACCGGACGGATGGCGATCGGCGTCGCGGTCGCCGACAGCCCCACCGGCCCGTTCCGCGACGCCATCGGCCGGCCACTGGTGGAGAACGGCGAGATCGACCCGCATGCCTTCGTCGACGACACCGGACAGGCGTACCTGTACTGGGGCAACCCCAACCTGTGGTACGTGCGGCTCAACACCGACATGACCTCGTTCTCGGGCAGCCCGACCCAGATCTCGCTGACCACCGCCGGCTTCGGCACCCGCAGCGGAAACACCAGCCGCCCCACGCTGTACGAGGAGGCGCCCTGGGTCTACAAGCGCAACGGCGTCTACTACAACGTGTTCGCGGCCGAGTGCTGCTCGGAGTTCATCGCCTACTCCACCGCTCCCGGCCCGACCGGGCCGTGGACCTACCGGGGGACGATCATGCCCCGGCAGGGGACCAGCTTCACCAACCACCCCGCCGTCATCGACTTCAACGGCGGCTCGTACTTCTTCTACCACAACGGCGCGCTGCCGGGCGGCGGCGGCTTCACCCGCTCGGTGGCGGTGGAGAAGTTCAGCTACCGGGCCGACGGCACCATCCCGACCATCAACATGACCACCTCCGGCACCCCGCAGGTCGGCACCCTCAACCCGTACCTACGCCAGGAGGCCGAGACGATCGCCTGGTCGGTCGGGGTGGAGACCGAGCCGTCAAGCGAGGGCGGGATGAACGTCGGCTGGCTCAACAACGGCGACTACATCAAGGTCAAGGGGGTCGCCTTCGGGGCCGGCGCCAGCTCGTTCACCGCCCGGGTCGCGTCGGCGACCACCGGTGGCCGCATCGAGGTACGGCTGGGCAGCGCCACCGGCACCACCGTGGGCACCTGCACCGTCCCGGTGACCGGCGGCTGGCAGACCTGGACCACGGTCACCTGCCCGGTCAGCGGCGCCATCGGGACCCAGGACGTGTTCCTGCGGTTCGCCGGGGGCAGCGGCAACCTGTTCAACGTCAACTGGTGGCAGTTCCGCTGACGCCCCGCTCCGCCCCGGCCGTCCGTCCCACCGTGGCCGGGGTGGGACCACCTCTACCCCCACGTACGAGGAGACACCTGATGACAGGACGCAGATCGAGACTCGGGTCGGTAGCCGCGGCGATGCTGCTGGCCCTGGGCCTGGGCACCGCGATGGTCAGCGGCGGCCTGGGCGCCTCCGCCCGCGCCGCGGACGTCGGGACGACGGCCGCGACGGCCGGCTGCGGCAAGGCCCCGACCCTGGCCAGCGGCACCCACACCATCACCAGCAACGGCAAGAACCGCAGCTTCATCCTGCGGGTGCCCGACGGCTACGACGCCAACCGGCAGTACCGGCTGGTGCTCGGCTTTCACTGGGTCGGCGGCACCGCCACCGACGTCGCCACCGGCCAGACCGTGCAGCGCGACGTGTGGTCCTACTACGGCCTGCAACGACTGGCGAACAACAGCACCATCTTCGTCGCGCCGCAGGGCCTGAACAACGGCTGGGGCAACGCCGGCGGGGAGGACATCACCTTCGTCGACAACATCCTCAACCGGGTCGAGGCCGGCCTGTGCGTGGACACCACCCAGCGGTTCGCCCTCGGCTTCAGCTACGGCGGCGCGATGAGCTACGCCGTCGCCTGCGCCCGGCCCACCGTCTTCCGGGCCGTGGCGGTCTACTCCGGCGGGCAGCTCAGCGGATGCAGCGGCGGCACCCAACCGATCGCCTACTTCGGCGCGCACGGCATCCGCGACGGCGTCCTCAACATCGCCGGCGGACGCACGCTGCGCGACCGGTTCGTCCGCAACAACGGCTGCACCGCGCAGAACCCGCCCGAGCCGAGCCAGGGCAGCCTGACCCACCGCAGCACCACCTACTCGGGCTGCCGGGCCGGATACCCGGTGGTGTGGGCGGCCTTCGACGAGGGGCACATCGCCGCCCCGCAGGACGGCGCAACCGGTGACAGCGGCACCCGCACCTGGCTGCCGGCCGAGACCTGGCGGTTCTTCACCCAGTTCGCGTCGACCACGCCCGAGCCCACCACCCCCGCACCGACCACGCCCGGCCCGACCACGCCCGCGCCGACCACCCCGCCGCCGGCCGGCGGGGGCTGCGCGGTCACCACGACGGTCAACGCGTGGAGCACCGGCCTGACCGAGGACCTCACCGTCACCAACACCGGCAGCACCCCGGTCAACGGCTGGTCGCTGGTCTTCACCCTGCCCAGCGGGCAGAGCATCACCTCCGGCTGGAACGCCACCTACACGCCCGCCTCCGGCCAGGTCACCGCCCGCAACGTCAGCTACAACCCGACCATCGCCCCCAGCGCCTCGGTCAGCATCGGCTTCCAGGCCAACCACACCGGCAACGCCGCCGCACCGACGGCGTTCACCCTCAACGGCGTCACCTGCACCAGGTAGCCGCAGTACCGGTCGCGGGCGGGTTGTCCCGGCCCGCCCGCGACCTCACCGGTGTCCGGGACGCAGCCGTCTGAGCAGGGACCCCGCACAGGACCGATAGAGGAGTCATGACATGGCAAGACGTTCGCCCATCGTCGGCGCGCTAGCCACCGCGGCGGTACTCGTCGCCGCGCTGGCCGGCGCCGCACTGACCGGTGGCCCCGGTGCCGCGTCCGCCGCCGGGGTCAGCCCACTGGCCGCGACAGCGGGCTGCGGCAAGGCCCCCACCCTGGGTAACGGCACCTACACCATCTCCAGCGGCGGCAAGAACCGCAGCTTCATCCTGAAGCTCCCCGACGGGTACGACCGCAACCGCCAGTACCGGCTGGTGTTCGGATTCCACTGGTGGGGTGGAACCGCCGTCGACGTCGCGACCGGTCAGACGGTGCAGCGCGACGTCTGGGCGTACTACGGCCTGCTGCGGTTGTCGAACAACAGCACGATCTTCGTGGCACCGCAGGGCATCGGCAACGGCTGGGCCAACACCGGCGGTGAGGACGTCACCTTCGTCGACGACATGCTCCGCCGGATCGAGAGCGACCTGTGCATCGACACGACACAACGCTTCTCCGTCGGCTTCAGCTACGGCGGCGGCATGAGCTACGCCCTGGCCTGTGCCCGGCCGAACGTCTTCCGCGCCGTCGCGGTCCAGTCGTCCCCCGGCACGCTCAGCGGATGCAGCGGCGGCACCCAGCCGATCGCCTACCTCGGCGTACACGGTATCGGTGACAACATCGCCAGCGGACGGGCGCTG
Source organism: Micromonospora wenchangensis (assembly GCF_002210435.1). Lineage (GTDB taxonomy): Bacteria > Actinomycetota > Actinomycetes > Mycobacteriales > Micromonosporaceae > Micromonospora > Micromonospora wenchangensis. The sequence continues at coordinate 47,862 of NZ_MZMV01000005.1, forward strand.
CGGGACCGCTTCGTCCGCAACAACGGATGCACGGCGGCGAGCCCGCCGGAGCCGAGGGCCGGGAGCCTGACCCACACGGTCTACAGCTACTCCGGCTGCCGATCCGGCTACCCGGTGGTGTGGGCGGCGTTCGACGGTGGGCACATCGCCGCGCCGCAGGACGGTGCCGGCGGTGACAGCGGCAGCCGGACCTGGGTCCCGGGCGAGGTGTGGCGGTTCTTCACCCAGTTCGCCGGCACCACCCCGACCACGCCCCCCACCACTCCGCCGACGACGCCACCCACGACGCCGCCGACGAGCCCCGGGCCGGGCGGGTGCACGGCCAGCTACCAGACCGTCGGCCAGTGGCAGGGTGGCTTCCAGGGTGAGGTCACGGTGACCGCCGGCGCCCGCGCTATCACCGGCTGGCGGGTCAGCTGGACGCTCGCCAACGGGCAGAGCATCACCCAACTCTGGGGCGGGCGCAACACCCCCGCCGGCAACACCCAGAACGTCACCAACGAGGCATGGAACGGCAACCTCGCCGCCAGCGCATCCACCACGTTCGGCTTCACCGCCGGCGGCTCAGCGACGACACCCATCCTCACCTGCACCACGACCTGACAGACCGCAGGCGCAGCCCGACCTCGCCCCGGTCACCCCGGCGAGGCCGGGATGTCGTCCCACCCGTCCCGGTCAACGAAGGAGGTAGCAATGAAGATCAGGAGTCTCGTCCTCGCCGCCGTGCTGGCGGGCACGGGTGGGCTGGTGGCGACCGCCGCCCAGGCCGCACCGGGCTGTCGGGTCGACTAAACGGTCACCAGTTCCTGGCCGGGTGGCTTCGGCGCGGCGGCCACCGTCACCAACCTCGGTAATCCGATCGACTGGTGGCGGTTGTCCTGGTCGTACGCCGCCGGGCAGACGGTCACCCAACTCTGGAACGGCACAGTCAGCCAGTCCGGAGCCCAGGTCACCGTCACCAACGTGAGCTACAACGCGGCCATCCCCACCGGTGCAAACGCGGCTTTCGGCTTCAACGGCTCGACGCCCGGCAGCGATCCCGTGCCCACGGCGTTTACCCTCAACGGCACCGTGTGCACCGGTGGGGCGGCCACGCCCATCCCACCGGAGACACCGGCCACCCCCACCCCGCCCCCGACCACCACCCCGCCGGGCGGGTCGGGTGCCCGGGAGAAGATCAACCTCAACCGGAGCTGGAGGTTCATCCGTGTGGACCTGTCCGGAGCCCAGAACCCCGACCTCAACGACAGCACCTGGGTGCCGGTGGCGTTGCCGCACGATTTCGACGCCCCCTACGACGTGGGCGGCACGACCAACGGACAGTCCTTCCACGTCGGTGTCGGCTGGTACCGCAGGCACCTGACCGTGCCCACGTCGTAGAGCGGCCGACGGGTCGAGATCGAGTTCGAGGGCTCGTTCTCGGTCACCGACGTGTGGGTCAACGGAACCAGGGCCGGCACCCACCGTGGTGGCTTCACCGGGTTCACCGTCGACATCACCAACGCGCTGCGCACCGGCGACAACGTGCTGGCCGTACGAGTGGACAACGGTTGGCGGGCGGACCTGGCCCCGCGCACCGGTGACCACCAGTTCAGCGGCGGCATCTACCGGGACGTCTTCCTGAACGTCACGAACAACGTCCACGTCGCCTGGTACGGCACCTTCGTCACCACGCCCGCGCTGACCAACCCGACCTGGGACACGAGCAACGCCGCCTACTACCGCAACATCGACCCGTCGCAGTATCCCAGCGAGACCGACCTGCGCGCCAACCTCGCCGCCCGCCGATCGAACGTCCGGGTACAGACCGAGGTACGCAACGACAACGCCTCGCCCATCGACGTCTACGCCCGCCAGGAGGTACGCCGGCAGGGGTCGAACACCGTGCTGGCGACCTTCATTTCGCCGGTGCGGACCCTCGGCGCGGCGGCCTCGACGACCCTCGACGCACTCAGCGGCACCCTGTCGAACACCGCCGCCATGGTGCAGGGCCTCGATCTGTGGGCGCCGAACAATCCGGCGCTCTATACCGTGACCACCTCGCTCGTCACCGACACCACGGCGGACGGGGTGATCGGCAGCGGCACGGTCGTCGACACCTACCGGGCCACGTTCGGGTTCCGCAGCGCCCAGTGGAAGGTCGACGGCTTCTCTCTGAACGGCACGAAGACCCTGCTGTTCGCGGCGATCTCGCGGCGTTGCAGAAGCAGTTCGACGACTGGCCGATCGCAGGGTTGAAGGAACTGGTGGCGGTGACGCGCGGCGGGGCGATAATCCAGATCCTGCGACGAGACTGAAGGGCTATCCATGGCGACCGAGTACCGCTTGACGCTGGCCGGCGACGTTCCGCTCGATGTGCTGGCCGGCGTCGTCGCTCCGGAGGGTGTCGAGGAGTCGGCGGTAGATGGCAGGCCCCGGGTGTTGAGTGCGGACCTCAGTGATCCGTGTGGTTACACGGTGATCATCTACGCCGGTTCCCGCGGCTACTTCGAGGCCGAGGATGGTGACGGCTCGGTGTGGGAGTGGGAACCGGAGCGGTACGTCACCGTTGGCTTCCGACTGGGAAAGGGCGAATCCTCCGACCGGGCCACGCGGGAGATGCTGGCGTCTGTGGCTCGGGTGCTGGGCGAGCGGGCGGAGGACGCCGCGCTGATCCTCGATGCCGACTGGCTGCTGCTGACCCGCTTCTCGGGAAGGCTGCGCAGGCATGCGCCGAGTTGGTGGGGCGTTCACGGCGGGGAAGACCTTGCCGACAGGTGAGTGGCTTGGTGGCCAGCCGTTGGCGATTACGTCGCTGGCGAGCGGGTGTCGCCGCGTTGTCCGGCGGTCACTACCATGGCCATCAGTTTGCGGCCTTGCTCGCAGGCCAGATGGGTCTTGGTGGTCCAGCCGCCCCTCGATTGGCCGAGCCCATGATCTGCCGGTTCGGCCCGCCCGCACACCGCCGGGCGGCTCTTTCTGCGCCTGCCCGTCAGGGCGGGCCCCAGCGGCGTGCTGGTGGGCGCGGCTGATGGTGGAGTCCACGCTCACCGTCCAGCCGATCAACCCCGCCGCGTCCGCGCTGGTCTGCAACGAAGTGAGGATCTGCGCCCAGACGCCGTCGCGCTGCCAGCGCCGAAACCATCGATACAAGGTCTGCCACGGCGGGTAGTACGCGGGCGCGTCCCGCCATGGTGATCCGGTCCGGACCCGCCGCCGGCGACCCGCGTCGGCAAGACCGGCTGGCCGGCGGTAGCCAGGAAGCCGCACAACAGTTCGGCTTCCAGTGGCCACCGAACCGAAAACAGAACTGAACAGTCCTCACGTCCCCCGGGGAACGGGTGACAGAGGACCCAGGAGGAACCACGAGGAGCGAGAAAACCCAGGAAGAAACCACCGTGGTCCGTACGGAACCCTGCTGTAGCGCGTGCACGCGACGCCGACCGGATTCCACCCTCGACACCCCGAGCGGGCCGACCTCTCCACGGGCGAGCGGGGGCGATTCCACCCGACCGGTGCCGGGCGGTGTCCGCGGCGTCCACCCGGCAGCCGTGCCTCGGCTGCCCCGCAATCCGCTGCGCCGACCCGACCGGGTCGCCCAGGCCATCGCGGAGGCCAGCGCCCGCCGACAGGCCGCCGTCGCCGCCCACCGGGCTGCCCGAGAGGCAACCGGCGACTGACACCGGCCCCGGCGTGCAGCGGCTCCGCGCCCGGGATGCATCGCCGTGGCAAGCCCATGCCCCATCACCCGGCGCGATCGCCGGTTGGTCTGGCCGCCGGAGTCAGGTGACGGCGATGACGAGGGCGGTGTTGTGTCCGCCGAAGCCGAAGGAGTTGGAGACCGCGGCAGTGCCCTGGTTCTTCCGGGGCGCGTCGACGACGACGTCCAGGTCGACGGCGGGTTCCACCGCCTGCACGTTGGCGGTGGGCGGTACGAGGCCGTGCCGCAGGGCGAGAACGGTGTATACGGCCTCGATGGCGCCAGCGGCACCGAGGGGATGGCCGGTCACCCCCTTGGTCGAGGTGATGACGGTGTCCCGACCGAGTACCCGCCGCACGGCGGCGGCCTCGGCCACGTCGTTGAGCGGAGTGGACGTGCCGTGCGCGTTCACGTGGCCGATGTCGTCGCTACCCAGTCCGGCCTCGGCCAGGGCGGCGCGCATGGCACGCTCGACGCCGACACCGTCGGGCGCAGGGGTGGTCGCGTGGTAGGCGTCGGTGGACGCACCGTAGCCGAGCAGGTGGGTTCGTGGCCGGACACCCCGGCCGCGGGCGTGTTGTTCGGTCTCGAGCACCACGACGCCCGCGCCTTCCGCCATCACGAAGCCGTCGCGCTCGACGTCGAACGGGCGGGAGGCACCGGCCGGGTCGTGCCTGCGGGTGGACAGTGCCTTCATCCGGGCGAACGCGGCGGCGAAGTACGGGGTGACGGCGGCATCGGTGCCGCCGGCAACCGCCACGTCGGCGACGCCGAAGCGCAGCAGGTCCCGGGCGAGACCGATGGCGGTGGCACCGGATGCGCACGCTGTCGCGACGGACATGCTGGGGCCGTGTGCGCCGAGGTCGATGGCCACCTGAGCGGTCGCCATGTTGGGCAGCGCCATCGGCAGGGTGAGCGCCGAGATCCGGGCGGCACCGGTCTCCAGCAGTCTGCGGTGTTGGGTCTCGGCGGTGATGGTGCCGCCTGCGCCGGTGCCGATGATGACGGCGATGCGGTGCGGGTCGCAGTCGGCGATGTCCAGGCCCGCGTCGCCGACCGCCTCCCGGGCCGCGACGACGGCGAACTGGGCGTGGCGGTCCAGCAGCCAGGTTTTCCGACGCCCGAGCAGTGTGTCGGCGTCGAAGTCGGGAACCACACAGGCGAAATCGACCGGTAGGCCCGCCAGCTGCGGCGGCCGCACCGCCGTCGACCGGCCGGCGAGTACACCGTCCCAGTTGGCAGGCACGCCCACGCCGGCGGGGGTGACCAGCCCGAGACCGCTGATGACGACGGGCGCCGGTGTCACCGGGGCGCGCCCATGGCGGTGAGCAGGGCGGCTATGTCGTCGACGGATGCTGTCTGGGAGATGTCGTCGTCGGAGATCGTCACGTCGAACTCCGACTGGAGGACCTCGGCGAACTCGACCAGGGCGAGGGAGTCGAGGTGAAGTTCATCGAGTGTGGAATCCGGGCGGATGGTGGCGGGTTCGACGCCGAACCGGGTGGTGAGCAACTCGCCTATGCGATGGTGCAGCGGGTTCATCGTGACTCCGGGGTGAGATGTGGGGATGCCGGGGGAGCGGGGCTGCCCGGCGGTGCGGTGCGTCGGGCAGCCGGACGTCCGATGGATCTCGGTGGGTCAGCCGTCGAGCTTCTGGTCCTTGACCCACGGCCACCGGGTGCGGTCCAGGTAGGTGTGATCGGTGACGATCGCGCCGTCGTGGAAGGTCAGGATGGCGCACCAGGGGGTTTCCCAGGTGGTGCCGGAGGCGGTGTCGGTGCCGAACAGGACCGCTTCGATGATCACGTGGTCATCGGCCGCGATCAGGTTCTCGATGCGGGCCCTGCGGTCCGGTGCGGCGTCGAGCACCGACTGCTCGATCTCGTGGAACTGGGCGCGGTCGGTGATGTCGATGAGCCCCGGGCACACGACGTTGATGTCGGGGGCGTAGCTGTCGTCGATCATGCGGTGGACGTCGGTGTTGTAGTACTCGATCCAGCGGTGGACGGCGGCGACGTTCCGTTCCTGGCGGGTGTCAGCGGACATCGAGGGTGCTCCTGACTCGGGTCAGCGGCCGGGGCCGCGGCTGGTGGCGGTCGAGTAGTGCGCCGATGACGGGGCGGGGTGCCGCGAAGGCGGTGGCCGACGCGCCCGTCAGGCCGGTGGTGTGGGTGTTGTCGAAGGTCTTCGGTGAGCAGGTGTAGGGCAGGTGGAAGGCCAGGGCGTTGGCCAGCAGCCGGTCCAGGGTGTCGAGGTCGCGGGGATCGTCGACGAACACCGGTGCGGGGAGCCCCGCACGGGTGAACACGACGTCGTACATCTCCTGGGCGCTCGGCGCGGTGGAGTTGGTCAGGTGGTAGACGGTGCCGCCGGCACCGTGGAGTCCGGCGCGCACGCCGTGTTCGACGACGTGGTCGAGGGGCACGAGGTTGATCTCGCCCCGGCCGTCGCCGCAGAGCCTCGACGGCTGGCCGAACAGGCGGTCACCATGGCGTTTCTCGTACTGCCGGCGGAACCGGGCAACCCGGGTGGCCAGGTCGTAGAGGCCGGAGAAGGCGCTGGTGCGCAGCGTGCGACTGTCGGCGATGACCGCGCTGGGGCGCAGGATCCGCCAGGTGAGCCCGGAGGCGGCGACCAGCCGCTCGGCGGCGACCTTGGTGCGTTCGTACTGGTTGTTGACGGGCTGGTCGGACGGAGGGAGCGTCTCGGCCTGCAGGCCGCGACGGCGGCCGGCGACGTAGGCGGTGCTGATGTGGACGAGTTCCGCGTCGTGTTCCTGCGCGAGGGCGACGATCTGCTCGGTGCCGACGACGTTGGCCTGATACGTCTGGGTGGAATAGCCCGGTTCGTAGGCCAGCGACGCCGCGCTGTGCCACAGCAGGACCCGGCCCGGAGGAAACCGCAGCGCGGTCGCCACCGCAGACAGGTCGGTGATGTCGCCGGGTACCGCCCGGAGCCGGTCGCGGCGGATCAGGTCCGGTGACCGGTCCTGTTCCTGCGCCGTACGGACCAGCTGTGTGTGCAGCCGCGCCTGTGCCTGCTGCTGGGTGGGGGCGCGTACCAGGCACCAGACCGGATCGTCGGTGCGGGCCAGCAGGTCGAGTACGAATGCGCTGCCCAGCATGCCGGTGGCGCCGGTCACGACGTGGGTGGTCGGTCTGCTCATCGGTGTCGTCGTTCTCCTTCCCGGGCAGGCCCGGTGGTCGCGGGGTGCATGGGGTCGAACGGCGAGGCGGGTGGGCCGCGTCGTCAGCCGTCGACCGGGCGGCGGCCGACGGCCTGCCGTAGGTCCTCGGCCAGCTCGCCGACGGTTGCCGGCACCCACGTGTCCTCGGCCATCAGGACGACGCCGTAGTGCGCTTCGAGGCGTCCCAGCAGGTGCAGCATCCGGATGGAGTCGGCGCCCTCGATGTCCATCAGCACCGTCGTCTCGTCCACCTCGGCGGCAGGTGCGTGGAAAACGTCGCGGGCCCACTGCGTCACCCGCGACACGATCTCCGAACGGGTGGCGTCGACAGTTGTCATGACATCTCCTATCGGTGTCGTTCTCGACGGAATCCGGGAGGGGGTCACGGCGATGTCACCGTGGGTATCCGGGTGCCGGCGAGCAGGTCGCGGGCTGCGCCGCGCTGCCACTTCCCGCTGGTGGTTCGGGGCAACGTGCCCCGCCGTACGACGTGCACCTGCACGGCGCTGACGCCGAGTTCGCCCTGCAGCCGGCGGCGGATGTCCGCCGCGAGATGAGCGGCGCGGCCCATGTCCAGGCTCTCGGCGACCACGACGAGGTGTTCCTCGTCCAGACCGAGCTGCCCGGCGGCCTGCGCTGCGGCGAACGCGACGCACCGGCCCTGATGCACCCCGGGAACCGTGCGGGTGACCAGTTCGGCGTCCTCGGCGAAGATGTTCCGACCAGCCACGATGATCATGTCCTTGTCGCGGCCGACGATGAACAGGTCACCGTCGAGGCGTACCCCCAGGTCACCGGTGCGTAGCCAGCCTCCGTCGAAGGCCGCAGCGGTGGCGTCGGGATCGAACAGGTAGCCGGGGGTGACCGAGTCACCGATGATCTGCACCTCACCGACCCGGCCGTCGTGCACCTCGACGCCGGACGGGTCGACCAGCCGCAGCCGCAGACCCTGCACCGGCCGGCCGACGGACACCAGCGGGCGAGCCCCGTCGGCGTCGGCTGCAACGTGGCGGACGTGTCCGTCGGCGGCAAGAACCTGACGGTCGACGTGGACTATGCGCGCCAGGCTGCCCGGCGGCGGGAACGCCGCGCACAGTGTCGCCTCCGCCAGGCCGTACACCGGATACATCACCCCGGCGGCGGCCCCGAACCGGGCCACGGTCTCGGTGAAGCGGTGGACCGTTTCGGAACGCACCGGCTCGGCCCCGTTGTACGCCAGCCGCCACCGGCTCAGATCCAGCCCGCGAGGATCGGACCGGTCGACCGCCTCGGTCATCAACGCATACCCGTGGTCGGGGCCGGTGGTGGCGGTGACCTGCTGCCGGGACAGGTATTCCAGGAACGCGACAGGTCGGCGGATGAAGTCGGTGGAGGTGAACATGTGGACCGGCAGTCCGGCCAGCCCGTACCCGAGGGCGGTGAAGAACCCCATGTCGTGGTGGTGGGGAACCCACTGGACGAGGCTGTCGCGGCCGGTCACCGCCGACGAGGCGAGCAGGGCCCGTAACCCGGCCAGCACGGTGGCGTGGGGCAGCGTCACCCCCTTGGGGAACGCGGTGCTGCCGGAGGTGTACTGCACCACCGCCAGATCGTCCGGGGTGATGTCTGGCAGCCGGTCGCAGCGGTCACCGGCCACCGGCAGGGGCACGCAGCGCAGCCCCGGCCTGAGCTGGCGCACCGCCCGGACCAGCCGCTCGTACCGTGGGTGGGCCACGATGAGGCGCATCCCGGCGGCGTCGACGATGCGGGTGATGCGGGCCGCCGCCACCTGCGGCGACTCGCCCATCGGACGCATCGGCAACGCGGACACGCTGCCGGCGGCCAGCATGATGCCGAACGCGCCGAGCCACAGGTCGGGGCCGGTGGGCGTGAGCAGCCCGACCCGGTCCCCGGGACGGACACCGGCGGCGACCAGGCCACGTCCGGCGGCGACGGCCCCGCGATACAGCTGCGCTGCGGTCAGCCGCTGCGACACACCCGGGAACACCCAGCCGGTGTCCGGTGCCGCGACGGCCAACCGACGCAGGGCGTCGGGCAGCGTCGCGCCCTCGATCCGCGCGGGTTGCGGCGGGTTGACCGGCCCGTGCACCGGTGCCGGGATGGCCACCGGCAGCCGGTCCCAGCCGTGCACCACCATGCCTGCGGCCCGCACCACCGGCCCGGCGACCCTCAGGCCGGCGCAGACGCGGGCGACGAGCGGAAAGACGATCTCCCCGGTGAGTTGTGCCAGCGTCGACCCGACGCAGTGGTGCGGGCCGACGCCGAGGGTCAGCGACCGGGGCGGCTCCTGGGCGACGCCGTCGGCGCTGACCGGGGCGAACCGGAACGGGTCGAAACGATCAGGATCGGGGTACTGGCGCGGATCGCGGCCCGCCGCGGCCACCTGCACGACCACCATGCACCCCTGCGGCAGGCGCACCCCGCCGAGGGTGGTGGGTCGGGTCACCCACCGGCCGGTCATCTTGGCCGGCGGGTCGTAACGCAGCACCTCGCGGGTGAACGCCGCAGCCAGGTCCGGCCGGTCGCGCAGCAGGGCGGCGAGGTGCGGCTGATCGGCCAGCAGGAAAACCCCCGTGCCCAGCATCGCCGCCGACGTCTCGTTGCCGGCGCCCAGCAGGAAGGTGACGTTGTCGACGAGACCCTCGACGTCTTCAGCCGGCCACCCTCCGACCAGATCGGCGGTGAGGTCTGCCCGAGCTGCGGCCGGGTCCCCGACCAGCCGGGGCCGCAGGTAGCGCCGCAACTCGCAGATGGCCGCGTCGGCCGCCGCGAGATCCGTTCCCGGCGGGTTGAAATCGTTGGCTTCCATCAGGGCCGTCGACCAGTCCCGCAGTCGGGGCAGATCAGAGTCGGGAAAGCCGAGGAGGGTGGCGAGCAGCGCCATCGGCAGGTGCAGCAGGTCGTCGGTGACGTCCACCCGCCCGTCACGTGCGGCCCCACCGAGCCTGCGTACATACCGTTGGCAGAGCTGTTCCATCAGCGGGCGGTGCCGGGTCAGCTGTTTCGGCCCGAACAGCCTCACCAGCAACCGGCGGGCCGGCTGGTTGTCCGGCGACTCCTGGTGGTTGAGCCCGTTGTAGATGGAGGAGACCGAGGGATGCTCGCGCCAGGTGGGCCACGACTGGTCCGCCCACACCGTGTCGCACACCCGGAACACGTCCGGGTTCCTGAGGACCTGCTCGCATTCGGGGTAGCCGAGCACGACGGCGCGGCGCGGACCGATCGGCACGACCGGGGCGTGGGCCAGCAGGGTCCGTACGTGCGGAAAAGGATCACGACGCCCGGCGTCGGACCACAGCGCCTCCAGCGCGGCCAGCGCCTGCGCGCGCCCGACGGTCCCGGCCCTGGGCACATCCTCGGCCATCGACACTGCTCCCTCGGTTTAGGTTCCGGCGGAACCTGGGCTCACCTGCTGTCGTCGGTGAGAATTTCCAGCGTGCTGACCACGAGCCTCCGCTGCCCGTCACGCAGCACGACCTCCACGAACTCCGAATGGGGGCGGGGTCCCGTCATCGGCCGCCACGCCCGGACGTCGGCGCTGATCGTCACGCTCACGTCCACATTCGCCAGATAACACATCTGCTGGTCGACGACGACCCTGCCGAGAAACGTCTCGTCGGTGCGGCGTTGCTGCCGCCACCACCGCAACAAAGCCCAGTCCACGATCGAGAAATAGGAGGCGAAATACAGCAAACCGACACCGTTGAGGTCACGCGACGGGTCGATCTGATAATCCAACCGCAGGCCCTCCCCGGAGAGCACCGCTGCGGCCGGGCGCAGGGTGTACGCCATCCGTGCCCGACGCATCGTGGGAAGGGGACAGTACGACGGCGGAATCTCCGGCAAGCTGTCGAGCGCAAAGTCCGACGGCAGTGACCGGAGCAACGCCTGGTTCGAACCCTCCCGGCTACGGGCCACCCACCTGTTGAGCGTCTGCACGTACAGGCGGTCCGCGTCACCGGCCGTCACGAACTCGTGCAGGTCGAAACCGTCACCGTGCCGGCGCGGCGACCGGTCGATACGATGCAGCGCCAGCACCGACTGCCCCCTCGTCCGGTACAGCGCCGTGTCCACCTGAAGCCGGTCCCCGAACGTCGGCGTCCGCAGATGGAAACGTCGACCACCGCGGATCCGGAAGTAGCAGAACGACAGATAGGCCGGCCGGCCCTGCGAATCATGGGTGTTCATCACGTCGATGCCGCACGCCGCCCCGACGGCGTCCCAGGTCCAGTCGCCGATCCGGCCGACGAACAGCGAGTTGTGCCCACACATGCTGGGCCACACCACCTCGGTACGCGCCTGAACCACCGCAGCGAGCACAGTCACGGTCACCATCACCCTTCGCCGAGGCGCACCACGTTGCCGGTTGTCGAAAACAGCACCGACCGCGCGGAAGCCACCGCGCCGCGACCCCTCAACGGGGCGTCACGCTGCCGACGATAGGCGGCCCGAAACCAATGCCCGCGACACCATGTGGGCCGCAAAAAGCGGCAGCTACTTGCAGCCAAAAAGCTGGCACCGCACCTGGAGGAAACGCTCGGATATGCGCGACCCGGACGTGCGGCACCGTGCCGCGACCGACGAGGCACGATCAACGGTTAGGGCGGTGCCGCCGGTCCACGCGGGTTCAGAGCCGGTGAGCAGCGAGGATTCGCGCGAGAACGACGTCGTGTTCCTGGAAGACCGGGGTCGCCGCGCCAGCGCACGTGGGGGACTGCTCACCTTCGCGCGGCCTGGGCCGGGGTGCAGCCGGCGGGTGATGCCGAGCTTCGGAGGCGACGTCGTCATCCATCGCGACGATCTCGGCACCGTAGGTCGACGCGACGACCGCGGCGATCTGCTTCCCCGCGGTGTCAATGTCACCGGCGTACCGCAGACGCACGCCGTGCGCGACAGCGAGCTGAAAAAACACATGATCGATCGCGCGCAACTGGCCGCTGGTACAAGCGATCGGTTGCCGCACCCCGGCAATGAAAGCGACCTCCATGACCGACGGGTTCTCCACGACCGTCAGGGTCTGCGGCGCGAGAATGGGCGGATGATGTACAAGGTCGAGCAGGGTGAGCGCCACGGGCGCCGGTGAATCACGCAGCCGCCGGTCGATCGGCCCGTCGCCGACAGCCTCGACGTTGAAGAGCAGGACGGTCGCGTACAACCGGTCCGCAATGACACCGACGGTGGCCAGCAGCGCGCGTACCAGATCCGGCCGACTCGGCTCGCTTTGGCCGGTGCGTTCGGCGACGGCGGCCACGAGGCGGATCCCGTTGAGGGTGGTCAGGTCGAAATAGTGCGGGTCGCCGGTGATGTCGTGGGCGAGCTTCGCCAAAGGCACCGGCGGCCGGGCCGGAAGGCGCCGCAGCGCTGCGGCGAGCGCCGCGATGCTGTGCCGGACCTCGGTATCGTCCTCGCCGACGCCGCTCACCCGCATCCGGGCGACGAGCTGCGGTAGGTCGGGAAGCTCCTCGGTCGCGTACTGCCACAGCCGCGCACGACGGTCCGCCGCGGCCAACGCAGCGGCACCACGGTCGATGACCGGTTCCCCCACCGCCTTCTCGACCAGTGCGACGAGCGCTTCTCGATCGATGCCGAGCACGGCGAGGAGCTCTCGCAGCGGGACCGTGGCGGTATCCCCGGACACGGTGACGGCGGATGTGCCGCGGCGCCGACGAACGGAGGTGTCGAGCCAGGTCCGCAGTTGCGCGATGCCGGCCGTGCTCAGCGTCGGGACCCGAACCGTGTTGATCACCTCGGGACGGGCGCCGGCGCACAGACGCCCATGGACGGCGCGCCACAAAGGACGCAGGTCGACGTCCTCCGCCAGGTAGGTGAGGTCAGCCGGCATCGTTCAGTGCCCCACCGGGGTCGCGCTCGCGGTAGGAACGGCGAGGGGGAGGGGCGTCGGTTCCCCGCTACCCTTCCACAACCACGGGACGGTCACACGGTGCCGGCCGTCGGTGATGACTTCGTGAACGACGACGCTCTGAGCTTCGCGTTTGATCAGCGGGGCGATGGTAGGTGTGGTCGCAAGAACGTCGAAATCCCAGGTTCGCAGCAGGGTGAGGATCTGGCGCAGGTTACGGTCGTCGAAGGCGGCGTCGATCTCGTCGATGGACAGCAGGCGAGGCCCCTGGTAGGTGTCGCCGGAATACATCGACCAGGCCGCGGCCAACAGCGGGAGCATCGTCGCGAGACGGGATTCACCGGTGGACAGGCTCTTGAGCGGGTTGGACCGGGTGTTGACCGGCTTGAACTGGTCGGCACCGAAGCTGCTGTGCGTGACGCTGATCTCCCAATGGTGCCAGGAGCGGTAGTCGAAGGTGTGGGCGACACGTTCGGCCCAGGTTTCCTCGCCGGCATCCTCCATCCGTTCCCGCAGGATCTCGTACATCTGATCGAAGACCTCGTCGGAGGGCGGCGCTGTGAGCAGGGCGACCATCTGCTGGGAGTTGCCGTCGTCGCGAACCTTCCAGTCGACCTGCACGCCGACGCGGGCCACACCGGTCCGAACGTTCTCAAGGGTGGCCCGAATCTGCCGAACCAGTTCCCTCGCCGCCTCACGGCGAGTCTGGATGTCACGCCGCAGCTGGGTGAACATCGACGTCTTGAGCGTCGCTTTGACGTCCTGACGCAGATCTCGTTCGAGGCCTTCGGCCGTAGCGCGGAGCGTCTCGGCGGCTTGCCGCAGATCCTCCCCGACGGCGGCGTTAGGTGCAGCGAGCGTGACACGCCGCCACTCCGTGCCCTCAAGGGTGGTGCTGTCGAGCTGCTGATCGAACTCTGCGAGAGCCTGGTTGACGGACCGCATCGTGCTCTCAAGCTGCTTCTGCACCCGTTCCCGAGCGATCCTCAGGGTTTCCATCCGGGCGCTGGTGGTGGGTTTGCCGGCAAGCAGCTGACGCGACCAGGTGAGCGCGGCGGTCAGGTTGGCCGGCCGGTTGTCGCCATCACGCGGCAGCGTCTGCGGCACTTCGGCGAAGCCATGGGTGATCAGCAGACACATTCGATCGAAGCAGTCGGTACGGTGCTGATCCGCCTCTCGACGACGCGGCGCAATCTTCTCAAGCGTCGTGGCGGCGGCAACCGCAGCATTGTCATGCGTACGGAACTCGGCCTCGCGTCGCTCGACCTCGGCCAGCTTGTCGGTCAGTTCGTCAGCGAGCTGGTCTTTCGTCTGCCGTAGCTCGGCGTATTCCGCCCCGTACAGCGTCCGAGTCTGCTCCACCCGGGCGTCCAGTTCTTCGGCGGCGAGCCGGATCTGGCCTGCGGCGGCAACCGCCTTCTGGAACCGGATGGCGACCCGGTCCGCGGCCCGCTGCTCGCGCTGGGCTGTCGCCAGCAAGTCGAGTGCCCGCTGCCCGGCGCTCTGCCAGGCCCCGATCTGCTGCAGCAGGGCAGCGATCAGGCCCCGGTGCCGCCGCAACACATCTCGGTCGGTTGGCAGGACGGCGCCGTCGGGCAGCGTCGCAGCAGTATGCAGTGCGCGCAGCGCCACGCGGACACGGTCACTGGAACGCTGATGCCGGCGGCGATGCTCATCGACAGAGGCGCGGGCGGCGACCTCGTCCCGTTCGGCGACGTCCTCATCACGGATGGTGCGACGCAGATGCTCCACGTCGGGGAATCGCTGTTCCTCAGCGATGCACAATTGCTGAGCCGTTCGGGCCTCATCGCGTCGCTCAGTGGCCTCCGCCAACTCTTCCCGCGCGGCGGCCAGGGCAGCGCCGGCATCGGACTCATCCCGCCTCGATCGTTCTAGTGCGCCAGACGCCTCTTCACGTCGCCGGAGGGCAGTCTCCACCGCCCTGTCCACGCCACTGCGGACAGCATCGAACTCGGCGAGCAGCCCGGTGAGCTGCGCTGCGGCGGTGGCCAGTGCCTGCGTGGTTTGCTGCTGAGCTTTCGCGACGCCGAGCTGCAGTTGGCTGACCTGCGCGCGCGCCATGGCAACCGCGTCGGCGGAAGGGAAGTCATCCCGCTCCCGCAGAGACGCACGGACAGCGGCATCAAGGTGTGCAACGTGTTGCTTCTCAGCCTCAAGGTCGTGACGCGCGGTACCCAATCGCTGTTCGAGGTCGGCGACGAGCGCGAGCCGCGCCCGTTCGCGGGCGACCCGACCGATGAATGTGGCCCGGTAGTTCGGCGGAGCCGACGCGATCACATTGCCGGTGCGCAGGTGCCCGATGCTGAGGTCGCTGCCGGCCAGGTCGACGGCAACGGCCCGCAGCAGCCATTCCACGTGCCGCGGGTCGGCACCCGAGCCGTCCTCCGCAACGAGAATGTCGGCCAGACTCTGCCCGTCCACGGGACCGTCACCGGCGAGTACCAGGTCACCGTCACCGACCAGGCGGTCCGCAGTGATCAGCGCGTCGAGCAGCCCCGCGGTCAGCAACGCACCTTCGACACGGTCGGCCTGTTCTGCACTGATGTGCTCGGCGAAAGCAACGGCGGCCCACAACGGCACGCCACGACCCGGATCGCGGGGCGACCGCCACGGCGGCGCCTGCGGCACCGGCAGCTGTCGTCGGGCCTTTTCGAGCTCGTCCTCGATCCCGGTGACCCGTTGCCTCGCAACCTCGACGGCACGCTCTGCCTCGGCGATGGCGCCTTGCAGACTGTTGACGGCCGCCGAATGGGCCCGTTCCAGATCGAGGAACGGCTGCCGCAGATCGATGGCATCCGGATCGTCGGGCAGGCTCACCGTACGGCCGTTGAGGTGGACGAGCCCGGTGCGCCACCCGGCCACCTGGCGGCTCCACTCGGATGCCGCCTTGGTGGCGTCCACCCGGCCGGCCGCCAGAGCGTGCTCAGCGGCGGCGGTGACGGCGTGGGCAGCGTCCACGGCCGCGTCATGATCGGCTCGGGCCTGGCGTGCCTGTTCGTCTACGGCCGCACGGTCGAGGTCAGCCTGCGCCTGCGCGTTTTCCAGGGCACGTTGAGCCTGATCGGCGACGTGTTCGGCCCTATCCCGAGCCTGCGCGGCCCGGTGTGCCGCACCCTCGGCAGCGTGCACGAGGCGGGTACCGTGCACGACGTCCTGATCCCGGGCCGCCAGGGCGATCCGTTCCCGCGTTGCGGTACCCGCCTCATGCAGCCAGGCAACCAACCGGTCGGGGTCGATGCGGTCCTCGGCGTCAGTCGTCAGGTCTGCCGGAACGGACGGAAGCTGGACCCGGCCACCCTCCCACCGGTCCATTTCGTCGAGTAGGTCCTGCTCGGCGGCACGACGTTCGGCACGGGCATCGCCAACGCGGTCGGCGGCACGGTCCTGGGCCTCCTCGGCGGCCCGGAGATGCCCGGCCTCGGTCCGTTGTTCGACCTGCGCTATGTCATGTTCGTGCAGCATCGCGTCGATGCCGTTGAGAGCCGTCTCGCGCGCCTCGATCCAGCCGCGCGGAGTTTCAGCGATCTGTGCGAGGTCAATCGTGGGTGGGTCCGGATCGAGGCTGGTGGCTGCCGTCACCTGTTCGGTGACCTCGGCGAGACGATCGACGAATGCATGCGCCCCGACATCGCCGGCTGTCGCGCGTAGACGCGAGCCGATCCCAGCCAGATGGCGCTGACTGTTGCGGAACTGATCGGCGCACTCCACTGCCTGCTGGGTGGCCTGTTGTGACTCTTCCTGCAAGTCCAGACCGGCCGCTTCCAGCTCGAACTGCTGCTTGCGTAGATCGGTGAGGCGTTCTTCGAGATGCGGAAGCTCGGCGCCGGCATGCTCACGCAGCGCCCCCTCGGCAGCTTGGAGCCGGCCGCGAACACCGGCGATCTCGCGGCGCAGTTCCTCGCGCCGGGCCTGCACGCGCGCCACCTGTGCCTGCGCGTCCGCCAACTGCTGCTCGGCGGCGCGCGCCTCGCGGGCGTGATCGTCGAAGACCGTCTGGGCATTCGCCAAGCGGGCGGCTTCCTCGGCGATGATCGCGTCAATGTAGCGCTGGTACTGCTGCTCCGATTGTTCCAGCTGCCGAATCTCGGCACGGGCCTGCTTCAGCTGTGCCTCAAGGTCAGCGATGCGTTCCATCGTGTCGGCGATGAACTGCAACGCGCGAGGATCCAGCGCCGGAAGCGCCTCGGTCAGCACCGCGCGCATCTGATTCGGGGAGATCGCCTCTGCGGTGCGGACGCTGCGCAGGCTGCGTAACACTCCGACGAGCGCGTCGAACTGCACCGAGTCCAACGGCGCGAACAACGTCGTACGGATCGCGTCGCGGTACTGGTTCTCCTCGGCAAGGTTCACATAGTCCCGGACCTTCAAGATAAGACGGTCATGGGAGGTGAACAATCGGCCGTCCGCGGCGCCAACCTGCTCGGCGAGCCCTTCGACCGGTACCGGGTCCCGCTGTCGAGCGAGGAAGAGGTCGGTTCCGACGCGACCCGGCATGATGAAGAACGCCTTCTGCAAGCCGCTGCTCTGCGAGCGCAGCCACAACCCGGTCGTCAGGTAGCGAACCTCGCCGGTGCCGCTGTCGCGGTAGCCGTACTCCAGCCACCACGCTCCGGTACGGTCCTCCTTGGCGTTGCGGTCGGTATGCCGGTCTATCAGCGTGCCGACGGCCTCACCAGACACCGACAGCGCCTTCTGCGACACCTCGCCGTCGAGCAGGACGGTGACCAGCATCGAGGCGGTCAAGGACTTACCGGATCCGTTCGGCCCGGCCAGCGCCAGCCAGCCATCGGCGAACATCAGCGTCTCATCGGTCCACGCCCACGAGTTCACCGCACCGGCCCGGGTCGGCTGCCACCTGTCGGCAGCGACCGGTCCGTCGTTCCAATCCGCCACCGGGCCGGCACCGTCGCTTCTTCCGATCGGCTGTCGACCCGGGTGTGCGATGAGGCTCACGCCGGCTCCTCCCTCGGGTCCGAGTCGGCTTCCGTGCGGTGGCGGCCCGGACGAGCAGGCTGGCCATGTCGTGCCCGCACGCGCCACAGGTGCACGCCCGGTGTGACCTGCCACCGGTCCTCATCGCCCGTGACCCGCAGCAGGCCGGCGGTGACCAGTTCCCCAGCAGCGGCCCGGGCCAGAACGGGCAGTCGTTCGGCATAGCCGGCCGCCCACCGCGGCATGTCTCGACGGATCTCCTCGAACATTGTCGTAATCTCACCGGCGGTTACCTCGGACGCGCCGTGATGCGGCAGGTGCGACAGCAGGGCCAGCGCACCCTGGCGCTCTGTCTTGCGGCCCTGCGGGAAGTCGAAGTCAGAGGCGGTTCCCGTCGGGTCGGTGATCTCCCACCAGTCACGGCGAACGCTGGCGACCAGCCCCAGCGCGGCGGCGATGTTCAACGCGCGTTCCCGGCCGGTCGAGGTGGCGAGGTAGCCGACCGGATTCGGGTCGTTGTCCGGATCAGCGACAGGGTCGTCCACCACCCGCCGCAGCGCGGTCAGCCGGCGCCCCTCCACGCTGGCCTGCCGTTGCGCGACGGCGTCGGGCTCGGCATCCGGAAGTGAGATCGCTGTCAGCGTGGCGACGTGCTGATCGGGGGCCCGGGCGCTCAACGACAACAGCGTCGGTGACAGCGAGGCGAACTTGTTAGCGAGGCTGTCGCGGTCAGCGGTGATGAACACCTCAGCGTTCTCGTCTGTCACCGCCCGGTCCAAGTCCGCGTCGACGCCGATCTCCCCGTCGACCTGCAGCAGCTTTATCGCATCCACAATGTTCGCCCGTGCGGCCTGTGCTTCACGCTTGCTGACCCCGTCCGTCGCCACGATCCGGAAAGCCGGTAGCCGACCCGTGGTCGCCTCGGCAGCGCACACCTGAGCCACCGACTGCAACAGCTCGCGCAGGCTGATCCGCGGACGCCGCCACAGCTGTTCACAGACCAGCGCGGCCAGCACCAGCACCTCAGCGGGAGCCAACTCGCCTCGTCCACTTCGCCGCTGCAGCCGCGGCCCGCGATCCCCGGGAACATCGTCCCGGCGCTTATGCAGCCGCACCATCCCACCAACGTCGTGAATGTGCAGGGTCCACCCCAATTCCGTCCGGAAGAAGTCGGTGAGCTCCCGCCGGCCGCGCAACACCACACGGTAGCGAACCGGGTCATCGGCCGAAGAGATCCGGCAGGCGAGAATCAGGTGACGTGCCGCATCGGCAAGATCCGGGTCGAGAAGCCGCTGAGTCATGCGGCACCCTCCCTCGTCACAACCTGCAGACCCAGGGCGACTTCGGACGGCGTCACGGTGATCAGAAGTTCCGGCGCCACCAGAATCCCTTCGGCAAACCGGACCGGCAGGTGCGTCTCGGGACGGCCCAACCGGACCCGGACCACCACGCTGGCACCCTCGGCATGAGCCTCGCCGTATCCGGTAGCGGCATCAATCGTGTTGCGCGCTACTTCGATCGCACCGAGCAGGATCATCAACGCCGGTGTCTCCAGACCGGTGAAATAGCTCAGCGGCACTTCGCCGTCGGTGACCAGCAACGCGCTGAACCGTCGCCGGTTCGCCGCAGTGGCTCCGGCCCTCTCCAAAGCGGCAGCACGGGCAGCACCGGCATCCGGGACCTTGCGGGGACGGCCGCTGGCACGACCGACGCGTTCGTGCTCGCGCAGGATCACATCCACCTGGTGCCGGCTGGTCCCACCGGCTGCCGGGGTCGCGTGGGCAACGTCCTCCTCCGTCGTCCCGACGACCGCATGCACGGCAGGCCACTGGCCGAACGCAGCGGCATACACGCGGCGCGCGGCCTCGTCGTCCGGCTGGGCGTACAAGCTGTAGGCGAGTTCCCGGAAGTCGGCGGCCAGATCCGAGCCACGCCGCAGCGCTGTGTAGCGTCGATCGATGGCCACCAGGAGGGTGTGCACGGCACCAGCCGCCGAGGAGATCAACCGCTGCACCGAACCCGAAGGGGCGAACCAGGCGGCAAGGTCGGACAGCCGACGCACCCGCTCGTCGATCCAGTCCTGCTGATCACGGGTGTCGAGCAGGCCCGCGTGCATGGCGGCGGTCTCGACCAGCGGCCGGTGCCCGACCGACTCCAAGTCGGTCAGGGCCGCCTCGACCCGGCGCAGCGCTCGCCCATACTCACGCGGGAACTGTCGCAGGGCCTCGATCACACGATCACGGTTCTCCCCGAACAGCAGATCGTCGGTGACATCAGACTGCACCATCTGCGCCAGCGCAGCGTAGAAGTCGGCGGTGACACGCTGCATCTCGTCCAGCCTCGTCCGGACGTCATCCAGATCGGTCGGCAGCAACCCAGCATCGGAAGAGAGATGCTCGATCAGATCACGGACCGTGCGTTCGACGCTGTCGAGAAGACGGCTCGGCAGTTGTAGCGCCCGCCGCGAGTCGACGACAGCCGTGCGCACCGCAGCCACCACGGCCCGGCCGATCTTGGTCAGCGCCCACGCCTCCTGCCGGCGGACCACCGCATCCAAACCCGCGTTGAGCGCCGCATAGTCCCGGAATGGCTCGACGAGATGCGCGCTCGTCAGGTAGTCGAGCACCGTGCGCAGCTCGAATTCGGTCATCTGGTCACGAAAACCGACGTCGCGCATCTGCGCGGCGATGTCGGCCGGCGTCGACATCGGGGCGCGGGTCGCCAACTCCTCCAGAGCTGCCAACACTGCCGTGTTGCGCTCGCGCGCCAAGTCCTCGGGTTGGCCGAAACACCGCCACACGACCGGATCGATGTCCTGCCACCACAGCCGTGGCGGGTTCGGCACGCAGTTCCTCCCCCAAGACCATTACCTACCTACCGCGCCCTCGGCGCGGCACTCACCAACACTCCTCGCTACTCTCCGAGACGCACCAGTGACCGACGCCGCAAGATTACGGTCTTCAGGGGACGAAGCGCAGCCCCTGCGCCCAGGAATCGACAGCCGTCGACCAGGACAAGCTTGCCGTCAGGACGTGCGAACAGACGCTGCCGCGCCGCGTCGCCCGCCGCTGGCTGCTCGGGTGCATACGCCGCACCGGTCAGCTTCAACCCGGCACCACGGCCTCGATCAACCAACATCGCGACCGGCCCCGCCGCTCTCGCCGCCGACGCCCTGAGCGGACCGTCCGGACGGCCGCTAGACTGCCCGTCGCGACAGGATGACCGTCTGTCAGCCGTGGCTGTGCTGCGCCCTGCTCGGCGAAGGGAAGTGGTGGCCCCAGGTGAGCACGCTGCCGGGACTCGCGGCGGACACCGCCTCCATTGCCTTGGCGATAATGGCCCCGGACGGCCGCTTTCTCTGGTGCAACCCGGCCGGTCACCGGCTGGGTGTCGGGCTGGCAGACTTGCCGCTGGGACAGATCGGGCCCGACGGGCCCGCGGTGGACCACCAGGTGCAAGGTGCCGACGGAGCCACCAGGTGGTTACGGGTGCGATGTCACGGCATGGAACACGAGGGGCAACCGCTGCGCCTGTACGAGCTGCGTGACGTCAGCGCCGAGCGGCAGGAACGCGACCGTGGGCGCAACTACCGGTGGCGGCTGGCCCACCTCGAGCAACTCGCCAAGGTGGGCACCTGGGAGTGGAACGTACTGACCGGTGAGGTCGTCTGGAGCGACGTGCTGCTGCAGATGTTCGGTCTGCCCGCTGATGCGCACCTCGACTACGACTCCTACCGGCAGATGTTGTACCCGGACGACGTCGCGATGATCGAACGGACGTTGGAAGAAGCCCTGCGCGACGGCGGCTCGTTCTCCTACACGCATCGGATGTACCTCGCCGACGGCGCGACCCTGCGCGTCTTCGAGTGCTACGGCGAGGTCTTCCCCGATGCCGCTGGGGCGCCGGTGCGCGTCCTGGGCACCGCCCACGACATCACCGCGATGCGGCGAGTGCAGGACGAGCTGACCAAGCTGGCCGAACGCGACCCGTTGACCGATCTGCCGAACCGCCGTGCCCTGCTGGCCCGCCTCGACGACCTGATCGCCGAGCTGCGGGAACGGTCCGCGGCGTTGCTGCTGATCGACATCGACAACTTTAAGGACATCAACGACGTGCACGGGCACGCGGTCGGCGACGACGTGCTGCGCGTCCTGGCCCGGCGGCTGCTGCACGAGCTGCCCGACGGCACGGTGCTGGGCCGCCTGGGCGGCGACGAGTTCGCGGTCGTCCTGCCGGGGGCGTACGCCGAGGACGCCCTCGCCGTCGCCGAGCGGCTCTGCGACGCCATCGTCCGCACGCCCGTGCCGTTGGCCGGCACCGGGCTGCGGGTGACCCTGAGCATCGGTGCCGCCTCGCTGGAACCGGGCGACACCCGCGACACCGTGCTCGCCCACGCCGACCTCGCCCTGTACGAGGCGAAGAACGCCGGCCGCAACCGGGCCAGGCTCTACCTGCCGGAGCAGTACCGGCACGCCGTGCAGCGCGTCAACGTGGTGACCCGGGTCCGCAAGGCCCTCGACGAGAACCGGATGCGGTTGGACGCCCAGCCGATCATCGACCTGTCGACCGGGGAAGTGGTCAGCCGCGAGCTGCTCATCCGGCTGCGCGACGGCGGCGAGCCCAGCCTGTCACCGGCGGAGTTCCTACCGACGGTGGAACGTGACGACCTCATCGGTGAGCTCGACCGGTGGGTGGTGTCCACCGCCACCCAGGCGCTGGCCCACCCCAAGGCCATGACGGCGGGAATGTGCTTCGACATCAACATCTCGGCCCGATCCCTGGAATCGCCGGGCTTCGGTGACTGGGTGGTGCGCACCCTGCGCGCGGCCGGCATCGACGCGAGCCGGCTCGGCCTGGAGATCACCGAGACCGCGGCGATCACCAATGTCGCCGCGGTGCGGCACCTCGCCAGCACCCTGCGCGACGCCGGTTGCCGGCTGAGCCTGGACGACTTCGGCGCCGGGTTCGGCTCGTTCGCCTACCTCAAGCACCTGCCCTTCAGCACGGTCAAGATCGCGGGCGACTTCGTCCGCCAGGCGGATCACGGCGGTGCCGATCCCGTGCTCATCGACGCGGTCGTCCGCGCCGCGCACGGCCTGGGCATGCGAACCGTCGCCGAGTCGGTGGAGCGCGCCGCGCTGGTGCCGGCACTGCGGACGCTGGGCGTGGACGCCGGCCAGGGCTACCACCTGGGCCGACCGACCCCATTGGACGAACTACTCGGCCGAACGTTCGACTCGCGGCAGGGCGGCGGGGCGGCCGGGACAGTCGTGGGGCATCCTGAACCCTGATCAACCGCCCCGGTTTGGAGACTCAGGTGAACGCACCCCGGACAAGGCCGTTCCCCACCGGCGCCGAACTCGTCACGAGCGACCTCGACGCTGCCCGTAGCTTCTACCAGGACCTGTTGGGCTGGACGTACCAGGCCACCGCCGACGGCTGCACCGCGCTCGCCGACGGAGTTCCCGCCGCCGATCTGCGGTTCGGTCCTGCCCCGGCCCGCTGGTGGACTGTCTTCGGCGCCGCCGACGAGGCCACCGTCCGGGCCGCCGCCGGCGCAGCCGGCGCCCGGCTGACCGGCGACGAGGTGCACGACCCGCTGGGCGGGAGCTTCCGGCTACGCACCGCACCGGCCCCGGTGGCCCCGGGCCCCGGTCGGCCCTGCTGGTACGAGTACATGACGACCGACCCGGCCGGAGCGGACCGGTTCCACACCGCCGCCCTGGGCCTGCGGTCCAGCGTGCCACCCGGCGCCCCCGACGACTCGTACGCCCTGCTCGTCGGCGACGTCGCGCCGGTCGCCGGCCGGCTCGCCACGCCTGCGCCGCTGGACACCCTGCTGCCCGCCGGCTGGATGGTCTATCTGGCCGTGGCGGACCCGGACGACGTCGCCGAGCGGGCCCAGCGGGGCGGTGGCCGACTGCTGGTGCCGCCGCGCGACGTGGTGACCGGTCGGGTCTGCGCGCTCGCCGACCCGGCGGGAGCCGTCTTCACCGTCATTCGACCGGCCCACACCGGTAGCTGACTGCCAGGCGTTCTCGCGCAGCTCGTCGTCACCCCGGCGTCCCGAGACCGGCACCGAGACACGGAGGGACCCGGCCTGCCACGCGTTCAGGGATCCCCTCGGAGAATGTGCCGCGATCGCGGGAGCGGGGGTCTGCTCAACGACGGGCCGCCCGCCGCCGCAGCCCACCCACCAGCACGACGAGGACAGCCAGGGTTGAGCCGGCGACGAGGATGAGGTTCCCCCGGTTTGCCGGAGGCTCCTCGGGACCTGGACCGGCGCCTACCTCACCTGCCATCAAATCGTGAAACCCTACGCCGCTACAAGCGCCACAGAACCTGACAATGCACTACTAGGTCTGGTCATACTGCTCCCAAAACCGTGCCCGAAGCTGGTGTCGCACGGCTTCACTCAGATCGACTTCCCCGAGCTGCTCCGACAGGTCGGTCAGTAGGGCTTTGTCGATATCGCGTGGGATCGATGGTTTGCCGGCGGTGAGTTCCGCCAGGGCCTCGGGCGTGGCGGAACTGCGGAAAGTCGTCAGGACGTTGGTGACGACCGAGCCGATCTGTTCGGCAAGGTCAGGAGGATCCTCGTGATTCGTCGTGCCCGTGCCGACGTCCAGGGCCCCGCTGACGGCGAGCGCGGACGGCCGGCGGGGTGCTCGTGAGTCTTCCTGCGCGGTGGAGCCCGTCGTCGGGGCTTTGGCACGCGGGTGCCCGCCCAGCGACACCGCCATCGGTGACGGCACCGCCGAGGGTGTCTCCATCTTCGTCACGGCAGTGTCGATGGCGTCCGGAAAAATGATCTTGAGCCCGTCGGCCGCCCGGATCAGATGCCGGCTGATGCCGTGAGGCCGGTCCTGCCCGTTCGGGACGGCGAGCAGGATGACCTGCACCCCGTGCACCTGGGCCTCCTCCACAGCCTCGGTCAGATCATCGTCGCCCGAGACGAGGACGAAGACGTCCGCAACGGCGTTGCGTGCGTGCATCACCAGGTCGAGCCCAATGCGCAGGTCGACACCCTTCTGCTGGCCATCCACGCCGAACCGGCCGAGCCGCAGCTTGACGTTGGGGAGTTCACCGATGAACTGCTGCGAGCCGTCGGGCACGCCGTCTCTCGCGGAGTCGTACCAGTGAACGCGCAACATCGGCAGCTCCGACAGCGCCTCGGACTGCTGGACCAGCGCGTCGATCAGTGACTCGTAGTCGACCTGAATCCCGTTCCGCAGCGACGTCCCCGTCACCCGGACCGCCGCAGCGCTGAGCAGGTAACCGACGTCCACATACAGGGAGCATTTAGGCCTCACGACCCATAGGATGCCACCCCCGTGCCGCAACTATCGAGGCCGCAGCCCGGCGGCGCAGCTGCGGCCGCCCGCAGGCAACGGCGTCCGCGATCTTGACATCGCGCCGTCCTGGGGTCGGGGCGTAGCACCACGCCTTGATCAAGGACAGGACCAAGCCGACGGCCAAGCCGGCGATGAGAGATCGTTTCAGGAACGACGTCGAGCAGCCGGCCGCCAGCGCTGCCGCAGTTGACCAAGCTGCTGCGACATCGGCGATAAGGCGGGGCGTGGCGGCGGAGCATGGTGAAGCCGCGGGATCGCGACCAGCATGGTGGGGGAGCAGGCACCGCCAGAGACAGGCTCCGGTGATCTTGATTCGGGCTGATCGGGTGGGGGGACCAGACCTGGAAGATCAGCCTGGGGAGGGCTCACTGTCACGGCCTGTGTCGAAGTTGGTCACAGCCACTCGTTGATCGCGGCGATGTGGATGGTGGCTTCGTAGCGGACGGCGAGCTTGTCGAAGCGGATCGCCACAGCGCGGTTGCGTTTGAGTCTGTTGAAGCCGCACTCGACTGCGTGGCGCTGCTCGTACCGCTGCGGGTCGAAGGCGGGTGGCCGGCCGCCCTTCGACCCCTTCTTACGTTGACGCGGCCCGAGTTACCCGCCACGCTCCGGGTGACCGCTGGTTCGTCGACGAGACGTATGTCAAGGTCAGCGGCGTCTGGCGGTACGTGTACCGGGCCATCGGTCAGTACGGGCAGGTCATCGACGTGCTGGTATCCGCCCGCCTTGACGCTGCCGCAGCCCGCAGGTTCTTCACCCGGGCACAGAAGGTGTTGAAGACGGTGCCGGTCGAGGTGGTGACCGACGCCGCCGCCGTCACCACCGACACCCCAGCCCGGCAACGCCCGGCCGCCGCGTTCAACGAGCTCGCCCAGGCGATCTCACTCCCACCGCTCTACCCAGGCGGAACGCGTCTCCCGATCGGACAACGCAACAGCGCCGGGGATCCGGCTTCGTGGAGCCGCCGCGCCAGCCTCGCCGCAGGAACGCACCAAAAAGCCGATCTCCGACAGCCGTGCGTGACTCAGGGAGTCGACGGGGCGGTAGGGGCCGGGTGCGGCATGGCCGACCGGCCGGACCTTCATCCGAGCAGCCGGCCCTTCGACGGTGGAGACCCGTGGCGCCCCGACGATTCCAGGGCCGGCTGCTCGCGTACCCCCGGGCGGATCAGCCCGCCCTCGTACGCCGCGATCGTCGCCTGCACCCGGTCGCGCACGCCCAGCTTGCCCAGGACGACCGCCACATGGTCCTTGACCGTCGACGCGCTGATACCCAGGACCGCCGCGATCTCGGCGTTGGACAGCCCGCGTGCCACCTGGTGCAGCACCTGCGTCTCGCGGGGGGTCAGCCCGCCGAGGCGTGCGGCGTCCTCGGGCCCGGGCCCGGTCGCGAACCGGTCGATGAGCCGGTGGGTGACCCCCGGGTCGAGCATCGCGTCCCCGGCGGCGACGACCCGGACGGCGTCGACGACCCGCTGCGGCTCCGCGTCCTTGAGCAGGAACCCGGCCGCTCCGGCCCGTAGCGCCGCGAACACGTACTCGTCGAGGCCGAACGTCGTCAGCATGACGATCCGGGTCGCCGGATGCCGCTGCCCGATCACGGCGGCCGCCGCGATCCCGTCGGCGCAGGTCGGCCGGCCCGAGGGCGGCCCCTCCGGGCGGAGCCCCCGAACCGGCGGACCCGGGGTGGGGGGCCGGCGGGCTGGCATGCGTACGTCCAGGACGGCGACGTCGGGAGTGGTCGACGCGACGACCGCGACGGCCGAGTCACCGTCGTGGGCCTGGCCGACGACCGCGATGTCCGGCTCTGCGTCGAGGATCGCGGCGATGCCGGCCCGCACCGTGGCCTCGTCGTCGGCGACGATGACCCGGATCACCGCAGCGCCTCCGGCAACCAGACGCGGACCGTGGTGCGGTCGGTGTCGACCGCCACCGAACCGCTGGCGGCGTCCGTCGAATCCCGCAGCGACCGCAGCACCTCCGCACCGACGGGCGGGCAGCGGCGGACCTCCAGGCCGATCCCGCCGGCGACGTACGTCACCGTGGCCACCGCGCCGTCGGCGATGAGCGCCGCACCCGCCCGGTGCGCGGCCACCTCCAGGGGCACGGGCAGGGACCGTGGCTCGCCGACGAACCGCAGCGCCGACCGGCGGCGCGCCGCCAGGTCGGACAGGGCGGCGACGGCGGGCGGCGGGTCGGGCCGGTCCTGGGGCAGCCCGTGCAGCAGCCGTCGCAGGGCGACCAGGCTGGCGCGGGCCTGCGCCGCGACCTCGTCCAGCCGGCCCGCCTCGGCCGCGGCGAGCGCCGAGGTGGCGTGCAGCCGCGCGCTCGCGCGCAGGTCGTCCACGATGCGCGCGCGCTCGCCCCGCGCCGCGCTGTCGGCGTGCCGGCGCACGGTCTCCCGTGCGGCGGCCTCGGCGGTCGACCGGCGGGACCGCCGCGTCGTCACCAGCCTGCCGGCGAGCCAGGCGGCACCCAGCGGTATCGCGAGCACGACGCCCAGCACCGCACCGGCCGCGGCACGGTTTCCGGTGATGTCGGCACCCGCGCCCAGGGCCACCCCGCCGACGGCGGCCACCGCCAACGGCGCGGCGAACCCGAGGCTGGCTGCGGGCCGGTAGGCGGCCACGGCGTACACCAGCGCCAGCTCGACCCACCAGCACCACAGGAACGTCTCCGCCGGGTCGTGCCGGGTCCAGCCAGCAGCGGTGCCAGCAAGCCAGGCGACCTGGATCGCCAGCGCCGCGACCAGCGCCGGGCCGGGCGCGAGCCGGCGCCACGCCAACGGCAGCGCGTGCAGCACCAGCAGCGCCACCAGCAGCGTCGCCGGAATCGGCGCGGCCAGCGGATCGGGGCTGTCCCCGCCCGGCAGCAGCACCGTGCCCGTGGACAGCCCGAGCGCGAGGACGACCATCGCCCCGTCCCGGACCGCCGCGCCGGCCCCGGCCCACGTCCGGACGCCCGGCGGCGCTCCCGTCGTCGCCCAGACGGGCGGCGTCGCTCCGGTCCCTGGCGCGGCGCCCGGTGCCACCCCGGGCCGCCACGGCAGCCGGGCCCGGACCCGCCATCCCGGACCGGCCGGCCCGGCGTCGAGGTCACCGCCGACCGCCTCGACCCGGGCGCGGAGCCCGGCGATGCCGAGCCCGCTGCCCACGTCGCCGGCCGCACGGCTGCCACCCCCGTCGAGCACCGTCACGGTGAACCCGCCGGGGTCGGCGATGATCCGCACCGTCGCCGCCGCGCCCTGCGCGTACCGCATGATGTTGGTCAGCGCCTCGCGGACGATCCCGTGCGCCAGGGCCGCGACCGCCGGCGGGACGACCCGCGCGGTGCGCTCGTAGCGCACCCACGGGTGCCCCGCCACCAGCTGGTCGACCGCCTCGATGCCGACCTCGTCGTCCCGCCCCGCCGACGCCACCACCCGGTCCAGGTCGTCGACCGCCGCCTGCCCGGCGCCGATCGCGTGTTCGATCGCCCGCTCCCGCAGCACCGGGTCGGCGAGGCGCAGCGCCGCACCGGCGGACACGAGGATCGCGGTCAGCCGGTGACCGGCCACGTCGTGCAGCTCGGTCGAGAGCCGCCGGCGTTCCTGCGCGACCGCGAGCGGCGCGAACCCGTCCACGGCCGCCCGGAAGGTCTCGGCCGACGCCCGGTCGGCGCGGACCCGACGGCCAAACCGCCCGACCGCCCACACCCCGGCGGCCACGGCCCCGAGCACGAGCGCGGTCGCGACGGTGGCCCGCGCCGACGCACCGCAGGCCGCCGCCGTCACGGCGAACCCGGCCACCACGGCCGCGACGCCGGCCGCCGAGACCGCCGCCGTGCGATGCACCACCAGCGCGTACGCCGTCAGCAGCACCGCGGCCGGGCCGGCCGGGGCGGCCCCGACGACGGGGGCGGCCAGCGCGGTGGCCAGGGCGGCACCGGCCAGCGCCGGACCGGGCACCCGCCTGCGGTAGAGCAGCGCGACCACGGCGACGACGGCGACGGCGCAGACGCCAGGCGCCAGCCGCGGCTCCGGCCGGGCGGCGAGCCACCACAGCGCCTGCGACACCGCCACGGCGCCGGCAGCCCAGGTGTCGCCCAGGTCAGGGGCCCAGCGTCGCATACCCCGATGGTACGGGCCGCCCGGCCGGTCGGGACCCCGCCGCGAGACGGGGGTGGGGCGCGCGGAAGCCGTCCTGTGGCACGACGCGCCTACGCCAGGCACCGGCCAGCATGATCTTCATGGTTCGTTCCCTTGTTCGCCGGAGCATCGGCGTCCTGCTGCTGCCGGTCGCCGTGGCCACCGCCGTGACCGTGGGCGGCGCGGGCTTCGTCGCCACCGCGCTCGTCACCGCCTGGATACCGCTGCTGTGCGTGGTGGGGCTCGTGTTGCTGGGCACCGTCGCCCAGCTCCTCGCCCGGCCCGCGTTCGCGCTACTCGGCGTTCGACGCCGGAGCCGCGCCGCGACGGTGCTGGCCGTCGCCGTCACCGTCGCAGTCGCCGGGCTCGCCGCCGTGACCGTGTTCCGGCCCGGCCCGCACCCGGCCGCCCCGCCCCCACCCGCCGGCGTCCGGTTCTGGGACCTGCCCACCGGATCACGGATTGCGTACGTCCATGCCGCTGCCTCCGGCACGCCCCGCCCGACGCCCGTGCTCTTCCTGCACGGCGGCCCCGGCACCCCGGGGGAGGGGGTGCCCGCCGTCGGTGCCCTGCTCGCTGCCGATGGCTTCGAGGTCTACGCCTACGACCAGCTCGGCGCCGGCCGGTCCACCCGGCTCACCGACGTCACCGGCTACACCGTCGCCCGGCAGGTCGCCGACCTCGACGCGATCCGTGTCGAGCTGGGCGCCGAGCGCGTCGTTCTCGTCGGGCAGTCGTGGGGCGGGTCGCTCGCGGCGCAGTATCTCGCGGCCCACCCGCAGCACGTCGCCCGGGCCGTGTTCACCTCGCCCGGCCCGATCTGGGCGGGCGCCTACCCGGACGGCGGAGGCGGCGACCCCTGGGCCCGGATGACCGCCGAGCAGCGTCGGCAGCGCGACGACCTGTTCGCCTCGCCCCGGGTCATCGCCCAGGCGATCCTGCAGAGCGTCAACCCGAACGCAGCGCACGCGCTCGTCGGCGACGACGAGGCGGACGCGCTGATGCACGCCGTCGCCGTGCTCGGCAAGGACACCGCCCGTTGCCCCGGTTCGGCACCCGCCGAGGCACACGACAACCACCAGGGCTTCTACGTCAACCAACAGACGGTCGAGGACTTCGCCCGCATCCCCGATCCGCGGCCCGCGCTCCGGCAGGCCCGGGTGCCGGCGCTGATCATGCGCGGCGAGTGCGACTTCGTCCCATGGGAGGAAACGTACGAATACCGACGCACGCTGCCGCAGGCGACGCTGGTCTACCTGCCGCACACGGGACACGACATCACCTCCGGCCAGCGGGAGGCGTACGACGCGCTGCTTCGCGCGTTCCTGCGCGACGAGCCGCTGCCGCTGCCGGCCTACACCTCGGCCCGACCCCCATCGTGAGTCGGACCCCGGGCGACGATCGCTCCAGCGCCGGCCCGGCCGCGCGTCCGGCGAACACCCGGCCAGCCAAGACTGGGGTCCCGAACCAGGGAGATCCCTGGTCCCAGGTGGTTCCCGGCGGCCACACACTGGCGTTCGTCCGGCCGAGCAGCCGGGCGCTCCCTCAGGGTGAACAGGGGTACGATCGGACGCTGGCCCTGCCCGTCCTCCGTTGAGCCGCGCACCGCCACCTGCCGGGTCGGCGGGAATCGGCGCGAGGACGTTACGGGATGATTCCCACCCCGGTGCCTTCGTTTTCGGCAACCTATCCGAGGCTCCGGAAATACCGCTCCGACGCTGCTCCCTCTTCGCCTTCCAGTACCCCATTTCGCGTATTGGGAATGCGCGGGCAGCTGTGACGTGTCCGAAGTGGGACACGACACCTCCGGTACTTCTAATCTCCCGGATAGTGCGGCATTGTTGGATTTCCACTGGTCGGCGAAAGCTGGTCGGTGTGATCACGGGAGGCACCGGATGGCGGGCTATCGACCGCCGCTCAACCGGCGGCCGACGGCACGAGTGGCCATCGACGCCGATCCCGGGGTCGGGGTGCAGCCATCGCCCTGGCAGCGGTACATCATGACCGATGCCGACGAGGTGCTCGCCTTCTTCCAGACCACCTTCGCCGACGTCGACGTCCTGGTGTCCGCACCTGGGCCGGAGGGAGCGGAACTGTGGGGCATGCGGGCCGTGCTCGGCGATGTCGTGCTGAATGACTGGCAGTGCTCGGCGCAGATGCGGGTGCGAGGCGTTGCGCGTGGGCTGATCAACATCATCCACGTGCGGAGCGGGCGGCTCTGCATCACCGAGCATGGGGAGGTCAATCAGGTGGCCCCCGGCCACACCGTCCTGCTGCCGGCCGGCCAGGTGCTCGAACTGGAGTGTGATGCCGTCGAAACTCTCACCGTCGGGCTGCCCACAGCGCTGGTTGACGAGGTAGCCCGATTTCGGACCGAGACCGGGCGGGTGCGCTTCGCAGGGACCAGTCCGATCTCAATCGGGTTGGAGAGGCACTGGCTGGGGACGCTGGCGTACGTCCGGCAGGTGGTGCTGGCCGACATCGCCCTGGCCACCAACCCGCTGCTGATCGGCTACCGGCGGCGGCACGAACAGGGTCGACGCGATCCGCACGTTCACCGACGACTGGATCGTCGGCCTTTCCGACCTGACCCTCCGGGTTCGCAAGGCCGCAGCACCGGCACAAACCGGGCACGCCGCCAGGGTCCACCGGCTGTTTCCCGCAGAGCACGTCTACCCACTGACACGGACACCGGATGGCCTCCTCTCCCCGGGTGGATGACAGTCGATTGTCTGACGATCGAGGCGTTCACGGACCCGCCGACCAGGTTCACCTGTGGGGTCAGCGGCGCGACCGGCAGGCCGAGGATCGCCGGGTCGGGCCCCTGGGTGTCACCCGGTGTGACACCCAGGGGTTCCCGGGCCCCGTCGGCCCGTCATCGGCGTACCGGGACCGTCCTCGCCGGTCCGGTGCGCTGCCGGTGTGCGCGGATCAGGTCGGCGTACCGCAGCCCGCTCGCCTTGACCGTGCGCCGCTGGGTGGAGTAGTCGACGTGCACCAGACCGAACCGCTTGTCGTAGCCGTACGCCCATTCGAAGTTGTCGAGCAGCGACCAGACGAAGTATCCGGCGAGGGGAACGCCCCGGTCGACGGCGGCCGCGCAGGCGGCCAGGTGCCGCTCCAGATGGTCGGTGCGCTCCCGGTCCTGCACGGTGCCGTCGGCGGTGACGTGGTCCGGCCAGGCCGACCCGCTCTCGGTGACGACGATCCGGGCCGGCGCGTACTCCTCGTGCACCGCGACCAGCAGCCGTTCCAGCCCGGCCGGATGGTTCTCCCAGCCCATCGCGGTCTGCACCGCGCCCGGCACCGGCACCTGCCGGGCGTACGGCGGGGGGCCGTCCGGGTCGTCGACGACGACCTGCCGGAAGTAGTAGTTGATCCCGAGGAAGTCGGTCGGCGTGGCGATCACGGCGAGGTCGTCGCCGCGTACCGGCGG
The DNA here is from genome assembly GCF_002210435.1 of Micromonospora wenchangensis. Classification (GTDB taxonomy): domain Bacteria; phylum Actinomycetota; class Actinomycetes; order Mycobacteriales; family Micromonosporaceae; genus Micromonospora; species Micromonospora wenchangensis. The sequence continues at coordinate 80,457 of NZ_MZMV01000005.1, forward strand.
TTCCACCTGGTAGGTGGCGAGCATGTCGGCGGGGTAGCCGCGGCCGTGCAGCGGGTCCAGCCACCAGCGGTTGACGTGGCCGTCCATCCGGTGGGCGGCGGCGACGTCCGCCGGACGGTCGGTGGCGGGCTCGCAGGGGCTGAGGTTGAGCACCACCCCGACGGAGGCCTGGCGGGCGGCGTTGGCGCGGACCGCCAGGGTGGCCAGGCCGTGGCCGAGCAGCGTGTGGTGGGAGGTACGCACCGCGCGCGCGAGATCCCGCTCGCCCGGTGCCATCCGGCCCTCCAGGTGCCCGATCCAGGACACGCAGAGCGGCTCGTTGACGGTGGTCCAGTCGGCGACCCGATCGCCGAGGCGGGCCGCGACGACCGCGGCGTAGTCGGCGAACGCCTCGGCGGTGGCGCGTTGCGGCCAGCCGCCCCGGTCCTGGAGGGCCTGCGGCAGGTCCCAGTGGTAGAGCGTGACGAACGGCCGGATCCCGGCCGCGAGCAACGCGTCGACCAGCCGGTCGTAGAAGTCCAGCCCTCGCGGGTTGACCGGGCCGACGCCGGCGGGAAGCACCCGGGGCCAGGCCACCGAGAACCGGTACGCGTCGACGCCGAGGCCGCGTGCCAGTGATATGTCCTGCGGCCACCGGTGGTAGTGGTCGCAGGCGACGGCGCCGCTGTCGCCGTTGTCGACGGCCCCGGGCACCTGGCAGAAGGTGTCCCAGATCGACGGTGCCCTGCCGTCGGCGGCGACGGCACCCTCGATCTGGTAGGCGGCGGTCGCGACGCCCCAGATGAAGTCGGCTGGCAGCGTGGACAGGTCGGGCACGTCGGGGTTCTCCTCGCGGGACACGGTGGCGGACTCACTTGACCGCGCCGGCGGTGAGGCCGGCGACGAAGTAACGCTGCAACGCCAGGAAGCCGGCGACGACGGGCATGCTGACCACCAGCGAGGCGGCCATCACCTGGTTCCAGTAGACGTTGAACTGGGTGGAGTAGCCCTGGAGGCCCACGGCCAGGGTGCGACTGCCCTCGTTGGTCATCACCGAGGCGAACAGCACCTCACCCCAGGCGGTCATGAACGCGTACACGGTCACGGCGACCACTCCGGGCACTGCCGCCGGCAGCACCACCTGGAACAGCGTGCGGAGCGGGCCGGCGCCGTCGACCTGGGCGGCCTCGTCGAGTCCGCGCGGGATGGAGTCGAAGTAGCCGACCAGCATCCAGATCGAGAACGGCAGCGAGAAGGTGAGGTAGGTGACGATCAGGCCGGTCCGGCTGGCGTACAACTGGATGCCGGTGGCGTTGCCCAGGTTGACGTAGATCAGGAACAGCGGCAGCAGGAACAGGATGCCGGGGAACATCTGGGTGGACAGGACGGTCACCGAGAACAGGCCCCGGCCGCGGAAACGGTAGCGGCTGACCGCGAACGCCGCGAAGATCGCCACGGCCACCGACAGGACCGCCGCCACCGAGGAGACGACCAGGCTGTTGACCAGGTATCGGCCCAGCGGCACGGTCGACCACATGTCCACGAACGCGTCGACGGTGGGACGGCGGGGCCACCAGGTGAACGCGTTCTGCACGTCCTGAAGCGGTTTGACCGACGAACTGACCATCACGTAGAGCGGGACGAGGACGAACAGCGTGAGCAGGGTCAACACGCTGCGGCGGGCCCAACGCTCGGCGGTGGTCTCACGCATCGTTCCTCCGGCGGTTGGTGAGCAGCAGGTACCCGGCGGTGACCAGGAGCAGGAACAGCAGCAGCGCCACCGACATCGCGGAGCCGGAGCCGAAGTCCCAGGTCTTGAAGGAGCTGCGGTAGATGTGGATGGAGACCAGGTCGGCCTGCTCCGGCGCGGAGCCGCCGAACAGCACGTACGGGGTGTTGAAGTCGTTGAAGGTCCACAGGAACAGCACCAGCAGCAGCACCAGGTTGACCGGACGCAGCATGGGCAGGGTCACCGAGCGAAACCGCCGCCAGAAGCCCGCGCCGTCCATCGCGGCGGCCTCGTACAGGTCGGCCGGGATGTTCTGGAGGCCGGCCATGACGCACAGGAAGGCGAACGGCCAGGACCGCCAGACCGACACGATCAGCAACGCGACGAAGCTGTTGTCGCCGATCAGCCAGAACGGCCGGTCGCCGAGCAGCTGCAACTGGTCGACCAACACGTGGTTGACCAGGCCGTTGTCGCGCTGGAACAGGAAACTCCAGGTGATCACGGCGGTGTAGACCGGCAGGGCGTACGGGGTGAGGAAGAGCGCGCGCAGCAGGCCCCGGCCGCGGAACGGGCGTTGCAGCAGCACGGCCGCGGTGGTGCCGAGCACCCAGGACAGGCCGACCGAGCAGACCGTGTAGAGCACTGTCACCTGGAACGAGTGCAGCAGTTCGGCTCCGGCGGCGGAGTCGAGATCGAGAACCATCCGGTAGTTCTCGGTGCCGACGAACGGGGCGGTGGACCAGTCGCGGATGTGGAACTGGGTCAGCTCCAGCAGGCTCATCCAGGCGCCGACGAGCATCGGCACGACGTGGATCGCCAGTTCCAGCACGACGGCCGGGGCGAGCAGCAGGTACGGCAGGAGTGAGCGGCGGGGCCGGCGGGGGCGGTTCTGCGGTGCCCCGCCCCGGGGCGGCCCGTCCCGCCCGGTGGCGTCGTGGACGGTGGTGATGGCCATCGTGGTCCTCTCGCGGGGTGGCCGTGGCAGGGTCGGCGTCCCTGCCACGGCCACCGGTCCGGCGGGTCAGCGCATCTGCTGCTGGGCCTTGCTCAGCTTCTGCCGGACGCCGTCCTCGGTGACCGGCTTGCCGCTGGCGGCGTCGGCGAAGAGTTCCTTGATGGCGGTGCCGACGAGGGTCTCGAAGGTGCTCTCGTCGGGAACCTGCGGCAGCGGAGCCGCGGTGGTGGCGAGGGTCGCCTGGAGCACCTTCTGCTCGGGGGCGGTGAACGCCGGATCGCTGGCGGCGGTCGTGACCGGCGGCAGCGATCCGTACGTCTTGTTGAGCGTCACCTGCTCGGCGTCACTGGTCATGAACTTCACGAACTCCAGGGCGGCGTCGGGGTTCCTGGTGTGCTTGAACACCGCGATGTTGATCCCGGCGACCATGCTGTTGACCTTCCTGCCGCCGGCCGGCGGGGCGGCCAGGAACGGCACGGGGGCCACGCCGTACGCGTCGGCGGCCATGTTCTGGGACTTGAGGTTCGCCCCGGCGGCCTGCCAGAGCAGCATCGCCGCCTTGCCGTTGGCGAAGTCGGACACCGACTGGTTCTGCGCGTACTCGGCGTTGCTCGGGTTGATGATCTTGTCGGTGGCCATCAGGTCGACGTACCGCTTGACCGCGGCGACGTTCTGCGGGGTGTCGAAGGTCGGCTTGCCGGCGGAGTCGAACCACTCGCCGCCGTACTGCTGGCTGAAGGTGAAGGCGTGGTGCGCGTTCTCCGAGGCGTTGGCACCCTCGACGGCGAGGCCCCACCGGCCGTCGCCGGTCAGCTTCCGGCCGAGCTCGGCCACCTGTTCCCAGGTGGTCGGCGGGGTGGTGATGCCGGCGTCGGCGAACGCCTTCTTGTTGTAGTAGAGGGCGTAGGCGAGGCTGTAGAGGGGCACCGCGGCGGGCGGTTTACCCGGGGCCCCGGCGGCGGCGAGCGCGGCCGGGACGAACCGGTCCCTGCCGCCGACCTTGGCCAGGGTGGCGTCGTCGAACTCGACCATGGCCCCGGTCGCCTGCAACGACGCCGACCAGGTGTTGCCGATGTTCACCACGTCCGGGCCTTGTCCGGAGGTGGCGGCGGCGAGCAGCCGGTTGAGCAGGTCCGACCAGGGCACCACCTCCACGTTGACCTTGATGCCGGTCTGCTGTTCGAACCGGTCCAGTTCGGGTTGGAGGATCTGCTTGTCGGCTTCCAGGCTCGCCCCCTGGTTGCTGGCCCAGTAGGTGAGGGTCTTGGCGGACCCGCCGGACGGGTCGTCCGAGCCACCGCAGGCGGTGAGCGGGGCGGCAGCCAGGACTGCGGCGGTGAGTATCGCGAGGCGTCGTCTCGACACGATCGGACCTTCCGGTTCTGGTGGTGGGGTGTGTCGGTGCGGTGGCGTGCGCGAGGGGCCGGCAGTCGGAGATCCGGGACCGTCGGATCCGGGGGGTGCGCACCGTGTCGCGGGAGTTACATCACAGCTTAATTAATGTCGTCATTAAAGTGGTTGTCCGCAGGACCGTCAACCCCGGGGTCGTACAGTCGCTCCGGACGGCCCGGGGGAAGGTGGCGGGGTGGAGTTGGCGCGAGCGACGAATCGGAGCGTGCGGCTGCGGAACCGGTCCGCGCTGCTGTCCAGGCTCTTCCTCGACGGTCCACTGACCCGGCAGGACCTGATGCGCAGCACCGGTCTCAGCCAACCCGCGATCAGCAACGTGGTCAGTGACCTCATCGGCGAGGGGCTGGTCGTCGAGGCCGGGGTGGCCGAGTCCGACGGCGGGCGTCCCAGCATGATGCTGCGCGTCGCGCCCCGGTTCGCCTTCGTCATCGGGGTGGACGTCGGGGAGACCCTGGTCCGGGTCGAACTGTTCGACCTCGCCATGACCGTGCTGGCCCGCGCCGGCTACCCGCTGGACCCGGCGCGCACCGAACCGGCGACGGTCGCCGGACACGTGCTGGCCGGCATCGACGCGGTCACCACCCAGGCCCGGGTGTCCTGCGCCGACGTGCTCGGCGTCGGGATCGGTGTGTCGGGCGTGGTGGAGCAGGGCACCGAGGCGGTGGTGCACGCCCAGGCCCTCGGCTGGGACCGGGTGCCGCTGGAGCGGTTGATCCGGTCGGGCACCGACCTGCCGCTGCACATCGACAACGGCGCGAACACCCTCGGCCAGGCGGAGATGTGGTTCGGAGCCGGACGCGGTGCCCGCCACGCCGTGTTCGCCCTGGTCGGCTCCGGGGTCGGCGCGGCCCTGATGACCAACGGGGTCGCCTACCGGGGAGCGTCCAGCAGCGCCGGCGAGTGGGGACACACCACGCTGGTGTACGGCGGCCGGACCTGCCGCTGCGGGGCCCGGGGCTGCCTGGAGGCGTACGTGGGCGCCGAGGCGATCATCGATCGCTACCAGGAGGCCCACGGCGGCCGGGCGGTGCCCGGTGGGGACGAGGAGTCCCGGATCGCCGCCCTGGTCGAGGCCGCTGCCAGTTCGCCCACCGCCCGTCGGGTGCTGGAGGAGACCGCCGGCTACCTCGGCGCCGGGGTCGCCAATCTGATCAACCTGTTCAATCCCGAGCGGGTGGTGCTGGGCGGCTGGACGGCGATGGCGCTCGGCGGTCTGCTGCCCGCAATCCGCGAGGCGGCCGGACGGCAGGCGCTGCGCCAGCCGTACGAGCAGGCGTCGATCGAACTGTGCCGGCTCGGCGTGGACGCGGTCGCGCTCGGCGCTGCCACCCTGCCGGTGGCCCGGCTGCTCGCCACCGGAGGACTGCGGCCGACAGTCGATAACCACCATAGGTAGCAACCGGGATAAATAACACTGTTATGGATCGATGTCTTGACGCCCGTGCAACATGACCGCAACACTCGGGAAGAGAGCGCTCTCCGGTCGCGGGCCGGTCCCGGCGGCACCACCCCGGCACCCGCGACCGCTCTCCTCAGCCCCGTCGTGCCCGGCGTCCGCACCCCCTACCGACAGGCGAAGTCATGACATCTCGTGTCACCCCCGCACGCCCGAGAACGGGCCCACGGCGCTGGCGGCGTACCACCGTCGGCGTGGTCGTCGCCCTCGTCGCGGCCCTGACGCCGACCGCCCTGGCCGCACCGGCACACGCCGCGCCGGTACTGCTGTCCCAGGGCCGCCCGGCCACCGCGTCGTCAACCGAGGGCACCGGCTTCCCGGCATCGGCGGCGGTCGACGGCAACACCGGCACCCGCTGGTCGAGTGCCTTCAGCGACCCCCAGTGGCTACAGGTCGACCTCGGGGCCCGGGCCACCCTCAGCCAGGTCACGCTGGTCTGGGAGGCCGCGCACGCGCGGGCGTTCCAGATCCAGACCTCCGACAACGGCACCACCTGGACCACCGTCTGGAGCACCACCACCGGCACCGGCGGCACCCAGACGGTGCCCGTCACCGGCAGCGGCCGGTACGTGCGGATGTACGGCACCACCCGGGCCACCGGCTACGGCTACTCCCTGTGGGAGTTCCAGGTCTACGGCGAGAGCGGTGGAACCGACCCGGTCGAGCCCACCGACCCACGCAACCCGAACTTCGGCCCGAACACCTTCGTCTTCGACCCGTCCACGCCCACGGCCACCATCCAGAGCCGGCTGAACACCCTGTTCACCCAGCAGGAGACCAACCAGTTCGGCCCACAGCGATACGCCGTGCTGTTCAAGCCCGGCACCTACACCGCCGACGTCAACCTCGGCTTCTTCACCCAGGTCGCCGGGCTGGGCATGAGCCCCGACGACGTGAACCTCAACGGCCACGTCCGGGTCGAGGCCGACTGGTTCGGCGGCAACGCGACGCAGAACTTCTGGCGCGCCGCAGAGAACCTGTCGGTCACCCTGCCCGCCGGAGTGACCGTCGAACGCTGGGCGGTTTCGCAGGCCGCACCGTACCGCCGGATGCACCTGCGTGGCGCGCAGAACCAGATCCAGCTATGGAACGGCGGCGACGGCTGGTCCAGCGGCGGCCTGCTGGCCGACACCCGCATCGACGGACTCGTCGTCTCCGGCTCCCAGCAGCAGTGGTTTTCGCGCAACAGCGAGTTCGGCAACGGCTGGACCGGCTCGGTGTGGAACATGGTCTTCCAGGGCGTGACCGGCGCACCCCCGCCGCACTTCCCGAACCCGTCGCACACCGTCATCGCGCAGACTCCGCAGATCCGCGAGAAGCCGTTCCTCTACATCGACGGCACCGGCGAGTACCGGGTGTTCGTCCCGGCGCTGCGCACCAACTCCACCGGCACGAGCTGGTACGGCAAGACCCCGGCCGGCTCGTCCATCTCGCTGAGCCAGTTCTTCGTCGTCCGGCCGGGCACCAGCGCGGCCACCATCAACGCCGCGCTCGCCCAGGGCCGGCACCTGCTGTTCACCCCCGGCGTGCACCACGTCACCGAACCGATCCAGGTCAACCGCGCCAACACGGTGATCCTCGGGCTCGGCCTGGCCACCATCCAGACCGACAACGGCACCGTCGGCATGCGGGTCGCCGACGTCGACGGGGTCAAGGTCGCCGGCCTCATGTTCGAGGCCGGGCAGACCACCTCGCCGGTGCTCATGGAGGTCGGCCCACCCGGATCGTCAGCCGACCACTCGGCCAACCCGACCTCGCTGCACGACGTCTTCTTCCGCATCGGCGGGCCGGGCGTCGGCCGGGCCACCAACACCCTGACCGTCAACAGCGACGACGTCATCGGCGACCACATGTGGCTGTGGCGTGCCGACCACGGCGACGGCGTCGGCTGGACGGTGAACACCGCCGACACCGGACTGACCGTCAACGGCGACGACGTCACCATGTACGGCCTGTTCGTCGAGCACTACCAGAAGTACCAGACCGTCTGGAACGGCAACGGCGGCCGGACGTACTTCTACCAGAACGAAATGCCCTACGACCCACCCAACCAGGCCGCCTGGACGAACGGGGCGACCCGGGGCTACGCCGCGTACAAGGTGGCCGACTCGGTCACCAGCCACCAGGCATGGGGGCTGGGCAGCTACTGCTACTTCAACGTCAACCCCGCGGTGGTCGCCGACCGGGCCATCGAAGCGCCGACGAACCCCAACGTCCGGTTCACCAACATGGTCACCGTCTCGCTCGGCGGGGTCGGCACCATCAACCGGGTCGTCAACAGCGCCGGCGGCACCGCCAACACCACCAACCAGGTCGTCTACCTGACCAACTACCCCTGACCACCTGTACCGCTCAAGGACGGTGGTCTACGTCGTGTGACGACACGACGTAGAGGGACGTGATGACGAAGGCCTCCGGTTGTGGAGTGGAACCGTCCAGGAACCGCTGCGGCAACCAGGAGGCCTTCGTATCCCACGCTAACGCCGCTTGACCCTCGTGCACGTCTTCGCCGGCGACAATCAGAAATCAGAAAGAGGCCGGGGACTGCGTAGTTTGAAAACGCCACACTCCCGTCGTTGATCAGCCCGAACGCCAGCAGCCACACCAGCATCCTCACCCCGCTCCACTCCTTCCTGCAGCAACGCCTCACCGATGGCGTCCACCAGACGGCCGTGCTGCACGGGGAGATCCTGGCCCGCGGCTATCAGGGCGGCTTGCGGGTGCTACGGGACTGGCTCGCCACCAACCGCACCCGACCCACCCCTGCGACCGCAGTCCAGGTGCCACCGGCCCGGCGGATCACCGTCTGGATCATGCGACCCGGACATAGGCTCACCGACGACGACCGCGCCGATCTCGCCGACGCCCGCAGCCGCTACCCAGACCTCGACACCGTCACCGATCTCGCCGCCCCGGTTCCGCCACCAGGGCACCGGGCAACACCTCGATGCCTGGATCAACCGCGCCCGCCACGCCGGATCCCCCGAGATCTGCGGCTTCGCCAGCGACTGTGACGCCGTCATTGCCGGCCTCACTCAGCCCTGGCGCTCAGGCCTCGTCGAGAGCCAGGTCAACCGCATCAAGAGCATCAAGCGCAAGACGTACGGCCGCGCGAACCTCGACCTCCTCCGCAAACGCGTCCTGGCGACCCTGTGAACCATCAACAAGATCAATCACGAAATGTGCCAGAGCCAGTTTCAGGTGGAGCCGACAGACCCACCGGGTTCTGCACTCGAAGCCGTCCGCCGACGGGTGAATTGGCTAATTGGCACCATTGGTGGATTCTAAGGCGATAATGGCGTTGTGATCCGGTGGTTACCCGCCGGAGCCCGACTGACCGTGACAGGGGTGCCCGATGGAGAAAACGGAGACAGGGCGCGCAGTCCGCAGGACCCTTGCTGAGCGCTACGACCCACAAGACAACGCCTTCGGGTTCCTGCGGCTGGCGTTGGCTCTCGGTGTGCTCATCGCGCACGCCTGGCCACTCGGTCTGGCCCAGCCGAGCTTCGGGGCCTCGTTCACTGCGGGACAGAGTGATCTGGGCACCCTGTCGGTGCAGGGGTTCTTCGTCATCTCCGGCTTCCTGGTCGCTGGCAGTGCGCTCCGGCTCTCTGCGGGCCGGTTCGCCTGGCACCGAGCGCTGCGTATCCTGCCCGGCCTCTGGGTCTGTCTCGCGGTGACCGCACTGCTGATCGCGCCGGCGGTCCACCTGATCGAGCGGGGCGACCTGACCGGCTTCTGGACCCACCCTGAGGGCCCGCTGCGTTACCTCGCTGTCAACTGGCTAGGCGCGATGGATCAGTATCCGATCTCCGGTCTGCTGGCCGACACCCCGTTCGGCCGAATGATGGGCGGCCCGAGTGCCTTCGACGGATCACTGTGGAGCCTGCGCTACGAGATCGCCTGCTACCTGCTGACCGGCTTGCTGGCCGCGACGGCGGTGCTGCACCGTGCTGCCCGCTTCGTACTGGTGCTCACCATCGGCACCTACCTGCTTATCCTTAACGACCTGCTGACCGTCGCAGACTGGACCGACCGACCGCCGGCACGGGGAGCGATCAGCCTGCCGCTGCTCGGTACTTTCACCACCGACTGGACGCTCTACCTCACCTTCCTGTTCCTGCTCGGCGTCTGCGCCCGCCGATACGCCCACCGGCTGCCGATCGGCGAAAGGTACGCCGCGGCGGCCGGCATCGTGCTGCCCGTCTCCATGGTGTTCGGTGGTTTCTTCGCCATCGGCCTGCCTGCCTTCGCCTACCTTGTGCTCTACGTCGCGGTGGCGGCACCCCGGGTACTGCGGCGGATCGGCCGTCGCCGGGACTACTCCTACGGCATCTACATCTACGCGTTTCCGGTGCAGCAGGTGGTGGCGCTGCTCGGCGGAGCCTCGGAGGGTCTGCTGATCTACATTGTGCTCTCCGTGATCGGCACTCTGGTGTTCGCCATACCCAGCTGGCACATGGTGGAAGGACCGGCGCTGCGCGGCAGGAACTGGCTTGTCGCCCGGTCGCGGAATGACGCCGAGGAACGCCACCGCTCTGCCGTACCCGACCTGCGGACACCGACCCAACTGCGCCCGATCGCCGACGAGGCACCCCGGCCGCTGTCGCGATGAGCACGAGGAACCCGGCGGGACGCTGGCGTCGCCTGACCCGACGGCAGCGGGCCGTGCTCGCCGTCGTGGTCGTCTGCGCGACGGTCTGCGCCGGCCTCGTGACGCTCGTTCTCAGCGCCGGACATCGATACGAGGGCCGGGTGCACCGCGAGGAGATCCTCGGCCAGAGCGGCGCATCCCGCGACGGGCAACAGTGGCGTCGGGGAGCGTTGAACCTGCTGCTGCTCGGCTCAGACTCCCGCGACGGTGAACCGGACCAGGGGGAGTATTCGGGCCAGCGCTCGGACACCATCATGCTGATGCACCTCAACGGGACCAGAGACACCGTGACGGTGGTGTCGATCCCCCGGGACAGCTATGTCGACGTGCCCGCCCGCCCGGGCGTCTGGGACGGCGGCAAGAACAAGATCAACGCGGCGTTCGCCTTCGGTGGGGCCGCCCTCGCCGCCGAGACGGTGCACCGGCTCACCGGTGTGGCCCTCGATGGCGTCGTGGTGGCGAACTTCGCCGCCGTACGCACGATCGTGGACGCCGTCGGCGGCATCACCGTCTGCATACCGTACGAGGTCACCTCGACCACCACCGGCAGGCGGTGGCCGGCCGGCTGCCATCGACTCGACGGCAACGCCACCGAGGACCTGGTCCGGCAACGGCACGGAGTGCCCGGCGGGGACCTGGGTCGCATCCGCGACCAGCACCTTGTCGTCAAAGCAATCGCGGAGCAGCTCAGCCCGGCCAGCCTGATCGCCAACCCGACCCGGCTGGACCGGCTGCTGACCACCGCCGCCGAGTCGCTCACCGTCGATGAGAACCTCGACCTGACCGAGCTGGCGCTCGCGTTACGCCACGTCCGCACCGAACGAATCCGCTTCGTGACGGTACCGGTCAGCGACCCCGGCCTCGACACCCCGGCGGGCTCGGCGGTACTACTCGACGACCAAGCCGCCGCCGAGCTGTTCACCGCCGTGCGCGGCGACACCGTCGACCGATGGCTCACCGACAATCCTCGATATGTCAGCGTGCCCGACTGAGTCCTCAGAGCAAACGGCCCACATGCCGTGTCCCGGTCACCGGGAACGGCGCCAGTACCGGCACGTCCAGTCCACCCGGTGCAGCTCGTCGGTGATGCCGTGCTCGGCCCGGAAGTCGTCAACGGCCTGCCTGCAGCCCCGTACCGCGTGGTAGTCGTCGGCGATCACGTAGCCGCCGACCGAGAGCTTCGGGTAGAGGCTGCGCAGCGCGACCATTGTCGAGTCGTACATGTCACCGTCGAGACGGATCACCGACAGCTGCTGCACCGCAGCGCCGGGCAGGGTGTCCTGGAACCAACCTGGCAGGAACCGGACCCGCTCGTCGAGCAGGCCATACCGCCGGAAGTTGTTCTCCACCTGCTGTTGAGACACAGCCAGGATCGGCTGCGACCAGAGCGCGTCCTCCTCGTCCTCGACCCGACCCGGCTCGGCCCTCGGCAGGCCCTGGAACGAGTCTGCGACCCACACGGAGCGTTCCTGATCGCCGTAGGCGCGCAGCATTCCCCGCATGAAGATCACCGCGCCGCCGCGCCATACCCCGGTCTCGATCAGATCGCCCGGGACGTTGCGCTCCAACACGTCGGCTATGCACCGTTCCAGATTGTCGAGCCGACGCAGGCCGATCATGGTGTCCGCCTCGGGCGGCCAGTCCCTACCATTGGCGCGGGCGTCGGCGTCGAACGGGAACCGCAACACCAGCTCCAACCCGCGGCGTTGGAGCAGATGCTTGAACCGATGGTAGATACGGCCGTGCAGGGAGGCCGCCCGCGGCTGGTACGGCATCCAGGTCTCCTGGAAGACATACCGGGTCAGCGCCTGCTTGAGCAGTTCGCAGTACAGGACGCGGGGATCGGTCACCCCGGTCCGGTCCGTGGTCATCGTCTCGGTCATCGAAATCCTCTCAGGTATGGACGGGCCCACGTGGTCTCGACAGTGACCGCGCCGACCCGGGAACGGACGGTCATCACCGGCGGCTGTCGGACCGCCGGTAACCGCCACCCTCGGTGAGTACCCCGTTGGGGACGTAGCGGGAATCCTCCGGCTCCGCCTCCCGCTTGCTCGGCACCGCTTCGATCGGCACGCGACCGGTCGGCGGTCGTGATGACTGGCTGCTCGGCTCAGGCCGCACCAGCGGCCGGCTGCGCAGCAGGCTGGGCAGTTCCTTGGCACCGATCGGAGCCACCACGGTGGGGACCGCCTTGTCGGCCCCCAACCTGCGGTGTCGCGCCACCGGCACGACCTGCCGAACGTTCGGCAAGACCGCTGGCTCCCCGCTGGTCTCGACGCCGACCGGCTCCCGGGCCGACTCGGCCGCAGCCACCCGTTCGGGACCTGCCGGCTCGACCACGGCCGCTCGTCCGCTGGCATGTCCGGCCACAACCGACCGGCTGGAGGCCCTCTCGGCCGGGCGCGTGATCCGCGACGCCGCGAGGCGGCTGCGGGCCGATTGGCGGCTTTCGGTGACAGCGGCGGTGGGACCGGACACCGGCTCGGTCTCGGGAGCGACGGGCAGCGACCCGAGGGTGCCGGTCGTGGCCTCCACCGTCCGGCGGCCGGTCTGGTCGGCGGCACCGACCGCGATCACCCCTACCAGCGGCAGGTCCAACTGACGCAACAACCGCGCAGCCCGGGCCGCTTCGGCCAGCCGGGTGCGGCCGGCCACCACCACCAACAGCACCCCGTCGACGTGCTGGGCCAACACTGCGGTGTCGCTGCTGGCCAGGACCGGCGGCGCGTGCACGAGCACCGCCTCCTCGGTCGCCTCGAGAGCGTTGAGCAGGTCGGCGAGTTCCCGGGTCCGCTGCGGAGTCAGACAGTCCTGCGGCTCGGTCGGCAGCACGGTCAGCGTCGGATGCCCGGGCAGCGTGGCGGGGGTGCGCTGCTCACCGACAACCTGTTGCCAGGTGAACGACGCGTCCGGGAAGTGCCCGGAGAGCACAGGCTCGCGGACCGTGCCGTCGACCACCGTGACCCTGCGATGCTCGGCGGCCACCCCCAGTCCGAGCAGCGCGGTGAGCAACGCCGCGCCGTCGTCGTCGCGCACGCTGGTGACCAGCAGCCGTTGACGCCCGATCGACGCGGTCAACATGCTCACCGCCGCGACGGTGGCCTGGGTCTGTTCGGCGACCTCCCGCCGGGCGAACAGTGCCGACGCATGATGGCGGGCGAACCGTTGGGGCAACGGTGGCAGGGCACCGACGACGGGCAGCATCAGCTGCGATTCCACCTGCCCGACATCGCGGACGTGAGGGTCGAAGCGGTCCCGCAGCACCATCGCACACCAGCCGGCCAGCAGGCCGATCATCGCCCCCAGAGCGCAGTTGAGTAGCGGCTTCGGAAACGAAGCCGTCGCCGGCGGGCTGGCGGTGTCGACTACCCGGGTGGCCACCGGTGTGTCCCTGCCCAGTTTGAGGCGGGTCAGTTGCTCGCTCACTGCCGCAGTGGCCGCGTTGGCGAGATCGGCCGCCTGCTGCGCCGATGGGGCACTGGCTCCGATCGTGATGATCTGCAGACCCGGCTCGTACGTGCCCCATACGCGGCCAACGAGCGATTGCTCCGACACGGACATCGCCCTGGCCGTCTCGACGGCCACCTCCCGGGAGCCAACCAACTTCGCCACGGTCGGGGCGAGGTTCTGGGCAAGCGCGAGACTCCGCTCTGCGGAACGGTCCTCGTCCGGCGGTGTCGCCGTCAGCAGAAGCGATGACTGTGCCTCATAGCGGGCCGGTAGGAGCGGGGTCAGCACCTGAGCAGCGGCCAGGCCAGCGCAGAGGCCGAGCAGCGGCAGCGCTATCCGATGCCAAAACATCGTTGCACCGCCGTTGAAGCCCATTGAGCGTCCCATCAGACTCGCACCTCTCCCATCAACTCGGCGGGGGCGCTGAACACCGGCGGCGCGGCTGTCGTGGTTGCGGCCAACTCGTGCCAGATGTCATGCAGCCTGTCGGCAACCCGCTCCCAGGTGAACTCCGTCTCGACCCGGCGCAGGCCCCGAGCCGCCAGGTCGGCGGCCAGGCCGGGTTCGTCTCTCAGCCGGGTCAGCTGATCGGCCAACGCGGTCACGTCTCCGGCAGGGAAGATGAGACCGGCGTCGCCGACGACGTACGGGATCTCACCGACGTCACTGCCGACCACCGGAACGCCACATGCCATGGCCTCAACCAGCACCCGGCCGAACTGCTCACGCAGCGGGATGCCGACCCAGGGCAGCACGTTGCGCTGGACGACCTCCACGGACGGCAGCGCCAGGGTGCTCATCGCACCGAGCAGCGCCGGCAGCCGGTCGTGGGTCACCCAGCTGTGCCGCCGCACCCGTCCGGGGCGGCGTTTGCCGGCGAGGTCGATCTCCGCGGCGAGGCTACCGTCACCGACGAGCAGCACGTCGCAGTCGACCAGCTCAGCGGCGCGTAACAGGTCGAGGATTCCCTTGTGCGGCTCGAGCCGACCGACGAACCCGACAGTGAACCGGCCATCACTGTCGGTTCGCGCCGACGGGCGGAAGATACGGGTGTCCACCCCCAGGGGGACGATGCTGCTCTGTCCCCGGTACCCCTTCGCGTGCAGGACCTCCCGGGCCTGCGGAGTGATCGGCAGGGTCATCCGCACCGACCGGTACGCGGCCTGCTCCAGGATCGGGAAGGGAAGCGGGAATCGGGTCACCACGTTCTGCGCGGCGTAGAGCGTCGTCGGAACGCGGGGCCAGTGACGTCGGCACAGCCGCAGCACCTGCCAGGTCGACAGGTACGCGGCCTCACCGATGACGTGCACGACATCCGGTGGTTCGGCGGGCAGGTCGTCCAGCGCCAACCTGCGGAACATCACCGAGGCCATGTGTCCGCTACGCCCCTCCCCGAGCCAGTGCGGAACGACACGTGCGTGGAAGTTGGTGTGTAGCCGGGCCAGCCGGTCGAAGTCTTCGCGAGTCGCCTCGGAGACGTCAGCGGCGATGACGCTGAAGTGCAGGTCCGGATGGTTGCAGAGAACGTCGAAAAGATCGCTCCAGTGCTCGGTCCGCGATCCCACGACAAACGTCAGAACGTGCATCACAATTTTCCTTCAATTGGGCAGACGGGATATCGCGAGTCGGCCGACCCGGGCCCAGGCCCGCAGGCGGGCCAGGCCGACTCGTGGTTGCAGGGACAGCCGAACGCCCGCCAGGCCGATACCGAGCAGTGCCCTTAGCAGGACCACCGCCCGAACCAGATGCCGGCTGCGTGACCGGTGTCGGGTGAAGAACAGCAGCATGCTGCGATACAGGTGCGGCCAGATCCAGACCGGATCGCTGCTGCTCGCCCCGCCGATGTGGCAGGCGCTCACTGCCGGCACATAGAACACCTCAGCACCTCGGTGCCGGGCCTGTAGGCAGAACTCCTCGTCCTCGTAGTACATGAAGTACGCCTCGTCGAGTCCCCCGACGGCGAGGAAGAGCCTGGTGGGTACCGCCAGGCAGGCACCGGAGAGCCAGTCCACCGGGGTGGGCCGGTCACCGCGCAGGCAGGCGTCGTACGTGAGTCGGTGCCGTCGTCCGGACAACCACCGGCGCAGCGGCACCGGTACCAGTGGACCGCCGAACCGGCTCGCCACCACCGTCGTCAACGTCTCGAAGGGGTGGGCGCTCACCGCGACCCGCCCGGTGGGGTCGACCAGTCTCGGTCCGGCCACCCCGTACCGTTCGGTCGCCACGCGGACGAGCTCGTGGGCGGTCGTCGGTGGCACGACGCAGTCCGGGTTGACCAGCAGCAGCACCGCGCTGTCGACGCCGAGCGCGGCCTGGTTGACGGCTGCGGCGAAGCCGAGGTTCTCCGTGTTCGCCAGCACCGTCACGGTGGGGAAGAGTTCGCGGACCAGATCCACCGTCTCGTCGGTCGAGGCGTTGTCGACCAGGCGTACCGGCAGGGCGGCCTGGTGCAGCGCGGCCAGCGTCGCGGGGATCTGGCGGGCGGAGTTGTGTGTCACCACGATCGCGGTGGCATCGGAGTGGGACGTCATCGGACAACCTCCAGGCGCCGCCAAGCCGTGGGTGGTGACGCCGTCGCCGGCATCGTCGACCAGGTCGGTGACGGTCGTGCCGCGGGCAGCGTGAGCAGGGTCAGGGCGGGCAGCAGACCGAGTTCCCAGTGCCCGTCGGTCGGGGCGGCGAACAACGCCGCAGCAAGGAAACCGCAGCACAATGCGGCGAACGGCACGGACGGCGCATCCCGGACGGCGAGACCGGTCCGGATGCTGCGCACGATCGGCCAGAGCACCAGGGCGAGACCGACCAGACCCACGTTCGCCAGGAGCGTGACGTAGTACGCGTGGTAGACCGGCCCGACACTGGTGGATGCGAAGTCGGCGAGGTAGACGTCGGCGGTGGACTGCCCGAGGCCGGCACCGAGCACCGGACGGTGCGCGAAGACCTCCAACCCGACGGCCGACTCCGGGCCCCGGTACCCGGCGGACTGCTCCAGTCCGGTGGCGATCTCCTGGGCCCGCTGCTGCACACCGGGCGTGAAGACCAGCACGACACCCAATGCCAGGCCGGCCGTCGCGGTGGCGGTCAGCCCGGTGCGGATGCTCCGTCCGCCGCGCAGCAGCAGGACCGCGATCGTCACCAGAGCCGCGAGCCAGATTCCCCGGTAGGAGGCGAGCAGCACGTCGGCGGCGAAGAACCCGGCGACCGCCACCGTGAGGATCCGACGCCAGCCATGCACCCTCCCGGCGAGCCAGACCAACGGGGGGATCGCCAGCAGGGTGAGCAGTCCACCGTGTCGCCCCGGCAACGTCATCGACGCAGCTGTCAGCCCCGCTGCGACAACCACGTACGCCAGCCCGGCCGCAGCGAGCCGCCGGGGCGTGGTCAGCGAATGAGTGGTGAGGAAGAAGTACAACGGCAAGACGGTGATCTGGTACCCGGCGACCAGTACCTCCGAAGGCAGGTTCCCGATCGCCAACCCGTAGCCGGCGGTGATGCCGGTCAGGACGACCACGACCAACATCCCGAGATCGGCGGGAGTGCGCCGGGGCCCCGGGTCCATCCGCAGCCAGTACCGGACGAGCAGAGCGGCCACCCCGGTCGCCAGGAGCAGCAGGTGCGCGACGATGTACGTTCGGACGTCACCGCCGCTGGTGACACCGCCGATCACGGCTCCGCCGAGGGTGCCGACCGGCAGCACCAGCCATGGCCAGAGCAGGAACACGAGCAGCGCCACCAGTGCACCGGTGCCGGCCAGCGCGAGTTTCCCCGGCAGCATCAGCAGCACCGACGCCATGCTGGCGAGCGCGGCGGCGGCCAGCGCGGCGGTAGCTGGTCCGACGGCCCGCCTCACCGTGGCAGCCCTTCGAGTAGGTTGCGCAGGCGTTGGCCGCGGTGCGCCCAACTGTTGGCGGCCGCCACCGCCCGACGACGGGCGATCTGCTCCGGTACGGCGGCAGTGTCGAGTTCCGTCGCGAGCGCCTCGGTGAAGGCCGCCGGGCCGGCGGCGATCCGGACCAGACCTTCCAGCTTCCGCAGCGCGGGCAGGGCAGTGGCGACCACCGGCTTGCCCAAGGCGAGGTACTCGTAGCACTTTTTCGGGTGCACGTAGTCGATGAGTCCGCCGACCCGGTACGGAATGACCGTGACGTCGCAGCCCCGCAGCAGAGCCGGAATGTCGGTGTATCCGACCGGGCCGGTCAGTATCACGTTGTCCAGTCCGCGCAGTGGTGCCCGTCCGGATCGGGTGCTCGGGCCGATCAGCAGAAACGTCCAGTGCGGACGGGCGCGCGCGACGGCGGCGACCAGATCGGCGTCGAAGGCCCGGGTGTCCACCGCCCCGCAGTAGCCGACGATCGGACCGCGCAGGCACGCCACCAGAGGTGCGACAGGACCATCGACCGCGAAGTGCGTCGGGTCGCACCCGTTGGGCAGGACCACCGGGACGGGACCCAGCAGCGGCATCCGCTCGGGCAGCGCCGACGACGAGGCGAGCACCAGGTCGGCGGCGGTCAGGGCCCTGGCCAGGTTACGACGCAGGTGTCGGCGGTTCCACCAGCGGGTGAAGGTCCAGTCCAGGTCGGTGGCGTCGTAGACTACGGCGGCGGCGGGCAACCGGTCGGCGCAGGGCGCGGCCAGATCCTCGTCCATCCAGAGCAGGCGTATCCGGCCTCCGTGGTGGTGCAACCAGCGGCGGAGGGCGCCCGCAGCCACCCACCGGTTGATCTCGTTGCCCGGCGGCAGATGCCGACCCAACGGTACGGCGGTGGGCGGCACGGCATGCCAGAGCGCCCGGTCGACCTGGGTCACCGTCGCCTGCCAGCGGGGCCGCTGTCCGGGTGGATCGACGAACATCACGTGGTGTTCGGTGGTGAGTTCCCGGGCCAGGGCATGTTGGCGATGTGCGCCGCCTACCCAGGGGGTGCCGCTGAACAGCACGGCCCATGGCATGGCCGTACGCACGGGATCACTGTCGAGAGTCGGCTGTCGCCGCGCGGTCAGGTCGCTCACACGTGCTCCCGCTGCTCGACCAGTACCGGGGCAGAGGCGGGCAGTACCTCGTCCTCGCCGAGCCGACCCTGGACGCAACCGGCTCGGTGATCGTCGAGGCGCAGCAGGCGGACGCCGGACTGCCGGTCCAGCCACCGTCGGACGGCGCCGGCGGCGACCCGCCGGTTGATCCGGTCCACGAAGGGCATCCGGTTACCGAAGGGCAGCAGGGTCGGTGGGGTGAACTGCCAGCGTGCGTCGGTGAGAGTGGTGACCCGGCTACGCCGGTTGATCCGTGCGGCGGGTGGGTCGACGAGTAGCAGGCGGTCGCCCTGCGGCGTTCGTCTGTCGGCTGCGGCCCGGGCCTGCGGTGCCGGCCACGCGGATCGGGTGAAGACGATCAACCAGTCGCGGGTGTCGCCGTCGGGTAGCGGTCCGACGTCTGCGCGCAGGGCGGCGCGCAGGTCGGGCAGGGTGAGCTGCACCGGACGCCCGCACAGCAGTTTCACCAGGTGGTCGGCGAGGACGACGCGTCGGAACAGGGTGACCCGGTGGCGCGGCTGGGTCAGCCTCAGGTATGCCACGAGACCGCCGAGCAGGTGCCGGTAGCGGATCGCGGGGCCCAGTAGCCGGCAGGAGGCGCCCCGAACGTGGTCGACCACCGCGTCGGGGATCATCCAGATCTGGTGTCCTGCCTTGTCGAGTCGGCGTACGAGCAGGGCGTCGTTCCAGTAGATCGGGAAGCGTTCGTCGAAGATGGCGTCGGGTTCCAGGATGTGCCGGCGCACCATCAGGCAGCTGCCCGAGGCGAGTCGTCGGGGGCGGCTGAAATCCTGTCCTCGCATCTGGAAGGTGTGCAGGGCCCGGCGGAATCCGGGTACCCGTCGCAACACGGTGACCAGCGCCAGGGCCGCGGGGAAGCTGGGCAACTGGATATAGTGCTGCTGGAAGGTGCCGTCCAGATTGAGGTAGAGCGGGCTCACCCCGGCCGCCTGCGGGTGCTCACGCAGGAAGGCGAGCATCCGAGCTAGGGCCCCGGGATGAAAGCGGACGTCGCTGTTGAGCACCAGGATCACCTCTCCCCGGGAACGGCGGTAGGCCTGGTTGACGGCGGCGGCGAAGCCCAGGTTGCGCTCGTTGCGGATGAGGTCGACGCCGGGCCAGCCCGCGAGTAGCTCGGCGGATCCGTCACGGGAGGCGTTGTCGACGGCGATCACCTCGTAGTCGAGGTCGGCGTCGGCCGTGTCGGCCAGCGACTGCAGGCAGAGCCGGGTCTGCTCCCGGGTGTTCCAGCTTGTCAGCAGGATGGACAGCGCGGGTCGGGTGGCGACGCTCATCGGGCTGTCCCCCTGTCGGCCCTGCGCGCGACGACCCGCAGCAGGTCTCCCCGCCGCGGGTGGGTGAGGCGGGGTGAACGCAGGTCCAGCCAGTCTCGGGGGAGGAGACGACGGGCGTGCCGCACCCGGTAGCCCAGCGGCATGTAGTAACGGAACACGGCGGTGTCCTGCCGTACCACATCGAAGCCGGTGGCGGCGAGCAGCCGGGCCAGCGATAGCGGGCTGAAGTGCCAGTGATGGTAGCGGGGCTGCAGGCCGGGCCAGTCGTGTCCGAGGCGGTGGGCTGCCGCCGACGCGATGTTCGGCACCTCCAACGCCAACCATCCGCCCGGCGTCAGCGTCGCCCGGGCCGCCCGCAGGAACGCTCGCGGATCCGCCACATGCTCCAACACGTGGAACGCGCACACCACGTCCGCCCGTAACGACGGCGCGACCTGCTCGAAGCGGCCCTGCCGGACCGGTACTGCCCAGCGGGCCGCCGCGAATCCCGCCGCCGCCTCCGACACCTCCACGCCGGTCACCGTGAAGCCCGCCCGCCTCGCGGCCTCCAGGAAGTAGCCTCCCGCGCACCCGGCCTCGACCAGCACCGACGGCTTCACCAGGGAGGACAACCACCGCAACCGGCGACCCGCCTCGAACCGGCGGGGGCCGGTCAGGAAGTAGTCCTCGTAACCGCCACCGGTGAAGTAGTCCAGGTCGTAGCGAACCGGGGTCTGCCCCGGCTCGGGCACGGTCCAGCCGAGCCCGCAGCCCGTGCACCGGCGCAGCAGGCCGTCGAGGTGAGGCAGGTGGGGCTGGTCGGCGGCGCAGGTCAGGCAGGTACCGACGGAGACGTCGATGCTCATCGGTCGCCCCCTGCGACGCTCGACACCGCCACCCGGCGGGTTTTCGTGGCCAGGGCGCGTAGTCGGCTGCGTTCGTCGGCGCGTAGGTAGCCGCAGAGCAGGAGCAGGGCGGCGGTGAGGGCGAACACCAGCGCGGCGCGGACGGATCCGGCGGCGGCGGCACCCAGGCGCCCGGGCCCGTCGGGCAGCAGTTCGGTGGACGCGGCGGTGACCAGGGCGGCGAGGGTGGCTGCGGCGGCGGGCGGCCAAAGGGTACGCAGCAGCACGCCGATGGGACGGCCGGTCGCCCGGTGAAAGTGGGCCAGGAAGTAGCCGGTGGCCAGCACCACGCCGAGTGAGGTGGCCAGGGGAACCCCGAGCGGCCCGACCAGCACGAGCAGGGGAACGGTCAGCGCCAGGTTGATCGCCACCGAGAGCAGGACGTAGCGGGTCTCCAGCCCCGGTCGCCCTTGCACCCGGGCGGTGACCGTGGCCGCACCGGCGACCAGGTTCAGTGCGTAGGCGGGGGCGAGGATGGCGATGGTCGCCGCAGCCCAGTCGACCGGGTGGCCGAGCCAGAGCCGCACCAGCGGCTCGGCACCGACGACCAGCGCAGCCGCGGCGGGGGCGAGTAGCACGGCGAGGTAGCGCAGGGTGGTGAGGTAGAAGCGGTCCAGCCAGTCCCGACCGCCGATGGCAGTGCGCCGGACGGCCTCGGGGAAGAGCACCTGCAGTGCGAACGCCGGGGGTAGCCGCAGCAGATTGAGCAGCCGTACCCCGAGGTCGGCCGAGCCGGCGACGGCCGGACCGAATGCCGCGCCGAGGATCAGCTTGTCGAGCTCGACGTTGACCGCGCCGGTGGCGCTGGTGAGTTGTACCCGCAGGCCGTACCCGGTGACCCGACGTAGGTCCTGGTTGGTCAGGCGGCCGATGCGGGGAGCGAGGTGCCGGTGTCCGCGTTCCGCGGCGACGGCGAGCATCGCGGTGCGCAGTATCCCGGTTCCGGCGGTGCAGGCGGCGAGGGCGGCGAGGCCGCCGCCGAGGCGGAGCGTCACGACGGTCAGGGCCGCGCCGAAAACCGCAGTGATGCTGGTGACGGCTGCGAGGACGCCGTAGCGCTGGACGCCTTCGAGGATCGCCCGCCAGGGCGTTTCGACGCCGCCGGCGACGACCCCCACCAGCAGCCACAGGGCGGCGTGCCAGGCGTCACGGCTGAGCTCGCCCAGGCGCAGCAGGTGGCTGATCCACGGCCAGCCGCTGGCCAGGACGACCAGCAGCAGCAGACCGAGCACGACTCCCCAGCCCAGGCCCAGCCCGAGTAGCCGACGCACGCTGACCGGGTCGCGCTCCGGACCGGCTCCGGCGACCTCGCGGACCAGTGTCGATCCGAGCCCGAGGTCGAGTACTGCGGCCATGGCCAGTAGACCGGACAGCAGCACCCACACACCGAACTCGACGGCACCGAGACGCTCGTAGACGATCGGCAGGGTCACCACACCCGTCGACGCCACCACGACGCGCGCCGCCAGCATGGTCAGGGTGTTGCGGGTCAGTCGGGCCCCCGCGCGCACGGTCGGTTCAGCCACGGGGAAATCCCCGCAGCAACTCCAGAAGGGTCAACGCCAGCAGGCTCAGGTCCATCCGCAACGACCGGCAGTTGAGGTAGAGCAGGTCACAGCGGAGCTTGTCCTCGACCGTGGCCGCGTAGCCGCCGGTGAGTTGCGCGATGCCGGTCAGGCCCGGCCGGATGAGGTGGCGTAGGTCGTAGTGGGGCATCCGGCGGAACTCGGCGATGAACTCCGGGCGTTCCGGGCGCGGGCCGACCAGGCTCATGTCGCCGCGCAGCACGTTCCACAGTTGCGGCAGCTCATCGAGGCGCCAGCGGCGCAGGTGACTGCCCAGCCGGGTGACCCGCTCGTCGCCGGGGCGGGCGAGGACCGGTCCGGTGTCCCGCTCCGCATCGGTGCGCATGGTGCGGAACTTGACGACGTGGAACAGCCGGCCGCCGGCACCCACTCGCTGTTGACGGTAGAACGGTGGTCCGGTGCTTGCCACGACGAGGCAGATGCCGAGTATGACCGGCAGGATCAGGATGGAGCCGAGGGCGAGGATTCCGAGGTCGAGGCAACGCTGTAGATCCACCCGAGTCTGTCGGTGCGGTCCGGGTCGCAACCGGATCCAGGGCATCCCGCCGAAGCGGCGCAGGCCGGATGGTTGCAGCAGGCCGTAGCAGGGGCGGGCCAACACCAGGATCTCCACACCGAGCTGACGGCACAGCGTCACCGTCGGCACGTCGATGTTCTCCAGCGGGTGCTTGAGCAACAGCATCTGGGGGCGGATCCGCCCGATGGCGGCGACCAGGTCGTCAGGCTGCGTGGACGCGGGCATGCGCACGACAACGTCGAACTCGTCGGCGAGACGGTCCACCAGCGGCATGGTGTCGTCGGCTTCGACGACCATGATCATGGTTCGGTACGGGCGCGGCTGTCGCGGCTTCGGGGATCTGCGGCGGTCGCCGCTGAGCAGTGAGCCAGCTCCGTGCCGGCGCGCGGTTTCGGGCGCGGACGCGGCGAGCGGGCCCTCGGTGTGTGTGCTTGTCGGCTGCTTCATGTCGTACCCTTCGTGCTCCTTCAGACGAACAACGCTAAAGGGTCGTAAAAGGCACTAGATGCGGCAAAGATTGTTGGAGACCCTCAAATACAAGGCTTGCTCATAAAAATGCATCAAGATGCTTGACGGTTCTATCGGACATAATGGTGCATACCGTGGTCCAATCAAGCTGTAAGGGCCACGGTGGTGACTCTGTCCCACCACTGTCAAGGAGTCTCAGGATGGATGCAGAGTCGCTGGAGCAGCCGTTTCAGCCCGGCAGTTCCGTGCCGAGCCGGGTGCTGGTCACCGGCGGGGCCGGTTTCATCGGCGGCGGCGTCGTCGCTCGGCTGATGCTGATGGGAAGCGACGTGCGGGTGATCGACGACTTCTCCACCGGAAGCATGGAGAATCTCGCCGACGCGGCGTACGGAGGACTCCAGGAGTCCGATGTCCTCGACGGCGACGTTCGGACCGCCGAAGCGGTGGACATCATTCACGAGTGGCAGCCCGAGGTGGTGGTGCACCTCGCGGGGCAGAGCAGCGCGCCCGCTGCCCAGGAGATGCCGCTCTTCGACGCCGATGTGAACATCTTCGGCACGATCAACGTCCTGGATGCCTGCGCCCGCAGCGGAGTGCGGCTCTTCGTCTACGCCACCTCGAGCGCGATCTACGGCCCGGTGCCCGCCGAGGCCCTACCGGTACGCGAGGACCACCCCTTGGCCGCCACCGGCCCCTACGGGATCAGCAAAGCTGTCGGGGTCTGCTACCTCGACTGGTACCGCCGGGAGCACGGTCTCGCCTTCACCGCCCTCGCGCTGGGCAACGTCTACGGCCCGGACCGCGCGGTCCGCACCCCCGGGGTGGTGTCGGTGCTGGCCGAAGCCCTGCTCGACGGCGAGCAGCCGACGATCTACGGCGACGGCCGGCAGACCCGCGACTTCGTGCACGTCAGCGACGTGGTTGACGCCATCGCCCGTGCCTGCCATCACCCAGGTGCCGGGCTGGTCAATATCGGCACCGGTCGGCAGACCAGCGTCAACGATCTGTATCGAACGGTCGCGGCCACGGTCGGATCGAGCACCCTGCCCCGCTATGAGCCGCAATTCGACGGCAGCGACCTGCGACGGATGGCGCTGAACAGCGGTAAGGCGTTGCAGTGCCTCGGGTGGCGGCCCACCATCGGGCTCACCGACGGGGTCCAGCTCACCGTGCGCGAGATCCGTCGACGTCGTGCCGGGCAGCAGCGCCCATACCGGCCGACCACCGAGCAGCCCGTCGGCGCAGGACTCTGAGTAGACACGGACGCCTGCGGTTCGCTCCGCAACGACTCGCGAGAAATCCGGCTCGGCGCGGATCCAGCCGTTGGATCAGTCCGCACCCCGGACGGAGTTGCCTCGGCCGGGTGCAGTCGATGCCTGTCTTGGCAACCGACACCGGTCATCCGGAATACACAAGTACCCGTAGTCAGCCAGCCAACGCTTCGGGAGAGGGCCTAAGTCAGCTGCGAGTGGGCAGGAGGGTCCGCCCGCCTTCGCGGCACGCACGTCTTCTGCGCGCGATGACGCCGAACCCTGGCCCGGACGGCGACCCCACCCACCCGCCAGTCAGATGCTCTGGTTCTCCGCCGGCCTGCCCGTCTCCATGAGAATCGACCATCCCGCCCGCGTGCCATCGGCAACGCGAGGCGGTGCGTCAGCATGCGACGAGAGATCAGCCAGGGCTGTCGCGCCCCAGATCCGCGCGCTCCGTGAGCGCTTCGTCGAGCGATCGAGCCACTGCTGACCCCTGCGCGACATCGGTCCTACGCCGATCGCGGGCAGCCTGTCGGGCGCGGTGGTTCGACCCGACGGTCGAGCCTGTCAGGTCAGCTCTGCTGATCCCGTTTCACATTCCCGAAAGTTCCCATTTGACCGTTTTGGGGATGTATGTTCCTTCCGTTAAGTGAAGGGCGTTTTGGTGCCGGGAGGTTGTGACATGTACGGGGTTCCGACGAAGGGGCCTTCCGTCGGCGGTGGTCTCGCCACGACGGGTGCGGCGCTCCACTCCTGGATCCTGGTCGGAATCGGCCTGGTGGTCCTCGGCGCGTCACTGTGGCTGGCCGCTAACGCCGGTCGGGCTCGATGACCCGCCGCACCCTGCTGGGATGGACGCAGGCACTGCTCGGAGCGGTCTGCGGGGCCGCCCTCGGTGCCATCCTGTTCCGCAGCTGGCACGACGTGGCCGTGGTCGAGGCGTGGCTCAACGCGCACCTTGTCTCAGCCGTCGGCCTGGCCGACACCACCTCGGTCGGTGCGGCCGTGACCTTCCCGCTCGACAAGCAATGGGTCGGGTTCCTGGTCTCCACCGGCTGTTCGGTGTCGATGCTGCTCATCCCGCCCTTTGTCCTGGCGAGCCTCCTCGTCGGCTTCCGGCGGCTGACCCTGTCCCGAGCCGCGATCACCGTCGCGCTGGCGGTGGCAATGCTGGTCACCGTCAACCAACTCCGACTCGCCGCCGTCGTCGCCGCCATGCAGATGTGGGGCTTCGAGGTGGGCTACCAACGCAGTCACGTGCTGATCGGTTCCGTCATCAGCACCCTCGGACTGATCGCGGTGGCGATCATCTTCCTGCTTGTCGTCGGCCGTAGCCACCGACCGGGAAGGCAACGCGATGCCCACTGAAATCCCGTCACTGGCGATCCTGAACACCATCGCGTTCCTGCTGTGCGTCTACTTCTGCGCCTACGTCCTTAGCATCCTCGTGCTGCACCTGCGCGCAGGAAGGGCTGCCGGTGGCGATCACAGCCGATTCTCCTGGCACGTCATCGTGCCCTGCCGTAACGAGGCGACGGTCATAGCCGCGACCCTGCAGCGGCTCCTGCACGACATGCCCGATGTCACCATCTGGTGCGTCGACGACGACTCCGACGACGGCACCGCCGCAGTGCTGGCCTCCTTCATCGCTGACCCCAGGGTCCGCGTGGTCACCCGGCGGCGTCCCGATGCCGTACAGGGCAAGGGCGCAGCCCTCAACGCCGCATGGCGGGCCATCCAGGACCACCTGCCCGCCGACACCGACGCCGAGCGGACCATCGTCGGAGTCCTCGACGCCGACAGTCAGCTCGACCCGCGCTGCCGCTCCGCCCTGGCCGGCCCCCGCTACTTCGGCTCACCCGCCGTCGCCGCCGTCCAGATCGAGGTCCGGATGGTCCAGTGCAGTCGACCGACGCCCGGACTCAACCTGTGGGGTCGCCTCCTCGTGCGGCTACAGGACATGGAGTTCCGGGCGCCGATCGCCGCGATGCAGTCGCTGCGCCGGCATACCCGCAGCGTCGCCATGGGCGGCAACGGACAGTTCACCAGGCTGTCGTTGCTCAACGCGCTCGGCGCCCAGCACGGCACACCCTGGCACGGCGCGCTGCTCGAAGACTTCGAACTCGGCCTGCACATCCTGCTGCACGGCGGCGCGACCGAATACTGCGCCGAAAGTTGGGTGACCCAGGAGGCACTTACCAAGGTCAGACCGCTGATCCGGCAACGCACCCGGTGGGCGCAGGGATCCATGCAGTGCGTCCGCTACCTCAACGCGGTGCTGAACTGCCGGCAGATCGGCAACCCGGCCATCATGGAGATCACCCACTTCCTCGCCGCACCCTGGTGCCAACTCATCGGCACCCCCATCTATCTCGGCTGCGTCGGCGTGCTCGGCTGGTACATCAGCCGCACCGACGGCGGCATCGCCGCCTGGTGGACGTCAGGGGGCTGGGGCCTGATCCCGCTGGTGGCGCTGTTCGGCGTCGGCCCGTTCGCAGTCTGGGGACTGGTCTACCGCAACCGCTGCGAACCACACCTGTCGCTTCCGGCCGCCCTCGGCCTCGGCATCGGCCACTGGGTCTACAGCTATCTGCAGTCGGTGGCCGTCTGGATCGCGCTCGGTCGGATGCTCACCGCGCGTTCCGAATGGCACAAGACCGCCCGGGCGGCCGACCCAGCGCCCGCACCTGCCCGAACCGAACCGACTCCCGCAGCAACCAGCCCACGGCGGCTACACCCCCACCAGCTCACCCCCGCCGGCGTACCGGTGATCCGCGCCAGTGTGCCCATCGCCCAACCATCCACCCAGAGCACCCCAAAGACCAGCCCTCACCTCACCAACAGCAACAGAGAGCGAGCAGTGTCATGCGCAAACTAGGACCGGGGCTCACCCGGACCGCCACCGTGCTGGCCGGCGGCCTGGCGATGGTCGTCCTGGCGGCGTCACCAGCGCTGGCCGACACGTCACAGGCGACGGCCAGCGCCCTGCAGATCAGCCTCGTCGGCGGGGGACTGGCCAGTTCCGGAACGGCGACGGCCACCAACGACGGAACGACCGAGTCGATCTCCGGGAACACCAACCCACCGCTGTCGGTGCTGGGTGGCCAGACGGTCATCACCGCTGGCGTGCTGGGCCAGTACGTTCGGGCGTTCAACGACGGCACCTCGGCCGCCTGCGCCGGCGTGCTCGGTAGCGGCGGCACCATCAACATCGGCGCCGGCGGGTCCTGCACCGTGACACCCGGCGCCTCGGTCACCCTGACCCTGGGGACCAACGGCCTGGCCACCATCACACTGGTCGCCGATGCGATCTACGCCCAATGCTCGGCGACGAGCAGCCCGTCGGCGACAGGCAGCGCCACCCTGGTCAACGCCAGCATCGTGTCGACCACTCTCGGCATCCCCACCACCCTGCTCACCCTGCCGGCCAACCCGGCGGCCAACACCGGGCTGAACATTCCGGGCGTGCTGAGCCTGGTCCTCAACGGCCAGACCAGCTCCACTCCCGGACAGCTGACCGTCACCGCGCTCAACCTCAGTGCCCTTGGCGGTTCCCTCGCCTCGCTCGTCATCGGGTCGGCGGGCTGCGGCCCGAACGCGATCGCCCCGCCCGTCCCGGTGATCCCGCTCGCCGGCATGCCCATCGCCGTGGGTCTCGGCGCTGTGGCCGCGGGCACCGGTGGCGGCATCATGCTGCACCGGCGTCGCCGCGCCACCGTGCGGAGCTGACCGATGGGTCGTGGCAGAGCGGACGCTCCCGAGATCATGGTCCTGGTGGGCACCCGCCCCGAGGGCATCAAGATCGCTCCTGTGGTCCGGCTGCTCTGCCACGACCCCCGCATCACCGCCCGGGTCGTCGACACTGGGCAGCAACCCGGCCGGGTCGTCGAGGCCCTGGCGCCGTTCGGGCTGCGGCCCGACGACACCCTGACCATTCGGCGGCGAACCGGCCGCCTCGCCGAACTCGCCGCCGAGCTGACCACCGCCGTGGACCGCAGCCTCCACCGACACCGCCCGGACGCCGTGCTGGTGCACGGCGACACCACCACCGCCCTGATCGGCGCACAGGTGGCGTTCTGGAATCAGATCCCCGTGGTGCACCTGGAGGCCGGACTACGCAGCCACGACCGCGGCCACCCATTCCCCGAGGAGGCCAACCGGGCGATGGTGGCGCGCTGCGTCGACCTGCATCTGGCGCCAACACCCACCGCACGTCGCAACCTACTCGCCGAGGGACTACCCGCACACCAGGTCGTGGTTACCGGCAACACCGTCGTAGACGCCCTACACACCCTGCTGCGTCACGGCGTCGCCCGAGCGCCATCCTGGGTGCACTCGCAACGTCGACTGGCCGTGGCCACCGTGCACCGCAGAGAGAACTGGGGCCGTGGCATCACCGACATCCTCGGTGCTCTCGCCCACGTCGCCACCGCCCACCCCGACCTCGACCTCGCCCTGGTGAACCACCCGAACCCGAAGCTGGCCGCCCAGGTCCAAGCCGGACTCGGTCACGTCCGCAACGCCCGCCTGATGCCGCCGATGCCGTACCCGGAGATGATTGGCCTACTGCACGCCGCCGACCTGGTCGTCACCGATTCCGGAGGGTTGCAGGAGGAAGCCGCCAGTCTCGGGGTGCCGGTAGTGGTCACCCGAGAGACCACCGAACGACCGGAAATCCTGCACCACGGCCTCGGTGAACTCGTCGGTACCGACCCCGACCGGATCATCGACGCGGTCACCCGACGCTTGAGCGGACCGCGCGGCGCACCAGCGGGCTCACCCTTCGGCGACGGCCGCGCAGCCGAGCGCTGTGTGCACGCCATCGCCCGGCTCCTCGACACCGGCGCGCTCGTGCCCGTGGGGGGCGACACACGTAACGCGCTGGTGTCACCGGGGCGACAAGCGGATCGTCGACCTCACCTTCCCCTGCCGCATCGATCCAGGCCTGGCGGCGTGGTCAATGCCGACCTCTTTGAACACGACATCGACCACTAGCGCAGTCTCCGTCATGATCAGGGGGTACCGTCCACCACCCGGGTCAGCAAACCTCACCTGCGGCGGCCGTAGCGACAGCTGATCGATGCACGTCACAGCCGCGGAGACTGTCGCCCGGCCGAGTCCAGCCACCGACGCTGACGGTCGTGCTGACAACAATGCACCTGGTGTGACGGCGAATCTGCCCGTACTGCCGTAGCACGCCACTCACCGGGACACCGAACGAGGAGGCCCCTCAGACGTCTGGGGTTCGGACAGGGCCCGCGCGCAACTCCGGCTACCGGCAGGCGATCAGCGGCTGCGCCCCCGGTGCGAGATCATACCCCGCATCCCAGGGAAACAAGCCCTGCTGGTCGGGCCACACCATCTGCTGAAGGCGAACGCGAGCACGGCCGTAACGGGCGATCGCCAGCCCCGGAAGCAGGTCGTCGGTGGGCGGGCCGTCAATAATGATCGCGTCGTAGCTCGCGATGAAATTGCGGATGAGCTGACCATGGGTGAACCGTTCGGCTCTGTCATGGACCCGTCGAGCCAGATCGTTGAGCAGGCTGTGAGCAATCTCCGGAGACAACCCGGCAGCCACCAGCTCCGGTTGGTCGTGAGCGGTGAGCCCGACGGTGTAGGTGAACGGGGTGAGGTCGGGGTCGTGTTCGGTCGGCAGCACATGAGTGACGGCCCAGCCGGTGGTGTCGATGAGGCGTTCCTGGCGCTGAACGAAGTCGTCGATGCTCGGCACGTACTGTCTCCTGGATCGTGTTTGTGGACGGTCGAGGTCGGACGGATTTACTTCGACGAAGCCCATGGCCCTTGAACGGCTGAATCTGTACCACTCAGTGGCGGTTATGTCTGCGGCAACAAACTCGGCCAAACGGATTCTGTGTTGTCGAGGTCGGCTGAGAGCCCTTCCGGTACGCGGCCCGACCACACCGTGGAACATCTCATGGTGGCGACGAATGACATCGAGAGCAGCTCTGTGTCGTCAACGCGACGAAGCGGCCAGCCTATGGAGGATCTTCGAGAGTTGATACCCTCTCGTCGAGGACCATGCCGTTGACGCTGCTGGATTTCCTGATGAATCGAGGGATGTGGCCCCGGCGTATCAGGCTCGGACCTGCTGCCCGCCGAAGGCCCTCGTCGTCCGCGGCCAGCGCCTCTCCATCATCCATCTCGCGCTCGATGTGTCGGCCGTCGACCAACCGGGCTGCAACTGCCGGCCAGCCGTTGTTCCGCGACAGATCACCGACCAGCCCACTCCGGTTCTGTCGCTGACCCAACTCCAGCCGGGACAACCAGGATCCGACCGGTGCGTGCAGCTGGTGCAACGCTGCATCACCATGCTCAACGTCAACGTCGATCATAGGCAGACCAACGAATCGGGCCAGAAGACGTTTCGCCTGCCACCGTCGCAGCGTAGATCATCCGCATCCGGAGCGTCTTCGGGAACACTCCGAGCTGGCAGTTCTCCGTCCGCCCGGCCGTGCCCGAGTACTGACGCTGCACCCCGGCCGACTTGACGCCCTTCTTCAGGAAGCCAGTCTCGTCGACGATCAGCACCCCCTGGTCGTCGCCGAGGTGCTCGGATACGTAGGCGGACAGGTCATCGCGGACCGCGTCTGGGTCCCACGCCGAACGGTCAGCAGCCGCTGCATCCGATCCGGCGTCGCGTCGCCCGCAGCCTCGGCCAGCGTCCAGCCGTTCTTGCAGGCCAGGGGTGACAACAACCCGACCAGGTAGGTCAGCGCCTGCCGGCGCGGCTCCGCCCGCCCGAACCGGTGCGCGAACCGCGCCAGCAGATCATCCAGACCCGCCCGCCAGCCCACGACCTCATCGACCAAAACAAGCACATGAGCCTGCCCGCACTGCGATCGGCCACCACAGACAGACAGTGCAACCACGCAAACCGCCGACCGAACAGCACCGACATTCGCAGCTACATGGCGCGTTCAACTCCCATAATGATCATGGCGACGAGAAGCTGAAGCTCTAGATGAAGCAACCACGGCTGGAGTATTAGCGGCACCAGGGTTGAGGAAGCTTGGCGAGCCAACCCTGAACGAGCTTCGCCCTGGCGGTGTCGCCGGTCGCGGTAAACGCGGCGATCGCGTGATGGTGGCTGCTCTGGGCCTCGTCGAATCGGCGTACCTCGGCCAGGGCGTTGCCGAGGTTGCCCCATGCTTGGCCTTCGCCGTGTAGGTCGCCGGTCTGTTGAAGGATCTTGCGGGCGTGGGTGTGGGCGGTGATGGCCTCGTCGAATCGGCGTACCTCGGCCAGGGCGTTGCCGAGGTTGCCCCATGCTTGGCCTTCGCCGTGTAGGTCGCCGGTCTGCTGGTAGGCGTTTAGGGCGTGGGTGTGGGCGGTGATGGCCTCGTCGAACCGCCGCGCCTGGGGCAGGGCGAGGCCGAGGTTGTTCCACGCAGTGCCTTCGCCGTGTAGGTCGCCGGTCTGTTGAAGGATCTTGCGGGCGTGGGTGTGGGCGGCGATCGCCTCGTCGAACCGGCGTACCTGGGCCAAGGCGAGGCCGAGGTTGCCCCATGCTTGGCCTTCACCGTGTAGGTCGCCAGCCTGCTGCAAGACGTCACGAGCACAAGTGGTGATGGCAATCACATCGGTGAAGTGGCGGCGGAAGAACAGGAAGTGGGCGAGGGTGAACGCAAGGTCGGTGGTGGTTTCGGGCCGCTGGTAGTCGGGGGCGGTGATGGCGACGGTAATGAGGTTGGTGTGCTCGGCGTCCAGCCAGGCCAGGGCGCGCTTCTGGTCGGGAAACACGCTGGTGTCGGCGGGGACGGTGGGGTGGAGATGGGTGGTGGCGGTGGCGGCGGTGTGCCGGTAGTGGTCGTACAGCCGTCGCCGGGCCGCCACCGCCTCGGTCTCGGTTGTGGCGGTGGCGGAGTGGCTGTCGTCGGGTGGTCGGTCGTCGGACCACCCGCTGGCCTGATGGGTTTGTTGGTCAGTGGCGTACAGGCGGACCAGGTCGTGCATGCCCCACCGGTCGGGTGTGGGTTCGGTGATCAAGTGGGCGCGGTGGAGGTCAGCCAGTAGCCGCTCGGTCTGTTGTTCGGGCAGGTCGACCAGCCGGGCGGCGCCGCCGGTGGCGATGTCCGGGCCGGGGTTGACTGGCAACAGCCGGAACAGGCGGGCCTGCGGGCCGGTGAGGTGCTGATGCGACAGATCGAACGCGGCCCGCACCGCGGCCTGCTGCCGGGACAGGCCGTCGAGACGGTACTGGTCGTCACTCAGATGCCTGGCCAGGGCATGGGGGTGCAGATGAGGACGGTCGGCCAGCAGCGCGGCGACGATCCGCAGCGCCAGGGGCAGCCCCACGCACAGCTTAGCCAGTTCGGCCAGCCCAGTAGCATCAAGCAGGCGCGGATCATCAGGGCCGCGACGCCCGGCGACGATCCGCGTGATCAGATCCAGTGACGCCTGCGCGTCGAGGGTGTCCAGGTCATGTAGCCGTGCGTCGAGGTCCAGGGTGTGCCGGGAGGTTACCAACACCGGAGTACGGGCATCGGCAGGCAGCAGCGGCCGTATCTGCTCCTCGGCCGAGGCGTTGTCAATGATCAGCAGTAGCCGCCGGTCCTGATGTGTGTAGGCGTCCAGGACACTGCGCCACAACCGGGACCGGTCCTGCTCCCCGGCGGGAATGTGCTCACCCGGTATGCCAATCGCCGACAACCAGCCCGTCAGTGCCTGCCCGGCCGAGAGCCGGCGGTCCGGGTCGTAGCCGAACATGTCGACGAACAACACCCCACCCGGGAACCAGCCCTCCGCTAACACCTGGTGCGCGGTGTGCAGGACGAGCTCCGTCTTCCCGACCCCGGCCAGCCCTGCGACCGCCGACACCACTTGCACCTCCCCAGGCTGGTCGGGGCGTAGCCAGTAGCGGAGTGTCTCGGTCATCTCGGTACGGCCGGTGAACACTGGTGACGCCGGTGGCAGCCCGGTCAACGCTGGTGCCACCTTGCGCGGCAGCACCACCTGAATGTCACGGCCCTGGATTACCGCGTGGAAGAACACGCCACCGCCGATCGTGTTCGACACCCCGCCGTCCGCCGACGGCCCGACAGCGCCGGTCACCGGATGCCACCCGACCCCGACGGCGGGAACGAAGGCAGGTCACGGATGTCCCGACCCATGATCAGCGGCCCGTGGAAGGTCCCGCCCTCGACCCGGTTCTCCGTGTCACCCCCACCGCCATCCGCGGCAGACCCCGTGGCCCCACCGGCCGCAGCCGCGTCCACCGCGGCTGGCCCCAGACCGTGGATGTCCCGACCCATGACGACAACCCCGTCGGCCTCGACATCAGTAAGCGTGTTGCGGGTGGTGTCCATCGGGACGCTCCGGGTCTGCGCCACCAGGGCCCGGCGGCCGACGACGGCGGAGTACCCGGCCAGCAGCACCGCAGCGACGTTCAGGAACACGCCCATGACACTGCCCCATCGGTCGGCGTCCTCCAGGCCCTGCCCTGCCAGGAACCTGCCCAACGCGATCAGCGCCAGCCCGAGGACCACCAATCCGCCGACCGACCACCACCGAACATCGCTACGCACCGCCATGTATCCATTGTCGACAGCCCCGCTACAGGAGCGGTCTATCCACGCGGCGGGACACCGCAGGAGTGTGGCGTTGTGTGTTTGGTAGCGGACAGCCCCCGCCTGCCAAGCACCGTCCGGGAACACCATTACCGCTCTCACGACCACCAGTCTCCCGACTGATGGGAAGCACGTCGAGCGAGATCTGACCACCTCCGACCAGCCCGCTGCAGCAGGATCATCTCTAGATGATCATCGATGGTGTGCGAGGCATGTGCTCGTCGGCGGATGCCAGCCCGGGTCAACTGGAGCCTACCGGTTCACCACAGCCGATTGTGGTCGCAAACGAGGGTTCGTGTGCTCGAGCTGTGCTCCTGGGCTGGTTAAACGGGACTCCGGGTGCCGTGGATGAACGTAAGCCACTCCCTGCCACCCTAGATGAACCCGCAGGTCGCTCAAGGACGTCTCGCAACTCGGTGTCAGGTCTATGGTGGATCATGTTCGGGTGCAGGTGACACTGGTCAGGTTGCTCGCCGAGCGTGGTGGTGACGCGATCGCTGACGGTCGGCCGGCCGGCCGTGGTCGCTCGACCTCGCCGACCGGGTGTTGCTGGTGGCCGTGTACTGGCGCACGAACCTGACGATGCGGCAGATCGGCCCCCTGTTCGGGGTGTCGCACTCCGCCGCGCACCGGGTCATCGACACCCTCGGCCCCCTGCTCGCCCTCACCCCGGGACGCCGGCGCAGGGTCGAGCAGATCACCATCGTCGACGGCACCCTCGTCCCCACCCGCGACCACCGCCTGGCCGCCCCGAGCAAGAACTACCGCTACAGCATCAACCTGCAGGTCGCTATCGACGCCCACACCCGCCTCGTCGTCGCCCTCGGCGATCCGCAACCCGGCAACCGCAACGACACCGTCGTCTACCGCACCTCCGGCATCAACCAGAAACTTACCGGAAGGCCGGTCATGGCCGACGGCGCCTACCGCGGCAACCCGGAGGTGATCATTCCGTACCGCAAACCCACCGACGGCAGCGAACTACCCGACGGGAAGAAGGAATTGAACAAGCAACACCGCAGCATCCGCGCCCAGGTCGAACACACCCTGGTCCGCATGAAGACCTTCAAGATCCTCCGCGACTACCGCCGAGCCGCCCACACATTGACCGACACCGCCTCCGGCATCGCCCACCTCCACAACATCATCCTCGCCGGCTGACACCAACACCGTTGCCGGGCAACGCCTTCACCGAGTTACGAGACGTCCTTTAGTGGTCGCCGCGCGACCACCGGCATTTCCAGCGGTCGAAGGGAGGCGGAGTTCGTCAGGGTGCGTTACACCCCGCACCGGCTGCACCACCGCCACAGAGCCGCGGGGTATCGCCGTGGTGCGAAAGCCTCATGGGACGCTACAGAAGTAGAGAACCGTGGTGAGCATGCCGACAGAGCCGGTCACCTGAGAGGATGTCCAGCCGCCGGGGCCGGTGGCAGACAGTTGGAAAGTGCCGCTACCGATGGCAAGCAGCGGGCCCGGGACGGTGACCGTGGTGGCATTGGCCGCGAGAGTTCCACCCCCGGAGAAGGGACCCGAGAGAGACCAGGTGAAGGCGCTCCTGGTCAGGCCGCCGACGGGCAGGTCCCAGGTGAAGGTCGGCGGCGCCAACAGACCGGCGGTGCATCGCAGATTGGTCGGCGGGTTGACCGTGCCGGCCCGGAAGGTGTCAGTGCCGTACTCGCTGCCGCTCCATGAAGCCACCGCTGCCTGTGGCGATGCGGCCACATTAACGATGCCGGCGAGCACGAGGGCCATGGTGCTTCTGGTCCAGTTATGGAACACGAGTCGACGGTTGCCTACCAGTGGTGCAGCAGAGAACAGCGGGGGCTTCACGGCTGTCGTATCCAGGGCCGGCGTCTGCGCGTGGCACGCATGATCAGCAGGCCGGCGATGAGCGCGCTGACGCCGGCGATTACCGGTGTCCGCAGTTCGGGTCCAGTGTGCGGAAGGGGGCCGACGTTGCCGCCTGTCGATGCCCGGTCGCCGAAGCCGACCGCCGTGACGACGAGGTCGGCCGACCCCAAAGCCATACTGTTGGTGAGCAGGCTTGCGGTGATGAGCACCCACCGTTGCTGATCGGCGCGCATCGAGCTGATGGTTACCGGGTGGGTGGTCAGCGCAGCGGCTGGGCCCTGAGGAAGGACCTGCTTCTGCTCGCCAGCGGGACAGGCACTTTCCACCCAGCGCCTGGCGCACACCGCGACCATGACCTGGAGCCCGTCGGGATTGAGGGCGAGTGCGCCCAGCGCCGCCAGGGAGATGGTCACCGTGCCGGGCTGCCTCGCCTGCGCCGTGACGCCGACCTGCCAGGGCACGGGATCGTCCGGCACCATGTGGGTCATGCGGTCCTGGTCGCCGATGGAGATCAGGGTAAGGCTCCTGCTACGGATGACGTTCTCGGTCGTTCCTGCGCGCGCCTGGCCGGGGTGCACCAGTACCGCGGCGGTGAGGCCCGACAGTAGCGCCACAACGATGAGTGGACGTCCCGCGCGTGGGCCGACGTCCGGTGGGGTGCGGTGTCCGTGATCTGACCGCGGTGCCGGAGACGGCCTCCGGCGGTGCCAGGGGCGTTTCCGAAGCGTCCGCGGCGAGGCGCCGCGAGGCCAGAACGCCCAGGTGACCATGATCGCGATGCCCATCGCGATCATGCTTGTCACGTAGATGTTCGACAACGTGCGCACCGCGTACCCGAGCTTGGGCACCGACCACTCGACGAGCCGCACATGTGTCACCGCGTGCGGCGCGGCGTCATTGGACTCGTTCGCGTCACCCCGCAGCGTGAGGAGGCGCACCTCTCCTCCGCCATCGGCGATGTCAACCACGCGGTGGGTGATCGGGGGCAACGGGGTGCGGTCGACAGTGACGACATCTCCCACGGCAACCTCGGAGGCGGGTATCTCCCGTACCACCGCCAGCGATCCGGCGGGGATGGTAGGCCCCATCGATCCGGTCTTGAACAGGATGAGGGAGACGTCGAAGAACAGGGCCAGCGGAACGAGGACTACGCACACCGCCCCGCCGATGGCGAACAGGGTCAGCGCCATATCGGCGACCCGCACGAGGATGCTGCGCCGTTGATGGAATCGTCCCACCATCTGCAGGGATCCTTACGTTGACGTTGTAGTGAACTGCCAGGTGACGGAGCCGGTCGTGCCCTGGTAGGTGTTGCTCGCTCCGGACTGGATGCGCGTCTCGAAGCAGAAGCGCAGCTGTGGTGTCGTGCCGCCCGGAGCTGTAACGGGGGAGGAGACGGCGGGAGTGGGCACCGAGGTGATGCTGGTATAGCTGGGGCCGACGATCCAGACGGGGGATCCGGTGAAGGCGGCGGCAGCGCAGGTGGTGTTGGTGGCAGCGGTCCGCACCGCGCGATACTGGAGAACTGGCAGGAGCGCGCCGGAGTCGTTCGAAGAGTTGCTCAGTGCAACGGTCCCACTGGTGGTCGTCGTCGATGTGGTGCGGATGTCGATCCACGCGTAGTACGAGACCGCGGGGGACATCGCTGTGGCGTTGAAGACCAGCATCGCCGAACTCGCTGCTGGAGTGTGGCTGGCCCAACTGCTGGATGCGGTCTGCGACTCGGTGCCGAAGATGCTGGCGGCGAATGATCCCGCGCCGTACTCGCCGTCGGTCCACGAGGCGAGTGTGGACGTCGTCCCGAAGCCGAGGACGAGCGCACCGGCGAGTACGGCACGGATCTTGCGCAGCCGGGGCGGATTGGCTGCAGCCCGGTGGTTGACCGCGGACATCGCTCTAGACGGACTCCGCCAACAGCTGCCAGGTCTGGACGACGGATGTG
Source organism: Micromonospora wenchangensis (assembly GCF_002210435.1). Lineage (GTDB taxonomy): Bacteria > Actinomycetota > Actinomycetes > Mycobacteriales > Micromonosporaceae > Micromonospora > Micromonospora wenchangensis. The sequence continues at coordinate 118,501 of NZ_MZMV01000005.1, forward strand.
CCCTGCACCAGAGTGGGTCCCGCCGTGACGACGAAACACAGGAAGGCGGGCGCGCCAGGTGTTGTGGGTGGGGTGCCTTCAGTAAGGTTGAACGATGTCGCGCCGGCGACTGAGGTGAGCGGGGTGCCTTGGGTCACGATCCACGTCGGGGTGGTGGGTGTCGCATCGCAGTCGGCGAAGGTGGGAACGGTCGCGATTCCGTAGGTGAGACCGACGAAGGCCGGCGGAGCGGGAGTGGCCGACGCCACCGTGACCGTGGCGTCGTATGTGGTGGCCGCGGTTAGTCGAACGGCGAACGGTGCCGCCACCACGTCGCCGGGGCTGATGTCGTCGAAGCCGGTGCTGAAGGCCAGTGCCGCGGCCGAGCCGGCTGTGGGGTGCTCCGCGTAGGTGGTGCCGTCGGTGCTTCCCTCGATGCCGAACGTGCCTGCGCTGAAGGTGCCTTTGGCATATTCAGAGTCGTTCCAGGCGGCAAGCGTGATCGTTGCTCCAACCCCGAGGGCGAGCCCTCCGGCGAGAATCGCTTTGAACTTGCGGCGATTTGTTCGGCTGACCGACTCGCCACTGGTGGTCCCTGCCTCTTCCCCCAACGTGTCCTCCTTGTACGACGCCAGTGCGCTGTGTCGGCGACACGGCGCAGTGGTGGTCTGACCCGGGCTGCCTTCTGTGACGGGCCGCCGTTCAGGCGGGCCGAGGCGTGGTGAGGGGCCACACAAGGAGCAACTTATCCGATAAGCGGACAAAACACTTGATGTTGCCGATTCTGCCACACCTGGACTCCCGATGCCAGGCACCGGAGAACCGGCGACGCGAGGGATAGGCCCTGTTCTGCCCGTCCGACCACGGCAAGCCGTGCCGGCGCATCCTGAACGACCTTGTCCACGGTTCGACGGCGGCTCATGCGTCTGCAGCCAACGGGATCGCCGTAGCGCGGATTCCTAGGTGAGGAGATCGTTGACCGCGACGGCCGCGGCGCCTGGACCGTCCTCGGCGTCGATGCCCGCACCGATGATCGTGGCGCGGCTGCCGTACTCAGGATTGGCCGTAACCTCAGCAAGCCGTTGCGCCAGGGCGGACTCGGTGAGCCGTCGTAGGGGCAGCGGCCGGGGCCCGACCCCGAGGGCCGGCACACGGTGTGCCCAGAAGAACTGATCGGCGAAGCTCGGCAGGACGACTGACGGTTTGCCGTGGGCGAGGACCTGGGCGAGGGTGCCAGCCCCACCGTGGTGCACTACCGCGGCGACCCGCCCGAGGATCTGGTGGTAGTCAAGGTCTTCAACCAGATGAACCCATCGCGGATCGAAGCTGTGAGCGAGTCCGGCAACGCCACGTTGCAGCACGATCCGCAGCCCGGCACGACGCGCGGCGGCAACCAGGAGCTGACTGACCCGATTCGGGTCGAGCGTCGGCGTCGAGCCGAGCGTGACAAGTATCGGCGGAGCGCCGGCAGCGACGAAGCGCGACGTGGCATGATCCAGCATGCCGTCAGTCTGGGCGGAATCTCGCAGATATCCTGTCATGATCACTTCTGCCGGCCAGTCATCGGGCCGAGGCAGCACCTTCGGGCTCACCCCGACGATCACTCCGACCCGTTGGCGTCGCAGGTTCAGCGCCTGCCGGGTGGACAGCGGTGGACGACCAAGAACCTCTCGTCCGAGCCGGTTCATGATGCGTCCGGTCAGCTTCCATGCACCCCAATCGTCGGCAGCGTATGAAAGCCGGTTCCCCAAGGGCCCCAGCGTAGGACCGATCCGGTGCCCTGTGGCGGAGGGGAATGCACGTGTTCGGACGGCGGGCACGTGGTGCACCTCGACAACGGGTATCCCCAGGTGGTTGGCGACATCGAGTGCAGGGAACGCCATCGGATGGCAGAGCATCGCCCCCACACCCCGTGCGGCAGCGAGCGTGCCCCTGTAGATGCGCTCGAACTGAGGGGTCAGCGCCGACATCAACCGCGCAATAGCTACAGGATCGTAGTCTCGGCGCAGGGCTGTTCGCGCCGCCGGTAGACCGAGGAGGTGGCGGCTGGAGTCCATGTCGATCGGTCTCATGTCCAGCCCCGAACCCCGGCCAAGATCGCAAAACTCGCGTTGGGTCACCAACCGCACTTCATGACCCGCACTGACCAACGCGCGGCCGAGTGCAACGAAAGGATCAATGTCCCCACGTGATCCGAATGCCGCCAGGAGCAATATCATCAATACCCCGCCTTCCCGCTTGCTGTCGTAAATGATCCTCCCTTCGGTCCGCTCGTGCCAGCGCCGAACAGCCGAACCGCACTCATGGTCATGTCCATCCGAGGGAATCCCGCGCTGTGCGTGCGAACTCTATCAAGGTGGACCTTTCGCTCAACTGCTCGATTCGTTGCTGCTGAAAATGTACAATCCTGTTTGTTGAGCCCAATAGAACATCCGACGGTCGCAGACCGCACTGCACCCCATGCGTGGCCGTCAGCCTAACGTCCCGGAGGGGTGGACGCACATGCGGCAGATACCGTTTTCGGATCTCGAGGCGATGCCTGGCCATATTCACGAATGGCGGCTCTGCGCCCCTGAAGACCTGGACCCGGCCTACCTCGGTGAGAAAGTCGCCTCCTTCAACCAGGAGAAGCACTTCACGGCAGCGGTTTCCGCGCGGCGCGAACACGCTTCCGAGGACTACTGGATCGCGGTCACCTTCCATATTCCCGGTCATGTCGATCTCCCCGCGCTGGAGGTCGCCCTCCGGCACTTTGTTGAGCGACATGAGGTATTGAGGTGCGGTTTCGAACATCTCGCCGGCGCCCTGCGCTGTGACGTAATGTCCCCGGCCGACGTTACGCTGCAACACCTGGACAGCGGAGAAATGCCCACGGCAGACGCTGCTGCGGACCATCTGAAGGCCATATTCGACCAAGAAATCAGCACTTTGTCGTGGCCGCTGTTCCGGATGGGCGTGCTGGTCGGTGCCGAGCTTTCAATGGTTTTCCTGGCGTTCGACCACATTGTTTGCGACGGGATATCCCTGGCGATAGCCGTCGATCAGGTGCAGCGCGCGTACGCAGACACCCGCGCTGGTCGGCAGTTGTCCGCCGAGCCGGCCGGTAGCTACCTCGACTTCGCCGAAGCTCAACGCAGGAGGTACTCCGGGATCACCGCGGACAGCCCGGAACTAAGGTACTGGCGATCTTTCGTCGCGCAGTCCGGAGGGTTGTTTCCGCAGATTCCGCTCGACCTTGGCGTCGAGGTGGGTCGTATGTATCCGGCCCACAACACAACCTTCCAGCTCCTCGACAACGAAGATGCGACGGCGTTCGAAGACCTTTGTGTCCGTTATGACGGAAAGCTATTCCTGGGTCTGCTGGCTGCGGTGGGGATCGCGCTGCAGAAAGTGTCCGGGGCGACCTCGTACTATGGATTCCTTCCTATCAGCGAGCGGAGGGATCCGCGGTGGAGTGAATCCTTCGGATGGTTCGTCAATACCATGCCCATCGCTTTTCCGGTGTCGGCTGACCTTTCGTTTCCGGAAGTTCTCCACGCCGCACAGGCGAGCTTCAAGTCCCTGATCCAGAGCGTGGACGTGCCGTTCGTCAAGGCCTGGGAATTGCTGGCCCCGCAGTACTATCACCTGAGGACTTGGCCTTTCCCGGTGAACTTCTTTTCTTTTATCGATTTTCGGAAGATGCCTAACTTCGACCAATATGATGTCTGGCAACCCTCGACAATCCCGAATGCATCCCACACGAACACCGCGAACATGTGGTTCTACCGAAACTCGTCCGGCATAAGTCTGAACTGTATGTTCCCGAATGTGCTGAAGTGTCAGCAGGTAATGGCAGCATATCGTTCTGCCGTCGCGACAGTTCTCCTAGACGTGCTTCGCGAGGCTGGCTAGTGCCAACGCCATCCAGTTGGGCGTGGGCGTGGCTGGTCAAGAGCGTGTTGGCAAAGGGGTGAGGGTGGTGTTTCGGTATCAAGAATAGTCAACGAAACAAAATCCGGATCAGGAGCCCCGCTCGGCGGATCGGATTGCCGTAATCCGGACGGTCACGGTAGCTGTCGAGCCGTTGGCGGCGGGTCACCTCGGCGTGCTGACCCGCCTCGCGCCGTTCAAGCTGGTCGATGACGTGCTGGCCGCGACCGGTCGTACACGCTGGCGCTCTACGTCGAGGCTGGTGTCGAGGAGGGCGTGCTCTGCTCAATGGTAGAGCCATGGATCTTTCACTCCTTGCCGCAGCGGCGGTGCTGTTGCGGATGATTCGGCCGTGGTTCATCGGGTGAGGAGCAGGTCAGCCGGCTGCCGGCAGTGGCTGTTCGGGCCAGTTGAGGGCGCGGGCACCGAGCACCGCGGCCTGCAGGGTGAACCGTTGGGCGGGGTCGGCCGGGTTGTAACCGGTGAGGGTGTGGACGCGTTCGAGGCGGTAGGTGACCGCTCGTACCGAGACGTGGATGTGTTTGGCGGTCTCGGTGGCGACGCCACCGGTGTCGAAGTACGCCTGCAGGGTGGCTACCAGCGGTTCGGCGCCGCCACGGGCCCGGGTCAGCGGGTGCAGCACGGCGTGCACGAGTTCGACGATGGCGGGTTGGTCGCGTAGCAGGACGCGGTAGATGAGCAGGTCCCGGGCGTCGACCACGGGAGTGGGCATACGAAGCCGGCCAGCCATGGTCAGGGCCTCGCGGGCTTCCTCGTAGGAGCGGGCGATGCCGTAGAGGCCCGGGTGGGGCCGGCCGACGGCGATGCGCCAGGGCTGCCCGCGGGGCAACCGGCGCAACTGGTCATGCATGAGCCGGCCGAGGTTGTCGTCGGTGTCGTGGCCGGCAGGCGCACCGTCGGAGCTGGTGGTCTCGGCGGGAGCGATGACGACCAGGAGCCCGTCCTTGGTCGCGACGAGAACGTCACGGTCGCCGAGCCGGTCGAAGATGACCGCCTCCAGCACCGTCATCGCCGTGTCGGTGTCCGGCAGCCGCCGGCTCGGCGCGGCCAGGGCGACCTGGTGGACGCGGGCGAGGTCGAGGCCGAACGGCTCGGCCCGGTCGACCAGACCGCCGAGGTCGGAGTCGCCGCGCAGCAGGTCGTCGATGAGTTCGCGGCGCAGCGTCTCCTCGTGTCGGACCAGGTCACGACGGGCGACGGCATAACCCTCGGCCAGGGTCGCGACGGCGTCGTCGATGACGTGCAGCACGGCGGCCGCCGCCGCACGCACGGCCTCACGGTCACGGCTTTGTACGACGTCCGGAAGGTCCTGCCACAGCCGTCGGGCGGCGGAGAGGTAGAGCTGCACCACCCGGCCGGCGGAGATGCCCTGCTCGGCGGCTTTGCGCCCGAGCGTCTCGACGGCGTCGAGTTCGGCGCGCTTGGGTTTACGACCGGTGATGGCGGCATCGGCGAGCAGCGGCAGGTAGTCGCCCAGCAACGCCACGGGCACGTCGCCGGCGTCACGGCTGGCGCTGGCCGCGACCTCGGCGAGCCACTGCCCGTCGGGTTCGCTCGCCGCCGGCCGCTGAATGCGCCGTGTGCCGTTGTCACTCACGTGGCCGCTCCCGTTCACCGTTGCGTCTGACCCAGCATCGCCCATCCTGGCGGCGGTGAACGCCGATTCGAGGTCCGTACCGGTCGATGCGGGGCTGGCTGGCCATCACCCGGAGCATGCCGTGGACAAGGTCACCTTCGCACCCCGGGCACTGGTGAGGCCGCCCCGGCGGCCAACTACCGGGAACTGCGGGGGGACCGGTCGCGCCAGCACCGATGCCACGGCAATCTGCGCTGCGGCGCAGCAGGGCCGGGTCGAGACCCTGTTCGTACGCACGGACCCACCAGCCGGCACCCCGCGGATCACCCCGCCGCGCGCGGGCAGCGACGCGGTGGACCACCGGGACTGCGCCGCAGTGACCACCCTGCGATACGGCGGCACCGTGTACGCGACACCCCGCCACCGCATCCCGGCCACGGCACCGATGGCAGCGGTCCGGCGGTCCTGAGCGCCTTCTGGTTGCCGAACGTCGGCAAGGAGTGACGGTTCAGCTGACCGGCCACAGCCCTGGCCCGGTTCGCGGTGGTCAAGCGACCATGGCCGGACAGCAGGCCCCGACAACGTGGCCAACCCACCGAACGGCTGTCCAGCCGCCCAGCGCAGCAGAGGAGCGGTATGTCTGACGAGCTCGGCGTGACAGGCACTCCCGCGTTCGTGCATGGCTCACCGCGCGACGTCGCGGTGATCGGAGCGGGCATGATCGGGTTGTCCACGGCCTGGTTCCTGCAGGAAGCCGGCGCACAGGTGACGGTCTACGAGCGTCAGCACCCCGGCGCCGGCGCGTCGTGGGGCAACGCCGGCTGGCTGACCCCCGGGCTGACCGCCCCACTGCCGGAACCCGCGGTGCTGCGCTACGGGCTGCGCGCGGTGCTCAGCTCCCGATCCCCGGTGTACCTGCCGCTGCGCGCCGACCGTGACCTGTGGCGCTTCCTGCTGTCGTTCGTGTTCCACAGCACCGCCCGGCGGTGGCGGCGGGGCATGGCCGCCTACGTCCCGCTCAACGAGCGCAGCCTGGACGCCTTCGATGCCCTCGCGGCCGGCGGGGTGAGCACCGTGACGACGCCGGCCGACCCTTTCCTGGCCTGCTTCGCCCGCGAACGTGACAGCCGTGGACTGCTCGACGAGTTGGAACAGATGGGCGACGCCGGTCAGGACGTCACCTTCCGCCCGGTGACCGGCCAGGTGCTCCGCTCGATGGAGCCCGTTCTGAGCGACCGGGTCGCCGCCGCTGTCCAGATCTTCGGGCAGCGGTACCTGAACCCTCCCGCGTTCATCACGTCGCTGGCCGATGCGGTCCGGGCCCGCGGCGGCCGCATCCTCGACAGCAGCGAGGTGACCGGTCTGCAGCCGGCAACCACCGACGTCCGCGTCACCGGCCCGTCCGGGCAGCAGCACCGCCATGACGCCGTGGTCATCGCCACCGGAGCGGCATTCGGCGAACTGGCCACACCCTTCGGGGTACGCCGCCCGGTGCAGGCCGGGCGCGGCTACAGCTTCAGCGTGCCCGTCGAACGGATGCCCGCCGGCCCGCTGTACTTCCCGACGCAGCGGGTCGCCTGTACCCCGTTGGGCAGCCGGCTGCGGGTGGCCGGGATGATGGAGTTCCGCCGACCCGCCGACGAACTGGACCCGCGACGCATCACCGCCGTCGTCGACGCCGTGCGGCCGTTGCTCAACGGGGTGAACCTCGATGACCGCCGCGACGAGTGGGTCGGTTCCCGGCCGTGCACCCCTGACGGCCTGCCGTTGATCGGCGCGACCGCCGCACCGCGGGTGTTCGTCGCCGGTGGCCACGGCATGTGGGGCATCGTCCTGGGGCCGGTCACCGGCCAGTTGGTGGCCCAAGCGGTGCTCAAGGGTGAGGTGCCCGCGGAACTGACGCCGTTCGACCCGCTGCGTTAGCGCACGCGTCAGCACTGCCGAACCTCCGGAACGAACGCAGCCCGCAGCCGCCGGGTCGAGACCCACCGGCGAGCGGGGTAGTTCACGACCCCCACCGATCGCCAGGGCGGAACCGTTCGAGCTTCCGCTTTTCTGGTTTCCCGAAGCACTTCCGGTTTCCCGACCAAGGAGCGGCACATGAGCGTCGACATCGAAGTGTCCGATCAGGGCTGGCTCGCCGGCCTCCGCGCATCGCTGAGCGAGGACTTCGCCGCCCAGACGACCCGGCTCAAGGAACTGACGGAAATCTCGCCCGACACCGGCGACCCCGGCGAAGCACACAACCGCGTTGCACTGGTGGCGGCCACCCGGCACAACCTCGAACAGATCACCGGCGCGCTGCGCCGCATCGCCGACGGCAGCTACGGCCGCTGCGAAAAATGCGACGGCCCCATCCCCGCCGAACGCCTCGAAGTGCTACCGCACGCCCGGTTCTGCGTACCCTGCCAGCAGAAACACCAGGGCTGACCGATATGCACGACCAGCGGCCGCGCCGGCGACGAAGCCGGCGCGGCCGCCGATCGCGGCAGCACTCCGCCCCGTCAGCCGTCAGCCGGATGCCGGTGCTGAGTGCCTGTGACATCCACGTCGACGACGTCCAGGATCCCCAGCAACCCCGCCAACGCGATCGCCTCGCCCCGCGAGAGAGTCAGGCTGCAGGCGGCATCGGGATCGTCGCCGACGCCGTGGATCAGCTCGCGTCGACCGCCGGCGTAGTGGGTGACAACGCCGACCCGACGACCGGTGACGGTGGTGAACGTGTGGCACTCGCCGATGCCCGGCAGCGGTGTGAATTCGACGTCCATGACAGAACTCCGGAAGAAGACGACCGCGACCGCGGCCGGGAAGTGGATACGGATGGCGGGACAGGCCCACGTCAGCCCGTGAGTAGCCGGCGCAGACCGGTGAGCGTGGCCAGCGGCGGTTCGGCGGGCATCGTGACGCAGCGGCCGGTCAACGCGGCCAACCTCGCGGCGATTCCGGGGGCGGTCGCACCACCACCGGTGAGCAGCAGCCGCCGCTGACCACCCCGCGGACGGTCGAGACGGCGCACACAATCGGCGATCGCCGGGATCCGGTCGACGGACCCGGCGTCCTCGACACGCTCCGCCGCGACGATGCTGCGGTCACCGATACGAGCCACTTCGGTACGTCCAGACCCGATGTCCACCACGACCACGTCACCGCCCGGGTCAGGACGGCAGGCCAGAGCGGCCGCGAGTGGCTCTTCCACCGCGCTGACCCGTCCGCCGACGGCACGGCGGACCGCGGCGACAAGCACGTTGCGCTGGCGCAGGGTCGCGGTCGCCGGCACACCGACCAGGACGGGATAGGCGGTGTCGGAAGGTAGGCGGACATCGGCGGTCAGCAGCCGCAGCAGATGCACGCAGGCGAAGAAGTCGCGCACCACACCGTCGCGCACCGGCCACGTGACGCTCACACCGCGGGCCTGAGCGGTCAGCGCAGCTCGTCCGGCCACGTGCCGGTCGGTACTGCGGCGGCCGAGCACCGTCGGTTCAGTGATCACCGTTCCCGACTGCGACGTCCACAGCCGGACGGTGGACGTTCCGAGGTCGAGGGCAAGGCAGGACTGTACGCCCGGACGAGCGTAGGCACCGGCGGTCAGCATGTCGTCCGCCCCGGTACGTCGGAAACCAGGTGTCGAGGGTCAACGAAGGGAAGCGACGTCGCCGGCAGGTCAACGGGCGTGCCGAAGCGACAGTCAGGAACGAGGGGTGGCATGGTGCTCCCAGCCAAGGGGCAGCGTCATATCCGACGCCACGCAACGGGCGGCTTCAGGCGGTGAGCGTCCACGTCGGCGGGGCCCGGTCCGCCGACCATGCCGGTACACAACCCGGGACCGCACGGCGGGCCAGCCGGAAGACGATGCACAACCCGATGTCCCGGGCGGCGGACACGACCAACACCAGCACAGCCCACACGAGCAACGTCGGCAGCGAAGCTCGCCGGCCGACGCCCCCGAAGCCGCGCCCGTCACCCATGGCGGCCACCATAGCCGTACGGACCAGCAAACGGCCACGACAGCACGCAACCCGTCGACCGAGGTCACCGGCATCCGGCCCACCCCGCAACAGGTGACCGCAGGCCGGGTTGCCGGGCGTCGGCAACGAACGCGACGAAGTTTCGCCGGACCCGACCGCTGTCACCGATCTGTTCAGCAGCGACGATGGGATTCGGTAGACGCCCCGTATCCATGGAAGTGATCGGTGTGACCGTGTCCGCGAACGTCCTCTCCTCCGACCGGCGCGCCGCCGGCACGTGTCGCTCGGCCCCGCCGACCGCGGTCGCGATCGACCTCGGCAGCAGCTCCATCGGCGTCTGGGCGGCGCACCGCGGCACCATCAGCGCGCCGTGCGGGGACGCGTTCTCCTCCGCCGGTTCTCTGATCCGGCGCGACCGCATCATCGACGCCGACCGCTGCGAGACCCTGCTGTCTGAGTTGATCCGCCGCTTCGACCAACCGGTACCTCCCGGCGGCGTCGTCGCGGCCTGCCGCCCGGTCCTGGCCGGCGAACACGACCAGACCGTGGTGCGCCGCGTCGTCGAGGCGGTCCTCGCACCCTCCCACCTGGTGTTCATCGACACCGTGCGTGCCGCCGCGATCGGTTCGGGAGCAGCCGCCGGCAGCCTGCTGATCACCGACGTCGGAGCCCAGCTGACCGAGGTCGCCCTGCTGGACCACGGGCGGGTCGTCGCGGCCCGGCGCGCCGACATCGGCACCCGCGACCTCGCCCGCGGCGCCACCGTCGACCTGGTGAGCGACGTCGTCGCACACCACCTCGACGCCCTGCGGGGCGAGACAGCGTGGACGCGACTGGCCCCTGCCCTCACCCGCGGGCTGCTGCTCGTGGGCGACGGTGCCACACATCCCGGCCTGTCCCCGGCATTGTCCGCCGCGCTCCGCCTGCCGGTGCACCGCGCCGCGTCTCCCCGCACCGCGGCGCTCAACGGCGCCGGGCTGGCCGCCATGTCGATGCTGCGCCATCCCGTCCGGATCTGACACCCGGCAGCGCTGAAGGACACCGGCCGGCGCAGCATCGCCGACACGACGTGGGCGCGGCGACGCATGTCCGAACGCACCGGTACGCCGCCGGTAGCCGCCCGATCGACACGGACGGTGCCCGAGAAGCTGACCCACCCCGCGCTGACCCGAACTGCGGTCTCGACGTCACCGCGTCTCGCCACACCAATCCCGAACAAGGAGAAGAGATGTCGCCGAGCACCTACCAGCCGAACGTTCCCGCCTACACCGTCCCCGGACTCAAGCCGGACACCGCCGCCGAGGTGATCTTCCTGTTGCAGGACCGGCTCAACGCGCTCAACGACCTCGCGCTGACCCTCAAACACGTCCACTGGAACGTCGTCGGACCCCACTTCATCGCGGTCCACACCATGCTCGACCCGCAGGTCGACTCCGTACGGGTCATGGTCGACGACGTCGCCGAGCGCATCGCCGCTCTCGGCGGCTCACCCCTGGGCACCCCAGGGGCGCTGGTCAGGCAGCGCGACTGGGACGACTACGCGATCGGCCGGGCGGACACCCACACCCACCTCGCCGCCTTGAACGTCGTCTACGGCGCAGTGATCGAGGCACACCGGGCCGCTATCTACGCGACGGAGAAGGCCGACCCCGTCACCCAGGACCTGCTGATCACCCAGGCCGGACACCTGGAGCAGTTCCACTGGTTCATCCGGGCTCACCTGGAGACCGAAGCCGGTACCCCGGCCAATCAGGAGGGCCACGACGAGAAGGCGGCCGCCGAGCGCGGCCGGAACGGCAGCGCCACCCGCGTTCAGGAGGCCCGGCAGACACCGGCACCGTGGCGCGGTGGCCCCCGGGCAGGAGGCCGATGACGAGAAAACGGAGAGGTGACTGATCCGGACAGCGCCATCGGTCCGGTCGTCGGAGGGTTGTCGTCGGCTGGCGTTCTCGGCATGGCGGTGTCAGCTGAGGACGGCCGCCAGTTGGTCGTAGGTCGGAGCGAGCTGCCGCAACGTTCGGGCGGCGGACTCCGTGTGTCCGTTGACGATGTCGTGCTGGAGGCTGCCGACCAGCCGGGCCTGCCGGGTAGCGACAGCGGCGGCCTCGCCGCGGCCGAGACTGGCAAGTGCAGTGGCGGCGTCGGTGAGCCGCCGAGCACCGACCCGGATCGCGAAATGCGTCAGGTGACCGTGCGTCTCGGGGTCGAGTCCGTCGGTAACCAGGTCAGCGAGGCGGTGCACCGCGGCGGCGCCGCCGATGGTGCCGGGCGGCACGGCAAGGTCGTCGCGCCCACGCAGCCAGGCCACCGCGCCGGGCAGGGCCGCGCGCAGCGCTGCCTCGGTGGTGACCTCGCGGACCTGCCGGAAGTCGCCACGCATGGTGTACGGCTCGACGTGGTAGAAGGTGATCGTGTCGGCGCGCCAGGCGGCCAGGAAGTCCCGGGTCGGCAGGGTCGCGTAGGGGCAGCCGTACGGATCGTGGAACCGGACCAGCGTGTCGTCGGCTTCCAGAACAGCGACGAAGTGGTCCGACCCGATCGGTCCCGTCATCCCGGGCACGTGACGCAACAGCCCCATCTCCAGTGGACCGGCCAGGACGGGGCCGGTCTTGACCGCTTCGTTGAGCATCGCCAGGGCCTGCTCGCCATCGTCGGCACCTTGTCGTCGGCAGGTCCAGCCGAGCAGAGCGATCGCGTCGTCGATGCCGCGGTCGTCCCAGCCGTACGGGTCGAACAGCGGCAGCCGCCCGCCGAGCAGATGCATGCCGAACGGCGAGCCGGTCAGCACTTCGATAACCGATGGGGAGGGGGCCGTCGGGCCGAGGGCCATCGCCAGCGAGTCGGCGTAGCAGTAGGGCCCGGAACCGATGTAGGGGTGCATGCTTCAGCTTCCTCCGATGGTCGAGATGGGGTAGGTGACGTCGAGGAGCGCACCGTCGGTGCCGGGACGGATCTCGACCGGGCTGGCGAGGCTGATCAGGCGGTTCGCGTCGATCCATGCCTCCAACGTCTCGTAGGCGTGCAGGATGTCGGGGAATCCCGCGTCGGCTTCGGCGACCGGTAGGTAGACGTCGGTGCCGGCCGGCGACAGCCGGACTCGCAGGTCATCGACGGGTTCAACGGCGCCGATGAACGCCACCGCGACCTCGACGGGTCCGTCGCTGTCATGGGTGACGAACCCATGGAAGTGCACCAGGGCCGGCCCGTCGCAGGGCACACCGGTTGCCTGCAGCCGGGCCCGGATGCGTTGCTGTGCCTCGGTGACGAAGGTGTCCAGTTCGCCGATGTGCACGCGCCGTTCCTGACACAACAGCTTGCGTGGTGGCCTCAATCGCAGCCCCGGAGCGGCCGTGCTCGGTACGGCGGCGCCGTCAAGGGCTTCGATCAGCTCGCGCCGACGTCGAAGCTGGGCCTCCTGGGCTGCCAGCCAGGCGCGGAGTTCGGCCTGGCGGGCCTGCGGGCTGAACTCCAACAGCGTGGCGATGCGCGCCAGCGGCAGACCCAGGACGCGCAGCCGGGCGATCAGCCGACCACGGGGAATCTGATCCCGGTGGTAGCGGCGGTAGCCGGTGGCGGGGTCGATGGCTGCGGGCACCAGCAGACCCTGCTCGGCATAGAGCCGCAGCGCCTTCGACGACAGGCGGGTCGCGGCGCCGAACTCGCCGGGCAGGATCAGCTCCACGTCGTTCACCCGCCCAGCCTGGGCCATTCCCTTGGGGCGAGGTCAAACACGTCCGCAGTCGTCCTCGTCACTCAGGCGGTGCCGATGCGAGGCAAGGCCGGCTCTGCTCGGTTCGTCGGTCATCCCGGCCGATCGACAGATGCAGCAGCGGCAGCTCGTCTGGCCAGTTCTTGACATAGGCCCAGTCGAATTCGTCTTCTTCGCCGGCGTCAGCGGCCGCACCCCCACTCACCCGGGACGGAACTCGCTCAGTGCGGCGAGGCGACTCAACTCGCGGCGGATGGTCAGGTTGTTGCGGCGCAGTAGGCGGTGCAACGCCTGACCGCACAGGTGGTCGTAGCGGATGTCCTCCGGTGAGATACCGGCGATCTTGCCCAGTGCGAAGGCCGCAGCGGCATCCTCGTTGCGGCGGGCGTGGAGAAAAGCCAGTGGAATGAAGAACCGCGCCTGACGGTCGGGCGGATAGTCGTCGGGGATGTCCACCTCTGCGGCCAGCCGCATCGCCTCGGCGATGCGACCGAGACGGATCTCGGACTGCACGGCGCTGATGCCCACCTCGGTCATCCCGAACGGGATCATGTGGGGCTGCAAATCGTCCGGAACGTTCCGGGCGATGCGGCGGGCGTCCTGCAACAACTGGAAGCAACGCTCGACATCGAGGTCCGCCGCGGCAGCCTCCGCAGCCACCAGGAGCAGCGCTCCACGCAGCGACAGCAGATTGTCCGCCCGGGCGTCGCCGGGCGGTTCATGGGCCGCCGCAGCGAGAGCCAGCCGCTGCGCCTCCTCGTAACACCCCTGCCGCAGGTAGCTCGACGCCCCGTGCCAGGCCGCAGCCAACAGCGATTCCCCGCCGACCCGCCCGGCGGCCACCAACGCCCGGTCGGCCATGATCCAGGCGAGCTGCTCCTCGTTCACCCGGGACAGGATCGTGCGCGCCAGATAGTGCACGGAAAGCGCGGCAGCGATCGGATCGGCGGTGACCTCGGTACGCAGCCGCGCGGACGCGTCCTGGATCAGTTGGGGCAGCAGCAGGAAGGTCCGCTGGTAGCGGTTCGCGTGACCAGTCCAGATCCGCCAGGCTTCCTCGACCTCCCGCTCCAGCGAGACGACCTGCGGGCGGCGCTGCGCCTCGTCACCGAGAAGATCGGTGCCCACCGCACTGAGGATCGCCGCCCGGGTCCGCGCCACCGCGTTCGCCGGCCGCGATGTCCGTGACGCGTGCGCCTCGGCAAGACCGAGATCCGTCAACAGGTCGCCGATGTCGAGAACGTCGCTGATGCGTATCGCGTATTCGATGCTGTCCAGGCGACGCTTGCCGTTCTCGATCTGCCGAAGCCACTCTTCACTGCGACCGATCAGGTCGGCTAACACCCGTCGGGACATTCCGCGTCTGCGTCGTGCTGAAGCTATCCGGTCGCCCACGGATGGCGGCTGCCTACCGGGCACGTTTCTCGGCCCCATCACGCTACGTTATCAGCCTTATAGAGCGACTCCCGGATAGTTCGAGGGCTGACTGCCATTGCCGAAAAAACGCACAAACTTCGGCCGGTGGTGGTCAACAGGCTGGAATTTCCATCGCGTTGCCGGGCGCTCCGGATCAGGAGCGCCCGGTCGAATCCCTGCGGTGTGCAAGTCGCAAGAAAACACCACCGCGCAGTCAGCTCAGCCCGTGAGGAGGATCTTGCCGGTGAGCCCGGCGCGCCGGGCATGGGCGACGGCCGCGACGACCTCGCTCAGGGCATACCGGCGTGTGACGGAAGACGGCAGCGTCCCGTCGAGAGCATCGGCGATGATATGCCGTCCTATCCGGGCAATCTCGTCCGGCGGCATTCCGCTCAGGTAATGAGGCAGCCAGAATCCCTCGACGGTAAGACCCCGGAAGATGAGGTGAGCCGGTGATGCGGCGACCGGCTGACCGCAGAGCAGTCCGAAACTGACCATAAGACCACCCGTACGAAGACACCGCAGCGCGTCGGTTCCCGTTTCCCCACCGACAGCGTCCAGCGCCGCAGAGGCACCGACGCCATGCGTCAGTGTGCCCACCACGGAAAGCAGATCCGCGCGGCTGGTGTCGACGAGGTGATCGGTCGGCGGAAGACCCTCGACGTTCACCGGGCCGCTGCCGCGATGGGTGCTGACGGTATTGACCCCCTGTGCGTACGCGAGATGCGCGATCATCCGGCCCACCGCGGACAGCCCGGCGGTCTGAACAAGCCACGCCCCGGGCGGGAGCGCGACACGGCGCAGCAGCAGACGGGCGGTGAACGGATTGATCATCAGTTGCGCGCCCACATCGTCGTCGATGCCGTCGGGAAGCACCAGGACGTCGGCGGCGGGCACCACCACGCTCTCCTGCCAGGTGCCGAACGCCGAGACGGCAACCCTGGTACCGGCGGCGAGACCGACGTCGGCACCCGTGGCGTCGACGCGACCGACGCCCTCGAAGCCGGGAACGGCAGGAAGCACGGGACGTCGACCGTAAGCCCCGCTGATGTAGAGCAGGTCCGACGGATTGACCGGCCGGTGGGTCAACCGGACCCGGACCTCACCCGGCCCCGGTTGCGGCCGGGGAAGCTCGACCTGCCGGAGCACGGCCGCCGGCTCGCCGTGGCGGCTGAACTGAATCGCGTACATCCGAGCCCCCTGCTCCGTCCGGGCCGATCCTCAGCGGTGACCGTCGCAGTGCCGGATGGCGTCGGACACGCTGTGGATGCCGCGGTGGAAGATGGTGTTGGCGAGCGCGTAGGCGGCACCGGCCCGGGACCGGACCGACACCATGTGCGCGGGTTCGCCGCAGCCCCCCGACGCGATGACCGGAACCCCCGCGGCATCAACCACCGCCCTGGTGAAGCGAATGTCGTACCCCTGCTCGGTGGCGCCCTCCCGCTCCAGGCAGTTCGCCAGGATCGCGCCAACTCCGGCGGCTGACCAGGCCGCCACCCAGGACAGGGCGTCGATACCGGTGGCCCGCCGACCACCGTCCACGTGCACCTGCCAACCATCGCCGGCGCGGCGGCAGTTCATCACCGCCAGGACGCTGGCCGAACCGTGACGTCGTACCGCCCTCGACACGAGATCGGGTGAGTCCACGGTGGCGGTGCTCAGCGCCACCGCCGCAGCCCCGGCTCCGAGGACCGCCTCGACGTCGTGGTCGTCGCGGGCCCTACCGTTGTCGACGGACACCAGCAGCGCGCCGCCACCACTGCACAGCTCACGCAGCAGCGGCAGGAACCGGCTGTCGTCCCGCCAGCCGTCCTGGATGTCGAGGAAGATCTTCTCCGTCCCCTGACAGCGGTACCGGTCGAGGATCTCGACCGGGTCGTCGCAGGCCCGTCCCTCGTGCCACGCCGACGGATTCGCCCTGCCACCGCGGATGTCAAGGCACGGAACGACGTACGGGTGGTCGTCGCTGGACCAGCGCATCCCGGTCATGCCTGCCGTCCCTGCCGCTGGTCGTGGCCGACCTCCTCGGTCAGCATCCGTAGTCGGTGACTGTCGGGAGCGAGCCGGGTGGCGATGTCGATGGCACTGTTCACTGCTGTCTCCTGGGAGTCGATGTCGGCGAGGTGGTGCCCGGCGAACCAGAGGCCGTCGCGGCCCTGGTGATCGGCCAGCACCCGACGGCCGCGGACCGCCGCGGCATCCGGATAGAGCTGTTCGAAGTCAGCGGTGGCCACCAGGCGCTCGGGCAACCGGGGCCGGTGGGTGAGCTGACTTCGGAAGACCTGGGCCCCCGTGATCGGCCCGTACCAGGCCGTCGAGTCGGCGTGTTCCCGGTAGACGGTCAGGTTGGAGGTGGACCACTGGTCCGCCCGTGCCGGCAGATAGGCCGGATCGAGGTGCAGGCCGGTCGTCGAGGGCAGGTACCGGAAGCCGGCGAGAGCACGGTTGAGCCGATCGGCGTGGGGGAACTGCCGGATGAGCCGGAGGCAGCGCGGCGGTGGCACCGCCAGCACCACCTGGTCGGCCTGGTAGACCTGTCCGCCTGCGGTGCTCAGCGTCCACCGCCGGTCACCGGACTCCATCCTGGTGATCTCCGACCCGGTGCGGATGGTCGTGGCCAGCAGGTCCACCGCGATCGCCCGGACGAGCCGCGCCAGCCCACCGACCAGGTTCTGCCAGCCGGCGGACCCACCCGCAGCGGGCGCGGCGCTCCGCGCGAGCACGGCGGTGGCCGCCCGCCCGGACACCTGCCGGGCGTCGTCGATGCTGCATCCGTACAGCGCGGCGACGGGCGCGTACAGGACCGTTCTCTTCAGCCCGTCGGTGACGGGAAGCGGCTCGACGAGATCGGCGTAGCTCCTCTCCCAGGAGACCCCCTCGGTGTCCCAGTCGACCGCCGCCCGCGTCAGCAGGGCACGTGCCTCCCCGCCGGCACCGAGGATCCCGCTGCGGGTGCCGTCCGGCGTCACCAGCAGCGGGACGGGCATGTCCGGCACCTGGATCGTGACGGTCGTGGGTACCTCCACGACCTCCGCCGCCAGCCCCATGAGTTGGATCAGCCGCGCATGCCGGGGGAACAGGACGGCGGAGAAGTCCTGCGCACCCAGGTCGACAGCGCACTCCACACCGTGGTGGAGGGTCGTCGCCGACCTGACGTGACCCCCCAACTCGGCCTGCGCCTCCAACAGGGTGGTCTCGTGGTCGTGCTCCAACAGCCACGCGGTGGTCAGACCAGCCAGCCCGCCACCGACCACGACGATCCGCATGAGCCTGCCCCTTCCCGCGGTCAGGCCGCCGCCACCTCGGCCCAGAACAACCGCAGGTACTCGTCCATGAACCGCCCGGCCGCGACGGCGCACGCCGGATCGTCACCCCGGTCCAACGCGTCCTGCAGCGTCGACTGGGTCACGGCGTAGAAGTCGCTGATGTCCCCGGGCCGGTAGTACTCGACGACCTCCGGGGGCAGTGCGATCCCGCCGCGCTCCGCACTGGCGACGATGGCGTCGCACACGCCGAAGTACGAGTCCATGTCCGACAGCAACGCCATGCAGATCTCCGCCTGGGTGCCGTGCAGCGCCAGCCAGGACACGTATCCGTTGAACGTGTTCTCCAGGGGCGTGGTGTACCGACGGGAACGGTCCTGCTCGCTCACACCCAGCAGGTCGGCACAGCGGTGCAGCTTCGGCCCCGCCGCGATCACCATCGAGTAGAAGGCCAGGAAGGTGTTCCCGGCCGGCGGCCGGGCGAACCGGCCCATCATCGCCGCGTACGCGCCGAGTTCGGCCCGGTGCGCGCGCAGCTCCGCGCAGATCTCCCGCTCGATCTGCGCGGTCGTGAGCGAGTCGGCGGCGGCGATCGCGAGCAGTTCGTTGGGCGGGTCGGACTTGCGTAGCCGGACGATCTCCTCACGCAGAGACCCGGCGGTGGGCCCGACAACATCGCGGTCCATCTGAATCACCTTCTCCTCGGGACACGGTGGCGGTCGACAGCCGCCAGGGCCGATCGGGCGACCCCGGCGTCAGACAACCCGGCAGAACATGGGGAGCGGGGGCTGAGCACCGGATCTCCCACGCGGGAGCGCGGATCCGGCGATGGCGGCCGACTCCCACGGGCGGTGCTCGCGTCGCCGACCGTCACCCCGGCGGGTCGGGGATGAACCCCACCCGCGCGAAGTAGTCGAGGTAACGGTCGAGCATGGCGGAATCGGTCGGGGGACAGGCCCACGGCAGGTCGGCGAGGTCCCGCTCGGCGTGTGACCGGTCGAGCTCCGGAAACACGCTGCGCGTGTACAGCTCCTTCACGGTGAGGTCGAGGCCCGTGGCCGGCAGGGTGAAGATCGGCACGAAGGCCGCAATGGGATGTCGGGGCTGCGCGTCGACGAAACCGACCAGTTCCTTGACCCACTGGTCGTAGCGGATGACGGTGATGCGGTGCCCCCGCGCCCGCATGCGGCCGACCATGTCCGACAACCGTCCCGGCCGGGGATTGGTCAGGTGGTACGTCCGACCCACCGAATCCCCGCTGCCGGTCAGGAAGGCGATCGCCGCCGCCAGGTAGTCGGCGGGCACGAAGTCGAGCGGCAGGTCGATCTCCGGCGCGCTGCCCATCTCCACGATCGCCTTGAACAGGGCGCAAATGGCCGCCTCCGTGTTCCAGGTCCCGGTACCGCTGTCACCGGTGATCTCATACGGGCGGTGCACCACGACAGGTAGCCCCTCAGCCGCGGCCCGCCGCAGCAGCTGTTCGGCGACCCACTTGCTCTCCGGGTAGCCCATCGACAGCCGGCCGAAATGCTCCAGGGGCTCGTCCTCACCGACCCGGCGGGCACCGGCGGAGCCGAAGCCGGCCAGCACGGCGATGGTGGACACGTAATGCAACGCGACGCCCCGGCCGCTCATCGCGAACTCGATGAGGTTGCGCACGCCGTCGACATTCGTCGGGCGCAGCTCCTCGTACGGGTACACGAAGTTGACGTGCGCCGCGCTGTGGTGGATGGCGTCCACGGTGCCGGTGAGCTCCCGCCACCGCCCGTCGGACCAGCCGAGGTGACGTCGACGCAGATCGCCCGCGACCGCGGTGACCCGCCCCGGCGGCAACGCCCCACGATGCCCGTACCGTCGCTGAGCGTCGCGGACCCGCGCGAGGGCATGGTCGTCGTCGTCCGCCCGGACCAGGCAGACGACGTCCGCACCGGTGTGCCGCAGAATGCCACGCAGCAGGTACGAGCCGAAGAACCCGGTGGCGCCGGTCAGCAGGATCCGGCCCGGCGGACGCCGGGACGCGGCCACGTCCGCCCGCTCGCGCCGCCGCACCGTCGGGTGCAGGTACAGCTCGCGCCGCCACCGGTCGTCGGCGGTGTCCTCGACGACCAGCGCGCCGTTCACGGCATCGGACACGGCACCGGTGAACGAGGCGAGTCCCGGGTCGGCGAGCAGCCGGTGCAGCAACGGCCGGCTCTGCGCCAGATCGATCCCCAGGGTCGTCACGATCCGATTGACCAGCTGAGCGGCACGCAGCGAGTCCCCGCCCTGCCCGAAGAAGTCCTCGTCGGACGCCGGATCACCCTGCGGCAGGATCAGCGACCAGGCCTGCACCACCCGCGCCGCGACGTCCCCGCCGTCCGCACGCCCGGTCTCCCCGCTGGGAGGAGCACCCACGGTGGCCACGTACCGCAGCCGGTCGAGGTCGACCTTGCCGGTCGGGGTCAGCGGCAACACCGGCAGCCGGTGCAACGCCGACGGGATGGCATACCTCGGCAGGTCACGGGCCAGGTGACGGCGGAGCTCTGCCCTGTCCGGGGCGGGATCGGTGCACGTGTAGTACGCCACGACGTGCCGACTGACCGCGTCCTCGACCGTGACCACCGCGCTGTCGGTCACAGCCTCGTGCGCGTTCAGGACATGCCTGATCTCGTCGAGCTCCAGCCGGTTGCCGCGGACCTTCACCTGATCGTCCCGACGGCCCCGGAAGTGCAGCACACCGTCGTCGTCACGGCAGGCGAGATCCCCCGTGCGGTATAGCCGCTGCGCGACGCCGTCGACGAGCACCGTCACGAACGAGCGGGCGGTCTGCTCGTCGTCGCCCAGGTAGCCGAGGGCCAGACCGTCGCCGCCGATGTGCAACTCGCCATCGACACCCGGCGGCACCGGCCTGCCCTCGGCTGAGAGAACCAGGCAGGAGGTGTTACCGATCGGCAGGCCGATGGGAACGTCCGGGGCGTCCTCGGCGACCGCGGTGATGGTGTGGGTGGTGGCGAAGACGGTGGCCTCGGTCGGGCCGTAACCGTTGACGAACCGGCCCGGAGGGCCGTGTCGCAGAATCTGCCGCACCAGCCGCGGATTCAGCGCCTCACCCCCGGTGAGCAGATGCGGCACGCCGGCGAAGATCCCGGGCCGCTCGTGCGCGAGCTGATGCAGCAGCCCGGTGGTCAGGAAGACAGCCGTCGGCTCGTTCTCGCCCAGCCACCGCTGGAACCCCGCAGCCGACAACAGGGTTTCGTTGTCGACGATCAGGACGCTGGCACCGTTGAGCAGGGGCAGCCACAGCTCCAACGTCGCCGCGTCGAACGAGATCGTCGCGCCGTGCATCATCCGCTCGCCCGGGCCCAACTCCAGGAACAGATTGTCCACTGCCGTGCGCAGCACGGCGCGATGCGGAACGATCACCGCCTTCGGCCGTCCGGCGGTACCCGAGGTGAACATCAGATACGCGGGATCGGCGCCGGTGTGAGCCGGGCGCGTCGGGGTCACGGGTCGGTGCGCCGTGAGCACCGGGTAGTCGACGCAGCGCACCATGTCGTCCACGACGTCCCGGCTGCCGGGCAGCCGGACGGCCACGACCGGCCGGGCGATCTCGACCATGCGCGCCAGCCGTGCCGGTGGCAGCTGGTCATCGAGCGGGAGATAGGCGGCACCCGCCTTGAGAACGCCGAGCATCGCCGCACAGGCCTCCGGCGAACGGTGGCCGACCAGCCCGACCACGGTTCCCCGGGTCACCCCCAGGGACGTCAACGCGGCACCGATCCGGTCGGCGGTCACCCGGAGCTGCTCGTACGTCCACCTGACGCGGCCCGCCCGCACCGCCTCCGCAGCCGGCGTCCGCCGGGCGGTCCGGTCGAACAGCCCGTCGACCGTCGTGGCCGCCGCCCGAGTGGCCGAGACGTCGTCGACCGCGCGCCGACGCGGATGCCGGTCACTGTCGACAGGGCCGCCCGCCGGAGCGTCACCGGGGCTCGTCGCACCCGCCATCGTCCCGCTGGGAGCTTCCTCGTCAGTGGACATCCGTCACCATCCGGTCGTTGGAGAAGTCGGTGTACCCGTCAACCGGGCGGCACGCTGCGCACAACCGCGGCGTGGGGCCTGAGCGTTCGGACCCGGGCAGCACCGGCAGATGCCACGGTAGGAACGGACCGGCTCCCGGCCGGCACACCCGGTTGGACCCCCATACCGGGCAGGATTTGCTTCCAACGGGAATTGGTCCCTGCCACCGCAACCGACACGTACCGTCGCAGCCACGGCCGGACCGCCATCACCCCCCGCCGGTTACGGCACGACCACCCGGCAGCCCGACCTACCGCCCCGACACCTCCCCTGTCGTGGCCGTCGTCGACCTGCCCGACGCAGGGGAGGAACCAGTGACCCGGACACCGGTCGAGGTGGCGGGAATCGTCGGCCGACACCTGATCTACACCTACGCCAACGGATGGCAGTACGAGATGTACGTGAAGAACGCCACCACCATCGACTACCGGATCCACTCCGGAATGGTCGGCGGGCGGTGGGTCAAGGACCAGAAGGTCGACCTGGCGGCCCTCGCACCCGACGTCTACGCAGTGTCGTGGACCGAGCCCACCGGCACGTCGGTGTGCGTCACCATCATGCCGGAGCGGCGGCGACTGCGCGGCGTCATCTTCTTCCCCAGCTGGGTACACGAACACCCGGAACGTACGGTGCTCTTCCAGAACGACCACCTGGAACGCATGCGTCGATACCGCGACGACGGACCGACGTACCCCGTACACGTCGTCGCCGAGTTCGCCGACATCACCTTCGTCGAATCCTGCGGCACCGACGACGACACCGTCATCGACCGCCCTCCCCACCAGCTTCCCGCCGGGTACGCCGACCGCCGCAACCCGTGAGGGGGAGCCATGGACGCGGAGAAGTCAGCGGCCTTCCTGCTCGACGAGGGCCTGAGATACGTGTTCTCCGGGGCCCTGCGGGTGGCCGCCCAGACCGGTGTCGCCGACCACCTCACCGACGGCCCCCGCACGGTCGAACACCTGGCCACCCGGACCGCCACCCAGGCCGACGGGCTACGCCGGGTGCTGAGACTCCTGGCCACCCGCGGCATATTCCACGAGGACGCGGCCGGTCGCTTCCACCTCACCCCGCTCGGCGAGGCGTTGCGCAGCGACTGCCCCACCTCCGTGCGGGAGGCCATGGTGTTCGTCACGAACCCCACCTTCTGGCAACCGGTCGGGCAGCTCGGCAGCGCTGTGAGCACCGGTGTGCCGGCCGTGGAACAGATCTTCGGACGGCCACTGTTCGACTACCTCGCCGCGAACCCCGAGGCCGCCGCGGAGTTCGACCCGGGGATGGCGCAGTATTCACAGCTGGAGAGTCGCGGCTTCGCCACCATCTACGACTTCGCCGACACCGGGGTGCTGGTCGACGTCGGCGGCGGCCGGGGACGCCTGCTGCTGGAGGTGCTCAGGAGGCACGCCGGCTGGCGCGGCGTGCTGTTCGACCAGCACCATGTGGTCGCCCGACACGAACTTGCCACGTTGGGCGCCGATCACCGCTGGACGGCCGTCCCCGGCGACTTCTTCGACGAGGTGCCGGCCGGCGGGGACGTCTACGCGTTGCAGTACATCCTGCACGACTGGGACGACGAGCGGTGCGTACGAATCCTGCGCAACTGCCGGCGGGCCATGAACCCGGACGGCCGGGTGGTGGCACTGGACACCGTCCTGCCCGACGGTGACGCCGCCCATCCGGGCAAGAGCATCGACCTGGTCATCCTGGCCTCGTTCACCGGCCGGGAGCGAACCAGGACGCAGTTCGCCGCCCTGTTCGAGGCGGCCGGCCTCCGGCTGACCCGGGTCATCGCCAAGCCGGAGCCGGGCTGGCTGTCGATCATCGAGGGCCGACCGCGCTGAGCGGTCGAGAAACGACCGGGCGGTCCTGGCCCGGGTCTGCTGGTGACCGTGTGGGTCCTGGCCGCGTCGTGGCAGGACCGCCACGGCGCAAAGGGCCCTCTGCTCGCCGCGGACGGTCCCCGTCTCAGGTCCGGCTGCGTCTACCAACCCTCGGCGGGGTACGGACGCCGGAGGTGATCGGCGGCCATCCGGTCGACCGCCGCCCGGTCGAGCTTGCCGTTCGGCAGTCGCGGCAGTTGCTCGACGGTCTGCCAACGGGCGGGCACGGCACCGCGTGGCAGGTCGTCGCGAAGCAGCCGGCGCAGGGCGGGCAGGCTCTCGCCGACGTCGGCACCGGCTACGAAGGCGACGAGACCGGGAACGGGCGAGCCGCGCCCGGCGATACCGACGGCGACGGGACGCCCCCCGGTACGCCGTACGATCGCCTGCTCGATCTCGGCCAGCTCGATCCGCAATCCGCCGATCTTGAGCTGACTGTCGGTACGGCCGCCGAAGTGGACGAGGTTCTCGGCGTCCAGACCGACGATGTCGCCGGTCCGGTAGCTGCGTGTTCCGTCGACGACGGGGAAGGGCACGACTGCACCGGTCCCGGTCGCGTATCCGGCCGCGACGCCCGGCCCCGAGATGCGTAGCTCACCGGTGGGGGAACCGGCCCGCCCACCGTCGAGGTCGATGTGCACGGTGGTCCCCGGGATCGGCCGGCCGATCGGCACGTCGGCGCCGTCGGCATCGGTCGGGCGGCACCGGTGGACCATCGACCACACGGTGCCCTCGGTCGGTCCGTACTCGTTGTAGAGCGCCGCGCCGGGCAGTTGCGCGAAGTGACGGAGCACGAGGCGAGGGAGGCAGGGCTCACCGGCGACGATGACTGTGCGGAGACTGTCGAGCAGCCCCGGGCCGGCCGTGTCCAACACCGCTTCGTAGAGGCTGGGCAGCAGCAGAATGTGGGAGCCTCGGTGGTGGTACGCGGCCGTCACGATGGCCTCGACGTCCAGCGGGTTGCGAGCCGGGATGACGAGGTGCGCCCCGGTAACCAGCGACCAGTAGATGCCGGCCACCGAGCTGTCGAAGGATATCGACGAGCACAGCAGGTAGGTCGACGGTGCTTCCGGGTAGTACCGGATGCGGGCCCGGGTGGAGTATCCGAGGTTGTCGTGGGTGACCACCACGCCCTTCGGCGTGCCGGTCGAGCCGCTGGTGAACAACGTGTACGCCGGGGACGGCCCCGTCGGACCGACGCCGGAGGGCGGTTCGGACGACCGGGCGGTGGCACCCGTGATCCGTAGGGGAGAGCGGCCTTCGTGAGGTTGCCCGGACTCGACGACGCGGCAGCTCGCGCCGCTTGCCGCGATCACGTCCTCCTGCCGCTGACGGGGAAACAGGCGGTCGACCGGCACGTACTGCGCGCCGGCCCGCAGCACGGCGAGCATCGCGACAATCGCCCACCGGGACGTCGTGGCCTGGATGACCACCCGTTGGGCCGCGCCCACGCCGACCGCCAGCAGTTCCGCCGCCAGGCCACGGGACTCGGCGTCCAACTCCGCGAAGGTCAGGTAACCGTCGGTGTCGGACACGGCGGGCCGTCTCCCGAAACGACCGAGGGCGGCGTCCAGCAGCGGAAGAATCGGCTTGCCGGCGGCGAGGTCGGCACCCACGAGCCGGATCGATTCCACGTCGCCCCCGAACGTCCGTAGGCGAATCAGATTAACCGTCACCAACGCCGGCGTCCAGCCGTCGGGGCACCGGAAGGACTCGACCAACGCCAATGTGTTTTCACGGATCGCTGATCTTGGCTGAGGGCTTCCCGGGCGTGTGGACGGGGCCTTGACGAAACTCCGCGAGCCTTGTTGTACTGGGGTGGTCTTCACGATCGTGGTCCCTGACGGACTTCGACGGTGGCGGAACCGATAACGGTGTCCGAGTGGGTGCCGGTCAATGAGCGTTCACCTCATGATTCCAGCGGCGACCAGGACGGGCGAGGCTGATTGATGCGGCGTTCGGATGAAAAAACGGAGACGCCGTCGCCACCGCCGGCGGTTTCCGCGAGCCAGCGCCGATTCTGGTTCCTGGACCAGATCACGTCCGGCGTCCCGGTCTACAACAGCTACTCGGCGATCCGGTTGACCGGCCCGCTCGACCCGGCGGTCGCGGTCCGGGCGCTGCGCGAGGTCGTCGGCCGTCACCGTGTCCTGCGATCCAGCTTTCCGGCGGAGGATGGTCAACCCGTCGTCGCGACGTCGACCGCCGACGGTGCGGCCGTGGTGCCGTTCG
The DNA here is from genome assembly GCF_002210435.1 of Micromonospora wenchangensis. Taxonomy (GTDB): domain Bacteria; phylum Actinomycetota; class Actinomycetes; order Mycobacteriales; family Micromonosporaceae; genus Micromonospora; species Micromonospora wenchangensis. Next base: position 144,510 of record NZ_MZMV01000005.1, read on the forward strand.
TCGACCTGTCGGCGGTGCCGGCCCAACCACGTGCTGCGGCGGCCGACGACCTGGTCGACCGACTCGCGCACCGCACGTTCGACATCCACCGCGGCCCACTGTTCCGAGCGGCCGTCATTCGTACCGGAAACGATCGGCACACGCTGCTGATCGGTGTTCATCACATCGTCTCCGACGGCTGGTCGGTGCACCTGGTGTTCCGCGACTTCCGCGACCTGTACGCCACTATCGCGGCGGGCGTCGAAATAGTTCCGGAGCAACCTCGGCTGCAATTCTCGGACGTCGTCGCGCGGCAGGAAAAATGGCGGACGAGCGCAGAACACGACCGTCAACTCGATTACTGGCGCAGTCAACTGGACGGTGTCGCCGACGAGTCCTGCCTACCGCCGGACCACAGGACGAGCGGTGCGGGCGGCCACGCCGCCGGACACGCCAGCTATCCCGTCGCCGGTGACCTTTGCGTACGGATACGGGCCCTGGCCCGCGCCGAGCGGGTCACGATCTTCATGGTGCTGCTGACCGGTCTGAAGATCACCCTGTCGCGTTACCTGGAACGCGGCGACGTCACGGTGGGCACGCCGATCGCGTTGCGCGACGACCCGGACGTGCAGAACATGGTCGGGCCGCTGCTGAACACTCTGGCACTACGCACCGACCTGTCCGGTGCGCCTACGGTGCGAGAGTCCCTGGCCCGGGTCCGCGACACCTGCCTGGCCGCCTACGACAACCAGGAGATCCCGTTCGACACGGTGGTCGCCGCGCTGGGTGGCACCCGGGACCTGGAAAGCAGTCCGTTCTTCCGGATCATGTTCCAGTACGTGACCGGCACCGGCCGGGAACACACCTTCGCCGGCCTGCTGGCCACGCTGACGGAGGTCGAGATCGGCCTGGCCAAGCTCGACCTGACCCTCGACGCCGTGGAGACACCCGGCAGCGGACTGGAACTCGTCGCCAGGTACCGGACGAGCCGCTACGACCGCACCACGATCGACCGCCTGTCCGACCACTGGCAGGCCGTACTCGCCGCCATGTGCGAGCGGCCGGACGCGAGCATCGACGACCTGGACCTGCTCACCCCGGCGGAACGGGCCGTGGTCGCCACGGCGTCGACCGGGCCGTCCGTCGTCGCACCGGAGGCGACGTCGGTGCTGGATCTCATCGAGCGGACGGTCGAGGCCGACCCCGACGCCGAGGCGGTCGTCTGCGGCCCCGTGCGGCTCTCCTACGGGCAACTGGACCGGCGGGCCAACCAGCTCGCCCACCGCCTCGGCCAGCTCGGTGTGGTGCCGGAGACACGCGTGGCCATCCTGATGGAACGCTCCGCCGAGACGATCGTCGCCGTGCTGGCGGTCTGGAAGGCCGGTGCGGCGTACGTGCCTATCGACATCGACATGCCGGCGGCCCGACGCGAGGTGATCCTGGACGACGCCGGCGTGACCGTGCTGCTCACCCAGGCGCAGCTTGCCGGTGACCTCGCCGGTGACCGGCGGCGGGTACTCGTCGTCGAGCCGGACCACGCCGGGTACGGCCACCTGCCGACCAGCCGGCCGGCGCGCACCACGACCTCCGGACACCTGAGCTACGTCATCTACACGTCCGGGTCGACCGGCCGACCCAAGGGCGTCATGACGACGAACGCCGGTCTGCTGAGCACGTGCATGGCGTGGGAGCACGCATTCGGACTCAAGGGCCGGATCCGGTCGCACCTGCAGATGGCGAACTTCTGCTTCGACGGCTTCCTCGGCGAACTCGTCCGTACCCTGACGTCCGGGGCGAAGCTGGTGATCTGCCCCCGCGAGTTCCTGCTCTCACCCGACCGGCTGCTCGCCCTGGTCCGCAACGAGCGGGTGGAGGTCGCGGACTTCGTACCGCCGGTGCTCCGGGCGCTCGCCGGGCACCTGCGCGGCAGCGGCCAGGACCTCGGCGGTCTGCGCCTGGTCATCGTGGGGTCCGACACCGTGTCCACCGATGAACTCGCCGGCATCCGGCGGCTCGGCGGACCCGACACCCAGGTGGTCAACTGCTACGGGCTCACCGAGGGAACCGTCGACAGCACCTACTTCGTCTGCCCGCCCGACTGGCCGGGCGACGCCTCGGTACTCATCGGCGAGCCACTGCCGGGCATGACCGCGTACCTGCTGGATCCGGCGCTGCGGCCGGTGCCGCCGGGCACGCCCGGCACCATCTTCATCGCCGGCCCCACGGTGGCGCGCGGATATCTGGGCGACCCCGGCCGGACGGCGGCTGCCTTTCTACCTGACCCGTTCAGCACGCGGCCCGGCGCGCGGATGTACCGGACCGGCGACCGGGGGCGGTGGCGTACCACCCCGCAGGGCCTGCGGATCGAGTACCTCGGGCGGGCCGACCAGCAGGTCAAGATCCGCGCGTACCGGGTCGAGCTGGGCGAGATCGAAGCGGCCCTGCGACGCCTGCCCGGCGTCCGCGACGCGGTGGCCGTGGTGGACGACGGTGATCCCACCGACCGCCGGATACACGCCTACGTCGCCGCTGCCGATGACGTCGAGACCGGGGGCTGGCACCCGACGCTGCGCGCGACGCTTCCGCACTACATGCTGCCCGACCGTCTGGTGGTACTGCCGGCGCTGCCGACCACGGCGACCGGCAAGACGGACCGTCGGGCCCTGACGAGCCGTCCCGGCCGGCAGATCACCCTGTCCAACGCCGCCACGGCGCCGCGTACTGCGACCGAACGACGGCTGGCCCGGCTCTGGACGCGGGTGCTGCACGACCGGCCTGTCGGTGTGCACGACGACTTCTTCGTCACCGGCGGCGACTCCCTGCTGGCCATGCGGCTGCTGGCGCGCGTGCGCGCCGAGTGGGGCACCGGCTACGGCCTCCGGCAGTTCTTCCGTGGACCGACGATCGCGCAGGTCGCCGCGAGGATAGACGCCGAGGGCGAGCGTACGGGGCGCGACGCCGACCGGCTTGACGAGATCGTCCCGGCGGCCCGTGAGTTCATCGACCACCAGGCGGGCGGAACACCATGAGCCCACCCGCGGCCGGCAGTGAAGGAAACGCCGTGGACCTGCCGTACGTCATCAGCAGCGACCGCCCGGGGGAGAGCCTCACGAACCGGATCGCGGCCGAACCCCCGCAGATCCGACAGCGGCTGCGTACCGACGGCGCGGTTCTGCTGCGCGGCTTCGACGTCGGCGGGGTCGACGGTTTCGAGGCGGCGGTACGCGTCCTGTCCGGTGACCCGCTGCCGTACGCGGAACGTTCCTCTCCCCGGTCGACCATCAAGGGCAGGATCTACACCTCCACCGACTACCCGCCGACCGAGGAGATCTTCTTCCACAACGAGAACTCCTACCAGAGTTCCTGGCCGATGACGCTGTACTTCCACTGCCTACAGCCGCCGCTGGAGCGGGGCGCCACACCGTTGGCCGACACCCGCGCCGTGCTGCGCGAACTCGACCCGCAGGTGCTGGAGGAGTTCACCCGGCGGAGGTGGATGGTCCGGCGCAACTTCACCCCCGACGTCGGCCTGCCGTGGCAGAAGGTCTTCGACACCACCGACCGTGACCAGGTCACCCGCTACTGCGCGGAGCACGGCATCGAGGCGCAGTGGCGGGGCCAGGACTGGCTGCGGACGACCTCGGTCCGCGACGCCGTCCACCGGCATCCACACACGGGCGAGCGGGTGTGGTTCAACCACGCCGCGATCTTCCACGTCACCACCCTGGGGCCCGACGTCCGCGCCGGCCTGCTGGAGATGTTCGGGGAGGACGGCCTGCCCAGCAACAGCTACTTCGGTGACGGCGGCGCGATCCCGGACGACGTCATCGGCCACGTCCGCGACTGCTACCGCGCGGCCGGCACCCGGTTCGACTACCAACGCGACGACGTGCTCGTCATCGACAACATGCTGACCGCGCACGCACGCGAACCGTTCCGTGGCCCCCGCCGGATCGCCGTCGCCATGGCCGAACCGGTCACGACGGTCGAGACGCCGTCATGACCGGCCCGGGCCCGGTCGCCGCCAGCCCGGCGTCCTCGGCGCAGCGTCGGATCCACTTCCTCGACCAACTGGTGCCGGACGGCGCGGTACAGAACATCACCCGGGCCCTCGATCTGCGCGGTGACCTGGACGTCACCGCGCTGCACCTGGCCGTCCGGCGCATCGCCGGCCGGCACGAGAGCCTGCGGACCTGCTTCGCCACGGTCGACGGCAGCCTGCGCCAACTCATCACCGAGCGGGTGCCGCGCCTGCGCGTGATCGACATCCGGGACGTCCTGGCGAGGCACGGCGCGCCGACGACGGGACTGGTACGGGCGCTGACCGACCAGGAGACGACGCGTGCGTTCGACCTCGCCCGCGCCCCGCTGCTGCGCCTCACCCTGCTGCACACCGCCCCACACCGGTACGTGCTGCTGATGTCGTTCCACCACGTCATCGCCGACGCGTGGTCCGTCGACATCTTCCTCACCGAACTGGCGGCGCTCTACCGCGCCGAACACACCGGAGAGCCGGCCTGCCTGCCCGAGCCGCGCTTGCAGTACGCCGACTACGCGACCTGGCAGCACCGGATGCTGCGGACCGGACGCTGGGAGCGCGGCGCGAACTACTGGCGGGAGCAGCTGCGGGGCGCGCCGGAACTGGCGGTGCCGACGGACCACCCGCGCCCGGCCCGGCCCGCCTACCAGGGCGACAGCTACCGCTTCGCCATCGACGCCGACGTGACCGCGCGGCTCGGCGAACTCGCCCGCGCCGAGGGCGCCACGGTCTTCATGGCGTTGCTCGCCGGCTTCGCGATTCTCATGCACCGCTGCACGGGCCAGCGGGACATCGTGCTCGGCGGCACGACCTCCGGACGCGACCGGCCGGAGGTCGAGCAACTCATCGGCGCCTTCGTCAACATGCTCGCCCTCCGGATCCGGCTCGACGGTGAACAGAGCGCCCGCGAGGTGCTGTCGCACACCTCGGACACCTGCCAGGACGCGTACGACCACCAGGACGTACCGTTCGAACAGGTGGTGGCGGCCCACGGCGAGGTACGCCGGCCGGACCGGCACCCGATCTTCCAGGTGGTCTTCCAGATGATCACCGAAGCGGCAGCGGAGCTGTCCCTGCCGGGTCTGATCGCCACGGTGCAGGAGGTCGACCGGGAGAACTCCACCTACGACCTGGTGTGCACCGTCGCCCGCACGGGGGAGCGGTTCACCGGACGGATCGACTACGACACCGACCTCTTCGCCCGCCCGTCCGTCGAGGCGCTCGCCGAGTGCTGGCTGGCCATCCTCGCCGACCTGGGCCGGAACCCGGACCGACCGATCCGCGAGCTGGCACCGTACGGTGACCGGGCGGCCGTGACCGCGGTGGGGCAGGCCGCCCCGGACCGGGTGCCCGACGTCGCCGCGCTGGCCGGACCCGCCGTCGGCGACGCCCACGACGAGGTGCTCGACCCGCACGGCAGACCGGCGCCGGTAGGAATGCCCGGCGAGCTGTGGACCGTCGTCGGAGACCGACGGACACGTACCGGCCGGCTGGTACGGCAGCGACCGGACGGGAGCCTGGTGCCGGCTTACCTGCCCGAACGTCCCGCCGGGGCCGCCGACACGCTGGACGCCACCGCTGGGGTGGACGCGACCGAGGCACCGATCGCCGCGATCTGGTGCGAAGTGCTCGGCCTCGCCGAGGTCGGCCGGCACGACAACTTCTTCGTGCTGGGCGGGCACTCGCTGCTGGCGACCGTCGTGGTGACCCTGCTCCAGGAACGTCTGGGCGCGTCCCTCAGCCTGGCCGACTTCTTCCTGCACCCCACGGTTGCCGGGCTCGCGGCGGAACTGACCGGGCGGCCGGCAGCCGACGAGGTCGACGACGATCTGGCCGAGATGTTGACGGAACTGGAGCGCGAGTCGAGATGACCGAGCTGCCGCCGCCCAGCACCGGGCAGACCACCGTCACCACTGACGGTTCGCCGGCCGTCGCGGACGTCGTCGGACTCGTCGTGCGGTGTGCCCAGCGCGCACCGGACGCCGTCGCGGTGACCACGCGCGACACCCGTCTGACGTACCGGCAGCTCGACCAGCGCGCCGACCGGCTCGCCCGGCGACTGCGTGACCTCGGTGTCGGCCCGGGGCAGGTCGTCGGCCTGTACGCGCAGCGGTCACCCGAACTGGTCGTCGGCCTGCTGGCGGTGTTGAAGTCCGGCGGTGCCTACCTGCCACTCGAACCGACGCTACCGCCCGAACGGCTCCGTTTCATGATCGACGACGCGGCGGCGGCGATCGTGCTGACCGGACCCGGGCACCACCGCCGGATACCCGGCAGCTCCTACCGCGCGGTCTCGCTCGACGAGGCCGCAGACGGCCCCGTCGACCAGAATGTCGCCGGCCCGGGCGACCTGGCGTACGTGATGTACACCTCGGGCTCCACCGGACGGCCCAAGGGCGTGCTGGTGGAACGTCAGGGACTGGCGAACTACCTGGAGTGGCTGATCAGCGAATTCTCGCGGGGCCGACCGGTGAACAGCCTGCTGCACACCTCGATCGCGTTCGACTTCTCCGTCACCAACGTCTACCTCCCGCTGGTGACCGGGGGAAGCCTCGCGCTGGCGCCGCCGGACGCCGACCACGAGGTCCTCGCCCGGCTGCTCCAGGACTCCCGGCTGGACCTCGTCCGGGTGACCCCCTCGCACGCCGAACTGCTGGACGCCGCCACGGACGGGCGGCCGACGCCACCCGGGCCACGGTTCGTCGTCGTCGGCGGCGAGATCCTGCGGGCGCACCAGGTGTCGACCCTGCGCCGGATCTTCCCCGGGTCGGCCATCTACAACCACTACGGGCCGACCGAGACGGTGGTCGGGCGCTGCTTCCTGCGCCTCGACGAGTCCGCCGGATTCCACCTCGACAGTTACGCCGCCCACGATCCGGTGCCCGTCGGCGGCCCGATCCCGAACACCCGGATCACGCTGCTACCCACGGAGCCGGGAGAGGCGGCGGACGACGCCGGTGAGCTGCTGATCGGGGGGACCGGCCTGGCTCGCGGCTATCTGAACCTGCCCGAACTCACCGAACGGAGCTTCGTCACGCTGCCGGACGACACCCGGGCGTACCGTACCGGCGACCTGGTACGGGTGGACGACCAGCGGCGCCTGGTGGTGGTGGGACGAACCGACGACCAGGTCAAGATCCGTGGGTACCGGGTGGAGCTGGGCGAGGTCGAGGCCGCTGTCCTGGCGACCGGTGCGGTGCGCTCCGCCGCCGTCGTGAAGGTCGCCTCCCCCGGGGACGCCCTGGTGGCGTTCGTCGTACCGGAGCGGGACGTCCGGCTGGAGCCGGCCGGGCTGCGCGCCACGCTCGCCGAGGCGCTGCCGGACTACATGCTGCCGCACCGGTTCGTCGTGCTGGACGCGTTGCCGCTCACCGCCAACCGCAAGCTCGACCGGGCCGCCCTCGCCGAGTTGGCGGTCACTGCGGCGCCCCGGCCTGCGGTGCGACCGACCAGCCGGCATCCCGAGGGGGTGGCGGAACAGTTCCTGCGGTGCGTACGGGACGTGCTGGAGCTGGGCGAGGTCTCGCTGGACGATGACTTCTTCGCCCTGGGCGGAGACTCGATCGCCGCGATGAAGCTGGCCGCCCGGTGCAGGGCAGTGGGCATCGAACTGCGCTACACGCGCATCCTCGCCGCACGAAGCCTCGCCGACACCCTGGAACAGGTCCCGGAGCGGTCGTAGCCATGACCCGGCGCGGTCGCCGGCCGGACGCTGCGGTGTCTCGTCCGGACGGCCCGTTCACTGCCGCGTCCGGACCGCTTCCTGGTGCAGCGCGGAGCCCAGGATGTCCGCGGCGAGGTGGTACAGGTCGGAGACGGCCTCGCCGGTGATCGCGGAGAACTGGTGCGCGGTCTCGAAGGCCGGGTGCCGCTCCAGCTTGTCGCGGTAGTCGGGCAACGGCGCGTCCGACCGCATCAGGTCCAGCCACTGGCGGGTGCCGGGATACGGGCTGTTCAGGTTCAGGGCCACGCAACCGTCAGGCACGCATCCCTCCCGATGCAGGTCCGCGACGAGCTGGAGCGTCCGGATCCGCTGCTCGTCGGTCTCGCCGAGACCGAACTGGAGCGAGGTGCCGACCCGGATGCCGGCGGTGCGACACCAGCGGGCAACCCGTCGGAACTGTTCCGTCCAGTCCGTCGGCTCGGCGAGCAGCCGCAACTGCTGCACCTTCTGGACCCGCACCGCGTCCGGTTGTGCCGACTCCACCCCGAAGTAGATGTAGCTGCACCCGGACTCGCCCATCCGGCGCAGCAGCCCCTCGTCCACGTCGTTGACGGTGGTCTGGCAGCCCCACTCGAACCGCCGTCCGGCGGCCCGGTCCGCTTCGAGCATCGTGAGCAGATCCGACAGCCAGCGGCGGTTCTGGGTGAACGTGCTGTCGTCGAAGAACACCGCGTCGAAGCCCTGGTCGATCCTGAGACGGATCTCCCGCATCACGTGCTCGGGCGTACGCTGCCGGATCTTCGGCTGGTTGTAGAGGAAGGCATCCGCTGACTCGTGGCAGAACGAGCACGAGTACTTGCAGCCCAGAGCGGCCATGACCTGGGCGGTCGGCCGGTTGCCGAAGACGGAGAACAGGTTCTCGTGGCTGATCCTGGTCACGTCGATGAACGGCAGCTTGTTACCGTCGATCGGCACTCCGCTGAGCGGAATCGACGTGATGAGCTGGGTGTCGTCGTCGACGAGGACGAGCTGCCCGACCCCGGGGAGGGCGGCGAAGCGCGCCCGGTCGGCGAGCAGTCTCTTGCGCAGCGCGCGGGCGTCGACAGGCAGACTCTCGGCGACCACGGCGAGCAGCTCCGGCAGGGCGAAGACCGCGTCCCCGGCGAAGACAATGTCCACGATCGTGCGTTCCCGCTCCGTGGCGAAGGTCTGCAGGGCCGCCAGCCGGTCCAACTGCCGTGTCGTCAACGAGTACGAGCGGTGCACCTCCCGCTGGCGATCGCCCATCGCACCGACCCGCTCCGACGTGGACCGGTAGGCATCGGGATTCACCGCATCCTCGTGCTGCCCGCCGAGAAGCACGATGCTGTTCGGCGAGACCGACTTGACCAGTTCGGCGATGCGGAGCGCGAAGTGGTGACCCTCCGACAGGTTGCTGATGCCGACGACCACGGGAAGGTGTTCGGCAACGCACTCGACGAGCGTCCTCTCGAACGCGTCGCTGTACGCCGGCGGGTTCAGCACGCCGACCACCTCGGGCACCCGGTCGCCGCAGAACTCGTCGATGCGCAGCATACGGTCGAGCAGGCAGGTGGCGTACAACAGCGGAGTCGGCATGCCGGGGAAGGCTCCGGTGGCGTGTTCCTCCACGTGGGGCGCGCTGATGAACAGGACGGGAAAGTGTTTGAGGCGGTGCCGTAGCCGATCCGCCTCGGGCCCGGTGGCGGTGCCCAGTCGCTCGACCAGTTCCCGATCCCGGTCCAGCTCACGCCGCATCGCCTCTGCCGAGACCGTACCGGGGTCCAGACCGTCCCCGGGGTACCAGCGCCATCCCCGCTCGTGCTCGGAGAGGTCCCGTGCGATGCGCGCCGCCCGCTCCCGGCGGATGCGCTCCTGCGCGCCGGTCACGGCCCGAGGACCTTCAGGATGAATGCCGCCACGTCCGCGTCCGCCAGCAGCCGGGGTCGGTCGGTCGGGAACGTGGTCGCGCCCACCAGGAGCCCGGCGGGGTACTCGGCGTCCTGGGTGCCGGAGAGCACCAGGGCTCCGAGGGGTGCCACCGCTTGCGGTTCGTCGGCCGACAGTGACGACGCGGCGAGGTAGGCGAGATAGGCGGAGAACCGGTCGGCGAGCTGCTGCCGCATCGCGGCCGGCACGCGCACGGTGCGGCAGGCCGCGGCGAGGGCCGTCCGGTAGGCGTCCTCCAGGGCGACCAGCACCGGAAGCAACGCCCGGCCGGTCGTCGTCGGCCCCGTACCGGCGCCGACGGCGCGGGCGCCCGCCAACTCCTCCGGTGTGAGCTGGGCGGCGAGGGAGTCGACGGCCCGGCGGTATTCCTGCGCGGCGATCCGGCTGTCCACGAGGACCGGGTCCACCGTGACGAGAGCCGGCTCGGCAGCCCCGCACCGGCGGATCGCCGTGGCGAGCCGGGCTGCGAGCGGCGCCCCGGCGCAGTGCCCCAGGACGCCGACGACTGACGAGCCGTCCGCCAGTGCGCCGGTCAACCACGGCTCGATGTAGCTGCCGTACTCCGTGACCTCGGTGACGGTCGTGGCCGGCGGCACCGCCTCAAGCACCCGGTACCCGGTGAGGTACGAGGCCAGGTCCGCGAATCCGGGGTCACCGCGCCGCGCCTCGAACGCGACGGTGAGGACAACGCCGGCGCTGCCGTCGGCCAGCACGCGCCAGGGGGAAGAAGTCATCATGCTCCCGTCCGTTGGGGCCGCGGAACGCTACACATGGGCGTCCGCCCAGAACCCGCCGTACTCCGTCAGATCGCCGACCGGCGGCACGTCACTGAAGTACGGCCGCTTGTCCATGGCCTGGGCGAAGGTATCCAGCCCGTCGAGAAAGACCTGGTAGATCTGGTCCGGTGTGGCCTTGTCGGTGGCGTAGACCGGCGGCAGGTCCTCGTGGTACAGGCTGAAGTCGCGGTGCAGGATCTTCATACCGAATCGCTCGGGATTCTGGTACATGCCGCTTCCCGGATAGGGTACGAGACCAAACAGGTAGGTGGCCTGTAGTAAATCTTGATCGATCAGGTCGCTGATCCAGTCGATGCTGCGGACCATGTCGTCCGGCGTCTGGTCGGGAAACCCATTGACGGTGAACGCGCAGGTGGCCAGTCCCGCGTCCCGGACGCGTTTCAGCGTCTCGATGGTCGTGTCCAGGTTCATGTGGTGCTTGTGCGTGTGGTGCGAGTCCTGTGACGCGGTCTCCAGGCCGATCTCGATCCACTGGCAGCCGCTGCTCTTGAGTTTACGCAGGACCCGATCGTCGGTGAGGCAATTGAGTCGCGTCTGACAATCGTATCGGACGTCGCCCTCCCGGTCGAGTGCGTCGAGCAGTTCGAGCGTCCGTTCCGGGTGCAGGGTGAAAGTCTCGTCACCCCAGTAGATGTTGTGGTGGGCGCCGTAGTGCGCGCGGTACGCCCGTATCTCGCGCAGCACCCGCTCGATAGGGAAGTATCCGGGCCGGCGGCCGATCGTCTGGATGGTGCAGAACGTGCACTGGTACGGGCAGCCGAGCGCGTAGACCTGCCGCAGATATCTGATGTCCCCGCCGCTGCTGGCGGGAAACAGGTCGATTTTCGGGAAGGGCAGGTCGGCGGGGGCGACGTCGGGATAGCGGATCGCGGTCCGGCTGGTCCTGCCGTGGCTGTCCCGGTAGACCAGGTTGCCGACGGTCGCCACGTCCCGCCCGTCGCGCAGCGCGTCGAGCAGTGCGGGCAGCGCGCGCTCACCCCGGTCGACCACGACGTAGTCCACGCTGGGGTGCGCGGCGACCTCGTGGGCGAGCGGAGTCGCCACCACGCCCCCGTAGACCACCGTGGCTGCGGGGTGGACCTGCTTGATGACGGTGGAGATCTCGTACGCGTAGCAGAGGTTGACCGTCATCGGGGAGAAGAGATAGACGTCGGCCGGGTTGTCGCGGGCCGCCTTTTCGACGACGTCCTTCGCCAGGCGGCCCGGCGCGTTGAAGGTGCCCGGATCGGTGTAGAGGTCGAGGACGCCCATGTCGGAATAGCCGTGGGCCTCCAGGACCCCGCCGAGCCAGAGCGCCCAGTGTGGCAGCTCCCACATGTTGCGTTTCATGTGCCGCAGGTTCGGGTGCACCGAGTGGTACTGGATGTCGAAATTCCGCCAGAACAACCTACGCTGCGGGACCGGCACGGTGGACATTGGTGTGTGAACGAATGATACCCGCATTTTCGCCCGTCAGAATTCGCCCGTCAGGATGGTGGGACATTCCATGATCATTTCGGCGACGCCCGGTGCGGCGACAGATACCCGGCAGTGATAAATGCCCCGTTGTGGCCAGGTCGGAACCGTCACTACAGTGACATGTACCAATGGAACCATAGGTCAGTCATTTATCCCTGTCAACCGGATGATCACACCCGGCACCCAGCCTTGACCGAGCAGAACTATCATGATGGACTAATCGGGTCCACGTTAGGGGATTGCTCGTGTCCGACCTTGATCCAGAAGTCGCTACGGACCCACCCGGACGGGTCGGCGGGGAAGTCGATCCCACGAGCGGTCACCGACCCGACGCCGCGGTGGCCGGCACCTCGCTGTGGCGTAACTCGAACTACCGGACTTTCCTGGGAATCCAGACGCTCTCGGCGATCGGGGACTCATTCTCCTACGTGGCCATACCACTGCTCGTCCTCCAGGTCACCGGCTCACTCGTCCAGATGGGAATCGTCACCGGCTTGACCGGCGTCGCCTCCATCACCACCGGGGTGTTCGCCGGCGTGGTGGTCGACCGTTTCGACCGCAGGACCCTCCTCATGATCTGTGACGGCGCCCGCTGCGTGCTGTACGGAACCGTCGCGCTGGTCTTCCTCGTCGCCGAGCCGTCCTGGCTGATCTATCTCGTCGTGCCACTGGCCGGCGTCTTCTCGATGATCTTCCAGGTCACCTACGTGGCCGTGGTCCCGGCCATCGTCCCGACCGACCAGATCACCAGGGCCAACGGCCACCTCTATGCCACGTACGCGATCGCGAGCGTCGCCGGACCGGCGCTTGCCGGCCTCGTGGCTGCAGCCTTCGGCGCGGCGGCGGCCATCGGCGTCGACGCGATCACCTTCGCCGTCGCCGCGATCGGCGTGCTGTTCATCCGGCTGGCCGCACGACCGGCCCAGCCCGGCCCGGCCGACGCCGAAGCCGGCGGCGTACGCAACGAGTTCCTGGCCGGTGCGCGCTTCGTGTGGGCGCATCCCCTGCTGCGCCAGCTCACCCTGCTGCTGTCGCTGCTGACGTTCCTGACCTACGGACTCACCGACACCGTCATCTTCCGGCTCAAGGACGAACTCGGGCAGTCGGACGCGGTGGTCGGCTACGTCCTGACCGCCGGCACGGTCGGCACCTTCGTGGCGTCCTCCGTGGTCGCCCGGGTCCGTGGACGGCTCGGCTTCGGGCCCAGTTGGATCAGCGCCTTCAGCCTCGCCGGCCTCGCCGTGGCCGGAATGGGACTGGTGCACCACGTGCCGGCGCTCGCGGTGTTCATGGCGGTGATGCTGCTCGGCAGCGGGGTTGCCGGCATCTGCTCGATGTCGTTGCGCCAGGAGATCACCCCGAGCCATCTGCTGGGCCGGGTGACCGCGGCCTTCTGGACCATCCACTCCGCGCTGGGACCACTCGGGGCGGCCACGATCACGGCCCTGGCGGCCGGGTTCGGTGTCACCCCCGTCCTTGTCGTGGTGGGCACGGCGATGGTCCTCATCGCGCTGTCCGGGGCTTTCAGCAGCATCGGCCGGGCTGGAGTGACACCGGCTGCCGAGCCGGCCCTGGAGGGCGCGCGTTCCTAGAGACCCGGTCCAACCCGCGTAGGAGACGAGGACGATGACGAACGGGGATGCGGACGACGCGCGGCTCTACCACGTCGTTCACCACCACCAGGAGCAGTACTCCAACTCGCCGCACGAACGACCGAACCCGCCGGGCTGGCGGGACGCCGGCCGCGTCGGACCGCGCCGCAGGCGCCCGACCCGGATCGACGGGGTGTGGACGGCTACCCGCCCGTCGAGCCCACGCGTCCGCTCCGCGCAGGGAGCCCGCCGATGATCCCGTACTACCGAGGGCACCTGCTGGCCGACCTGCGTCGCTTTCCCCAATGGGTCGAGCCGGAACGACCCGACCTGACCGACGAGACGGTGGTCTACCTACGCCACGACCTGACCGTCGTGCTGCATCCGGTGCAGGACGACGAGGGCGTGCTGTGGGACGCCGACACCCCACAGTGGCGGACGTTCTGCGAGTCCGTACTCCGCTTCGAGGTGCCCGCCGAGTTGCGGACCGACGCGAGCTGACGGCGGCACGACGTGGACCGGCGGAGCACGGTGACGGCGCGTGAACTGACCCAGCGGATCCAGAGCCTCACCCCCGAGCAGCGTGGCCTGCTGCTGGAGCGGCTTCGGGACCGTCGGATGGTCGCTCCGGTGGCCCTGTACGACCGGCCCGGCGACGGCGACGCCCCGGTGTCGTCGGCGCAGCGCCGCATCCTCTTCCTGCACCGGCTCAGGCCGGACAGCGGGTTCTACACCAGCGTCAACCCGTTCCACCTGGCCGGGCCACTGCGCGTCGACGTGCTGCACCGCTGCCTGCGCGCGATCGTGGCCCGGCACGACATCCTGCGCACGGTCTTCCCGGTGGTGGACGGGGTGGCACGCCAGCGCGTCCGGCCGGCCGTCGAAACGGCACTGCCCGTGATCGACCTGCGCGGCCTGAAACCCGACGCCGCACACCGGGAGAGTTCCCGCCTCGCGTCGATCGAACGTCGTCGGCCATTCGACCTGGACGTCGAACCATCGATGCGGACCAGCCTCGTCCTCCTGTCGGGGCACGAGTCGATCCTGCTCGTCACGTTCCACCACGTCGCGGTCGACGGCTGGTCGCTGAGCGTGTTCGGCCGCGAGCTGGACCAGCTCTACCGCGCCTTCACCGCCGGCCGGCCCAGCCCGCTGAGCCCGCTGCCCGTGCAGTACGCCGGATACAGCCGATGGCAGGTGGACTGGGAGAACAGCACGGCCGCGCAGGAACAGCTCACCTTCTGGCAGGCCCAGCTCAGCGGGGCACCGGAGGCGCTGACGCTGTACGGCGACCGTCCACGTCCCGCCGTACAAACCCATCGTGGCGCGACCCACCGGTTCGCACTCGGCCCCGAACTGACCGCGGCCGTCGGCGAACTGAGCCTCGGCCACGGCACCACCACACACATGACTCTGCTCGCCGCGCTGAGCGCGGTGCTGCACCGGTGGAGCGGGCAGGACGACATCGTCATCGGTGGCGCGGTGGCGAACCGCCGGCACCGCGAACTGCACGACCTGATCGGCTTCTTCGCCAACTCCGTCCTGTTCCGGGTCCGCCCACACGGCCGGCAGACCTTCGACGAACTCCTGCGGCACGTACGCGACACGTGCCTGGCGGCATACGCACACCAGGACGTTTCCGTCGACCTCATCGCGCAGCGGCTGTTTCCCGAGCGTGACCTCGGCCGTAACCCGCTCTACCAGGTCAACTTCACACTGCACAACACGCCGCCGCTGAGCGGGTCGCTCTCCGACCTCACGGTGACGCTGCTGGAGACCGACACCGACTCGGCCCGTTTCGACCTCGACTTCAACGTCTGGGAGTCCGATCAGGGCCTGGAATGCCTGGTCGACTACTCGACCGACCTGTTCGACGAGTCGACCGTCGCCCGGCTGGCCACCTCGTTCCGCGAACTGCTGGCGGCGGCCACCGCCGACCCCCGACGGCGGCTGGGCGAGCTGCCGGTGACACCGGGGCGGGAGCTGCACCGGATCCTGGTCGAGTGGAACGACACCACGGCACCCGGCGTCGACGTGCCGCTGCACGAGCTGGTCGACGAACAGGCCGAACTGACCCCGGACGCGCCGGCGGTGCTGCACGCCGGAGCCGTCGTCGTCTACCGCGACCTGGTGCGGTCGGCGAACCGGATCGGCCAGCACCTGCGTGAGGCCGGCGCCCGACCCGGCCGTACGGTGGCGGTACTGCTGTCGCACGCTCCGGAAACCGTTGCCGTGCTCCTCGCGATCATGAAGACCGGCGCGGCCTACCTCCCGCTCGACCCGGGACAGCCGGCGTTGCGGACCAACGCCATGCTCGCCGACAGCGGGGCCACCCTGCTCGTGGTGGCCGACGGTGTGCCCGACGGTGTCGACTGCACCGGGCTGCTGGTGGTCGGATTGGACGCCGAACGCACCTCGATCGCGGCGCGACCGGCGCAGCCCCTTGCGGTGGCGGTCTCCGCCGACCACCCGCTGTACCTGATGTACACCTCCGGCTCGACCGGCCAGCCCAAGGCGGCGCTGCTCACCCACCGCAACGTGGTGAACTATCTGCGCTGGGCCGCCCGGTACTACACCCTGTCCCGGGGGACCGGGGTGGCCGTCCACTCGTCGCTGGCCTTCGACCTCACGGTGACCAGCCTGTTCGCGCCGCTGCTCGCCGGCCAGCACCTGGTGATCGGCGACGCCGAGCGCGACGTGCCGGGAGCGGAACTGCTGGCCGTCCTCCACCAGGCCGACGACCTGAGCCTCATCAAGCTGACCCCGTCCCACCTGCGGTTCCTGGCCCGTTCCTCGACGGATGACGCACCGGCACTGCCGTGCCGGACGGTCGCCGTCGGCGGCGAGGCGCTGCACGGCGAGGCGGTCGCGGGACTGCGCCGCCGGCACCTCGCGATCCGACTGGTCAACGAGTACGGCCCGACCGAGACGGCCGTCGCGTGCACGGCGTACGACGGCGACCGGGTCACGCCCTACGGGCGGGTTCCGATCGGCACACCGATCAGCAACCTGCGCGTCTACGTCCTGGACGCCGCCATGCGCCCCACACCGATCGGCGTGCCGGGCGAACTGTACGTCGGCGGCACCGGGGTGGGCCTCGGCTACTGGCGTCGGGGCGCGCTCACCGCTGCGGCCTTCGTGCCGGACCCGTTCGGCACCGAGCCGGGCGGCCGGCTCTACCGCACCGGTGACCTCGCCCGGTACCTGTCCGACGGCGACCTCGAATACCTGGGCCGCCGCGACGAGCAGGTCAAGGTACGCGGCCACCGGATCGAATACGGGGAGATCGAGGCCGTGCTGGACGGCCACCCGGCGGTCCGCTCCAGCGCCGCCACCCTGATCGGCACGGGCACCGGTGACGAGCAGATCGTGGCATTCGTCTGCCTGGAGAACCAGCGGACGCGCGACGGCGACTGGGACGACGACCGGGTACGGGAGTGGCGGGACCTCTACGAGGACACGTACCGCGACCTACGGGGCGACCACGACCCCTTCTTCAACCTCACCGGCTGGCTGAGCAGCTACTCCGGGCGGCCCCTCGACCCGGCGCAGATGCGGGCCTGGCTCGACGACACCGCCTGTCGCATCCGGCTGCTGCGCTCGCGCCGGGTCCTGGAGATCGGCTGCGGCACCGGCATGATCCTCGGCCAGATCGCCCCGACCTGCGAATCCTACCGGGCGACCGACAACTCCGCCGCCGCCGTCGAGTACGTCCGGTACGCGGTGCGCGGCGCGGGCGAGGCACTGTCCGAGCGGGTCGAAACCTGGGTCGCGCCGGCCCACGAGAGCTTCCGGGCCGCCCCGACGACCGCCCCGCCGGACACCGTCGTCATGAACTCGGTGGTGCAGTACTTCCCGTCCGTCGAGTACCTGCTGCTGGTGCTGCGCCAGGCCGTCGACGTACTGCCCGACGGCGGCCACGTCTTTGTCGGCGACGTACGCAACCTGTCGCTGACGAAGCTGTTCCACACCTGCGTCGAGGCGCACCTGGCCCCGGTCGGGATGCGCCTGGCCGAGCTGCGCCAGCGGGTCCGGCGCAGCGTCGCCCGCGAGTCCGAACTCTGCCTGGACCCCGTCGTGTTCGCCGAGATCGGCGCGCGGTGGCCGAGGATCGCGCGGGTCCAGGTGCTACCCAAACGCGGCCGTCAGGACAACGAACTCGTCACCTTCCGGTACGACGTGATACTCACCGTCGGCACCCCCGTCGCCGTCGAGGAACCCCCCACCTACGCCTGGGGACCCGGTCGTCGTACCCCGCGCGACCTGCTCGGCCTGCTCGACGCCGAGCGCTGTGCCGCCGTACGGCTGACCGCCGTGCCGAACGCGCGCCTGTCCTGGGCCCGTCACCTGTGCCGGTCGCTGGCCGAACGAGAGGCGGCCTCCTCGGTCGGTGAACTCGTCGCCCACGTCACCGGCCTGCCGCCGGAGGGGATCGCACCCGACGACTGGTGGGAACTGGCCGACGACGGATCCCTCGACGTCGAGCTGAGCTGGGCGGCCGGACACGCCGACGGCGCCTACGACGTGGTGCTGCGCCGCCCCGGGGCCGTCGACGCGCCCGGTGGGGCCGTCCCCCGCCAGCCGGAGGAGGGCTGGGACCCCACACCGTACGCCAACGACCCGCTCTGGGGTCGGGCCTGCGCGGCGATCGTCCCGGAACTCGCCGCGCACGCGCGCGAGCGGCTGCCGGAACCGGCGCTGCCGACCCGCTACCTGCCCGTCACCGAACTGCCGCTGGGCCGCAACGGGAAGGTCGACCGGGCACAGTTGCGCCGGATGGCGGCGGATCCGGCGGCGCTGGAGGAGACCTGGACGACGCCTCCGCGAGCGCTGACCGCGACCGAGGAGGTCGTCGCCGACATCTGGCGCGCGCTGCTCGGCTGCGACGACGTCGGCCCCGAGGACGACTTCTTCGGGCTCGGCGGCCACTCCCTGCTCACCCTGCAGGTGGTGTTCCGGCTGCGCAGACAGCTCGGTGTCGAGGTGCCGGTGCGGGCACCCTTCGACCACCGGACCCTGGCCGACCTGGCGAGCTACGTCGATGCCCTGGCCGGCGCCCACGACGACGCCCCGGCACTGGTCCCGGTCGACCGCAGCGCCCGGTTGCCAGCCTCCTTCGCCCAGGAACGCCTGTGGTTCACGGAGCAGTTGGACCCGGGGAACCACCGGTACAACGTCCCGGTGTTCGACCGGATCAGCGGCCCGTTGCAGGTGCGGGCCCTGGCCGCGACCGTTGACGCGGTGGTCGCCCGGCACGAGATACTCCGTACCACCATCGTGGCCGACGACGGCGTGCCCCGACAGCGGATCCTGCCGGCAGCGCCGGTGCCGATGCCGCTGGTCGACCTCACCGCACTGCCGGCGGTGCGACGCGAGGCCGAACTGCGCCGGCTGGTCGACGGGGAGTACCGGCGTCCCTTCGACCTCGCGACCGGCCCCGTGCTGCGGACACAGGTGGTCCGGCTCGGCGTCGAGGACCACGCGTGGTTGCTGTCGATGCACCACATCGTCCACGACGGCTGGTCGTTCGGCCTGCTCACGGCCGAACTGGCGCAGACCTACGCCGGACTGGTGGCGGGACGTGCGCCCGATCCGGCACCGCCGGCCCTGCAGTACGCCGACTACGCCGTCTGGCAGCGGCGGTCGTACGACGAGGGGCACGTCGGCGCTCAACTCGACTTCTGGAAACGACGGCTCGCCGGTGTCCCTGACCTGTTCCCGCCTCCGACGCACCGTCCGGGACCGCCCGGGGCGCGACCCGTCGGCCGGACCGTACCGGTCCGGTTGTCCACGGAGACCAGCCACGCCGTCCGGGAACTGAGCCAGACGACCGGCACCACACCGTTCATGGTGTTGCTGACCGCGCTGGCCGCGACCCTGCACAACCTCACCGGTGCCGACGACATCGCCGTCGGCACGGATGTCGCCAACCGGTCGACCCCGGAGACCGAGACCATGCTCGGATTCTTCATCAACCAGATCGTGCTGCGGATCGACACCGGCGGCGACCCCACCTGGCTGCGGTTGCTCGACCGCGCCCGCACCACCGTGCTGGACGGGCTGCGTCACCAGGAGGTGCCGTTCGAACGGGTCGTGCAGGCGTTGAGACCGCGCCGCTCAGGTCGCAACACCCCCCTCTTCCAGGTGAAGCTGGTGCTGAACAACACGCCGCTCCGACCGGCGACACTGCCCGGTCTCGACGTCACAGAGGTACCGGTCGCCTCCGACGCCGTGCGGTTCGACCTCGCGCTCGTCCTTCAGGACGGCCCCGGGCCGATGACGGGTTTCCTGGAGTACGACACGACGCTGTTCGACGAGACGACCGTCGACCGGGTGATCGGCGAACTCGCCGTGGCGCTGGACATGATGACGACCGACCCGGCGGGCCCGGTCGGGATCCCGCGAGAGCGGAACGGGTCGCCATGACACCGGAACTCACCGGTGTGGACCTCACCGACCCGGCGACCTACCGGGGGACCGGCCGCCTCGCCCTCTGGCGGACCGCCCGTCGCAGGTGTCCGATCGTCAGGATCAGCTCCTCCCGGCACGGCCCGTTCTGGTCGGTGACCACCCACGACCTCGCCCGGCAGGTACTCGAAGATCCCGTCCGGTTCACCTCGACCCGCGGCATGCGACTGGGCACCGACGAGGCCGCGGTGACCGCCGCCGCCGGCAGGATGCTCGTCGTCGCCGACGGTGCCGACCATGCCCGGTTACGCGCGGCGCACGCGGCGTGGTTTCGTTCGGACGAGGTGACAGCGATGCGGGACGCGTTGCGCCAGCGGCTCGAAGCCGAGGTGGAAACGCTGGCCACCGGCGAGCCGGTGGAAATCGTGCAACGCCTCGCCGACACGGTGCCCGTCTGGGCGATGGGACGGATGCTCGGCACCAGCGAGGCCGACACCACCCGGCTCGCCGAGTTCGTCCGCGCGGCCTTCGCCGAGGAGACCGGACAGGGACGCCGCAGCGCGCGGCGCGCCGCCAGCGCCCACGTCTTCGGCTACTTCGCCAACCTGCTGGAGAGCCGGCGGGAGGATCCCCGCGGCGACGTCGTCAGTGCCCTGGCACACGAACCGGACCCGGACCGGCGGCTCGCCGACGACGAGATCCTGCTGAGCTGCGACGGCCTGGTCAACGGCGGGCTCGGCACCTCCCGACACGCCGTCTCCGGCGTGCTGCTGGCCTTCGCCCGGCATCCCGACCAGTGGCTGCGGCTGCGGCAGGACCACTCGCTCATCCCGTCGGCCGTCGAGGAGGTGCTCCGCTGGGCCTCACCACCGATGCACATCATGCGTACGGCCACCAGTGACGTCCTGCTCGGTGGCGCCCGGGTCCAGGCCGGCGACCGGGTGGTGCTCTGGATCCCGTCCTGCAACCGCGACGAGTCGGTCTTCGCCGAACCGGACGCGTTCCGCATCGACCGCCGCCCGAACCGGCACCTCAGCCTCGGCGCGGGACCGCACTACTGCGTCGGCGCCTCGGTCGGCCGGATCGAGGTGCGCGTACTGCTCCAGGTGCTGCTCGACAAGGTCGACCGGATCGAGCTGCGCGGGGAGCCGGTCCGCACCGCCTCGACGTTCCTGCACGGCCTCGACCGGCTCGAGGTCGCCCTCCTGCCCATCCATCGTCCCGACGGGGAAGTGACGGTATGACCGCTACACGCAGTGTCCGGGGTGACAGCGTGGAACTCGGGGTGGCGCGGATCTACGAAGATCTGCTCGGCCTGGACGAGGTCGACATCCACGCCGACTTCTTCGCGCTCGGCGGCCACTCGTTGCTCGCCATCCAGATGCTCGCCCGGATCAAGAAGACGTTCGGGACGGTCGTGCCCGTCTCCGCGTTGTTCGAGCACGCCGACGAGGAAGCGGCGACCGTCTCGGTGCTGAGCGGTCTGGTTCGACGTGACCTCGGCGTCCGGCTGCCCGACTCCCCGGCCGGCCCGGTGACGCTACGGCACGGCGGCGACGCCGACCCGGTGTTCTGCGTACATCCGGCTGGCGGGGACCTCGTCGGCTTCCGCGAGCTGGTACGGCTGCTGCCTGCCGAACGACCGGTCTACGGTCTGCCCGCGCCCCCGGCCGACACCCAACCCTACGAACCGGAGCTTTCCGACATCGCCCGGCACCACCTCTCCCGGCTCACCGAGGCGCACCCCACCGGACCGTACTCGCTGATCGGCTGGTCCCTCGGCGGGCTGATCGCCGCCGAGATGGCCGGCCTGCTCCGCGAGGCGGGCGCGCGGGTCGATCTGCTGGCGGCCGTGGACAGCTACCCGGCGGAGGAGACCGGGGCACCGGACGAGACCGCGATCCTGTCCGCCTTCGCCACGCACCTGGGCCGGGTGCTGGGTCGCCCCTTCTCCGTGCCCGCCGACGACCTGCGGCAGCTCACCTTCGACGACGGCCTCGCCCGGGTCCTCGCCACGGCCAGGGAAGTGGGTGCCGTGTCCTCCGACACCGACCTCAGCGAGCTGCTGAGCTGGTTGACGCTGTTCCGCGCCCACGACCACGCCCGCCGCCACCATCGGCTAAACCGGCCCGTGGAGCACCTGGTGCTGGTCTTCGCATCGGACGGGGACCCGGTCGCCCAGGACCGCGCCGCCGCCAGTTGGCAGCGGATCACCAGGTACCCGGTACGCCGCCACCTGGTCCCCGGCGACCACTACTCGATGCTGACCGAACCACACGTCGGGGAACTGGCCGCCATCCTCACCGAAGCCCTGGCAACGTCGGCGGCGTGGTCATGACCGTCCTGCGCGGCTTCGACGACCGGTGTCGGGCGACACCGGAGGCCCCGGCCGTCGAGTACCACGGACGGACGGTGTCGTACGCGGCCCTGGACGCCGCGGCGTCCCGGCTGGCGCGGCGGCTGCTGCGCCACGACGTCAGGGGCCGCGTCGTCGGCGTCTGCGTCGACCGTTCCGTCGACCTTCCCGTCGCGGTGCTGGCCACGCTCCGGGCCGGAGCGGCGTACCTGCCACTCGACCCGGCCTACCCGCCGGAGCGTCTCGCGTTCATGCTGCGCGACAGCGACGTGCCGGTGCTGCTGGCGCAGCCCGGTGTCGCCGAGCGACTGCCGCGAAGCGACGGCGTCAGCATCCTGTGGCTGGACGACGACGACCCGCCGGGTGACGCCCCGACCGGGCAGCCACCACCAACCGTCACCGTCGACGACCTGGCGTACGTCATGTACACCTCCGGCTCCACCGGCGTACCCAAGGGCGTGGCGATGCCCCATGGACCGCTGGTCAATCTCATCGACTGGCAGCGCGGAGCGTCGGACTGCGCGGAGGGCACCCGTACGCTCCAGTTCTCCGCATTCAGCTTCGACGCGTCCTTCCAGGAGATGTTCAGCACCTGGGCCGCCGGCGGCTGCCTCGTGCTGGTGGACGAGGACATACGGCGTGACCCGCACCGGCTGCTGCGCTTCGTCGACGACAACCGGATCAACCGGATGTTCATGCCGTTCGTCGCGCTCCAGGCACTGGCCGGCGCAGCCGCCGGGCAGCGACGGTTCCCCCGGACGGTGCGGGAGGTCATCACCGCCGGGGAACAGCTCTACGTCACGCCGACGCTGCGGCGCTTCTTCACCGAGCTGCCGGCGGCCACCCTGGTCAACCAGTACGGTCCCTCGGAGACGCACATCGTGACCTCGTTCCGGTTGGGGCGTGACCCGGCCGGCTGGCCCGAGCTGCCGTCGATCGGCACCGCGATCGACGGGGCACGGATCGTGGTGCTGGACGACCGGGGACTGCCGCTGCCGGTCGGCGCGACGGGGGAGATCGCCGTTGGCGGACGGGTACTGGCCCGCGGTTACCTGCACCGCCCGGCGTTGACGGCGCGACGCTTCGTCCCCGACCCGTACGACGCCACCGGCGGGCGGCTGTATCTCACCGGTGATCGGGGACGCCTGGCCGAGGACGGTTCCGTCACGTTCCTCGGCCGCGACGACGGCCAGGTGAAGATCCGTGGCCACCGGGTCGAGTTGGGCGAGGTGGAGGTCGCGGTGAAGGGCGTCAGGGGCCTCGCCGACGCCGTGGTGGTCGCGCACGGCAGGCCCGGCGCAGAGCGGAGGCTGGTCGCCTACGCCATCGCCGGCCCCGAGGGGTGGCCAGCCGACGTACGTGGGCAACTCGCCGCGACGTTGCCCGCGTACATGGTGCCGGTGGCGGTCCTGGCGGTCGACCGGTTCCCGACGACGCCCAGCGGCAAGGTCGACCGCGCCGCGCTGGCCGCGCGGGACGTGGCGGTCAGCGGCACCGGCACCGCGACCGCCGCGCAGGGGCCGGTCGAGGACGCGGTCCGCCGCCTGTGGGAGGAGGTCCTCGACGCGGTCGACGTGGGCCCGGACGACAACTTCTTCCAACTGGGCGGCACGTCGCTGCTCGCGGGGGTGCTGACGAACCGGCTCAACGAGGAGCTCGGGATCCAGGCAGAGCTGGAGACGTTCCTGCGGTATCCGACCGTGGCCGAGCTGAGCGCGTGGATCGGGAAGCAGCCGACGGCGCCGGTGGTCGACGGGAGTGGCCGGTGAAGCCGCGTTGGACGGCTCGGGCCGCCGCCCTGACGGAGGCCGAACACCGACCGCTCGGCGTGGGCGACGACGCGGACCACTCGGACACCGCAGACGGCGACCCGGCAATCGAGGCGGTGGGCCGGACGGCCGAGGCGGCTCTGGACGCTCGCGCGGCGGCGGCGTACGCAATGGGGCAGGCGCTACGCGGCCGGGGCGAGCCGGGCGAGGCGGTCGGCTACTTCCAGGCGGCCGGCGCGTCCCCGCCGCTGCGGGCGTCCGCCTGGCACGCGGCAGCCGAATGCTTCGAGCGGATCGGCGCACCGGCCGCGGCTGCGATCGCGTTCCAGCAGGCGGCGCTGGCCGGACCGGGTAGGGAGGAGCTGCGACAGCTCTACCACCTGGCCCGACGCCTTCAGGAGGAGGGCCGTGCCGGCGAGGCCGCCGACCGCTTCGAGATCCTGCTGGCCTGGGACGCCACCTACCTCGACGCCCTCGCACGGCACGCGGCCTGCCGCGCGGCCGTCGCCGACGCGTCGCCGCCGATCCGGACCGTGTCAGGACCGGCGGCACTGGTCAGGGAACTCGACGACCGTGGCCTGCTCGACACCGGCGGGACCAGGTTGGACGCCTATGACGCCACGTTCTATCTCCAGTTCGAGAACACCGGGGCGGCAGACACCGCGAAGAAGCAGCTTGAGATGGTCGAGCTGTTCCGGGCCCTGGGTCCTGTCGACGGTTACCGTACGTCGCTCGACATCGGCAGCGGCACCATGCGCTACCCCCAGGTCCTGGACCGGTACGGGGTCCGCTCCTTCGGTGTCGATCTGAGCGACGCCGGCGTTCGGGTCTGTGTCGACGGGCGGTGGCAGCGGCGGTTCGCGGTGGCCGACGGCACCTTCCTGCCGTTCCGTGACGGCGCCTTCGACCTCGTGAGCTGCATGATGGGCACCGTCAACCACCTCTCGGCCGCGCAGCGCCAGCGGTTCTTCTCCGAAGTCGGGCGAACCCTGCGTCCCGGGGGCCGGCTGGTGGTGAGCGCCTGGAACCCCGACTGCCGGTTCCAGACCTTCCTGTCCTTCTACTCACCGCAGGAGGCGGCTGACCTACGCGGGCGGCTCGTCCCACCGGACGTGCTGACCAGCGAGTGCGCGCGATCGGGGTTCCACGACGTCGCGACCAGGAGCTTCTGCACGTTCCCGGACTGGCTGATCACCGGGGGCAGCGCGTCCGGTGCCGGCGCGGCGCACCTGGCCTGGCTGGTCGAGTTGGACGCGGAGCGCACCGGCCGGGACCGGTCCGCACCGGGTCAGATGTTCATGCTCAGCGCGCGCCGGTAGGGCGGCGACGCCTCGGAGAGGCTTCTGGAGGGACACGACATGCGGCTCGACTGTCTGGTCATCGGCTACAACGACACGCCCTTCGGGCGCCACCTGGACCTGGTGAGCCGCAAGGGCGGCCAGGCCATCGAGTACCGGACCGCGCGTCACGACCATGTCCGCTTCGACGGCCAGCGGCTGCCGTACATGGATCTGCTGGCGGAACTGGACCGCCGCCGGTCCGGCGCGGGCACCGGCCACGTCGGGTTCCACATCGGGGAGGTCCCGAACCTGGCGGCGGTGTACCTGACCAGCCACCTGCGCCAGCACGGGTACGAGGCGGACTTCGTCTCGGCGTTCCGCCCCGAACAGGATCGGTTGACGGCACTGCTCACCGACCGTGATCCTCTGATCACGATCATCACCACCACCTTCTACATCTCGCCGGGTCCGGCCATCGAACTGGTGGAGTACGTGCGGCAACAGAACCCGGAGACGATGGTGGTGGTCGGTGGACCGCTGGTCGCCAACCTGATCATGGACACCGACTCGGCCACGCTGCCCTGGGTGCTCGCGGAGATCGGCGCCGACGTGTACGTGCACGACGGTCAGGGCGAGGACACCCTGCGCAAGCTCGTCGAGGCCGTCCGCGGCGGCCAGTCACTCGACGGCGTACCGAACCTGCTGTGGGTCCGGGACGGGGAGACGGTGGTGCGCACCCGGCGGATACCGGAGAACAACTCCCTCGATGAGTGCGCGGTCGAGTGGAGCCACTTCGACGGCGCCGACCTCGGACCGGTGTTGCAGACCCGCACGGCGCGAAGCTGCGCGTTCAAGTGCAGCTTCTGCGACTACCCCGTACGCGCCGGGGCGCTGTCGCTGGCCTCACTGTCGACGATCGAACGGGAACTCGACGCCATGGCCGAGCTGGGCGCGACGGACGTCGTCTTCATCGATGACACCTTCAACGTGCCGCTTCCGCGCTTTGTCGACATCTGCCACCTGATGATCCGCAAGGGGTACGGCTTCCGCTGGTACTCGTACTTCCGGTGTGGCAACGTCCGGGGCAGCGAGATGTTCGATCTGATGGCGAGCAGTGGGTGCGCCGGTGTCTTCCTCGGGATCGAGTCGGGCGACGACACGGTCCTGAAGGCCATGAACAAGTCGGCGAGCGTCGACCGGTACCGCAACGGAATCCAGCGGCTCAACGAACGCGGCATCAATTCGTTCGCCTCGTTCATCGCCGGCTTTCCCGGCGAGACGGAACAGACCGTGCAGAACACCATTGACTTCGTCAACGACGCGGCACCGACGTTCTTCCGGATCGAGCCGTGGTGGTACAACCATCGGGCCCCGATCCACCAGCAGGCGGCGCAGTACGCGTTGACGGGGCGCGATTTCCGCTGGCGGCACGCGACGATGGACTCGGCCGGTGCCTGCGACGCGGTGGATCGGGTCTTCGCCGAGGTGACCGAGTCATCGTGGATGCCGATGTGGAACTTCGACTTCTGGGCGCTGCCCTACCTGCGCGGCCGGGGGTTCAGCGCCGAGCAGGTCGTCGAGCTGCACCGGCTGGCTCGTGATCTCATGCTGCTCAACGACGGTGACGGCGAGGCCGCCGAGGCAGGCCGCCGGATCGCGGAACGGGCCCTGACCGACTGGTACGCCGGGGTGGACGTGCGGCCCTCACGTTACGGATCCACCCGACTCGCCTAGGTATCGCTCTGGCACGTTCCGGTTGACATCCAGCCCAGGGATGGCCGGGACCGGCAGTGCTGCCCCGGGGCGGAGGAGGGCGGTCAGGTGGGCGTTCGTGCTGATCGCGCAGGACGACATCACGTCACGCCGGATGGTGACTGCGGTCGGTTCCCGGACGGCGGATTCAGCCAATCAGCAGGCGATGAGAAGCTTGTCACCGGGTGATCGGCGGCGGCGGTGCGGCATGGTTGAGCGGTGACGACCCCGAACCCCGCCGGCCGGGGGCGCTCGGGTGGGCTCCGCCCGCGCGCCGCCGGACTCGTTGCTCTGCGGCCGGCCCGCGTGCTGGTGGTCGAGGACGAAGCGGCGATCGCGGAGGTGCTGATCGCGATGCTGTCGTTCGCGGGCTTCACCGTGCGGGCGGCGGCGAGCTGCGCCGAGGCGCGAGTGCTGGCGCGCGAGTTCATGCCGGAGCTTGCGGTGTTGGACGTCATGCTGCCCGACGGTTCCGGTCTCGATCTCTGCCTGGAGCTTCGGGCCCGCGACGAACAGCTGTCGGTTCTGCTGCTGACCGCCCGCGACGGGATCGAGGACAAGGTGACCGGCCTGGCGTTGGGGGCTGACGACTATGTGACGAAGCCGTTCAGCACCGCGGAGGTGGTCGCCCGGCTGAACGTGCTGCTGCGCCGTACGGTGCCGGCGGCGCAACCCGCCACGTGCCTGCGCGTGGGGGATCTGGAGTTGGACGAGCGGACCCATCGGGTCGTCCGCGCCGGTCGGTCGATCACGCTGTCGCCGACCGAGTTCCGGCTGCTGGAGTACTTCATGCGCCACGTCGAACTGGTGCTGTCACGCCGTCAGATCCTGCGCGAGGTGTGGGGCTACGACGGCGGCGACACCTCGGTGGTGGAGAAGTTCATCAGCCAGCTGCGCGGCAAGATCGACGCGGATGGCGTGACGCCGCTGCTGCACACCGTTCGGGGATTCGGTTACGCGATGCGGGGGCCCGCGGCGTGAGGCTGCCGGCGGTGCCGCATGTCACCAGCGCCTGGCAGGGGCTGCGGGGACGCCTGCTGGCCGGGACCCTCGCGCTGCTCGCCGCCGGGCTGCTCGTCGCCGACGTCACCGCCTACGCCGCGCTGGAGACATTCCTGCGTAACCGGCTCGACGCGACCCTGCAGTCGCTGGCGGACCGGATCGGTGGTCAGGTCGGCAGGGACAGCGGAAACACGATCAGCTGGGACACGGTGCGGATGCTGGCACCCAGCACCCAGTACGTCGCCGTGGCAGGTGACGACGGGTCGCTGCTGGTGGCGCACGAGGCGGTGTCCGGCAACGAGGATCTGACGCCGCCGGTCCTGCCCGAATCCATCAGGGCCACCTCCGAGCCGTTCACCGCCGCCAGCGCGGGTGGCGGACCCGGTTACCGGCTGACGATCATCGACCTTTCCGGCGCGGCCGCGGGGATCACGCTCAGCATCGACGGCGTACGCGTGCGGCCGGCTGCGCTGGTCGTCGGAATCTCCCTGGCCGACGTGGACGCTACGCTCAACCGCCTGCTGCTCGTCGAGGTCACCGCCTCGGCGGCGATCCTCACGGCGGGGGTGCTGACCGCGAACCTGGTCCTCGGGATCGGTCTGCGGCCGTTGCGTGTCGTGGCCGACACCGCACGGGCGATCGCCGGTGGACAGCGGGGCCGTCGTATCCCGGTACCGCATCCGCACAGCGAGATCGGCCGGGTGGCGGCCGAGCTCAACGCGGCCTTCGGCGAACGGGAAGATGCCGAGGACCGGGTCCGCCGCTTCGTGGCCGATGCGTCACACGAACTCAGAACACCGTTGACCACCGTCGGGGGCTGGAGCGACCTCTACCTCAACGGCGGCGTCGTCGACTGGGACCAGGCAGACCTGGCCATGGCGCGTATCAGTGAGGAAACCGCGCGGATGCAGCGCCTGGTCGAGGACCTGATCCTGCTGGCCCGGCTGGACGCCCGCCGGCCGCTGGAACGGATGCCGGTCGATGTCGTTGCCGCGCTCGGCGGCCTCGTCACCGATCTGCGCATGATCGAGCCCGGCCGGACGATCTCACTCCGGGTGGAACCGCCCCACGCGATCGTGCTGGGCGACGAGACGTCGCTCGTCCAGGTAATGCGTAACCTGCTGGGCAACGCTGTCCGATACACACCGGCGGGGAGCCCGATCGACATCGTCGTCGCCCGCGTCGACGACCGTCTCGTGATCCTGGTGCGGGATCACGGACCAGGCCTCGACCCACAGTCGATCGCACGTGCCTTCGAACGTTTCTGGCGGGCCGACGGCGGTCGCGTGGCCAACGGTGGCAGCGGTCTGGGACTCAGCATCGCGCGGGAGATCACCGAACAACACGGCGGGACGCTGAGCCTGCATGACCGGCGGGACGACGGGGGAGGGCTGGAGGCGCGCGTCACCCTGCCGGCTCACGGCGCACCGTCACGCGCCGTGTAGCCGAATCCGCGTACGGTGTGCAGCAGCCCTGGACCGATCTTGCGGCGCAACTGGCTGATGACCTTCTCCACGGCCGTCACGTCGCCGAACTGATGCCCCCACACCTCGCTGAGCAGGTGCTGTTTGCTCACCACAAGTCCAGGGCGACTCATCAGGTAGGTGAGCACCCGGAACTCGGTCGGTGTCAGCTCCACGTCGTCTCCCCGGCGGCTCACCCGGTGACTCTGCACGGCCACCTCCAGGTCGCCGACCCGCAGCACCGGATCGACCGGGTGGTCGGACCGCCGGGCAGCCAGACGACGCAGCAGCACGTTGAGCCGGGCGATCACCTCGGCGACACTGAATGGTTTGGTGATGTAACCGTCCGCCAGACCAAGCCCGGTCAGCCGGTCGCCGACGGCATCGCGGGCCGTCACGAACAGCACGCCCAGCTCAGGATGGACCTCCCGTAACGAATCGCAGAGATCGAAGCCGGACCCGTCGGGGAGCAGGACATCCAGGAGGGCCACCTGGGGCCGGTATTCGGCGGCGACCTGTCGAGCCTCGGCACTCGAGCGCGCAGCCCGCACGTCGAACCCGGCGAACGTCAACGTCGCCGCCAGCACCTCGACGATGTGCGCCTCGTCATCGACCACCAGGACCCGGGCCGGCATCCCTGGCCGTCCGGAGTGCAGAAGGGCGGTAGGGCCGGTCGTACTCATCGGTCCATGATGCCGCAGCAGTCCTCAGACAACCGTCAGCATCAGCGGCGGCTGCCGGTAAGCATCCGCTGGTTCGCTGATCTACGTGTCAACGACAACGGCCACGAGGCCCCAGCACGACGAGTCACGTGTGAGCGCATCGACATGACAACCATCCTCTACCGGTTGGGCCGGTTCTGTGCGCGTCACGCCCGCGCGGTGACCGTCGGCTGGGTCGTCCTGGCCCTGGCTCTCATCCTCGCCGGCAGCCGTTTCGACGGCGGCAACGCCGACGCCATCGCGGTCGACGGCAGCGACAGCGCGGTCGCGCAGACCCTGCTGGATCGCGCGTTTCCCGGCAGGTCGGTCGACCCCAGCCCGGTCGTGGTCGAGGCACCGAGCGGCAAACTGACCGACAAGACGTACCAGGACGCCCTGAACGCCACCGCCGAGCGGATCCGCGACATCCCGGGCGTCAGTGCGGTAAGTGGTCCGCCGGCCGCCGGCACCCCCGCCCTCAGCACGGACGGCCGCACCGGCTACCTGACCGTGACACCGGAGTCGGCATCCGCGGCGACCGTCGACCTCGCCGAGCGGGTACGGGATGCGACCGCCCCGGCCACCGACGCCGGGCTGGACGTGTCCATCGGCGGGCAACTGGGCCAGCAACTGTCCAAGAGCCCGGTACACACCAGCGAGCTCATCGGCATCGTGATGGCCGTCATCGTCATGCTGCTGGCCTTCGGATCCGCCGTCGCCATGGGTGTCCCCATCCTCACCGCCGTCCTGTCCGTCGGAAGCGGTCTGGCCCTGCTCAAACTGCTGGGCAACGCGGTCGACATCCCGACGGTGGCGGCCACCCTGGCCACCATGATCGGCCTCGGGGTCGGCATCGACTACGGGCTGTTCCTGGTCGTGCGATTCCGGCGCCTGCTGGCCGGCGGCCTCTCGGCCGAAGAGGCCGCCGCCCGCACGACGGCGACATCCGGCGGGGCGGTCGTTTTCGCCGCCGGCACCGTCATCATCGCGGTGTGCGGTCTGGCACTGTCCGGAGTCTCCTTCGTCGGCTGGCTGGGGTACTCCGCCGCCATCGTCGTGGCCGTGAGCCTGGCATCGGCCACCACCCTCACACCGGCGCTGCTCGGCTGGCTCGGTCCCCGGATCAACCGGTTCTCCCTGCCGGGCAGCCGGCACCGCACGACCGTCGCCGATCACGCGGAACTCGACACCACGGTCTGGGCCCGCCTGGCCGTACGCGTGGCGAAGCGGCCCCTGCTGACCGCACTGGCCGCCACCGTGGTGCTGCTCGCGCTCAGCGCCCCCGTGTCCACCCTGCGGCTCGGCCAGATGGACTCCGGAAAACTGCCCACCTCCACCGAGTCGCGGCGCTCCTACGACGCCCTCGCCGAAGGCTTCGGGCCCGGCGCGAACGGTCCGCTGCGGGTCGTCGTCGAGATGGTCGATCCAGCCACCGCTCCGCCCGGGGCGAAGAACGCGGCCGGCCAGGACCCGCGAGCTCAAGACCCCCGTCTGGTCGCGCTGGGTGCCGTACTCGCCGACACCCCGGGCGTACGGGAGGTCAGCGCCCCGGTCGTCAGCGCCGACTCCGCCGTAGCGGTCTTCAGCGTGACCGGACAGACGTCGCCCTCGGACGAGAGCACGGTCGAGCTCGTGCACCGGCTCCGCGACACGACGCTGCCGCAGGCCCTGGCCGGCAGGGGAGCCGAAGGTCACGTAGGCGGGCTGACCGCCACCAAGGCCGACCTGGCCGAGCGCATCTCGCAGCGGCTGCTGCTGCTGATCGGCGCCGTGGTGGCGTTCGCCTGTGTACTCGTGCTGCTCGCCTTCCGGTCGCTCTGGCTCGCCGCCAAGGCCGCCGCCATGAATCTGATCTCCATCGCCGCCGCCTACGGCGTCGTCGTCGCGGTCTTCCAATGGGGCTGGGGAATCCATCTGCTCGGCCTGGACGGGCCGGTGCCGATCGAGTCCTACGTGCCGATGATGATGTTCGCCATCCTGTTCGGCCTGTCCATGGACTACGAGGTCTTCCTGCTCAGTTCGGTGCAGGAACACTGGCATGCCACCAGGGACAACCGCCGGGCGGTAAGCCTCGGACTCGCCGACACCGGCAAGATCATCAGCAGCGCGGCACTCATCATGGTGGCCGTCTTCGCCAGCTTCCTGATCAACTCCAGCCCCATCGTCAAGATGTTCGGACTCGGACTCTCGGTCGCCGTGGCAGTCGACGCAACCATCGTGCGTTGCCTGCTCGTGCCGGCGGTGATGGTTCTGATCGGGGAACGGCAATGGCAGCTGCCCCCGCTTCTCGACCGGCTCCTGCCCAGAATCTCGATCGAGGCCGACCCGGCGGCCTTCGACCCGCCGCCGGTCGCGGCCGCCGCAGGAGAGCACCTACCGACCGATGACGAAGACACGGTGGCGTTCACCGGGCACCGGTAGAGCGCGGGGGCCGTCGGTGTGCCGCTCGTCGCCCTCATGATCGTCGCGCTCGACGACGAACCCGCCCGGGCAGCCACCGATCTGCGCACCCTCGGCACCGGACCCGGGCGAGGCGAGGACGCCACCGGATCCTCCGGCAGCGGCACCCGCCTCGTCGTCGCGGTCAGCCTCGTGTTCGCCCGCGCGCTCACCGCCGGCCCGGTCCGGCGGTGGCCAGAATCCCGACTCACACACAGGGAGTGGCTGTGCAAAGAAAATGGATCATCGCCGGAGCGCCGGTCGTGCTGTTGCTGGGACTCGGGTTCACCGCCGACCGGGTCGTCGCCGACCGCGCAGCCGACCGTCTCGCCCAACGGCTGCAGTGCACCGCCGGCCTGAGCGAGCCGCCCGAGGCCGATTTCGGGCTTGGCCCGTTCCTGATCCAGTCGGCTCGCGGCACCTTCCACACCGTTCACGTCCGGGTGCCGCAGGTGACGGTCGGCCGGTTCTCCGCGGCGGTGGATGCGACCGCGCACGACGTGCGGCTGTCCGGCTCCGGGGGGATCAGTGCCGGGTCGGTCGTCGCCGACGTCACCCTGCCGTACGCCCAGCTCGGCACGGCCGCCGCCCACGGCTCTGCGGGCGCGACGAGCCCGGCCGGCTACGGCGCGGACGACGCCGGACGGCTCACCGTGCAGATGCAGATTCCGTTGCTCGGGGGCTCCCGGCAGGTGACGGTGTACGCCGATCCCGAGATCGTCGATGGCGTCCTGCGCATCGACCCCGAGGAGGTGGAGATCCCGTTCCTGGGCATCCGGCTGCCGGCCAGCCGTCTCGGCGACAAGGCCCAGTCGCGTACGGTCGATCTGCCGACGCTACCCGCCGGCCTCGTCTACGAGGGGGCCGCCGCGACCGCCGACGGGCTCCGACTGACGATCACCGGGAACGACGTCCGGCCGGCCGGGAGCGGCTCCGGGAAGGCGTGCCGGTGAGCTTCTCCCGGGAATCGTGCGTCCCACCGCCGGGTGGCTGCGGCGGGACGCGGAGGTCGAAGCAGCGGCCAGCCGCCGCAGGTCACCGGCGCAGCGGTGCCGGGGTGGGGCAGCCTCGCCGGCCACCGGTCGGGGCGATGGTTCGGCGGTCCGCTTCGGCGGCAGGTGACGGTGCCGAGCCCTTCGACGTGGGTGCCGATGCCGCGATCGCCCACGCCGTCGAGCAGTACGTGGCCTGGCGGGACGCCCACACCCCCGGCGGCACCGACGCCGTCACCCGGTTCGCCACCAACGTCCGACTCACCGGCCGCCTCGCGGCCCTGCGCCCCGACCTCGCCCACATCCTCACCCATCCGCTCGCCGTGTCCGCCGAACGACCCGCCGGCATCGCCGCACGCCTCAGCCACGACCTCCTCGCCGCACTTCACGAAATCCGAGCCGACACCCCCACCAGTGACGACAGTCACATCACCGTCATTGCCGCGGCCGGCGCCATCGCCGCAGTCCTCCGCGCCGCCGCCCACCTCGACCCGCCCGGCCAGGCCCGACTCGCCGACCACCTCACCCGCGACCTGCTCCGCATGATCGGCGTCACCGAAGCCCTCATCACCGACCTCCTCGCCACCGCCTGCCCACCGGCCAGGTGAACCGGTCACCCGGCCGCGTCGCGCGGGACCGGGCCGGCAATTCTCAGTAGCCGAGGTTGACGTGCGCCCGGTGATGGTCGCCCTTGTCGATCAGGTCGACGAACCCGAGCGCGTAGTCCGCTCCCGAGATCGCCCCGCCACCGTCGGGCTGCAGGGCGACGTCGTCGCCGAGCCGGTACTCGCCGAGCCGCTGCCCGGGCGCGAACGAGCCGAACCGGCCGGCCGGGCTGACGAAGACCCAGTTGAGCGAATCGGGGGTGGCGGGCAGGTCCTCGGTGACCACCGCTGCCGTGGCGACGATCTCGTCGTGGAACTCGGCCGGGGCGTGGTTGAGATCCGCGACGAAGCGTGGAGCACCCGGCGCCGGACGCAGCGACGAGAAACCGCCGACGACGTACAGCGGAAGACCCCCGCCGTCGGCGAGACGCGCGACCCTGCGGTACACCTCGCGGAACGAGCCGGCCAGCCGACCGCGCGCCGACAGCGCGCCGACCACGATGTCCGCACCGGAGACGACCGAGGACAGTGCCGCCTCGTCCGTGGCGTCGCCCTGGACGTAGGTCACGTCCGGGACCGGTTCGGCGGGAAGCGAACGGCTGAACGCGGTCACCTGATGGCCTCGGGCGGCGGCCTCCGCGACGATGGCCGACCCGGCATAGCCGGTGCCACCGATGACAACGATGCGGGACATGGAACTGCCTTTCTCGAAGGGGATCGGAGACCTCACGGGACCTCCTCGGTTACCGTAAGAGAGCAGCTACCCATCGGAAAGAAGGCACTTCTTGGTAACCAGGCCGTCAACCCCGGGTGCCGGTGGTGACCCGTATCTCGCCGGCTGCGCCACCCGCCGCATCCTCGACCGCATCGGTGACCGGTGGACCGTGCTGATCGTCGGCATCCTGGGCGACGGTGACGCGCGCTTCTCCGAACTGCGCCGGCGCATCGACGGCATCTCCCAGAAGATGCTGACCCAGACCCTGCGCGGCCTCGAGCGCGACGGGCTCGTCCGCCGGACCGTCTACCCCGAGGTGCCGGTCCGGGTCGAGTACGCCCTCACCGAGGCCGGCTGGACCCTGCTGGAGCCGCTGCGGGCGCTGCAGATCTGGTCCATCGAACACCTCAGCGACATCGCCGCCTCGCAGGACGCCTACGACAACGCAACATGACCGACATCCCGTCGCGGCCATCGCGGTGCCGGAGTGCCCGGACTGGGGGAGAGTCAGGTTGCCGCCGGAACGCTGAGGTGGACGAGCCGCCGGATCCGGTCGAGGTCGACATCGCTCGCCAGGCGGGCGCGGTCGGGCGCCTCGTCGGTGAGCGGGTCGACTCCGAACAGCAGGCGGGGCAGCACCGGATGGACGGCCAGGCCGATCAGTTGGTTCGCGACGGCCTCGGCCTTGTCGGTCGCGAGTCCCGTGCCGCTCTCCAGATGGGCGGCGAGGTTGTTGGTCGTCACGCCGAAGAGAACGTCGAAGATCCCGGCCGCCAGATCCGGCAGCCGGTCCGCCTCGGCGATGCCGAGTCGCGCCATCTTTCCCACGGAGGACCAGCGCAGCATCTGTACGAAGCGCCCGCAGTAGCGGACGGCCGCTTCCATCGGTTCGTCGGCGTAGTCGGCGGGGGTGCCCATGCGTTCGGCGAACAGGGCCCGTGTGCGCGCGACCACCGCGAGGAACAGCGCGTCCTTGGTCGGGAAGTGCGCGTACAGGGAGCGCTTCGAGGTTGCCGCGCGCAGTGCGATCGCGTCCATGGACGTGCGCTCGAAGCCGGTCTCCAGAAACGCGACTTTCGCCGTGTCGAGGATGTGCTCGCGCAGCGCTTCCCCGCGTCGGGCCATGGCGTCCACCTCAATGTAAACGGTACGGTAGAGTTTACTTGGGTTCGATGCTGATGGGAGTCATCATCCATGATCGTTGTCACCGCCCCTACCGGGCAGATCGGCAGCAAGCTCGTCCGCACCCTGCTCACCCACGGCGAGCCGGTCCGCCTCGTCGTCCGCGATCCGGGCAAACTGCCCACCGGCGTGCGGAAGCGGGCAGAGGTCGTCACCGGATCGCACCACGACCCCGCCACCCTGGACCGCGCCCTCACCGACGCCGACGCCCTGTTCTGGCTGATGCCGGCCACCCCGACTGCGAGCAGCCCGTACGAGGCGTACGTTTCCGCCTCGATCCCGGGTGCGGACGCCGTGGTGCGTCACGCCGTGCCGCACGTCGTGGTCGTTTCCGCACTCGGGCGCGGCGCGCAGGTCTACGCCGGGCACGTGTCGGCCTCGCACGCCATGGAGGACCTCCTGCGCAGCACCGGTGCGCACGTGCGCGCCCTGGCGCTGCCGACCTTCATGGACAACATTCTCCGGCAGACCGCCACGATCGGAGACGGGGCCGTCACCGGCACGCTGCCGGCCGACTTCACCACGCCGTGGATCGCGACGAAGGACATCGCGGCGCTCGCCGCCGGTTATCTGCTCGACCGTGACTGGACCGGTCAGGATTCGGTCGAGTCCCTCGGCGGGGAGGACCTGTCCTTCGCCGACATCGCCGCGATCCTCACCGATGTTCTCGGCACGCCCATCCGGTACCAACTCCTCGATCGCGCCGTGGTCAAGGAGTTCCTTCTCGGCCGCGGTTTCTCCGCGGCGATGGCCCAATCCATGATCGACATGGATGTGGCCTGTGAACGCGGCATCAACAACGCCGTCCCGAGAACCGCCCAGAACACCACGCCCACCACTTTCCACGAGTTCGCGCTGGAAAGCATCAAGCCGGCAGTGCTGGGCCGCGCGGTGTCTGGGAGGGCCTCGTGACACTGATCCGTATCGAATGGCGCGTACCTCGGTGATCCCGGCTTAGCACTGGAGCACTGCCCCGGGATCCGGTTCATCCTGGCCCGCGCTGGCGGTTGGGTCTTCGCCAGGTGAGCCACCCGCCAAGCACCGTAGCCGGAGAGCGGCGACGGCCGTCGCGATGACCGGTTCACCTGGCCGGTGGGCAGGCGGTGGCGAGGAGGTCGGTGATGAGGGCTTCGGTGACGCCGATCATGCGGAGCAGGTCGCGGGTGAGGTGGTCGGCGAGTCGGGCCTGGCCGGGCGGGTCGAGGTGGGCGGCGGCGCGGAGGACTGCGGCGATGGCGCCGGCCGCGGCAATGACGGTGATGTGACTGTCGTCACTGGTGGGGGTGTCGGCTCGGATTTCGTGAAGTGCGGCGAGGAGGTCGTGGCTGAGCCGTTGGGCGATGCCGGCGGGTCGTTCGGCGGACACGGCGAGCGGATGGGTGAGGATGTGGGCGAGGTCGGGGCGCAGGGCCGCGAGGCGGCCGGTGAGTCGGACGTTGGTGGCGAACCGGGTGACGGCGTCGGTGCCGCCGGGGGTGTGGGCGTCCCGCCAGGCCACGTACTGCTCGAACGCATCGGCGATGGCGGCGTCGAAGAGGTCGTGTTTGCTCTCGAAGTGGTTGTAGAGCGAACCGAATGCGACGTCGGCCCGATCGGTGAGGGCCTGGACGCTGACGTGGGCGTCGCCGCCCTCCGCCAGGATCTCCTGCGCGGCACGCAGGAGCGCCGACCGCGTCCGGGTCCTGCGCCGGGAGTTCCGGCTCGCCGCGATCGCCGGCTGCTCCACCACGAGCCACGACTCTACCGCACAACGCTGGCGCGCAGCGTTGCGTGTTACGGTTATCAAAACTGATGGAGTATGCAAATAAGGTGGTCCGGGCATGTCCGACGACTCAGCGAAGGCAGCGCAGCCGCGCCGTACCCGTCGTCGCTTCCTCGCCATGGGTGGGGGTGCCATCATGGCCGCTGCGGTCGGCGTACCGGTGACGCGGGCGCTCACCAAGAGAGATCCCGACCGGGTCGTGTTCCCGACGGCGCCGCCGATCCGGATCGACAACGTCACGGTGATCGATCCGATCGACGGCTCCCGACGCCCACGCCAGTCGGTGCTGGTGCGCGACGGCCGCATCACCGCCGTGACCAACTCCGCGGCGGCCACCACCGCAGACGTGCGCGCCGTCGACGGGGCCGGCCGCTTCGTCGTCCCGGGCTACAACAACATGCACGTCCACACGTTGCAGGGCGCCGACGCCCGGAGTTACCTCGCGACGATGCTGGCCGAGGGGGTCACCGGCATGCGCCAGATGGCCGCCTCGGAGGATCTGCTGCGCTACCGGGCGGAGAGCCGGCTGCCGCTGACCGAGTACGCCCCCGCCCTGCTCGCCATGCCCGGAGCGCTGATATCGCCGTTCAACGCCGGATCGGCCGACGACGCCCGGGCCGAGGTCAAGCGACAGAAGGAGCAGGGTGCCGACTTCATCAAAATCGTCGTGTACGACCGCGAGCCATTCCTCGCGGCTCTCGAACAGGCGCGGGAGGAAGGACTCGTGACGGCCGGGCATCTGCCGCCCGACGTGAGTGTGACCGAGGCGTCCAAGCTCGGCTACCGCTCGATCGAGCACTTCGGTACCGGCAGCAACATCTGGATCAACTGCTCCACCCGGTACGACACGTTGTGGGGCCGGGAGCAGGCGGCGCTGCCCATACCGCAATGGGTGCTGGGCCTGCCACTGGCCGACGAAGTCATGGCCGGCCAGCAGAACAAGCGGCTCATCAATCCGGCCGCCTTCGCCAGGGAGGAAGCCGTAGCCCTGCTGGGACAGGCGCTCGACACCTTCGACGAGGCCAAGGCACGGGAGCTGGCCAGAACCTTCGTGGCCAACGGCACCTGGCAGACACCCACCCTCGTACGCCTGCGTACCCAGTACCTCGCCGACGCCCCGGAATACCGGCAGGACCCGGGTTTCGCCCTGATGTCCTCCGACGAGCGCGCCGAGCGGCAGGACGTTCTCAAGACCTTCGACAGCCTGCCGGCCACCACGCACGACATCTACCGCAAAGCGTACGAGCTCTGCAAACGCATGGTCGGCATCTTCCACGACGCCACCGTGCCCATGATGACCGGCACCGACGGACAGGGCGCCACCCCGGGCCAGACGATGCGTTTGGAATTCGGCGAGTGGGCGGCCGCCGGGATCCCACCGCTGGACATCCTGCGCGCCGCCACGACCGGCCCGGCGGCCTATCTCGGCCGGTCTGACCGCATGGGCCGGATCGCGGCCGGAATGGATGCCGACTTCCTGCTGCTGGACGCCGACCCGCTCACCGATGCCGCGAACCTGTCGTCGGTCTCGGCCGTGATCCGCGCCGGCCACCACCTCACCCGCGACCAGATCCAGGCCGTCGCCGATCAGGCCGCCACCGGCGACCACGCCGCAGGGCTCCGCACCGTCACCTGCTGCTGAAACTGACGGCTCCCGAAGCAGACCCCTTGCCTTTCAACTGGAAGTGCTCGCGGCGTAGCTACTGCCGAGGCGCGGGTCTGTGGATCGTTCGTTTCTGACCATGACCAGTTCCCTACCATCCTGGGTGTGGTGCGGGTTGAGGATGTCGTCGACGTGTTCGATCGTGCTGCCGAGCAGCGCCGGTTTCCCGAACTGGAACATCCCTACAGCTATCTGGTAGCGGCTCGGCTGCATGGGTTCAGCGACGCCGACCGTTGGTCGTGGACACCGTCGGCTACAACCCGCGAGCCGGCAACGTCGTCGACGTCCTGCATGCCCTCGGCAACTGCCTCACCGGCACGAACGAGGCCTGGCAGACGCGGTTCGCCCACCGCATCGACAACTTCGCGGACCTGTTCGAGGACGATTCGGGGGCAGCCTGGTACCGGCAGGTCCCACTGGTCATCCGAGGACAGGCCGTGCCGGTCGCCGCCGCTGAGACGACCTGCCCGGAAGACCTGTTCAGACTCCTCGCGCCGCAGCACCGCGATCTTCTGCTGGCCGAGAGCACCGAGGTGCGTCAACTCGTCCCGTCAGACCTGCCCCAGGTGCTGTGCCTGGACGACTGGCATCACACCACCCTGCGGGTCCGTCCGCCGAGTCCCGAGCGAGAACGGCAACGACAGCTACACGAGAGCCTTACCCGCCACGCGCCACCGCACAACCGGGCACCGTTCGAGGTCCGTCCCAGCGACATCGAGACCTACCAGCAGATCAGCGAAGTGCTGGCCACTGCCAACCCCTCCCACTACCAGCCGACCCGCCCGGGAGACAAGCACTGGCGCAACTGGCCAATGTCAGGGGCACTGTGACACCTGACGTCGGACCACGGCACCGGGAGCACGCCTCGCGGTGATGTCCATGAACTCAGATGGCAGATCGTGGGGATCCGTTGACCGGGCTCGAACCGGCGTCCTCCCGGTCCCTGGCCGGGTGCTCTACCGCTGAGCTACAACGGATCTCCACGGGCCCCGTCGGCTGGGCTCGAACCAGCGTCCACCCGGTCCAGAGCCGGGCGCTCTACCACTGAGCTACGACGAGCGTGATCATGCTGCCCGATCACGGCTTGACATGTCCATCTCGTTCCGGCAGGTCGCTGACCACGACGTCACCCGGGATCAGCGTCTGCTCCAAGCTGTTCTTGGCCATCTTTCCGGAGAACGCCCCACCGGCACGCAGCATCGACGCCCACAGCGGGTCCACGATCGATACCCCGTGCACCAACTCGGGCGTGGGGCGGAAACGTCCGGTGGCTGCGGGTGTCCTGGGGCCTGTCCAACCGGACGTGACGGGGTCGACGCCAGCATCGGCGCA
Organism: Micromonospora wenchangensis; assembly: GCF_002210435.1. Taxonomy (GTDB): domain Bacteria; phylum Actinomycetota; class Actinomycetes; order Mycobacteriales; family Micromonosporaceae; genus Micromonospora; species Micromonospora wenchangensis. Next base: position 185,428 of record NZ_MZMV01000005.1, read on the forward strand.
TGCCGCCTCGACATCCGCGCGGGTGCAGGCGGTGGTGCCGTCGAGCACGTCCCACGGCAGCGGCAGCCGAGCCCATACGCCCACGTCGGGGTGCAGGCCGCCGCCGGTCGAGCGGTGCCACGCCGCCAGGTCCGCTGCGATCAGCATCATCGCCTTGCCCGGGCAGGACGCCTGCAGCAGGCCGAGGCTGCCGGCGGCGTCGAGCGTCGCGATCCACGCCGCCCGCGCGGCGTTGTACGCGCCGCACAGGAGGTTCCACGTCGACGAGTCGTTTCCCCGCCTCACGATCATGGTGGCCTGGTCGAAGTCGCTGGCCGTCCAGACCCGCTTGAGTAACGCCGCGACCTGACGCATCGTCGTCCACCACCGGCCCAGCAGCTCACCACGCTGTGCCTCGGTCAGCCGGGCGAGCACAGTCGGCGTCGGATGGGCCTGGGCGATCATCCACCAGTCCGTCGCCGGGTTGGCGGCGCAGTGCTCGAACAACAGGTCGGCGATGTCGTCGTACGGGTTGTCCCGCCCCGACAGGGTGAACTCCCGCCGCAACTTCCGCTTGGCAGTCAGATACGCCACGAAGCAACCCGCCCACGGATCAGCCAGAAACGCATCCCGCTCGATGCTCGCCGCGAATCCTGCCCGCGCGACCATGGTCAACTGCCGCTTGGTCTGCTCGACGGCCAACCTGTCGGCTTTCGCCAACAATCGCTGGCTCACCCGGAACCGCCGGTTGTACTGCCGCTTCGACAGCTCGATCCCCGCCGTAGCCCGGCCCTCCCGGTTCAACCGGTCCCGCAGGAAGTCCAGCCGGGCCGGATCGACGGCACCCAGGGACTCACTCAGGCGGGCCGAGAAATCAAGCAGCGAGACGGGATCATCCGGGTCGACGCCACCGGGCGGCAGCTCGAACAGCCGAACGGCGGCGTCGATCTGACGGGCGCCACCGACCGGCCGGGCGAAGTCCACCGACATCGAACTCCACCCGTTCCACCGTGACGCCGCACGAGCCGCCCGCCCCACCGTCATCCGGTCCCGCAGCCCCAACTGACCGCCCACCACCCGCAGCACGAGATGCGCAACCTCCTCCGGCCGGCGCCGCTCATCGAGCGACGCGTGCAGCGCGACCAGGGCATCCTCAGCAGAGGTCTCGGCGATCGACATGGCGGCATCCTGGCAGGCACGACACGACCCCAGCAATCCGATTCGCCACCACACCAGTCACCGCACGGACGGAATGCTCATCATCAGATCTCAACCGGTCTCCACCGTGGAGGTGGTATACGACCATCTACCGCGTCCGACGAGACGCCGTGCGCCACGTCGTTGACGTCGACCTCCTCGGGTTCCCCCAACATCACCGCCTGCCACGCGCTCATCGGCACAAACGGACACTTACCGAGCACACGGATTGCGGCATGAGAGTGAGATGCACCGCGATCAGATGTGACGTAGCACCAGTGTCGCGAAGCCCAGAACGTCGCGGTATCCGCGCAACCACTGATCGCGGTGCCTTCGGGCGACGGTGAGCGCCTCGGCAGCGTCCGGATGGCCGGGATTGTTCAGCGCCCATTCAGTGAGCGAGCCGATCCACGACCATTCGTAGTCGTCCCACTCGGCGGCGTCGCTGACATGGGCGTACACCGGCGTCCAGCCGGCCTGTTCAGCTGCGTCGATCAGGCCGGCGAGGTCGGTGAGTTCCTCGGGCCGTACATCGAGCGCGGCGAGTGCCTCCGGAGTCGGCGGGATCTGCCAGAACCCCTCACCGACCAGCAGGATGCCGTCGGCATGCACATGCCGGCCGGCCGACTCCAGCGTCTCGGCGAATCCGCCGAACACGTGGGTCGATCCGACGCACAGCACCAGGTCGTAGTCGCCGTCGGGCACGTACGTGCGGGCGTCGCGCTCGTGCAGCGTGAGCCGGTCGGCGAAGCCTCGTTCGACGGCAGCGCTCGCGGCGCGTTCGAGGGCGTACGAGCTGACGTCCACGCCGTCCGCGTGCCCCTCGGGGTAGTGCGCCAGGGCCTGCAGCGCCCAGGCCCCCTCTCCGCAGCCGAGGTCGAGGATACGAGCCGCCCGTTGCCGGTCCGGTCGGCGCAGGAGACGGTCGAGGTTGACACCGGAGACCGGAGCCGCGATCGGGTGGTGCGAGTGCGCGATGCTGCTGAGCCGCTGACGATCCACCGGCAAAGTCAACACGAGTCCGACCGACACCCGCACCCGGATTCACCACGGCACGCACGGCCGGCGGCATGGCATGAGAGCACTCCCCGTCCAGATGCGGGCTGTTTCTACCGTGGGGACATGCAGTGGTATCCGTTGCTGGCTGGCCTCGGGCTTGTGGCTGGCATCGTGGTCCTGATCTTCAAGCGCAGAGGTCGCCGGCCGCAGAGCGCAGCGGAGAAGGCGGCGGCCGCGCGGGCCGCCATGCGGGCGATACGCCGCGACTCGCCGCGTCCTGATCGCGACATCTTTCACCGGGGTCGTGGTGTTCCCGACCGGCACTCCGCCGCCGTCGTGGAGAACGCCGGATATGGGGACGCTGCGAACTTCGACACCGGCGGCGGAGGGGGAACGGACTGAGCCCTTACCGAGAGGCGCAGCCGTGCTTACCGAAGCTCCGCTCAACCGGTCGCTTGGCGGCACGTTGATCGCTCGTCGGCGGTCCGGTCAGTCGGCCGGACCGTCCGACTCGCGGCGGCAGCCGATGTCGTGGTGGTGGTCCCGACGACCCCGATGGCGGGTGGTGTTCCGGTTCCGGCCGGTGTCAGGCCGCGACGAACGCGACGCCGGTCAGCCGTTCGGAGACCTGCCAGACGCGCTGGGCCTCGCCGGTGTCGCGCAGTGTCGGGTACGTCCGCTGCTCGGCGGGTGGGCCGCCGAGGTTGCCGGGCCCGCCGGGTCCGTAGAGGACGGCGGGACGGGCGTCGGGGTCGGTCGCGGCCATCAGCGCGGGCAGGGCCGCGGTCTGGACGGTGCCGACCAGGATGCCGCGGGCGGACATGGCCCGGATCAGGCGGATCGCGGGAGTGTCCCGGCTGCGGCCGAGTTCGGGGCGGGCGGCCAGGAGGCTGGTGGGGGCCACCCCGGGATGGGAGAGGTTGCTGGTGATGCCCCACCCGTGGGCCCTGCTGCGTCGGTCCAGCTCCAGGCCGAACAGCCCGAACGCGATCTTCGACTGGCGGTAGGCGCGCATGCCGTGGTACGAGCGTTCCCAGTTGAGGTCGTCCCAGTTGATGCGACCACTGCGGGCGGCGACGCTGACCTGGGAGGTGACCCGGGCCCGGCCGGCGCTCAGCAGGGGGAGGAGCCGGGCGACCAGGGCGAAGTGGCCGAGGTGGTTGGTGCCGAACTGCACCTCGAACCCGTCGGCCGTGGTCTGCCGGGTCGGCGGCTGCATCACACCGGCGTTGTTGATCAGGATGTGGATCGGGCGGCCCTCCGCACCCAGGGTCTCGCCCAGCGTGGCGACCGAGTCCAGCGAGGACAGGTCCAGGCTGCGTAGCGAGACCTTCGCGCCGGGGTGGGCCCGCCGGATGGTGGTGATCGCGGCCTCGCCCTTGCCCGGGTTGCGGACGGGCAGGATCACCTCTGCGCCGGCTCCGGCCAGTCGGGCGGCCATGCCCAGGCCCATCCCGTCGCTCGCGCCGGTGATCACGGCCAGCTTTCCGGTCAGGTCGGGGACGCTGATGTCGACAGGTGTACGTGGCATCGGCTCTGCTTTCGTCATCGGTGGTCCGGTCATCGGGTTACGCCGTCGATCGTCGGTCGGAAGCGGGGCGGTAACCACGGCCTACCGATCCCACCCTCGGCGGGCCCGCGGCCGGGAAGGGGGGATCGGCGGGGCGTGGCTACGTCCTCCCGTGGCCGGTAGAAACAACCCGGTACCCGGAGGGAGGCGTCGTGATCGATCGCAGTGGGCTGGCGGGGTTCCTCCGTAACCGGCGTGAGGCATTGCAGCCGGAGGACGTCGGACTGCCCCGTGGGCAGCGCCGCCGGACGAACGGGCTACGCCGTGAG